>DATCEH010000021.1:0-20589 GCA_036510225.1 Solirubrobacteraceae bacterium | reverse complement strand
ACGAGAGCAACCGTCGCACCCAAACCAAGCGCTATGTACCAGAACTCATGCCCATCAATGTTCGTCGCTGCAGCAATCATTTCCCGACCGCCACCTTTCGCAGGCTCCGCGCCGTATGCAGAATCCGAACCGCCGAATCGTCGCGAGACCGTCCCCGCCGTCGCGGAGCGGCTGCGCCGATTCTGGCGCGCAGAGAATAGTCGACCGATCCGGACGTGTCCAGCCTGATGCGGCCGATCGGCGAGCCCGGCGCGGCGAGCGAGAACCCGGGTTCAGGGGCGGGGCCGGCGGCGATCCGGGGCGTCGGCGGGCCTGCTCAGGCGGCGAAGCTGCGCGTCTGGGCGACCGGCGTCTGCTCGCCCGGCCGCTCCTCGAGGAAGGCGCGGAGGTCGGCGTTGAAGCGGGCTGGACGCTCGAGCATCGGGATGTGCCCGGTGTCCTGGTAGATCACCTTTCGCGAGTCGGAGATCAGCCGTTCGAACTCGGCGGCGTCCTTGACCGGAACGAGGATGTCCTTGTCGCCCCAGACGATCAGCGTCGGACAGGCGATCTCGCAGAGGCGGTCGCGGATCGGGTAGCAGGTGAGGGCTTCGAGGGCCCCGGCGAAGCCGTCTTTGCCGGCTCCGCCGACCTGCTCGACGACGAGCGCCCCGGGCAGTCGCTCGGGATGGGCGGCGACCAGCTTGAGCACCATCTGCCGGGGCCGGGGCCGGGCCATCAGGCCGGGCGAGCGGGTCGAGAGCCAGGCGACGTAGAAGAAGGCGACGTTCTCCGCCCGATGGCGGATTCCGCGGGTCCGCTCCGTCCGCAGGTGCTCGATGCTCAGGCCGGCCGCGCCGACCAGGCAGAGTCGCTCGACCCGCGGCGGGAAGCAGATCGCCATCTCGAGGCCGACGAAGCCACCCATCGAGTTTCCGACGACGACGGCGCTCTCGAGTTCGAGCGGCTCGAAGAGGGCGTTGACGGTCCGCGCGTACCCGCTGATCGAGATTGGATCAACCGGCATCTCGGACTCGCCGAAGCCCGGCAGGTCGACGGCGATCACGCGGTGGTCGTGCGCGAACAGCGGAAGGTTCTCCAGCCAGTTCTGCCAGCAGCCGGACAGGCCGTGGATGAACAGGATCGCCGGGCCCTCGCCGATGTCGAGGACGTTTATCCAGGATCCGTCGACGTTCAGCCAGCGGAGGTGCTTGCTCCAGTCGATGTCCATCCACTCCGACCGGCCGACCGACCCGTAGGCGTCGAGCGGGCTGTGCTGCTCGTCGGGCGGGCTGTCGTGCTGGCCGGTTCCGGAAGACCTGATCCGCATCGCGCTGATGATATCCCGGCCGGGCGACCCCGGCGAGAAACGCGCAGGGCGCCTATGCACGCCGGCGGGTTCTGGCGGGCGGGCCATCGTCGAGAAAGGCGCGAAGGTCGGCGTTGAAGCGGGCCGGCCGCTCGAGCATCGGCAGGTGGCCGGTCTCGTCGTAGATCAGCTTGCGCGAGTTGGGGATCAGCCACTCGAGCTCGGTCGCGTCGCTGACCGGGACGAGGCGGTCGTCGGCGCCCCAGATGATCAGCGTCGGGCAGGCGATCTCGCCGAGCCGGTCGCGGATCGGATACCGGGTGATCGCGTCGATCGCCGCGGCAAAGCCGCTCGCGCGTCCGGTCGCCCGGATCACCTGGAGGACGAGGGCGCCCGGGAGGCGTTCGGGGTGGGCGACGATCAGCTTGAGCAGCTTCTCCCGGAGACCGGCCCTGCGCACCGGGAGGTCGGAGCGAACCGACAGCCAGGCGAGGCCGAAGAAGAGGACGTTCTCGACGCGGTTGCCGATCGTCCGGCGCCGCTCCTGGCGGACGTGCTCCATGTTCAGGCCGATCGCCGGCGCCAGGCAGAGACGCTCGACCCGGGCGGGAAAGCGGATCGCGAGCTCGGCGCCGATGAAGCCGCCCATCGAGTTGCCGACGACCGCCGCGCAGGCGACGCCGAGCTCGTCGCAGAGGGCGTCGAGCATCCGGGCGTAGCCGCTGATCGAGATCGGCTCGGCCGGGGCCTGCGACGCGCCGAAGCCGGGCAGGTCCATCGCGATCACGCGGTGGTCGCGGGCGAAGAAGCAGATGTTCTCGAGCCAGCTCTGCCAGCACGACAACCCGTGGATCAGGAGCACGGGCGGACCCGAGCCGAGCTCGACGACGTTGACCCATCGACCTTCGACGCGGACCCAACGCTGGTGCTCGGACCAGTCGACGTCCAGCCAGTCGGAGTGCCCGACAGGCCCGTAGGCATCGGGCTCGGCGCCGTCGTCAGGACCTGCGTCGGCGGCGTCCACCGGCGGGAGCTTATACATGCTCAACTCGCCTTCGCCGCCTTTTGGAGCGGCGCGAACGACTGCTCGTCGGCCGCCTCGGCGAGTGCCCCGAGGATATCCTCGTCGGCCCGGTCGGTCATTCGCTTGGCGACTCGCTTCTGGCCGGCGACCGCCAGCTGGGCGATGATTCCGAGCAGCTCGAGCTCGAGTCGCTCGTTGTAGACCTCGGCCAGGAGCCCGTCGAGGGCGTCGTCGTCGAGCTTGCCGAGCGACTCGGCGATCTTCTTCTGGGCCGGCTTGTCGAGCTCGGCGGCGAAGAGGATCAGCGGCGACCAGAGGTCGTACTCGTGGGCGGCCTCGAGGATCCCCTCGAAGACCTGCCGGCCGAACGCGGCCGCCAGGGCGGCGACCCGGCGGCGGGCGGCGGGCGGGAGGACCGGGAGCAGGATCAGGAGCTCGGCCCAGAGGTCCTCAGCGGCCGCGGCGTCGACGATCGTCGCGAGGACCGGCCGGGTCTGGACGGACGCGAGCGTCGCGAAGCGCTCGCGACTCTCGGGGCTCATCGCCCGGGTGACCGGGAGCACGCTGGCCCAGAGCTCGTCGGCCTGGGCGGCCCGGACCATGCTGTCGAGGACCTCGTCCTCGAGGCCGGCCGCGAGGTCTCCGAGCGAGCCGCGCTGATCGTCGGTCACGTGGCGGAGGACCTCGAGCGCCTCAGGCCAGAGGCCGGCGCTGCTCGCGGTCCGGATGATCTGCTCGAGGCGGTCGGCCGACAGCAGGGCGACGAGGGCTCCGATGCTCGACTTCGACTCCATCACGTAGGCCGTCCGCAGCAGCGCCTCGTCGTCGACGACGTCGAGCGCGGCGGCGAGCGACGCCTTCGACAGGTGGCTGACGAGTCGGCCCATCGCGATGTGCTCGTCCCGGCGGGCCAGGACCTTGGCGATCGCCGCGATCTGGTCGGCCGGCATCTCGGCGATCACGCGGCTCGCCCGGCGGGGGTCGAGCTGGACCGAGAGCTCGGCGAGGAAGTCGGTCGGCAGATGTCCGGCGATGTCGACCGCCCGGGACGGCTCGAGCAGACCGGTGACCCGGGCGCAGAGCAGCGGGCCGAAGGCCTGCTCGCCGATCACGGCTGCGAGCTTGGTCGGAATCAGGCGGGTCGCGTTGGCCACCCGCTGGAGCATCTGGCGATCGGCATCGAACATCACGACGGTGACCTGGTCGCGGAGGTCGCGGATGTCCTGGGCGTCGACCTGCTCGAAGTACCGGACGTCGTCCGGCTCGACACCGACCAGGCGGGCGAGCTTGAGGATCTCGACCTCTGAGTTCTGCCGGGCGTTCATCGACGGCTAGCCGAACAGGATCCGGCGGGCCGTCCCGCGGACCAGGCGGGGGACGATCTCGAGCGCCTGGTCGACGGCCTCCTCGAGCTCCTGTGACTGGCGACGCTTGGCGTCGTGGAGCATCCCGGCAAAGCCGGCCATGTCCGCCTCGGTCAGGCCGTCCATTCCGCGGGGGGCCTTGCCGCCCAGCTCGGACTTGAGGATTCGCTCGGCGTTCTCGTTCATCCCCGAACACCATATCCCGGGCTCGACGCCGCTCCCGGCCGGCGACCCGGCCGGTCAGCCCGAAGGCAGATCGGAGAACCGACTGATCGGCCGAGCGACCTGCCGATCGACGGGCCGACCGACGGCCGGCCGACGTGCGGCTCCGATTGTGCGGTATGACACCCAGATGAACCGGGCGGGGACCAGACTCGTAGAAGCCTTCGTGGGACGAGCGTGGCCTCTATGAGCCGGAACCGGCTGTCAGCCCTTGACGCGGCATTCCTCTCCCTGGAATCGGCCGACGCGCCGATGCACGTCGGGTGGGCGGCGGTCTTCGCGCCGCGGGCCGACGGGTCGCGACCGGACTTCGAGACGGTCCGCGGGCACATCGAGAGCCGGCTCGGCCGGGCTCCGCGGTATCGCCAGAGGCTGCTCGAGATCCCGCTCGGCCTGGACGACCCGGTCTGGGTCGACGACCCGGATTTCGACCTGTCGCGTCACGTCCTCCAGGCGCCTCACGGGGATTTCGGGAGGCTGGTCGACGAGGTCATGTCGACGCCGCTCGAGCACGGTCGACCGCTGTGGGAGCTGTGGATCGCCGAGCAGCTCGACGACGGACGGATCGGCGTCGTCGGGAAGGCCCACCATTGCCTGGTCGACGGCCTGGCCGCGGTCGAGCTGATGTCACTCCTGCTCGACGTGACGCCCGAGCCGGAGCTGGTCGATCCGGAGGACTGGGCGCCCGAGGAGCAACCGGGAGGCATCGAGCTGGTCGGCGAGGCGATCGGCCATCAGCTGGGTCAGGCGCTCGACCTCGGCCTGGTCCCAGTCGGGTGGGCCCGCAACCCGAGCCGGCTGCTGGACCTGCCCGGCCAGGCGTGGAGCGCGGCCCGGGCGGTCGTTCACGCGGCGATGCCGCTCGCCCCGCCGAGTCGGATCAACGGGGAGATGACCGGACAGCGCCACCTCGCGCTCCTGTCGCGGCCGCTCGAGGACCTCCGGGAGATCAAGAACCACTTCGGGACGACGATCAACGACGTCCTGCTCAGCGCGAGCGCCGGCGGCCTGCGGGACCTGCTCGACGAGCGCGACGAGCCGCCGCGCGAGAGCGAGATCAAGGCGATGGTCCCGGTCAGCGTCCAGGGGCCGGACGAGCGCTGGGGCAACGGGATCGCGTTCCTCTTCCTCCCCCTCCCGACCGCCGAGGCCGACCCGGTCTGGCGGCTGCGGGACATCCACGTGGCGATGCGCGAACGCAAGCGGGAGAACGAGCCCGAGGGCTCGGACGCCGTGCTCGGCGCCCTGTCGCTCGCGCCGCGCGGCGTCAGACGTCTGGCCTCCCGGATCCTCGCCAGCCCGTATCTGTCGAACCTGACGATCTCGAACATCCCGGGTCCCCGGGTCCCCCTGTACCTGCTCGGCTGCGAGGCTGTCCGCGCGTACCCGGTCGTCCCGCTGACCGGCGGCCATGGGATCTCGATCGGGATGACGACCGTCCATGACGAGGCGTGCTTCGGTGTCTACGCGCAGGCCGCGCTGGCCGATGACGCCGACCGGATCGCGGCGGGCATCGACGCGGCGATCGACGAGCTGCTCGCCCTCGCGCGAGGCTGAGCTCAGCCCCGCGTCGGGCGGCTCAGCCCGGACCTGCGACGGCCACGCGGCTGGCCGCCCGGCTGGTGTGCCGGACGGCCGGCCGTCATGGGGTGGGTCAGACGGTGACGACCGACGACCGGAAGCCCGCGAGGGCTCCGCCGGCGATCGAGATGACGGACTCGTCGATGTCGAGGTCGCGACACGTCTCGACGAAGTAGTCGCACACGAGGTCGTAGGACACGTCGTCGATCTTCAGCGTCGCGTGCGCCTCGGTCAGCGGCCGGCCGGTGTAGAACTCGCCGCCGCCGAGCAGCAGGTTGAGGAACATCCGCTGGTGGCGCTTGAGCTCCTGGCGTTCGATCCCCTTGAAGAACTGGTCGAGCTTGGGCTCGGCCCAGAGCTTCTCGTAGAAGCGGTCGACGATGGCCTCGACGCCGGCTTCGCCGCCGACTTGCTCATACAGGCTGGTCACTGGGGTAATCGGCATTCCGGTTCACCTCGCTGTAGGGGTGCTCTCCACTCGCGAGAAACTTAGATTTCCGCCGTTTCCCGATCGCGTCAGTTAGATGAACGCTGCGTGAACTGGCCGGCCGGCGCCGACGCGTCACACGACGCGAGCCGCAGATCGCGGATCGCGGATCGGTCGAGGTTGTGCGGCGTCCGCCGCGTCGTCTGGGAGCCAGGAGCTCGCGACGCGTCAGTCTGGGAAGCCAGGAGCTCGTGATGCGACCGCCTGTGAGGCCGGTAGGCTGCACACAAAAAAAGACGACCCGCCGGCGATGAGCCCGCGGGTCGTCTGATCCAGAATGTGCGGTGGGTGCGCCAGTCCTACGGGTCCGTTACCCGCAGAACGGCGAGGGTGCTCGCTACCGCCCGAGGGCGCTGGCTGGGGTCGTTCCGCCTGGCGACTTGCTGATGCTCGCCGAGAGGGTTCCGCCGGCCAATGCGGTGAGGCCGGTGATCAGGTGCAGGTAGTTATCCGGCGCGCTGCTCGAGACGACCGAGATCACGGGAATGTGGGCGTAGATGAACCCGCAGATCGTCGCGATGATGTAGATCGATCCCAGACCGATCAGCGCGCCCTCGTTGAATGTCGTGCTCAGCTTGGCGGCTGCGTACAGCAGGCCGAGTCCGACGACGAGGTGGAAGACGTTGTGGAACGGGTTGACGGAGAGGATGCCGAAGACCTTCGGACCGTTCGACGCCGTCACGCCGCTGAAACCTGTGTAGGCGAAGCCGACGATTCCGCCGATCGCATAAGCGACTCCGATCACGAGTGACGTCAACTGCGCCAGCGTCTTACTCTGGACCATCCGCACACCTCCGGTTGCTTTGTTGTGCCGAGCATGCCGAGGCGTCTGTGTGGCGACGTCGCAAAACGCACGCGCACTTCCGCCCCCCTCGCTGCCCGAGTATATACCGATCCAACCCGCCCATCAGAGACGTCCCGCGGGTGCTCGACCGAGCTCGGCCACGTCCCGACGATCGCTTGCGACGGCCGTGGACGGGGCGGCGTCATCCACCGCCCAGACCCTCCGCGCAACGGGTGGATCCGTCGTCGTGCGGACGCTGGAGCTCCGCGTCGCCGAGTCCGTCACCGGCGCGGCCAGGACCGCGCCCGCCTGCTCCTGCCTCTGCTTGCGCTGGACGAGATAGAAGCGGAGCATGATCCCCCAGACGATCACAACCGGCACGGCGTGCGGGATGTGGACGAGCAGGGGGCTGAAGGCAATCGGCGGGTTCATGACTGAAGCCAAGGTTATCGGCACAGTTACCTTCGTACCAGTGCATCGTATGGATCATCTGCGCTCAGGCTGCGCCGGCCCGCGACGGAGATCCGGCCGAGCCGGAACGCGTCGGCCGGTGTTGCCGCGCGCAGCGGCTGACGGGGTCAGCGGGCGACGTTGACGCGGCGCGGGGTATCCGGCAATCCGCGGGGTCCGTCGCGGCGACACGCGGGGGCCATCAGGGCGCCGGAGGGGCGTCCGAGGCGATTCTCGGCCGCCACGATCCTCGGCCGCCAAGCCGGCAGGCGTCCGAGACGATCCTCGGCCGCCAGCCGACTGCCGCCCGCGAGATTCGCGGTCTCGCGGGGGCGTGCGCGCGGGAACCTGTCCGGCGAGAATCGGCGTCGGCGAGGCCGACCGGGCCCTGACTCAGGAGGCGTCGTCGGGGTCCGGCTGGGTCTGAACCGCCGAGGCGTCGGGAGTGCCCTCGACGAGGGCAGCGCCGCCGTTGGACGTCGCGTCGGCGTTATCGCCGGCGCTGAGGTCGACGCCGCCGTCGGTCGCGGTCACGTCGGGGTCTGTCGCGTACCCGCCGAGGACTTCGGTGCCCATCTCCGGAGTCGCCTCCTGCTGGAGATCGCCGGGAGCGTCCGCCCCGCCCAGCCCGGCCGGAACGATGCCGTCGGCAGCGACATCGGCGGCGTCGCCCTTCTCGTGAAACTCGGACCCTGTCGGTGCGGCTCCGCCTCGACCTTCGGTGGGGGCGATCGGCGAATCGGACATGCGTTCCTCCTTGCTCGTGGTGGACGTCTGGTACACCGCGTACCCACCCTCGGTCCCCGGCAACCGTCCAGCTTGGCGCGGTACGCTTGACTCCATGGCCACGCCGATCGCCCCGGTCAGCCCCGACCCGGTCCTGCTCTGCGGCCCGGGGCCGGCCAACGTCCATGCGTCGGTCGTGGCGGCGATGGCCAAGCCGATGCTCGGCCACATGGATCCCGACTTCCAGGAGATCATGCTCGAGGTGGTCGAGCTCCTCCGGGCCTGCTACCGGCGCTCGGACGGCCTCGTCCTACCACTGTCGGGTACCGGGACCCAGGGGATCGAGGCCGGCATCGTGAACCTGGTCGACCCCGGCGACAAGGTGATCATCGGGGCCGCCGGGTTCTTCGGCTTCCGCCTCCAGGAGATCGCCCGCCGCCGGGGGGCGGAGGTGATCGAGGTCAACGACGACTGGGGGGCCGTCGTCTCCAACGACCGGCTGCTGAGCACGCTCGCCGAGCATCCCGACGCCCGCCTGCTGGCCGTCGTCCACGCCGAGACGTCGACCGGCGCCCGCCACCCGGTCGAGGAGCTGGCGAAGGGGATGGCGGGGAGCGAGACGCTCCTGTTCGCCGACTGCGTGACCTCGCTCGGGGCGATCGAGCTCGAGCCGGAGCTGTGGGGGATCGACTATTGCGCGTCGTGCACCCAGAAGGGCCTGGCCGCGCCCCCGGGCATGTCGCCGGTCGCGGCGTCCCCGCGGGCCGTCGAGCGAATCGCCGCCCGAACGACGCCGGCCAGCTTCTACGACGACCTGCTGCTACTCGCCGACTACTGGACAAAACGACCGATGACCTACCACCACACGGCACCGGTCCTGCACATCTACGCACTCCGTGAGGCCCTTCGGCTGGCGCTCGACGAGGGCCTCGAGGCGCGCGTCGCGCGGCATGCGGACGCCGGCGAGTACTTCCAGGCCGGTGTCCGCGAGCGCGGGCTCGAGACGGTCGCCGACCCGGCCCACCAGCTTCCCCAGCTGACGGCGATCCGCGTGCCGGATGGCGTCGACGCGAAGCAGGTCCAGACACGCCTCCTGCGCGAGCACCGGATCGAGGTCGGCGGCGGGCTCGGGCCGACGGCGCCGGCGATGTGGCGCGTCGGCCTGATGGGCGAGAACGCGACCCGCGAGACGGCCGACATCCTGCTCGACGCGTTCGACGCCGTCGTCGCGTAGATCGGCCGGCACCGGTCGCGTAGGACGTCTCAGCACCGGCTTTCGAAGGTGGTCGACCGGGCTCCTCCCGGGCGCGGGCGGAGGTGGATGCGAGACCTTGATCGCGAAAGTAGTTGCCTGAGTCAGTCAGCTACTTTTCGTTGGAGAGAGTCCACTTCTCCACGACCCGGTCCCCCGCAAGAGCGCTCGCCCGCCTCTGAGCGCCCGAGCCCGGCCGAATGATCCTCGACGGCATGCTCGCCAAGCCCCCCGCCACGTGGGCACAGCCGCCGCCGCGAAAGCCGACAAGACTCAGTCGACCATTTCGTCGTCGAGCGTCGGCGACGTCGGCCGATCGTGTCAACACCGGCCGGCGACCACGCCTGCCAGCTCGACCCCGGCCGACCGGAGCGCCGCCCGGGTCCCGGCCTCGCGCACAGAGCGCAGCCCGATCGCGGCCGCGGCCTCCGGTCCGAGCGCATCGCAGCCGACGACGGCATCGACCGGGACCCGGCTTCGCAGACCGCGGCCGGCGACCTCGGCGACGACCTTCCCGGCAGCCGTCTGCTCGTCGAGGCGGCCCTCCCCGGTGACGACCGCCGCCGCGCCGATGAGCAGCCGGTCGAAGTCGAGCCGGTCGAGGACGAACCCCGCGCCGGGGACGAGCGCGGCGCCGAAGGCCGCCCACAGGCCGCCCGAGAGACCGCCGGCCGCACCGGTCATCGGGCGGCCGCGCGGGTCCCGGGGGAGTCGGATCGCAAGGCGGTCGAGGCGTTGGCCCAGCCGACGGACGGCCGCCGGGTCGGCGCCCTTCTGCGGGCCGTAGACGTCGGCCGCCCGCTCGAATGGGGTGCTCACGTCGCACAGCAGGACGACCCCCGCCGCTCCGAGTCCGCCGGACGCGACGATCGCATCGACGGCGCCGACGCCGCCGTCGGTCGTCGCGCTCCCGCCCAGCCCGACGAGGATCTCCCGGGCGCCGGCGCGGACGGCAGCGACGATCAGGTCGCCGACCCCGGCCGTCGATGCCCCCTCGGGATCTCGCTCGTCAGCCCCGACGAGGTCGAGGCCGACCGCCCTGGCGACCTCGACGATCGCCGTCCGGCCGTCGGCGGTCAGCCCGAACACGGCGTCGATCGGCCGGCCGAGCGGATCCCGCACGGTGGCATGGTGAAGCTCGCCGCCGAGCCGGCCGAGCAGCGCGTCGAGCGTCCCCTCGCCGCCGTCGGCCAGCGGGCAGACCGCGAGCTCCTCGATTCCACCAGCCCGCAGTCCGGCGGCCAGCTGGTCGGCGACCTCCCGCCCGGTGAAGGTCCCCTTGAACGAGTCGGGCGAGACCACGACGACGGGTCCCCCGGCCGAGCTCGGGCCCGGCCGGCTCACGGGGACCGTAGGGCGCGCCACTGCTCGGCGCGGATCGCCCACCGTTCGTGGTCGCGCCACCGGCCGCCGACCTTCAGGTAGCGCGGCGAGAAGCCCTCGAGCTCGAAGCCACACCGCCTGACGAGGGCGATCGACGCGGTGTTGCTCGGCTGGATGTTCGCTTCGATGCGGTGCAGGCGCAGCTCGGTGAACGCCCGCCGGAGGGCCAGCCCGATCGCCTCCGTCATGTAACCCTGCCCGGTCTGGCCGGCGACGCCCCCATAGCCCATGAACCCGCTCTGGAGGCGGCCGCGAACGATCTGGCTGATGTTCACGAAGCCGACGATCGCCCCGTCGTCCCTGCGGCAGGCGAGCATCGGCTCGAAGCTGTCGTCCTGCGCCCGGCGCACCAGCCCGTCGAACGCGTCCGGCGTCGTCCACGGGCTGACGAACCCCCGGTAGAGCGCCCGGCTCGCGCGCATCGCCGCGATGTATCGATCCCGGTCGGCCGGCGTCGGCGTCCGCAGCTCGACGCGCGGGCGTGCCCGGGGCTTCCGATCGGCGGCCACGTCCCCGCCTACCCGCGCTCGCGCCGGGTCTTCTCGTAATGGCGGGCCACCCGGACCCGATCCCCGCAGGTTCGCGAGCACCACCGCCGGCGGCCGTGGTCCTGGAGGAAGATCCGCACGCACCCGTGGGCCGCGCACGCCCGCAGTGAGTCGCCGATCGAGCCGCTGACGACCTCGATCGCGTCGGCCGCGATCGTCGCGAGCGCGACGCCGACGCCGGTTCCCGACTTCGGGCCTGCCCATTCCAGCTCGGGCCCGCCGACCGCCCAGGTCAGCTGCGGCGCCCGCGGTCCGCCGGCGGCCGCCGCGTTCAGCCGGTCGAGACTCTCGCGGTCGACCGGCGTGCCGGAGATCCGCGCGAGGAAGGCCGCGCGAATCGCCGCGCGCAGCCGCCGCAGCCCGTCGACGTCGGCCTCGGTGATCTCCGCCGGCCCGCACCCGGACAGTCCATGCGCATCCAGCCAGCCGGCCGCGGCCCGCCCGTCGACGAGCGTGTCGACCGGCTCGCCCCGATGAGCGAGCTCCGTGTTGACGAGAGCAAGCCCGAGCGAGCGTTCCTCCCCGGGGGCGGGCGCCGGCGCGGCCATGACCTCCATGCTATTTCGCGATCCCCGGCCCGGTCGCGCCGTAGACCAAGAGCTTCATCTGTGCTCCTCATCCTGGGTGCCGGCCGGCATCTAACGTCTAGCCTAGTCTTTGCCATTAGGTTCGATTTGCGCGACGCCGGCGAGCTAGGCTTCCGACGATGAGCTCGCAGCCCTACCCGACCCGCACGCTCGGTGCCGACGGCCCCGCCGTGGGAGCGATCGGCCTCGGCTGCATGGGCATGTCGTGGGCCTACAACCCCGAGGACCGCGACGACGACCGGTCGATCCGGGTGATCCACCGGGCGCTCGAGCTCGGTGTCACGTTGATCGACACGGCTGACGTCTACGGGCCGTACACCAACGAGCTGCTCGTCGGCAGGGCCCTCGCCGACCGCCGGGATCAGGCCGTCCTCGCCACGAAGTGCGGCCTCGAGGTCCGCTCGATCGAGCCCCTGGAGATGACCCGCAACGGCCGGCCGGAGCACGTCCTCGCGGCGATCGATGCGTCACTCGAGCGCCTGGGAACCGATCACGTCGATCTCTACCAGCTCCACCGCACCGACCCGGATGTCCCGGTCGCCGAGACGTGGGGAGCGATGGCCGAGGTCGTCTCCGCCGGCAAGGCCCGGGCGATCGGGATGTCCGAGGCGACCGTCGACGAGCTCGACGCCGCCCAGGCGGTCCACCCGGTCGCCTCGCTCCAGTCGGAGCTCTCGCTCTGGGAGCGGGGGCCTGTCGAGAACGGCGTGCTCGACTGGTGCCGCGACCACCGGGCCGCCTTCATCCCGTTCGCCCCGCTCGGCCGCGGCTTCCTCACCGGTCAGGTCACCCGCGAGACGATCACCGCCGGCGACATGCGCGCGACCAACCCGCGTTTCGCGGCGGACGCGATCGACGAGAACTTCGCGATCGTCGACCGTGTCCGGGCCGTCGCCGACCGCCACGGCGCGGCGCCCGGGCAGATCGCCCTCGCCTGGCTGCTGGCCCAGTACGACCTGATGATCCCGATCCCCGGGACCCGTCGGGCCGAGCGGCTCGAGGAGAACGCCGCGGCCGCGTCTGTCGAGCTGTCGGCCGACGACGTGGCCGAGCTCGACGGCCTCCCGGCGCCGGCCGGGGCCCGCTACCGCGTGTAGCCGCAGCTCGGTTCACCCGGCCCGACGGGTCCGGGAAATATGAAGAGTCGGCGTGACCTTGCGAGCGGGCTCCTCCCGGTCGGCGGGCGTGCATGCGGAGACCTTCATCGCGAAGTGGTTGCCTGAGTCAGTCAACTACTTCCCTGGAGAGTCGCCTGCTCCACCACGTTCGCAAGCACTCGCGTAAGCGTCGTCGGTCGCCGGGCGCGGCGGCCGCCAGTCAGTCGACCCGGACACTGGCGCTAGATCCGCGTCGACCCGCCGTTCGGCCCGAGCACCTGACCGACGAAGGCGATCGCCGGCTTCGAGAGGAGGAACGCCACGGTCGCTGCGACGTCCGCCGGCCGCCCGACCCTCCCCAGCGGGATGTCCCGGGCGTACACGGCGACGATCTCCTCGTGCGTGAGGCCCGCGGCCCCGGCGTCGACATCGAGCTGCGGGGTGTCGGTGACGCCCGGGCCGACGGCGTTGACCGCGACGCCGGTGGCGGCGTACTGACGTGCGACGCTCTTGACCAGGGCGATGATCCCGCCCTTGCTCGCCGCGTATTCGGTCGCCTCGGGCCAGCCGATCTGTCCCCACTCGGAGGCGATCGCGACGATCCTCCCGAACCCGCGCGCCGCCATCGCCGGGGCGCACGCGCGGATCAGCCAGGCCGTACCGAGCAGGTTGACCTCGAGGTGACGCACGAGCTCGTTGTCGTCCTGCTCGAGAAACGGGCCCATCGTCATGTACGCGTGATTGGCCACGAGCAGCTCGATCGGCCCGAGCTCCCGCGCGCACGTCGCGAGCCCGCCGTCGACGGCCTCCGACGAGCTGACGTCGAACGGCGCCGCGAAGCCGCCGATCGCGTCGGCGACCGCCCGAGCCCTGCGGTCGTCGATGTCGTTCACGCAGACCCTCGCCCCCTCGGCCGCCAGGCGCTCGGCGATCGCCCGGCCGATCCCCTGCCCGGCTCCCGAGACGAAGGCGACGCGACCGTCGATCCCGTCGAGCACGTCAGACCACCGCCCCGCCGTTCGGCGAGATGACCTGCCCGAGCAGGTTGGTCTGCTCGAGCAGGCAAAAGCACACCGCCCCGGCGATCTCCTCGGCCGTTAGGACCCGCCCCAGCGGAAGCCCGGCCGGATAGCCGGGGGCGTTCGGGTCGTTGGTCAGGAGCGGAGTGTCCGTCGGTCCCGGGGCGACACAGTTGATCCGAACGCCGGTCTGGGCGAGCTCGGTCGCGAGGCTCCTGGTCATCGCGTGGATCGCGCCCTTGGCCGCCGCGTAGTGCGGGGCGCAGGGATCCCCGCAGAGGCCGAGCTCGCTGCCGATCGCGCAGACCCCGCCGCGACCCCGCGCGAGCATTCCCGGCAGCACGGCCCGCCAGGCGTTCGCGGTGCCGCCGACGTGGACGTCGAGCATCTCCCGCCAGGCGTCATCCCCCAGGTCGGCGAGCTCGCAGGCCTCGTAGTAGCCGGCCGCGGTCACGAGGAAGTCGACCGGCCCGAGCTCGGACTCGACGCGCTCGACCGCCGCGGCGAGACCAGGCCGGTCGCGGACGTCGAGCATGAAACCCAGCGCGGCATCCGGGGCCGGCCGGGAGTCGACGACGGCGCTGAGCACCGCGTGCCGGGCCAGCGCGGCCACGCAGGCCGCGCCGATGCCGGAGCTCCCCCCGGTGACCAGAGCAACCGGCATCGTCAGCCGCGGCGGGCCAGCTGGACGAGCGAGAGCATCTCGAAGACCGCGTTCGCCGCGAACAGTGCCGTGACCTGGGCCGGGTCGTACTGCGGGGCGACCTCGACGACGTCGAAGCCGACGAACCGTGGGCCGGTCAGGGCGCGCAGATAGGACAGCGCCTGGAAGCTCGTCGGCCCGCCGACCTCCGGCGTGCCGGTACCCGGGCAGAACGCCGGGTCGACGAAGTCGACGTCGAAGCTCAGGAAGGTCGGTCCGTCGCCGACGCGGGCCAGCGCCCGGGCGGCGAACTCCGTCGGGGAGAGCTCGACGAGCTCGACCCAGGGGATCGTCTCGACGCCGAGCTCGCCGGGAATCTCGTCGTCGGCCGCCCCGTACAGGGGTCCTCGCATCCCCGCCTGGATGACCCGGGCCGGGTCGATCGTACCCTCCTCGATCGCCCGCCGGAAGACCGTCCCGTGGGAGTAGGGTCGGCCGAAGTACGAGTCCCAGAGGTCGGTGTGGGCGTCGAGGTGGACGACCCCCAGCCGGCCGTGGACCTTCGCGAGGGCGCGCAGCTCGGCGACCGCGACGCTGTGGTCTCCGCCGACGCCGATCCCGATCACGCCGGCCTCGGCCAGCCTTGCGACGAACGCCTCGATCCGAACGAGCGTGTCCTCGACGTATCCGGGCACGGTCGGCGCGTCGCCGAAGTCGACGGTCGAGAGCTCGCCGAAGACCTGGACCCCGAGCACGGGGTTGTAGGTCCGGATCATCCCGCTCATCGACCGGACGGCCTCCGGCCCGAACCGGGCGCCCGAGCGGAACGAGGTCGACCCGTCCCACGGCATCCCGTAGACGGCGGCGTCGACGCCGGCGAGGTCGCTCGTGTGCGGCAGGCGGGCGAACGTCCGCGGCCCGGTGAACCGCGGCGACTCCAGCGCATCCCACGGCTCACGCATCATCGGCGCCGCTCAATCTACTCGCGGCCCCGCGCTCGCGGTGGCCGCCGGCCGCCCGGCTCACACCTTGGCGTGCGAGCCCCGCAGGAGGTGCTCGACCCCCGTCGAGTAGGCCTCCTCGGCGTCGATCTCAACGGCCGGCGGGGTCAGCCGGTAGCGGTCGGCTACCTCCCGGCGGACGATCCGCCGGGCGAACACGAAGTAGACCAACCCACCCACGAGGGGTCCGGCGAGCCACGAGAAGTCCGTGTTGTCGAGTGCGGCGGCGACCGGGCCGGTGTATTTCGGCACGGAGATGCACATCATCGCCGCGAACATCCCGAGCACGAGGGCCGGCCAGGCGACGCGGCGGGCGCCGTCGAGACCCCAGAACGGGCTCGCCCGGCCGCCGTGGACCTCTCCGGGCAGGGCGGTCCATTTTCGCCAGGCGAGGTCGGTCAGCCAGATCGCCCCGAACGGCCCGAGCCAGGCGAGGCTGAAGACGACGGCCGAGTTCAGCCACGAGAGGAAGCCGCCGTTGTCGATGAAGAGGATGTAGATGATCCCGACGGTGGCGATGCACGCGTCGATGATCGTCGCCTGGTAGCGCTTGACCGGCAGACCCAGCGCTTGGGCGGCGAGTCCGGCCGAGTACAGGGTCAGCGCGTTGTTGGCGATCGACCCGCCGATCGCCGCGAGGATCCAGATCACGAAGATCGCGCTCGACAGCTCGCCCTTCGACCCGCCGACCGGGTCTGCGGTCAGCGCGGTGAGGTTCCCCCGCGAGGCCATCAGGACCCCGACCAGGCCGAGGAACGCGGCCGGTGCCCCAGCGCTGAACAGCACGTTCCAGAAGATCTTCCTGCCGGATGTCCTCGACGGCATGTACCGCGGATAGTCGGCGGCCATCATCACGTAGCCCCACGCCCCCGAGATGACGATCCCGCAGCCGATGAAGAAGCCCGAGGCGAACGAGATTCCCGTGCCGTGGACCCGCGCGCTGAGGTCGAGGTGCGGAACAAGGCTGATGAAGATCGCGGCCGAGGCGATCGCGAGGACGACGGCGAAGGCCTGCTGGACGTAGATCACCGTCGCGTGGCCGAGATACGGCAGGAGGATCGAGAACCCGTACACGACGATCAGGGCGACGATCGTCTGGCCGTGGCCGCCCGAGCGCCAGCCCATCTCGTGGAAGAGGGCGGCCCCGGCCAGGACGCCGGTCACGACGTTGATCACCTCGTAGGCGATCCCGGTGACCCAAGCGAACAGGGCGTTCACGCGATTGCCGTTGATCCCGAACGTCACCCGCGTCAGCGCCTGCGTCGAGATCCCCGACCGGGCGCCGGGGATCGACGCGAGGCCGACGTAGAAGTACGCGACGAAGCCGATCCCCACGACGACGACGATCGTCGCCCAGAGGGGGAGGCCCAGCCCGTAGACGAGGATCCCCAGGAGGAGGTTGAACGGATAGAAACTCGACGCGATCCAGAAGGTCGACAGCTGTCGCTGCCCCATCAGGCGCTCTTCCTCCCCGATGAAGTTGATCCCGTTCGTCTCGACCCCGAACCTGCGGTTGCGATCGTCGACGCTCAGCAGCTCGCCCGGGTGCTCTGCAACAGCCATCTGGCCCCGCCTTTTGTCGACAGACCGGTCCCTCGACACCAAGCCTAGGTAGATGGTCTGACCAAACCTAGATGGTGGAGGGCCAAGATCTCGGCCCCGGGACTGGACGCGTGGTCCAGTCGGCGGCTATTCCTCGGGGTAGGTGCCCGGCGCAACGACCACCGGCTCGAGCCGGCGACGCTCGACCGACGGGTCGGCCCGGGCCCGGTCGGCGACCTGGATGCAGCTGGCGAACTCGACGTCCCCCATCTCCAGCCCGGCCTCGATGACCCGCCGGAGTGCCTCGACCCGGCCGGCCCGGCCGCTGAGGAACGGGTGACAGGTCAGCATGAACAGCGACCCGTGCCGGCGCATCGAGTCGAGTTCGTGGATCCACATCTCGGCGACCGTCACCGGCGAGCGGATCAGCGCGCCGATCCGCGGTTGCGGGAGGTAGGCGTACTGCTCCCAGTCGTCAAGGCTCCAATGGGGTGGGAGCTCGACGATCTGGCCTTGGTCGGTCTCGAGGACGTATGGTGAATCGGCGTCCATCAGGCTCGAGTCGTACACCAACCCGTGTCCGGCGACGAGTCCCGGCGTCCTCCAGCTCGCCTCCCAGAGCGCCGCCCGGTGCCCGCGGGGGCTGACGCCGACCCGGTCGAGCGCGACCAGCGCCCGCTCGAAGTCGGCCCGCTCCTCGTCCGGGGTCAGCGTCACGGCGCTGCGGTGGCCGTAGGAATGGTGGCCGACCTCGTGGCCCGCGTCGAGAATCGCGGCGACCGTCTCCGGATAGCGCTCGGCCGTCAGGCCGGGGACGAAGAACGTCGCCGGGAGGCCGTACTCGGCGAGCAGCGCCAAGAGCCGGGGAACGCCGACCCGCGGGCCGAACGCCTGGTGGGTCATCACCATCGCGTGGTCGGCGTACCGCCGGCCCTCGGCGAGGATCGGCGATTCGGCGTCGACGTCGAAGGTCAGCACCGCGACCGCGGATGCCCCTCCCCGCCATCCGGTCTGCGCGTCGGACATCCGCCGGATGATAAGGCGGCTCAGGCGTCCTCGACGACCATCAGCGTGTTTGCGTCGGGATCGCGGAACCAGAACATCGGCGGGACGGGGCCGCCCATCCGGGTGACCTCGGCGTCGACGTCGACACCTGCGGCCTTCATGTCAGCGTAGTCGGCGTCGACGTCGTCGGTCGAGAGACCGATCCCGGTCTCGACGCCACCGGTCGGCTTGCCAGGGGGCGGCGGGACGATCGCGATCGCCGTGACGGCGCCGGCCGGGGCGACCTCGACCCAGCGGTAGCCGTTGCCGAACGGAATGTCCCGGCGCTTCTCGAAGCCGAGCGTCTCGACGTAGAACTCGATCGCCCGATCCTGATCTGACACGGGAACGACCACCACGCCGAGCTTGCTGATGCCAGTCCTGGTCCTGCTCACGACGCCCTCCTTGGGGTTGTGTTGGGCAATATCTCCAAGACGGCCGGGTACGACGAAAGTCATCGCAGCCGTCTCACCGACGGGTCGCGGCGAGCCGGTCGGTACTCGCGTCTCACACCGTGCGCAGCGCCTCGGTCGGCGATAGGCGGGCGGCGCGGATCGCGGGGAGCAGGCCGGCGAGGGCACCGATTGCGAGTGCGGCCGCGAACCCGCCGCCCCAGGCGAGTGGTGGGATCACGATCGCCCAGTGCTTCGTCGTCGCATACACCCCCGTGGCCAGGGCCCCGCCGCCGACGCCGGCGATCCCGCCGAGCGTGGCGAGCAGGATCGCCTCGCCGAGGAACTGGGCGCGGATCTGGCCCTTCGTCGCGCCGAGCGCCCGGCGCAGGCCGATCTCCGAGCGGCGCTCGAGGACCGAGATGATCATGATGTTCGCGACGCCGACCGCGCCGACCAGCAGGGCGACGGCGCCGAGCCCGAGGAAGAGGTCGTTCAGCGCGCCCTGAGCGTCGGCTCGGGCGACAAGCGCGGCTGACGGCTGGCTGACATCGACCTCGTTCGGCGACTCGGGGTTGGCCGTGGCCCCGAGCACGGCCTGGACCGCGGCGACCTGGCTGGTCGCGGCGCGCACGTAGATCATCGTCGGGCTTCCGATCCCCGGCCTGCCAGCGACGACGCTCGTGTAGTGGAGGTAGGTGGCGGCCGCCGGGAACCCGACCAGGACGCTGCTGTCGATCTCGGGTGCGAGGGCCGCCGAATTGAGGATCCCGGTCACGTAGAACCACATGCCGCCGAGCCAGATCCGCTCGCCGGCGTAGATCCGGTCGACGCCCAGGCGCTGGGCGGCGGCCGCGCCGAGCACCGCGACCGGCTCGGTCTCGGTCGCAGCATTGAGGTAGCTGCCCCGGGCCACGCTCGCCCCGACGGCGCCCGGCAGGTTCAGGCTGGCGGCCTCGACCGTCAGCGCGTTGGTGTCGATCGTCGGGATCAGCGGGCTTCGGAAGACGTTGGCGCTGTCGATCGCCGCCGTGTCGGCGACCGTCGTGACCGGCTCGATGCGGGCGATCATCGCCGGCGCGGCGAGCGGCAGCGGCGCGCTCTGGCCGGTGAAGCTCTGGCCGTTGGTCGCGGTCAGCAGGTTCGTCCCGAGCCGATCGATCTCCGCGAGCAGGCCGGCCTGCGAGGAGGCCGACAGGCCGAGCACGGCGACGATCGCGGCGACGCCGATCGCGATCCCGAGCGCCGACAATCCGGCGCGCGTCCGTCTCGTGCGCAGGCCGACGCTCGCGACCCGAGCGAGGTCGGCCGGATGCAGCTTGCCCGGCGCGGGGGGCGCTCCGCTCACGGCGCCCGGCCGGGTGGCTCGTTGACGAGCGCGAACGCCGCGGTCGACCTGGCCCGGCTGACCCTCGCCCTGACGATGTACCCACCGGGCCGGGCGCTCGCCCGCAGGGCCGGCGCGATCGCCACACCAGAGGAGTTCGTCCGCACGCTCGCCGTGCGATGGCCGGCCGTGCGTCTGCCGGACGCGAAGACGCCGCTCGGGCCGCGGGCGGGCGCCGAGAACGTGACGAGCGCGCCGGCCACCGGGTTGCGCTCGGCGTCGGTCACCGTGACCGCGAGCCGGATCGGGAAGCGACCCCGGACCGGACTGGACTCCGAGGCTGCGGCCCCCGCCGTGACGGTGACCGGCGGCCCCGCCAGGTTGCGCAGCTCAAAGACGGCCGTCGCGGCGACGCCGGCCGTGCTGGCCGTGGCCGTGAACGCCCCGGCCGTGCTGTTGGCCGCGAGTCCTGGCGAGCTCGCGATCCCCGCGGAGTCGGTCACCGCGTCGGCCTGGCCGGCGCCGTCCTCGAAGCTTGCCCCGGCGGTGCCCGACCCGGCTGTGCTCGACCCCGTCGGGCTCGAGCCGCCGGCATTCGAGCCGAGCGTGAACGAGACCGTCACCCCGGCGACCGGGTTGCCGTTGGCGTCGAGGACCCGCGCGCGCAGCGCGTCCGGGTAGCCGTGCGTGACGACGGCCGATTCGTCGGAAGGCGCAAGCGCGGCGATCCTCGCGGCGATCCCCGCCGCCGTGTTCGTCAGCGAGAAGGAGACCGAGCCGTAGGCCGAGCTCGCTGTCACCGCGTAGGGCCCGGCCGTGTCGTTCGCG
>DATCEH010000020.1:0-6051 GCA_036510225.1 Solirubrobacteraceae bacterium | reverse complement strand
CCGCTCCCGGCGCCCGCTCCCGCTCCCGGCGCCCGCTCCCGGCGCCCGCTCCCGCTCCCGGCGCCCGCTCCCGCTCCCGGCGCCCGCTCCCGCTCCCGGCGCCCGCTCCCGGCGCCCGCTCCCGGCGCCCGCTCCCGCTCCCGGCGCCCGCTCCCGGCGCCCGCTCCCGCTCCCGGCGCCCGCTCCCGCTCCAGGCGCCCGCTCCCGGCTCCCGGCGCCAGCTCCCGCTCCAGGCGCCCGGTCCGGGCTCCCGCTCCCGGCGCCCGCTCCCGGCGCCGCCGGCCGGGCGCCGTTTCGCCCGCACGGGTCCTGGGTATCGAGCCTCCGTCGGGCGCGGTGGGCGCGCCCCAGCCGGTGAAAGCGGAGGGGAGTCCAATGGCAGGCGGGGTCGAGACAGGTCGGATTCGGACGCAGATTCCCGCTCGCCTCGACCGTCTCCCGTGGTCGAGCTGGCACCGGATGATCCTGATCGGGCTCGGCACGGTCTGGATCCTCGACGGTCTCGAGGTGACGATCGTCGGGTCGATCGGAAGCCGCCTGTCGGAGATCGGCAGCGGCCTCTCGATCACCAAGGGCGAGGTCGCCGGCGGCGCGGCCGCCGCGTACATCGCCGGGGCCTGCCTCGGCGCCCTCTTCTTCGGCTGGCTGACCGACCGCTTCGGCCGCAAGCGGCTCTTCATGGTCTCGCTCGGCCTCTATCTCGCAGCCACCCTGCTGACCGCCTTCTCGTTCAGCCTCTGGTGGTTCCTCCTCTTCCGCTTCCTCACCGGCATGGGAATCGGCGGCGAGTACGCGGCGATCAACTCGGCGATCGACGAGCTGATTCCCGCCCGGTCGCGCGGGCGGATCGACATCCTCATCAACGGTAGCTTCTGGATCGGCGCCGCGCTCGGGTCCCTGCTGTCGATCGTCGCCCTCAACACCAACATCTTCCCCGCCGACCTCGGCTGGCGGCTGACCTTCGGGCTCGGCGTCGTCCTCGGCCTCGCCGTCCTCTTCGTCCGCCGCAACGTCCCCGAGAGTCCCCGCTGGCTCGTCATCCACGGCCGGGAGGACGAGGCCGAAGCCGTGGTCTCGGAGATCGAGGAACGCGTCCGCCGCTCCACCGGCCAGGAGCTCCCTGAGCCCGACGGTTCGATCACGATCCGCCAGCGCGAGAGCATCGGCTTCCTGACGATCGCCCGGACCGTCTTCAAGCTCTATCCCGGCCGCACCGTGCTCGGCCTGTCGCTCTTCATCGGCCAGGCCTTCCTCTACAACTCGATGCTCTTCAGCGCCGGCGACATCCTCACGACCTTCTTCAAGACCGCCTCCGGTCAGGTGCCCTACTACCTCGTCGCCTTCGCCGTCGGCAACTTCGCCGGCCCCGTCCTGCTCGGCCGCCTGTTCGACACGGTCGGCCGCAAGCCGATGATCGCCGGCACCTACATCCTCTCCGGCTGCCTGCTCCTCGTCACGGCCCTCCTCTTCAAGCAGGGCTCGCTCAACGCGACGTCGCTGACCGCCTGCTGGTGCGTCGTCTTCTTCTTCGCCTCGGCCGGCGCCAGCTCGGCCTACCTGACCGTCAGCGAGGTCTTCCCGATGGAGACCCGCGCCCTCGCGATCGCCTTCTTCTACGCGGTCGGCACAGCCGTCGGCGGGATCGTCGGACCCCTCCTGTTCGCCAAGCTGATCGACACCGGGTCAGCCGGCCAGACCTCGATCGGCTTCGCCCTCGGTGCCGTCCTGATGATCGGCGGCGGCATCGTCGAGCTGCTGCTCGGCGTCAGGGCCGAAGGCCAGAGCCTCGAGGACATCGCCAAGCCGCTGACCGCCGAGGACGCCGAGCCCGACTCGTCTGCCGGTGGCGGACCCGGCCGAGTCCCCGCGGTCGCGATCGGCTAGCCGCCCGCGACCCGGCCGGAACGGCAACCGAGCGTCAGGAGCCGGTCGTCGCGTAGCTGATGTGCTTGCAGCCCGACAGCTTGTAGTCGGGCCGGCTCTTATGGCTCAGGTAGACGATGTCGCTGCTCGACAGGCAGTGGATCGTCCCCCGGCCGTAGTGGGCGTGGACGATGTCGTAGCCGGTGCCCGTGTTGATGAAGTTCGTCCCGTGGCTCGCGTAGAAGAAGTCGTTCCCCGCCCCGCCGATCATCGTGTCGATCTGAGTCGTCGACTGCGTGCCCGGCTGGTAGTCGCCCCACAGGACGTCGCCGATGTTGCCGGCGTAGATCGTGTCGTTCCCGTTGCCGCCGAGCAGCTCGTTGTGAACGCCCGGGTGCCCCGTGATCGTCTCGTTCGCGTTCGTCTTGTTGATCTGGAGGTTCGGCCGGAGGATCACCGGCCAGCCCGCGTGACTCGTGTTGGCCTGCGCTGCCGCGAGCGGCACGCCGAGCGCGCCCACGGCGATCACGCAGAGCACCCTCCGAGCCCGGCGCCGCGCGACCTTCGGGAGTCGGGTGAAAGTGCTCGGCATGCCCCTGAGGATATCCGCCCCGACCGTGATCGGCATGGTCGGTGGACGATTATCCGATGCTTGGCGCGCCCGCAGGCCGAGCCGGGCGCTGGGTCCGCACGAACCACGCCAGCCCGACCAGGGTCATCGCGGTGGCCACGTAGAAGTTCAGGCGCAGGCCGAGGTAGTAGTGGGCCGGGTCGACCCTCAGCGTCTCCTCGAAGATCCGGAACGCCGAATAGCCGGCGACGTACAGGGCGAACAGGCCGGGCGGGCGGATCTCCCGCCGTTTGCCGAGCCAGATCAGCGTCCCGGCGAGCGCGAGGTTCCAGATGATCTCGTAGAGGAAGGTCGGCTGGAACGTCGTGTACTGGAGATAGCCGGCCGGTCGGTTGACCGGGTCGATCTTCAGGCCCCACGGCAGACTCGTCGGCCCGCCGAAGAGCTCCTGGTTGAAGTAGTTGCCGATCCGCCCGATCGCCTGGGCGACGAGGATCGCCGGTGCGGCCGCGTCCAGCATCGCCGAGACGTTCGCCCCCCGTCTTCGCAGGACCCAGATCCCGACGATCACTCCCCCGGCGATCCCCCCCCAGATCCCCAGGCCGCCCTTCCAGATCGCGAACGGACCCCACCACGTCTTCGGCACCTCGTTCCAGCTCGTCGCCACGTGGTAGATCCGCCCGCCGATGATCCCGGCCGGAAAGCCCCAGAGCGCGCACTCCTGGACGAGCTCTCGCGAGCCGCCCTGCGCCTCCCACCGGCGTGAGCAGATCATGACGGCCGCAGTCACCGCTACGACGTAGGCCAACCCGTACGCGTGGAAGAAGAACGGCCCGAGATGGAACCCGTTCTCGTGCGGGCTTGGGATCGACGCGAGCACCGACGGACATTCTCTCGTCTATCCCCGACTCCCGCCTCACCGCAGGCCTCGCCCTGCCACACCGGTCGGCGCGGCGGCGGCCCCGCCTCGGCGAGGGCCACCGCCCGTCCGCCTGATCGGCGCTCCTACTCCTCGGCGCGAGTCAGGATCCGCAGCTGCTCGAGTGACCGGCGCAGCAGACGGGAGACCTGCATCTGGGAGACGCCGATTCGCTCGGCGATCTCCGTCTGGGTCAGGTCCTCGGCGAAGCGCAGGTGCAGGACGATCCGCTCGCGCTCGGGCAGGTGCTTGACGGCCCCGTCGAGCAGGACGTTCGCCTCGGCCAGGGCGTAGCCGGCCTCCTCGGTGCCGAAGTGCTCCCCGTAGCTCACGCCGTCGCCGCCCTCCTGGGACGGGCGTGGCGCGTCGAGCGAGAGGGCGTCGTAGGCCTGGGCGGCCGCCAGCGCCGCGAGGACGTCCTCCGTGCTCAGCTCGAGGTACTCGGCAAGCTCGTAGACCGTCGGCGGACGCCCCTGGTCGGTCGTCAGCTGCTGGCGGGCCTGCTCGACCTTGAGGGCCCGCTCCTGCGGCCCCCGGGGAACGTGGACAGCCCAGCCCGAGTCCCGGAAGTATCGCTTCAGCTCGCCGAGGATCGTCGGTACGGCGAACGACGCGAACGCGTGTCCCCGACTCGCGTCGAACCGATCGAGCGCCTTCAGGAGGCCGAGCGACGCGACCTGGACGAGGTCGTCGAACGGCTCGGACGAGCGGTCGTAGCGCCTCGCGAGGCTGCGGGCGAGCGGAAGAAAGCGGGCGACGAGCGCGTCCCGGGCCGCGGCATCCTGGTGGCGCTGCCAGCGGGTGAAGAGCTCGTCCAGCTCGACGCCGCCGACGCTGTCGGCCAGGCTGCGCCGGCTGGTGGTCGGCGGAGAAGCAACTGCGGTCATTTCAACAGCCTCCATGTCCGGAACTGGGGAAATCGGCACCTGGCCCTTCGCGGAGTTCGTACCCACAATTCCGAGCGGCTATTCACGACCGGGTCCGAAAACGGGTCCGGGCCGCCTCGATCCAGGCGGCCCGGAGGTCCTTCGGCAACGGCCGGGCACGCCGGCCAAGCGCTCTACCAGCGGCCGTACCACCGCCGACGGCCGCCCGCCAAGCCGGCCTCGGCGCCACCGATCAGGAAGCCGATCGCCCAGAGGATCAGGGCGACGACAAGGACGAACCAGAGCAGGTGGACGGCAAAGCCCAGGCCGCCGAACAGGGCCAGGATGAGTATCAGGATGACAAAAGCAGCCATTTGGAGCCTCCTAGTAAGCAACAGTTGACACTTTGATACCCGTGCCCGTCCAACGCAAAACCGGCCCGGTCAGGCGGCGTCGCCGTAGGCCGCCAGCCGGGAGTCGGCGGCCAGCTCGGCGAGGGCCTCCCGCTCGATCCGGCGGACCGTCGCAGTCGACAAGCCCAGCCGGGCGGCGGTCGTCGTCAGGGGGAGCGGCTCGGCGTCGTCGGCCAGGCCGAAGCGGAGGTCGATCACCGCGCGGGCGGTCGACGGGAGCTCTGCCAGCGTGCTGCGAATCGTCTCCTCCCGGTCGTGGGACTCGGCCAGCTCGTCGGGCATCGGAGCCCCGCTCGGGAGGAGGTCGCCGAGCTCGGTGGTCGCCTCGTCGTCGACCACCCGATCAAGGCTGGCCATCGCCCGGCCCGCAGCCTGCAGGCGCTGGACGTCGCTCGGCGCCTCGGCCGCCGCGGTGGCCAACTCGTCGGTCGTCGGCTCACGCCCGAGCGTCGCCGACAGGGATCGCTCGACGCCCGCCAGCCGGCGCTCGCGCTGGGCTTCGATCGCCGGCAGGCGGATCGCCCGCCCGCGGGAGTTCAGCCCCCGCTGGATCGACTGGCGGATCCACAGCGTCGCGTAGGTCGAGAAGCGGAAGCCCCGCCGCCAGTCGAACTTCTCGACGGCGCGGATCAGCCCGAACACGCCCTCCTGGACAAGCTCCTCGAAGTCGAGATCTCCGGCGCCCTGATAGCGGCGGGCGATCGAGACGACGAGTCGGAGGTTGGCGTTGATCATCGCCTCCTTGGCGGCCAGATCGCCCCGCTCGACCTGTCGGGCGAGCCGCTTCTCCTCGGCTGCGTTGAGCAGCCGGTGCCCGAGGTCCAGCCTTTGGTTCATGCCAACTCTCCGATCGATCGACAAGCCACCTGAGGCTTTCGGCTACCCACTCCGACCGAGGGTTATGCACGCTTCTCCCGGTGAGATCCGCACGCCCTGCGGGGGTGCAACCCCGCTCAGCAGGTGTGCTCGACGAAGACGGTGACCTCGTTCCCCGGCCCAAGCTCGCCGCCGGCCGGGGGGCTCGTCGCGCAGACCGTCCAGTTGCTCGACGAGATGATCCCGAACAGGCCGCCGCCCGATGTCCTGTAGGGGATTCCCAGCCGGTCGAGGGCGGTCTCGGCGTGGTCGAGTCGGCTGCCGGTCAGCGTCGGCACGCCGACCGCGACGCCGACGTCGGGGACGTTGGACCCCGGCAGGCAGATCACCATCGGCTCGGGCGCGCCGGCGTCCAGGCGGGTCCACGTGCCGGTCGTCCCGTCCCGGACGCAGCTTCCGCCCTCGATCGGAACGAGCACCGTCCTGCCCGACTGGGTGCAGGATGCCGTGCTGCAGAAGACGGTGTCCCCGCCCCCGGACGCGGCCGGCGTCGCCGCAACGGGCGCGCCTCGCCCGGTCGTCCGGGTGGGCGCCCGCGGCGGG
>DATCEH010000019.1:0-6074 GCA_036510225.1 Solirubrobacteraceae bacterium | reverse complement strand
GGCGGGAGCGGGCGGGCGCGTCGGTGCGGGCGTGGACGTCGTCGATCGGGTCCACGGCGCGGCGGGCGGCCGGGTCGGCGCGGCGGGCGTCGATCGGATCGAGGATGTCGTCGGGAATCTCGAGCTCGGAGGAGAACGCGTGGCGGAGGCGCTCCTGGGGCGACGGGACCCGGGCGGCCTCGGTCGCCGGTTCCTTGGCCGAGAGGGCCGGGTGCGGGTAGCCGGTGTCGCGGGGGTGCGGCGGCGTCTCGGGCGGGCCGGCCGCCTCTATGTCGGCGGGGTCGCCGGTCTTGCGGAAGAGCGCGGCCAGCGGACCCTCTCGCATGCTCGCACGCTTATTTGTGCCTGCCATGGAGGACCTCCCTTGCCAGCGCTCTGTAGGACTCTGCGGCCATACCGTCGGGTTCGTACTTCAGGACCGACATCCCCTTGACCGGGGCTTCGGCAAAGCGGATCGTCTTGCGGATCCGCGACGCGAACACCCGGTCGCCGAAATTCTCCTCGAGGATCTCGATCGCCTCCTTGGCGTGGATCGTACGCGAGTCGACCAGGGTCGGCAGGATTCCTTCGATATCGATGTTCGGATTGAGGTTCTCACGGATCATCGAGAGGGTGTTCTGCAACTGGATCAGGCCGCGCATCGAGAGATACTCGCATTGGACGGGGACGATCACCTTGTCAGCCGCGGTCAGCGCGTTGATCGTCAGGAGGCCGAGGCTGGGGGGCGTGTCGATGCAGATGAAGTCGTAGTCCTCGAGAATCGGGCGGAAGGCCTTCTCCAGGGACCGCTCCCGGCCGATCTGGGTGGACATCGCGATCTCGGCGCCGGCCAGGTCGATCGACGCGCAGGCGATATCGACCTCGCGCTTGCGGATCACCTCGCGGATCGACGTGTGGTGGACGAGGACGTCGTACATCGACAGCTCGAGCGTGTCCGGGTCGATCCCCTGGGACATCGTCAGGTTGCCCTGGGGGTCCATGTCGACGCAGAGCACCCGGTGACCCTCCTCGGCGAATGCCGCGGCCAGGTTGAGTGTCGTTGTCGTCTTCGCCACGCCGCCCTTTTGATTGGCGAATGCGATGACCTTGGCCTTGCCGTCCACGGAGGCTCCTTGCGAGGGGTTGTCCCTTACGCGTCATTATTCGCACGCGCCAGGCCGATTCCTCCCAAAGGCTTAGCACGTGGCGAATGGTTTCCGTCCGAACGGTGCCGTAAGCGGCGGACGGATTCGTTTCCGGGGCCCGCGCGGGCGGATCGCGACGACCGCCGTGTCCGTCCTGAGGTCCTGTCTGGTCCGGCCGGCGGCGGCCCGGGAGGTCCCGGTTCTTGGAGCAGTGAGCGCTCGAGTGCGCAGGCGACCCGGGAAAGGTCGTCTTGTCCTTGCTGTCCGTCTCGAACGCTGTTCGTCTCGAACGCTGTTCGTCTCGAAACGCCGTTCGTGTCGACCGTGACGGGCAGACTCGATTGTCGAGAGGGGCGCCCGGGCCGCGAAGGAGGATGCTGAGCCCTTCATCGCAAAGTGGTTGCCTGACTCAGGCAGCTTCTTTCCGCGAAGAGTCCCCTTCTCCACCACCCAGTCCGACGGCAGAGAGCCCGACCCCAGGAAACCAGGGGAAATCGCCGTCCTCAGGCACGCATGGGCCGTCGCCGGCCCGTAGACCGCGAAAGCCGGCAGACTCAGGCAACCATTTCGCGAAGCTGCCGTCAACATCCTCGTCGCCGCCCGGGGCGGCCGATCAGATCCCGGGCTGGTCGGAACCGAGTCGAGCCGCGGCGGCTCGGACGGCAACGTCCGGCACGCCGCGAAACCAAGTGCGAGACCCGAGTCACGAACCGATGAACGTCGACCGGCTGCTCGAGAGGCGTGTGGTGTTCGTGACGGGGAAGGGGGGCGTCGGGCGCACGACGGTGGCCGCGGCGCTCGGGTTGGCAGCGGCGAGGCGGGGTCTGCGGACGATCGTCGCGGCGGTCGGCGGTCGCGACGACCTGCCGGGGATGCTCGGGATCGGGACGGCCGGGGAGCCGGCGACCGGCGGGGAACGGGAGCTCGAGCCGGGCCTGTGGTCGATCGGGATCGACCCGCAGCGGGCGATGGAGGAATACCTGCGCGACCAGCTGCCGATCAACGCGGTGGCCGACCTCCTGTCGTCGAGCCGGACGTTCGGGTATCTGGCGGCGGCGACGCCGGGGCTGCGGGAGCTCCTCACGGTCGGCAAGATCTGGGAGCTGGCCCAGCCGGTGCGGCGGGCGGCGGGGGGCGAGCCGTACGACCTGGTGATCGTCGACGCGCCGGCGACCGGGTATGGGATCAGCCTGCTCGGGGCGCCGCGGACGTTCGCGAACGTCGCCCGGCGGGGTCCGATCTCGCGGCACGCGGCGACGATCCACGCGACGCTCGTCGATCCGGAGACGACCGGTGTGGTCGGAGTCTGCACGGCGGATGAGCCGGCGGTCAACGAGGTCCTCGAGACCGGCGGCCGGCTGCGGGCCGACCTGGGGATCGAGTTGGCCGGGGTGATCGTCAACGCGGTCCACCCGGGGCGGTTCGCCACGCGCGACAGGGCGAGGCTGCGGGCGGTGCTCGCGCAGGACTTGGCGCCGACCACGAGCCGGGCTGTGGATCTGGCGCTGGCCGGGGATGACCGGGTACGGGGCGAGCGAACCCAGCTCAAGCGGCTGAGGGCGGGCGTGACCGAGCGCCCGCTGGAGCTTCCGCTGGTCGGGGCCGAGGAGCTCGGACGGGAGGCCGTGAGACGGCTGGCCGAGCTGCTGGAGCAGGCCGGGTGAGCGGGACGGGCGGCCTTGGCGAGCTGCTCGGGGGACGGCGGATCTGCATCTGCGTGGGGGCGGGAGGCGTCGGCAAGACGACGACGGCGGCGGCGATCGGCCTCGAGCTGGCGAGGCGTGGGCAGAAGGTCGGGCTGGTCACGATCGATCCGGCCCGGCGGCTGGCGGGGGCGCTGGGGCTCGACGAGCTGGGGAACGAGCCGCGGCTGGTCGACCCGGGCCGGCTGAGCCGGCGAGGGGTCGAGTGCACGGGCGAGCTGTGGGCGATGATGCTCGACCCGAAGCGGACCTTCGATGATCTGATCGGCCGTCTCGCGCCGGACGAGCGGTCGCGGGACGAGGTGCTGGGGAACCGGATCTACCGGGAGCTGTCGAGCGCGGTTGCGGGGTCGCAGGAGTTCACGGCGATCGCCAAGCTGTACGAGCTCGATCGGGAGGCCGACTACGACGCGATCGTGCTGGACACGCCGCCGTCGCGCAACGCGCTGGACTTCATCCAGGCGCCGGCCCACCTGACCCAGTTCTTCGAGGGACGGGCGCTGCGGGCTCTGCTGGCTCCGACGAGCCTCGCGTCCCGGCTGGTCGGACGGAGCACGGGCGTGATGTTCGGCGTGGTCGGCCGGCTGACGGGTGTCGACCTGCTCGGCGAGGTCGGCGGCTTCTTCCGGGCGCTGAGCGGGCTGCTCGACGGGTTCGCGGAGCGTGCGGACGGGGTCGCCGGGCTGCTGCGGGATCCGGGGACCGGAGTGATCCTGGTCAGCACGGCCGAACGGCGGCCGGTCGACGAGTCGATCGCGTTCGCGCGGGAGCTCGACCGGGCGGGTATGCGGTTGACGGGAGTGGTCGTCAACCGGATGCACCTGGACCCGGGGGATCGGGCGGATCCGGAGACGGTGCGCGGCGAGTTGGCCGTGCGATTGGGTGAGCGGCTGGCCGGTCGGGTGGCCGAGAACCTCAGGGACTTCCAGGTACTGGCCGGCCGGGATCGGGCGGAGGCCGAGCGGCTGGAGCGGGAGTTGGGGGGTCCGCCGATGGTCCTCGTCCCGGGGCTCGGGGGCGAGATCCGCGAGATTGCCGGGCTCGCGCAGGTCGGGTCGTGCCTGTTCGGAGCGGTTTCCGGCGATCACGGGTAGGCGGGGCGGCGCCGGCGAGCGGGGCTCGGCCGGGGGCGGCGCTGGTCAGCGGGCCGGCGGCGGGTTCGGCGGGGTCAGGGGAAGAGCTCGGTCCGGGCGGGCGAGGACTGGCCATGGACGTCGGTGGCCGGGCGGGGCTCGCGACGATGGAGGCGTCCGGCGACCGGCTTGACGGTCGTGGGATCGGCGTCGGGGTCGAGGGCCGAGCCGATCAGCTCGTCGGCGAGGGCGGCCAGGTCGTCGGGGAGGTGGCCGCAGATCACGTCGCGCAGCAGGGCGCGGAGGTGGCCCTCGATCTCGTGGGTGAGGGTGCGCGCGCCGGCGGGAATCGGCTCGGTGCCGGCGATCAGGCAGTCCTCGAGGTCGACGGCGAGAGCGATGCGCTCGGCCATCTCGTCGCGCCGGTCGGCGACGGCGCAGAGGGCGGCGAGCCGGCCGGCCAGACGACCGCTGGGGATGCCCTCGGGCTCGAGCATGGCCCGGAGGGCGAGCAGGTGGTCGCTGAATCCGATCAGCTCGTCGCCGCGCTCGCAGCCGAGTTCGAAGCGCTCGAGCGCCCAGGCCGTCTGGCCGCCGATCGGCCGGCGGCGGGCGACGAGGTTGCAGAACGCGCGGAGCTCGTCCTCCTGGTCTGCGGCGATCGTCACGAGACCGCCACTGCGGCCGCGGACGGGAACGGCGAGTGGGCGCCAGCCGGACTCCTGGCCGCGGACCCAGGCGAGCGGGGCGAAGCCGATCCCGGGAGCGAACAGGCGCATCGCGGTCTGGAGGTCGCCGAGTCGGTCGAGGGCGACCGAGAGGCCGTCGGGTCCGTCGCCGGGGGCGATCGCCACGGCGAGGGTGTGGGAGTCCTCGCGCGACCAGGCCGGGTCGGGCGGGAGATCCTCGAGGCACTCGGGCGGGGCGAGAATCGCGCCGTCGCCGAGGGGGACCTGCTCGGACTCGGTCGTGATGCCGCGCAGGAGGGCGAGGACGACGGCCTGGGCGCGGCCGTCGACGGCGGCCTGCTCGAGCTCGTGGTAGGCCGGCTCGAAGCGGTCGGTCGTCAGGGAGAAGTTGGATTCGTCGAAGACGCGCTCGACGAAGCACCGCAGGGCGGCTTCTGCGAGACCGGCCTGGCCGCCGGCGGGATGGGCGAGGCCGCGGGCGTCGAGATACGCGCCGAGGCCGTCGAGACCGGCGAGCGTGCCGACGGCTCGCTGGTAGCTCGGGAGGCGGCGGAGTGCCTCGCGGTGGCGGTCGATGAACTCGCCGGTGAGTGCCCGGTAGCAGTAGAGAGCCGGCCGGTTGCCGCGGCCGCCCTCGGCGACGACCTCGTAGCCGACCGACGATCCGGCCTCGGTCGCGGCGGCGAGGACGAAGGCGGCCTGCTCGGCGAATTCGTGGAGGCAGACATGAAGCTGACGTGAGCGCATGACCCTGCCGTTCGCCCCGAGTCGGCACGGTCCTCCCCCCGCACGAACGCTCCCAGTGTTCGGCTGCCGCCGCCCGGCGTGCTCTGCTCGTCGGCGTGTCGGCGGCGGGCTCGCGGACGGGCACTCGCTCCGCTCGGGGGCGGCTCCGCCGAACACTGCTCGCTTGAGAGCTGCCGGCGCGTCCGGTCGGCACTACGAAACGGAGCTTGTTGAAGGCCCTGCCAGAGACGCGGGCCGTTGGTGGGCGCCCGGTTCGCGAGGGCGCTCCCAGTGTTCGGCTGGCCGCCGCCCGGCGTGCTCTGCTCGTCGGGATGTCGGCGGCGGGCTCGCGGACGGGCACTCGCTCCGCTCGGGGGCGGCTCCGCCGAACACTGCTCGCTTGAGAGCTGCCGGCGCGTCCGGTCGGCACCACGGAACGCCCCTTGTTGGAGGCCCTGCCAGAGACGCGGGCCGTTGGTGGGCGCCCGGTTCGCGACCGGGTCGGCTGGGTTCTTCTTGAGGGGTCGGCCGGCTGGGTTGGGGGGCGGGGGTGGTCTCAGGTGTCTGTAAGAGACGACTCATGGTTCTCTTAGGCTTGCGTTAGTCGAGTGGTTTTTGCTTTGGGTGCGATGGCTTCCCAGAGTGCGGCGTTCGAGGGTTCGGCGGCAGGTGTCGCGCATCGTCGGGCGGAGCGGGTTCCGGCTGGGGTGATCGCCGGGCTGCTGGGAGCTGTGTTCGTCGGGAACGCGGCCGTCATCG
>DATCEH010000018.1:0-33491 GCA_036510225.1 Solirubrobacteraceae bacterium | reverse complement strand
CTCGAGCTCGAGCGGGACGCGGTGATGGGGGTAGAGATCGTCGAGCCGGCGACCGTTCTCCGAGCGGGCGGTGACCGCCCGCAGCTCGAAGTCGGGGTGCCGCCAGAGCAGGGATGCCGCGAGCGCCCCGGCGAAGCCGGTGGCCCCGGCGACGACGACGCTAGGCACGCAACTCACCGCCCAGCTCGCCGGCGAGGGCGGCGGTGATCGCCGCGCGCCGGTCGGCGATCTCGGCGTCGGTCAGCGTCCGGTCGGCGGCCCGGAACTCGAGGTGGAGGGTCAGCGATACCCGCCCGGCGCCGACCTGGTCGCCGCGGTAGACATCGAGCACGTCGACCCCGGCCAGCTCGGGGCCGGCGTGGGTGCGCACGACGGCGAGCACCCGCTCTGCGGGGACGTCGTCGCCGACCACGACCGACAGGTCGTGGAGCACCGCCGGGAAGTCGCTGAGGCCGGTGTAGGTGACGACGGCCGGGGTGGCTGCGGCGATCACGTCGACGTTGAGTGAGAAGGCGGCGATCCGGCCGAGGCCCCACTCGGCGGCGACGAGCGGGTGGACCTCGCCGACGAAGCCGATCCGCCGGCCGCCGACGAGGACGTTCGCGGTACGGCCGGGGTGCAGGAAGGGCCAGGGCGCGGCGGCGACCGACCAGTCGACTCCGAGCGTGTCCAGGACGGCGGCGACGAGCGCCTTGGCGGTGAAGAAGTCGGCCGGCGGCGCACCCCCACGGGCGCGCCACGACCGCCCGCCATAGGCGCCGGTGAGCAGGCCGCCAAGCATGTGCGCCTCGAAAACCGGGCTCGGGGCGTCCGCGAGCTCGTCGGCCTTGTGCACGCGGTAGACGGTGCCCGACTCGAAGAGCGCCAGGTCGGTGGCGCCGCGGGCGACGTTGTGGCGGGCGATGTCGAGCAGCGAGCCGAGCAGGTTGGTGCGCATCAGCGACTGGGCTTCGGAAAGGGGGTTCTCGATCCGCACGGCGCGCCGCATCGGGTGGTAGTCGGGCAGCCGGAGCCGGTCGGCCAGGCCGGAGTCGGTGAAGCTCCAGCCGACGACCTCGTGCAGGCCGCGCCCGACGAGGACGTCCTGTGCCCGGCGGCGGGCGCGTTGGGCGCGCGTGAGGCGGCCGGCGGCGCCGTTGCGGGGCGGGAGGGTGGCCGGCAGACGGTCGACGCCGTCGATCCGGGCGACCTCCTCGATCAGGTCGACCTCGCGGGTGACGTCGGACCGGCGAAAGGCGGGAACCGTCACGTCGAGGTCGCCGGCGTCGTCGAGCACGCCCGACTCGAGCACGCCGGGGACGTGTGTCACGCCGAAGCCGAGTGCCGTGAGGATCTCCGTGCAACGGGCGGAGCCGATCGCCTTGCCGAGCAGGCGCGCGACGCGCTCGGGGTGCAGGCGGATCGCGGCCGGGTCCGGACCGGGTCCGCCGACGTCGACGGTTCCAGGGAGGACGCGGGCGCCGCAGAGCTCGACGAGGAGGCGCGTCGCGTAGGCCAGGCCGTCGGCTGCCACCTCGGGCTCGAGGCCCTTCTCGAAGCGGCCGGATGCCTCGCTGCGCAGGCCGAGGCGGGTCGAGCTGCGCTGGATGTTCGCGCCGTCCCAGGTCGCCGCCTCGAGCAGGACGCGCGTCGTCTGGGGCTCGACCTCGGAGCGCGCGCCGCCCATGATCCCGGCGATCGAGGTCGGCCCGTCGTCGTCGCAGATCACGACCATCTCGGCGTCGAGGGCCCGCGTCTGACCGTCGAGCGTGTCGATCGGCTCGCCGTCGCCGGCGCGGCGGACGACGAGCCGGTGCCCGGCGACGCGATCGAGATCGAAGGCGTGGAGCGGCTGGCCGGTCAGCAGCATCACGTAGTTGGTGATGTCGACGACGTTGGAGATCGGCCGCATCCCGGCGGCGACGAGCCGCGCCTTGAGCCAGGCAGGCGACGGGCCGATCCGGACGGCGTCGAAGGCGCGGACCATGAACCGGCTGCAGAGATCGGCGGCCTCGACGATCACCTGCGCCCCACCGGCGTCGCCGTCGGCGCTGCCGAGGTCATCGGCCCAGGGCGGCGGCTCCAGCGGCGCGCCGGTCGACGCGTGGACCTCGCGGGCGATCCCGTAGACGCCGAGGCAGTCGACCCGGTTGGGGGTGATCTCGAACTCGATCACGTCGCTCGAGAGCTCGATCGCCTCGGCGAGCGGCGTGCCGGGCGTCAACGCGTGGTCGAGCACGATGATCCCGCCCTGGTCGGTCCCGACGGCGAGCTCGAGCTCGGAGAGGATCATCCCGTCGCTGACGACGCCGCGGAGCTTCGCCGACTTCAGCCTACGCCCGTCGGGGAGCACGGCGCCGGGACGGGCGACGGCGACGGTCTGGCCGGCGGCGACGTTCGGTGCGCCGCAGACGATCGTCGACGGCTGGTCGAGACCCACGTCGACCGTGCAGACGCGGAGCCGGTCGGCGTCGGGGTGGGGCCTGACGTCGAGCACCGCTCCGACGACGAACCCGGTGGGATCGGCCACGCCGTGATGGAAGACGCGCTCGTCCTTGGTGCCGGTCATCGTCAGCCGGGCGGCCAGCTCCTCGGTCGAGAGGGGCGGGTCGCAGAGGTGCCGCAGCAGTGTCATCGGGACGAGCATCGGATCGACTCAGAAGTGCTCGAGGAAGCGGATGTCGTTGTCGTAGAAGAGGCGGAGATCGGGGACGCCGTGCTTGAGCATCGCGATCCGCTCGATCCCCATCCCGAAGGCGAAGCCCTGGACGCGGTCGGGGTCATAGACGCCGGGCTCGTCACGGAGGTCCTCGACCCGGGCGAAGACGTTCGGGTCGACCATCCCGGCGCCGAGCACCTCGAGCCAGCCGGATCCCTTGCACAGCGAGCAGCGGGAGCCGTCCTTGCGCCAGCCGCCGCGACATTGGAAGCAGGAGACGTCGACCTCGACGCTGGGCTCTGTGAAGGGGAAGAAGTGCGGCCGCAGGAGAACGTCGCGCTCGTCGCCGAAGATCGCCTGGGCGAAGGCGAGCAGGGTGCCCTTGAGGTCGGCCAACGTGATTCCCTCGTCGACGGCGAGGCCCTCGATCTGGTGGAACTGGGGCGTGTGGGTGGCGTCGTTGTCGGGCCGGTAGACCCGTCCGGGGACGATCACATAGAGGGGCGGCGGCTGGCGCTGCATGACGCGGACCTGCATCGGCGAGGTGTGCGTCCGCAGGAGGACGTCATCCGAGACGTAGAACGTGTCTGACCGGGCCCGCGCCGGGTGGGTCGCGTCGTGGTTGAGGGCGTCGAAGTTGTAGTGGACGAGCTCGATCTCGGGGCCTTCGACGATCGAGAAGCCGAGCCCGAGGAAGACGTCCTCGATCTCGCGGCGGGTCTGCGTCAGCAGGTGGAGCCGGCCGACCTGCTGGGGCGGATCGCCGGGCAGCGTGACGTCGACCCTGTCGGCGACGAGCCGGAGCTCGAGCTCCGCGGCGGCCAGCGCGGACTCGCGGGCGTCGATCAGGCCGTCGAGCTCCCGGCGGGCCTCGTTGGCGGCACGACCGACGGGTCCGCGCTCGGCCGGGTCGAGCCCGGCGACTCCCCTCAGGAGCTGGGGAAGCTCTGCCTTGCGCCCGAGGTAGGCGACCCGGAGCTCCTCGAGCGATCGAGTGTCGCCGGCCGCCTGGATCGCAGCCGTCGCCTCGGCCCGGAGCTGGCTGATCCGCTCGAGCACGCTCATTGGCGGGTCAGCTCGTAGAGGGCGACGGTCGCGGCCATCGCCGCGTTCAGCGAGTCGCCGGCAGCCTGAGCGATCGACGCGAGCCGGTCGCAGGCGGCGAGCACGTCGGGCCGCAGGCCGTGGCGCTCGGATCCGATCAGCAGGGTGACATCGCCGGTGAGCGGGCCCCGGAGCGGGTCGGCGGCGTCAGCGGCGAGGCCGATCAGCTCGCCGGGGAGATCGCCCGGGAGGGCTCGGGTCAGCTCGAGTGAGAAGATCGCGCCCATGCTCGCGCGGACGGCCTTCGGACCGTACGGGTCGGCACATCCCGGGCCGATCGCGACCGACGAGGCGCCGAAGGCGTGAGCCGAGCGGAGGATCGTCCCGACGTTCCCGGGATCCCCTACCCCGTCGAGGTAGACGCAGAGCGGCCCGGTCGGGGACGCGGCCCAGCGCTGCTCGTAGATGCCGATCGCCCGCGTGCCGGACCCGAGCGCCGAGACGCGGTCAAGCAGCGGGGCGTCGACCTCGAGCCAGTCGCCGGCGTCGCCGGCGTCGGCCAGCCTTGGACCCAGCCCGGGTGGGCAGAGCCTGACCAGCGGCGTGACGCCGGCGGCGAAGGCGGCGCTCTGGAGGTCCTCGCCCTCGGCGACGAACCGGCCGGTCTTCTCGCGAGCCGCCCGGCGGGTCAGCTTGCGAAGTTCCTTGAGGTGTCGGTTTTCGGGGGAGGAGATCATCTGAGCGGTCGGTGAAACGAAAAAGGCGCCGTCCTCTGAGAGGAATCGGCGCCCGGGAGGTTCGCGTATCGGCTGGACGGGGTCAGGCAGCCGAGGCCTCGCGGGCAGCGTCGGCGAATCGGCGGAACGTCTCGGGGTCGCGGACGGCGATGTCGGCGAGCACCTTGCGGTCGAGCTCGATGCCGGCGAGAGCCATGCCGTGGATGAAGGTCGAGTAGCTCATGTCGTTGAGCCGGGCGGCCGCGTTGATGCGGGTGATCCACAGCCGGCGGAAGTCACGCTTGCGGTTGCGCCGATCGCGGTACGCGTAGGCGTCCGCCTTCATCAGTGCTTCCTTGGCGCGCTTGTAGTTCGAGTTCGCCTCCCCGCGGAATCCCTTCGTCCGCTCGAGCGTCGCCCGCCGCTTCTTCTTCGCGCTGACCGACCGCTTGACCCGGGTCACTTGCCGACTCCGAGCAGCTTCTTGACGCGCGGGGCGTCATGGTTGGAGAGCATCGCCGGAGCACCGAGCGTCCGCTTGCGCTTGGGCGACTTCTTCTCGAGGATGTGGCTCGTGTAGGCGTGCCGCCCGCGAACCTTGCCGGTCGCGGTGATCTTGAAGCGCTTCTTCGCGCCTGAGTGGGTCTTCATCTTGGGCATGGCGAGCTGCGAAGGTTAGCCGATCGGGGCTCGTCCATGCCGGACGGCCGCGCGGCTCAGGCGCGCTTGGCGCCCGACGGCGTGGCGGCGACGGCCTCGGGCTCGAGCTCGAGCCCGGCGAGCTCGTCCGCCGGCTCGACCGACACGGCCTTGCCCCTGACCGGCTTCCCGGCCGCGGCTGCCGGCACCGGCGGCTTGGGGGCAACCGGCTCCGCCGCGCGGGGCGCCGCCGGCTTCGCGGTCGGCGGCGCGGCTGGCTTTGCGGCGGGCGCGGGCGGCTTGGTCGCAGCGGGTGCGTCGGAGGAGGTCTTGGTGGGTGCGGCCGCGGACCCGTTGGCCGACGTGTCACCCGAAGCTCCCCCGGCCGGGCCGTCGGGCTGCCGGCTCTCGCCGGCGCCGTTGGTCGCCGACCGGCCGTCGGACGACGCCGAATCGGGGTCGTCGTCGTGCTTCTCGTCGGAGAACTGACCGGCGAGCACGGCCTTCGAGGGCCCGAGCATCATCGTCATGTTGCGGCCGTCCTGGATCGGCCGCTGCTCGACGATCGCGAGCTCGGCGAGCTCCTCGGCGAGCCGGTCGAGGATCATCACGCCGCGCTCGGGGTGTGTGACCTCCCGCCCGCGGAACATGATCGTCACCTTGACCTTGTCCTTGTGCTTGAGGAACCGCTCGACGTGACCCTTCTTGGTGTCGTAGTCGTGCTGGGCGATCTTCGGCCGGAACTTGATCTCGCGGATCGTGATCTGCTGCTGGTGCTTGCGTGCCTGCTTGAGCTTCTGGGCCTGCTCGTACTTGTACTTCGAGTAGTCGAGCACCCGACAGACCGGGGGCTTCGCCTCGGGTGCGACCTCGACGAGGTCGAGATCCCTCGTCTGGGCGTAGCGGAGGGCCGCGTCGATCTTCAACACACCGATCTGCGACCCGTCCTCGCCGATCAGGCGGACCTCGGGTACGCGAATCCGCTCGTTGATCCGCGTCGTATCGCGCTCGGGCGGACGGCGGTCGAACCTGCGTGGAACCGGCACTAGGCTACGTACCGATCATCCGTCCGCGTGGGCGGAGTCGCGACGTTCGGCATCAATTGGGCCGCGAGCGCGTCAAGCGGTGCGTGCGCGCTGCGTGGTGGGTGTAGCTGGGGCCAAGGCCTTCGAGTATAGCCGGCCTGCGGCCGAGATGTTGCTTTTTTCCTCGACGACGCCAGCTGGGTCGAGGAGCGGCGAAGGCGGGCGGAACTTTCGGCCGGGGACCGCGTTCAAGAACCACGTCGCCGTCCCGCCGTGCCCTCCTGCTCGGTGTCGTGCTGTCGGGAGCCCTGATCTGCGTGACCCCGGCCGGCGCGAGCACGATCACGGTGATCAGGGCGCTCCCCGGGATCGGCTTCCCCGGGGTGACGTGCCTCACGACCCGGGTGTGCCAGGCCTTCGGCGAAGACTTCAGCCAGGAGGACGACCCGAGTCCGGAAAGGCTGCTGACATCACCGACGGCAGGGCCGGCGGGCTGCAGTCGTTCAGCGGTCCGCTCGACGGCCTGGCCTGCCCGAGCGGCAACGGCCGGCACGCGTCGGGCGGCCGCTGAGCGCAGGGGCGTCGCGCCAGTCGAGCCCGGTGAACCGGGCGATATCGGCCCCGGCCTCTAGGCCGAGCGCTCGCGCGACTCGCCGACGATGCGGGCGGCGAGCTCGGCGACGGGCAGGCTGCCGAGGTCCCCTCCGTGCCGGGCGCGGACCGAGACGGTCCCGTCGGCGGCCTCCCGGTCGCCGACGACCAGCATGTAGGGGATCTTGCGGAGCTCGGCGTCGCGGATCTTCCGGCCGACCGATTCGGTCCGGTCGTCGAGCTCGGCTCGGACCCCGGCGGTCTGGAGGGCTTCGAGCACGCCGTCGGCCACTGGTCCGAGGCGGTCGGAGATCGGCAGGACGATCGCCTGGACCGGCGTCAGCCAGACGGGGAAGTCGCCTGCGTAGTGCTCGGTGAGAATCCCGATGAACCGCTCGAACGTGCCCATCAGGGCCCGGTGGATCACGACCGGCCGGTGGTCGGCGTTGTCGGCTCCGGTGTAGGTCATGTCGAAGCGCTCGGGATTGCCGTAGTCGAGCTGGACGGTTCCGAGCTGCCACGACCGGCCGAGCGCGTCGGTCATGTGGAGGTCGATCTTCGGGCCGTAGAACGCACCGTCGCCGGGGTTGACCTTGTAGGGCAGCCCCCGGCTCTCCAGTGCCCGCTCGAGCTCGCCTTCGGCCCGGTCCCAGAGGGCGTCGTCGCCGACGCGGCGCTCCGGGCGCGTCGAGAGCTCGAGCTCGGGCTCGAGGCCGAACAGGCCGTAGGTCTCGAAGCCCAGATCCAGGCAGCCGGCGACCTCGTCCTGAACCTGGTCCTCGGTGCACATGATGTGGGCGTCGTCCTGCGTGAAGTGGCGAACCCGGAGCAGGCCGTGGAGCGTGCCCGACGGCTCGTTGCGGTGTAGCAGGCCGGGCTCTGAGTAGCGAACCGGAAGGTCGCGGTAGGAGTGGCGCTGGGACTTGTAGAGCAGGAAATGCCCGGGGCAGTTCATCGGCTTGAGGGCGAGCTGACGATCCTCGGACTCGGTGATGAACATGTTCTCCCGGTACTTGTCCCAGTGGCCGGAGATCCGCCACAGCTCGGAGTCGTAGAGCTGGGGCGTCTTGACCTCCTCGTAGCCGTGCTTGGCCGTCAGCTCGCGGGAGACGCCGACCAGCGTGTTCCACAGCGTCGTGCCCCGGGGCAGCCAGAAGGCCGAGCCCGGCGAGAGCTCGTTGAAGAGGAACAGGCCGAGCTCACGGCCGAGCTTGCGGTGGTCGCGGGCGCGGGCCTGCTCGAGCCGCTCGAGGTGGGCGGCGAGGTCCTCCCTGGAGAAGAAGGCCGTCCCGTAGATCCGGGTCAGCATCTTCCGGGACGAGTCGCCCCGCCAGTAGGCGCCGGCGACCGATTGGAGCTTGAAGGCCCTGACGGTCTTCGTGGTCGGCGCGTGCGGCCCCCGGCAGAGGTCGGTGAACGGGCCGTTCGTGTAGAGCGAGACCGTCTCGAGCGGGTCGGCCGGATCAGCCGCGGCGACGAGGTCGTCGATCAGCTCGACCTTGTAGTCCTCGCCCAGACCGGCGAACCGCTCACGGGCCTGGGCGACCGGGACGTCCTCGCGGACGAAGGTCTCCCCCGCCTTGACGTGCTCGCGCATCTTCGCCTCGATCGCCGGGAAGTCGGCCTCCGAGACGGTGACGCCGTCGGCGAACTCGAAGTCGTAGTAGAAGCCCTGTTCGATCGCCGGGCCGATCGAGATCTTCACGCCCGGGTAGAGGTCCTTGACCGCTGCGGCCAGGACGTGGGCCGCGTCATGGCGGATCAGGCCGAGTGCGTCGGGTCCGCTGGACGCCGTGAGGATCGCGATCCCGGCCCCGTCGGGCAGCGTCCTCGAGAGGTCACGGGCGTCGCCGTCGACGAGCACCGCCAGCGCCGCCCGGGCGAGTCCCGGGCCGATCGCAGCGGCCGCGTCAGCCCCACTGCCCCCGTCGGGGAGCTCGAGCGGCTTGCCGTCGGGCAGTGTTACGCAGATCGCCATCGCCCGGCCGATGGTATCCCGTGGTCGTGGCGAAGCGGCGCCCGAGCGCCGGCCGGTCACGATCCGCGGGCCTGCCCGACGCCCACCTGCTCACAACCGGCTCCGGGCCGGTCGCGCGTGGCGACACGTGGCCCGGAGCAGCAGTGTTGTGACGAACGCTTCTAGCGGCGGTAGCCCTGGCCGATGTTCTCGCCCTGCACGAAACGGCCCTTCGGTCCTGCCGCGTGTAGCGACGCAACGAAGTCGGCGGGGACGGACGGCGGCGGCGGGGCCGTGGCCGGCGCCGGGGCGGACTGCTGCTGCTGCTGCTGGGCCTGTGGCTTCGAACGCTTTTTGCCGATACCGAAGGGCATAGCGATCATCCAACCTTTCTTTTCTTATGTTCTGAGACCATCGGCCGACGGACCTCGGCCACGACGAGCGGTGTGATTTTTACACGCAAGGACCACCACTCGTCAACCCCAAATCGGTTTTCCTCGCGGTCGACGTAACCGTCGTTGTCCTCCCACCCGGCGCGGAAGATAGACGACCGGCAGGACGGCTGCGGCGCGGGTCGGCCCGGACCAGCCGCGACGGCCTCTGAGCCGCGTGATTCAGGCCGGGTTGGGGACCCTGGGTGGGTGCTTGATCCCCTGGCTGAGGCCGAAGACGCCGGCGATCATCATCGCCATGCCGAAGACCTCTCCGACGACGGCGAGCACGCCGAGCGAGATGTGCTCGCCGTAGAGCACCTGGCCGATCAGGATCGCCACGAGCGGCTCGACGATCGTCAGGGTCGGCAGCGACCAGCGCAGCTCAGTCGCCTGGAACGCGCTCTGGCTGAGCACGAGGGCGGCGATCGCACAGACGAACATCGCGTACGGGGGAACGTGCTCGAGCGTCCCGAGCAGGCCGATGTGCAGGAGATGGCTGGTCCGCTCGGCGACGGCCGCCGTGACCCCGAAGAGGATGCCGGCGCCGGTCGCCAGGAAGAGCGGCCGCAGGTGACGGGAGCGCAGGCCGAGCAGGTAGACGCCGCCGACGCTGAGGATCGTCGCGACCGTCAGCGCGATCCAGCCGGCCGTGCTCGCGTTCGGGTGGCCGCGACCCGGCCGGGCGACGACGAGGAAGACGATCAGGCCGGCGGCGACCAACGCCATCGACGCCCACTCGCGGCGGGCCAGCCGCCGGTGGTCGGAGATCGCCCCACCGACGAGGGCGAAGACGAGCCCGCTGACGAAGAGCGGCTGGACCAGGGCGAGCGAGCCGTGGCGGAGCGCCAGCAGCTGGAGGCCGAACCCGACGAGCCCGGCGAGGTTGCCCAGGAGCCAGACCGGCCGCTGGACGAGGTGGGTCAGGAGCCCGATCCGCATCGCCGTGCCCGGCGGCGCGGCGGCCGCCTCGCGCTGCTCGAGGATCGACGACAGCCCGTAGCAGAGCGATCCGAGCAGGCACAGGCCGATCACGACCAGGGGGACGTACGCCCGGTCGTAGAAGGCCTCGACGCCGTGGGCGAAGCGCGCGAGGATGTGATGGGACGGGGGGGCGACGACCGGCGGACCGTGGAGGACGATGACCCCGGCCAGGCTCATCCTCCGCTCCCCCTCAGCCGCCTCACGCCGCCGAGTTTAATCCCCGCGCGACCGTTCGAGCACTCGACGACGATCAGGGCCGCCGCGACCGGCACCGTGGCGGGAAGCTCGGGAACCGCGAAGAAGAGCAGATCGAAGGCGAGCGCGAGGCCGGCGCTCAGGAGTGCGGCCCGCCGCTGGGTCGGCCAGCTCGTCGCGAGCACGGCGCCGAGCGCCGCGGCGATGAAGACGTCGCCGTAGCCCATCACCGCCTGACCGAAGACGACCCGCTGGAGCTGGGGCAGGCCGGAGCCCGGGGATGCGGCGTTGAGGACGGCGTTCGGCGCCTGGAGGAGGTCGGCCGTGACGAGGATCGTGTCGACCACGGCCATCACGACGATTCCGGCCTTCAGCAGGCGGGCCGGCGCGACGGCCGCGAGGAGGGCTCCGAGCGTGACGCAGCTCAGCGCCGAGAGGCCGAGCGCCGAGGCCTGGCCGACGAGCGTCGCCGGCTCCTTCCAGGCGAGCCAGAACAACGGGACGACGGCCAGCCCGAACAACGGCCGCGACGACCGGCAGACCCAGGCGAGCGCGACGGCCGCGAGGATCGGGACGCCGACCAGCGCCAGGTAGGTCAGATCCTGGGCGGTCTGCGGCCGGGAGCCGACCGCGATGACGAACGCCACGATCGACCCGCCGGGGACGATCGCCCACCACGGGTTCCGCAGCCCGGAGAGCGCGGGAAACCGGTCGGCTCCGGGAAGCGCGACGATCGCGCCCTGGGCCAGCGAGAGCACACCGATCGAGACGCCGAACGACAGCAAGCCGGGGGTGCCCAGCGGGCGCTAGGTGAGCGCGGCGTGCGCGGCGGCGGCTGTCGCCGCGGCGGCGCCCGGGGTGTCGAACACGCGGGCGCGCCAGAGCGCGTCGTCACCGATCGGGATGCGGCTCGCCTCGCCGGCGGCGGCCAGCTCGATCAGAGCCGTCTCGGTCGCCTTGCGGTCTGGTGAATCGAGGCCGCTCGCCATGATCGCTGCGACCTCCTGGGTCGTCAGGCCGTGGGGGAAGCGCTCGAGCGCCGGCAGCGGGTCAGCCGGCGCCGGTGCCCGGTCGAGCGTGACGTCGAGGTTGGCGATCACGACGTCGTAGGCCTCGAGTGGCTGGAAGCCGCCGGCCTCGAGCGAGCGGCCGTCGGAGGACTCGAAGATCACCGACGGGGCCGTGTAGCGGACCGGCCCGTCCGACTGGGCCGCCTTGCCCTGGAACTCGGTCGGTCCGCCGGCAGCCTGGCGGGCGAGCGCCCGGTCGGCCTGGTAGGCCTCGGTGACCTCCGCAGAGTTGATCGCCCCGACGATCGCCCGGGCATCGAGCCCGTCGACGCGCGAGAGGGCCCGGACGAGGTCGGCTTCGTCGTCGAAGACGACCGACTCGGTGAAGCAGCCGAACTGGAGCGCCCGAAACGCTGCGTATTCGAGCTCGGGAGCCCGCAGGCGGGTCGCGACGATCGCCCGGCAGGCCGGCGCCGTGGCCGAGATCCGCGGGCGAGGGGTCGTCGAGAACGGCATCCCGAAGCGATCGCGAAAGTTCATGTACCCGAGCGACTGGCGGACCGGCTTGTAGCCCCGGTCGATGTACTGCTGGGCGTCCTCGGTCAGGCCGATCGTGACGAGCCGCCAGTTGAGCTGGGACCCGTAGCGCCACTGGAGGGCGGCGAGGGCCGGGCTCGCCGAATAGGCCCATGGGCAGCCCGGATCGGTGAAATGAGTTGCGTCGAGCGTCACGATTCAAGGGTAGCGCGCCGACGGCCGGGCCTCGCCGGATCGTCCCGTCTACCTTTCAACGATGGACTCGGTCCGCGGAAAGCTGCTCGTGGCCTCCCCCGCCCTGGTCGACCCGCACTTTCTGCGGACGGTCGTCCTGATCGCCGCCCACGACGCCGACGGCGCGCTCGGTCTGGTCCTCAACCGACCGTCGACGCTTGTCGTCGGCGACGTCGTCGCCCACCTGAGCGAGACGTGCGACGCATTCAGGGAGGTCTACGTCGGCGGGCCGGTCCAACCGAGCGCGGTCCTCGTGCTCGCCGAGTTCAACGACCGCTCACTCGGGTCGATGATGATCGACGGCGACCTCGGTCTCCCCCACGTGACGCTCGATCCCAAGCAGCTGGCAGGCGGCGTCCGCCGGGCTCGAGCCTTCGCCGGTCACGCCGGCTGGGGTCCCGGCCAGCTCGACGCCGAGCTCGCCGAGGAGGCCTGGATCATCGTCGACCTCGACCCCGAGGACCCGTGGATCAACCCGGGCGACGGGCTCTGGAGCGCGGTGCTCAACCGCAAGGGCGGCGAGTATGCCCTGCTCGCGCGGATGCCGCTCGACCCGTCGGTGAACTGATCGGGGCGTGTCGACGGGTGGTCAGGCCCCGTTTGGGGTGATGTTCCGCGGCGACGATGCTCACGCCGAGCGGTCCTCGGAGAGCATGCCGTCGACGGATCGCCGACCGGGCCCGGGCGGTCAGGCAGCGCTCTCCGCGGGGGACCGGGTCGTGGAGCAGGACACTCTCCGAAAAGTGGCTGCCTGCCTCACTCGAGTTTCGCGCTCGCTCGGCCGGCTGCACGTCGGGGCGGGGCGGGGCGGGGCGGGGGCGGCGTGGGCGGCGGGTGCGTGCGTGCGGGTGGGGTGCCGGGGTATGGGATGTGATCGACCAGGGTCCTCCCGGGGCGGGCGGCGGTGGATGCGAGACCTTCGTCGCGAAAGTAGCTGACTGAGTCAGTCAACTACTTTCGTTGGAGAGTCCACGTCTCCACGACTCGGTCCCCCGCAGGGCGCCCGCCCGCCTCTGACCGCGTTGAGCCCGGCCCGAACAATCCTCGACGGCATGCTCGCCAAGCCCCCACCGACTGCCCGGGCCGAGTCGGACACGCGTCGTCCTACGCCGACGGCGGTCAGCCGGGACGCGAGCAGCGCGACCAGGCGATCAGGCGATCAGGCGCTCGGAAGTGATCGGGAGGCGACGGACGCGGATGCCGGTCGCGTGATGGACGGCGTTGGCGATCGCGGCTGCCGTCCCGACGATGCCGATCTCGCCGATCCCCTTCGACCCCATAGGGTTGAGTTGGTCGTCGTGCTCGTCGACCCAGGCGGCGTCGATGTCGAGCACGTCGGCGGCGCTGGGGACGTGGTACTGGGCGAAGTCGTGGTTGAGGTAGTCGCCGAACTCGAGGTCGAGCAGGCTCTGCTCGAAGAGGGCCATCGAGAGGCCCATCGTCATCCCGCCGATGAATTGGGACCGGGCGAGCTTGGGGTTCATGATCCTGCCGACGGCGAACATGCCGAGCAGGCGGGGAACGCGGACCTCGCCGGTCTTCGGGTTGACGCGTACCTCGGCGAACTGGGCGCCGAATGCGTGCCGGGCGAGCTTGGGCAGGGCGGCGACCTCGTCGGCGGTGTCGGCGAGCGCCTCGACGCCGTCGTCCGGAATCGCCCCACCGAGCTCGGCGAGCTTGGCCCGCAGAGCCTCGCAGGCGCGGACGACGGCCCCGCCCCACGACCCGGTGCCCATCGATCCGCCGGCGACCGGCCCGCGGGGGAGCGCGCTGTCGCCGAGCTCGACGTCGATCAGGTCGGTCGGGACGTCGAGCGTGTCGGCGGCGATCTGGGTGAGGATCGTCCGAGCACCGGTGCCGATGTCGGCGCCGCAGACGCTGACCGTGAAACGACCGTCGACCCGGGCCTCGACCGCGGCGCGGGATCCGCTGCGGTAGGTCGGGTAGGTCGACGAGGCCACGCCGGTCCCGATCAGCCAGTTCCCGTCGCGGCGGACACCGGGCGTCGGGTCGCGATCCGACCAGCCGAAGCGGGCGGCCCCGTCGCGTAGGCAGGCGACGAGGTTGCGCGAGCTCCACGGCTTGCCGCTCTCGGGCTCGACCTCCGGCTCGTTGCGGATCCGCAGGTCGATCGGGTCGATCCGGCAGGCGATCGCGAGCTCGTCGAGAGCGGACTCGAGCGCGTACATGCCGGGACACTCGCCGGGCGCGCGCATCCACGACGGGGTCGGGACGTCGAGTGCCAGCAGTCGGTGGGTGGTCCGGCGGTTGGCGGCGGCGTACATGATCCGCGTGGCGGTGGCCGTCTGCTCGGCGAACTCGGTGATCGTCGAGGTCTGCTCGAGCACGTCGTGGACGATCGCCTGGAGGGCGCCGTCCGAGTTGGCGGCGAGGCGCAGGCGCTGGATCGTCGGGGTCCGGTAGCCGGTCAGCGAGAACATCTCGCGGCGCGTCAGGGCGAGCTTGACCGGCCGGCCGACGACGCGGGCGGCGAGCGCGGCGACGACGATCTGCGGGCGAGCCTTCCCTTTCGAGCCGAAGCCTCCGCCGACGTGGGGCGAGACGACGCGAACGGCCCGGGGGTCGACCTCGAAGAGCTCGGCCAGGGAATCGCGGGTGCCGGCGGCGCCCTGCGTCGATTCGTAGACGGTCAGCTCTCCGCCGGCCCAGACGGCGATGCTGGCGTGCGGCTCCATCGGGTTGTTGTGGACGGCCGGCGTCTCGTAGGTCTCGTCGACGACGACGTCGGCACCGCCCAGCGCGGCGTCGGCATCGCCGTGGGCGGTGTCGGACGGATAGGCCGGGTTGACCTTCTCGGGCTGGTAGATCCGGGGATGGTCGGGCCGCAGTGCGACGTCATGCTCGCGGGCGTCGTATTCGACCCTGACGAGGCCTGCCGCGTGGCGGGCGGTCTCGAGCGACTCGGCGACGACGGCGGCGACCAGCTGCCCGCGATAGGCGACGGCTGATGACTGGAAGACGGCGAGCTCGGCATCGTCGACTCGGGCGAGCCGGGGGGCGTTCTCGTGGGAGATCACGGCCAGCACGCCCGGCAGGGCCAGCGCGGCGGTCGCGTCGACGCCGCGGACGACGCCGGCGGCGATCTCCGCCCCGACGAGGGCGGCGTGGGTGACGCCGGAGATCTGATGCTCCGCGGCGTAGAGCGCCTGCCCGGTGACCTTGAGGCGGCCGTCGACGCGGCTGAGCGAGCTGCCGATCGCGGGAGCCCGAAGTGCGGTGGCCATCAGGCGAGGGACAGCTCGAGCAGGGTCTGGACGAGGAGGTTCCCGGCGAGCGTCACCTTGAACGCGTTGTCGGGCAGCGGCCGGGCGAGGTCGAGCTCGGCGGCGGCGGCGCGGGCGAAGCTCTGCTCGTTTGCCGGGGCTCCGCGGAGGGCCCGTTCGGCCCGGCTGGCCCGCCACGGGACGGGCGCGACTCCGCCGAGCGCGATGCGCGACTCGCGGACACGGCCGTCGGCGATCTCGAGGACGGCGGCGACCGAGACGAGGGCGAAGGCGAAGGAGGCGCGGTCGCGGACCTTGCGGTACTCGGAGCTCGCGGCAGCGGGCAGCGGGGGCAGCTCGACGGCGGTGATCAGCTCGCCCGGCTCGAGCCGGGTCTCGCGGTCGGGCTGGTCGCCGGGGAGGCGGTAGAGCTCCGAGAGCGGGATCGTGCGTTCGCCGCGCGGACCGAGCAGGCGAACCCGGGCGTCGAGCGCGGTCATCGCGACGGCCATGTCCGACGGGTGGGTCGCCACGCAGGCAGTCGAGTGCCCGAGGATCGCGAGCTCGCGATGATGGCCGGCCCGCGCCGGGCAGCCGGACCCGGGACGGCGCTTGTTGCAGGGCTTGGAGACGTCCTGGAAGTAGGAGCAGCGGGTCCGCTGGAGGAGGTTGCCGGCGATCGTCGCCTGGTTGCGCAGCTGGCCGGACGCGCCTGAGAGGATGGCCCTGGCGAGCACGGGATAGCGGCGGCGGACGGCCGGGTCGGCGGCGAGCTCGGTGTTGGAGACGCCGGCACCGATCAGCAGGCCGCCGTCGGGGGTCGGGGCGATCGTGTCCCGGGAGAGGCGGCTGACGTCGACGAGCAGGTCGGGCGTCTCGACGCCGAGCTTCATCAGGTCGACGAGGTTCGTCCCGCCGCCGAGATACCGGGCCTGGGCCGAGCCGCCGGCGAGGGCGGCGACGGCGTCGGCGGGGCTGGCCGGCCGGTCGTAGGCGAACGGCTTCATCCGGCGACGTCGGCGATCGCCCGGACGATGTTGACGTAGGCCCCGCACCGGCAGATGTTGCCGCTCATCCGCTCGCGGATCTCGTCGTCGTCGAGCGGCCCGGGCGGGCCGGACAGGTCGCCGGTCACGAAGCTCGGACGGTCGGCCTCGGTTGCGAGCATGCCGGCAGCGGAGCAGAGCTGGCCGGGTGTGCAATATCCACATTGGAGCGCGTCCCGGTCGACGAAGGCACTCTGCAGGGGATCGAGCTCGCCGTGATCGGCCAGGCCCTCGACCGTGACGAGGACGTCGCCGTCGTGGGCGACCGCCAGCGCGAGGCAGCTGTTGATCCGGTGGCCGTTGACGAGGATGGTGCAGGCGCCGCACTGACCGTGGTCGCAGCCCTTCTTGGCTCCGGTCAGGCCGAGTGTCTCACGGAGCAGATCGAGCAGGGTGAGGCGGGTGTCGACGAGGAGGGCGTGGTCCTCGTCGTTGATGCGGAGCGAAAGCTCGACGTGCGCCGGAGGCCTCAGAAGTGGGAGAGGCAGTCGACGCAGTCCTCGCACGTCCGCGGCCAGTTCGGCGACCAGAGCGAGCCCATGTACGAGAGCTTGTGAAAGCCGGAGTGCCCGCAGTAATAGCAGCGCGTGAGGTGCTCGGGCAGGCCTGAGCCGGTCTGACCGATCAGGAAGTCGTTGAGCGACTGGGGTATCTCGCGCTCGGCGATGTACCGGTAGTCGTAGTCGTCGAACTCACGGCCGACCTCGCCGATGCCGGGCGGGCCCTGCTCCATCTGCCAGGGCGGCGGTTCCTCTTCGCGGGTCGTCAGGTCGACGAGCTGGCCGTTGATGTCGAGGCCGATGCTCGCGTGGATGATGTCCGGGTACTCCTCGTCGGCTTCGTGGGCGACGAGCGAGACGCGCCAGCCGAGCGGGCCGCGGAGGTACTGCTTGGTGACGGTGCCCTTGCCGAGGATCCGGTTGCGGGTGCGGAGGGCCGGCTGGCCGAGACGGTCGGCGCCGGGGTTGCCGGCGGCGTGCATGCGGGGAATGAAGTCCGCGATCGCGCCGCGGATCTGCTCGGTCAGGCGGGCGTAGCAGAGCTCCTCATGGCCGAGCCGGTGGAGGCGCTCGGCCTCCTTGCAGCCGCTCGAGCAGATCGTCTGACCGTCGGAGTAGACGCTGTGGTACGAGCAGAGAAACGTCCCGCAGTCGTTGCAGCGGTTGATCGCGGGGCTGCCGCAGTGGCACGTGAAGAGGGCTACGTCGTAGATGTGGCGATCCTAGCGCGCGCGAGGCCGAACTCCAAACGACCTCACAGAAACAGGCGTCGGTAGCACGTGAGGTCGCGGATCGCAGCCCGGCGACCGGGTCCGGCGGTCCGGGTCTCAGGGTGGCCCGCGGCGGCGGCGGCGGGCTTTTGACCGGCTGCCGGCGAGGGCGTCCTCGCCGGCGAGGACGGCTTCCCGCGCGGCCATCAGATCTCCGTCGAAGCCAGCGAGTGTGACGGCCGGATCGACGCCGCCGGCCATCCGGTCGATCGCGAGCACGCCGAGCCCGGCGAGCGCCCGCCACCAGTCGGCGGCGTCGGGGTCGGCGGCGATCGCGTGGAACGAGGCGCGGATCTCGAGGAGCTCGTCCTGGTTGGCGGCCCGGAGCTCGGCTGCGATCGAATCGACTCCGAGCGGGTCGGTCATCGGCGACCGGCGAGCGGGTCGGTCATCGCCGGCCGGCGAGCGGGTCGGTCATCGGCGACCGGCGTTCATGGGCCGACGTCGGGCAGGAGCGCGGCCGACGGAAGTCGATCGCGGTTGCGGCTGGCGCCCCCGGGTCCGCGGGAGAGATGCCCGGGGGCGCCGCCTGCTGATCGTCTGGTGCTGTTCTCTGGGAGAGAGTCCTGCCCGATCAACGGTAGGCCGAAATGGTGATTTGTCCAATATCGAGTTTCGGGGCCTGTGAGTCCTCAGCACAACCAATCCCTGGGCTCGAGCTGGCTGACCTGGCGCGCTGGGAGGCAGACCGGCCGCTATGCGGTGTAGGGAAGGGCGCTGATCGGCTTCAGGTGACCGACCCGAAGTCCTGTGTGTAGGTGGCGCCGGGGCCGGAGCCGACAGTGGCGGGCATCGCGGCGACGACGCCGATTCCGGTGTCACGGTAGGCCGGGCTGAGGATGTTCGCGCGATGGCCGGGCGAGGCCATCCACATCGCGACGATCGCGTCGGGCGTCGCGCCCGAGCCGCCGGCGGCGGCGATGTTCTCGGCGATCGAGAAGCCGTGGCCCTTGCGAATGTAGCCTGCTGCCCGGAGGCGGTCGACCGGGGCCGAGCCGGAGGGACTGACGTGCCCGAAGAAGTTCTCGGTGACCATCTTCCTGGAGAACTCGGTCGCCGCCGTCCGGAGGGCCGGCTTGGTGTGAACGGAGGCGAGGCCGCTGGCGGCGCGCTGCTTGTTGACCAGGCAGAGGGTCGCGGCGACGACGCGGGCGAGGTTGTCCGGCGTCGGAATCAGTCCGGAGTCCTTGCAGCCGTGGACGACCGGGTGCTCGGAGGCTGCGGTCGCCGAGGCGACGGCCGGACCGGGGCTGGAGTCAGAAGGCGGCATCTGCCGGACAGGAAAGCAGGCTGTCGGCGTGCCCGCAAGCCCGAGCTGCGGGGCCGTCCGGCGACCGGGCCGGTTAGTGGGCGATACTGGGCTCGAACCAGTGACCTCCGCCTTGTCGAGGCGGCGCTCTCCCAGCTGAGCTAATCGCCCTGGGACGCGAAGCCTACCAACGGCCGTCCGGGCTCGGCCGCTAGGCTTGCCGGGTCGTCGGCGACGTGGCGGAGTGGTTACGCAACGGCCTGCAAAGCCGTGTACATCAGTTCGATTCTGATCGTCGCCTCTCCCGAAAGGGCCGGAAACAGTGGGTTTTGGGTTGCCCGCGGGCCGGGCCTTCAGCATAACTGGTCTCGAATTAGTCGCGAACTCTGCGCGAAAATTGCACTTTCACGGTCCCGGGAGACGTCTCGCGGGGAGCGGGAGGGACCGGCCGTGAGTGCCCCGAACCGGCGCCCGGGGGCGTCCTCGCAGCCGAGCGGCCGTGTGATCCTGCGTCCGGGCAAGCGCGGCGGCGTGTTCTACGCGCGCTATCGGCTGCCGGACGGCCGCCAGGTGAAGCGGCGGATCGGCCCGGCGTGGAGCGGTCGAGGCCGCCCCGCGGCGGGCTCCTTCACGCAGCGCACGGCGGAGGCGGAGCTCGAGGCGATCCTGACCGACGCGCGGCGCGGGACGCTCGAGGGGATGAAGCGCTCGGGAGCGACGTTCGCCGATGCGGCGGCCGAGTTCCTGCGCTGCATCGCGGACACGGTCGACCCGACGAGCCCGCGGAGGATGCGGCCCTGCTCGGCGACCTCAAGCGCCCGCGCGTGATCGCGCTCGAGACTGTTCACGCTCACGATCGCAAGGTCCCAGCCCGACAGCAACCCGAACCGGTCGCCGATCCCCAGACGAGACGCTCTTGTACGAGAGACACGACCAAGTTGTACAATGCCGGCATGGCGACGATGAACATCAGCTCAGCACGCGACAAGCTCCCACAGGCCGTCGAGCTCGCTCGCACGGAGGCGGTCTTCCTCGAGCGCTACGGCCGTCCAGCGGCCGTCCTGGTCAGCCCCGAGCGCTACGAGATCCTCCTCAGCGCCCTCGAGGACGCCGAGGACGTCGCGGCGTTCGACGCAGCGATGGCCGAGGAGGGCGCGAACATTCCCTGGGACCAAGTGAAGGCCGACCTCGGCTGGACGTGAGCGAGTACCGCATCGAGCTGCGGCCGGCGGCCGTCAGAACGCTGCGCAAGCTCGACCCGCCGGTCCGGCGACGCGTGCAGGGCGCAATCGCACTCCTCGCTCAGGACCCTCGCCCGCCGGCAGCGCGGGCGTTGCGGGGTCGCCCCGGACTTCGCATTCGCGTTGGGGACTACCGGATCATCTACACCGTGACCGACGACGTCTTGCTCGTCGTCGTTGTCTCGCTCGGGCACCGACGCGAGGTCTATGACCGGTGACCGTCACACTCACGAGAGCCGCAGCGCCGCCGACCGTCCCACAGGGGATCGTTGGCTGGGAGGACCGGCCGGCGGCGACCCGCGAGTTTCGGGCAGCCGCGGCCTTGTCCGTCGTTCAGCCGGGGAGGGACGCGGCAGACGCCCCCCGACGCTGACGTCGCCGCGACCCGGGTTGCCGCCGACTGTCCCACAGGGGATCCTCTGTTGGACGGCGTCCGGCTGGGGATCGGTGCGCCGTCGGATCAGCGACGATAGACCGCGAGCCTGGCGATCTCACCGTCCGAGTTCAGCGTGAACACGTCTACTATGCCGGCCAGCTCGCCGTCGCCGAGGTCGACCTCGAATTCGGCGACGCAGGTGTCGCCGTCGGCGTAGTAGCGGGCGTTGATGATCGGCCGGTTGGTGTGCTTGACCTGCTCGAGGTAGCCCGCTCGGATCGATTCGCGTCCCTTGCGGGGCTCCATGGGCCTGATCGGGATCCAGTCAGCGTCGACGGCGAAGAGCTCCGCCATCGCCTCGTAGTCGACGGCATTCGACAGCTCGACGTAACGGCGCGCGACGTCATCGGCAGTCACGTAGCCCATGATCGCGACAACGCAGCGACGACGGAGCGCCCGGGGCCTTTGAGCGCGGGAGTGACTCGGCCGTACTACTCGAGGATCGTCTGCGAGACCGCGCACGGCGTCCGTCTGGGTCGGCATTGCGAGCGAACGGCGACTCGCCGCGTGCAGTTCAACCGCGCCGGCCCGCGGCCGGTCCTGCGACCGCGATACTCGGCGACGTGAGCCCACTCCGAGTGATCCAGGGTCTCCTGAACGTGGTTGTAGCGGCGCTCCTGCTCGACGCGACGAACCCGTTCTGGCGGGTGGCCGCGTCCGGCGACTGCAACAACGTCACCGGCAGGTGTATCCGGATGCGCCAAGAGCTCGGCATGGCGCTGACCGCATCGCTGTGCGTAGCGGCCGCCGCCTTGTGTCTTTGGAGCGCGGCGGCGGCCAGCTTGAGCGCGTCCCGTCGTTGGCGGCCCCGCGCCGTGCTTCTTGCCGGCGCGATCCTGCTCGTGGTGGTCTGGCTCGTCGATCCACTCGGTCATCTCGACAACCGCTTCCACGGCTGGCTGTCGAGCGCATGGATCGTGCCGCTCCGAGCGTGAGTCCGGTCGTCCCGGCTGGCGATCGCGATGCGGGACGGCTCGCGGGGCGGCCCGCCCGCGCGTCCCATTTGGGGGAGCGTCGATCAGAATGCTGACGATGATGGACCTCGCCGATTGGCACGAATGGTGGAAGCACTTCGGTTCGACCGAGCTGCGGCACATCCTGCTGCTCTGGTGGGACCCGATCGGCGTATACGGCGTTGTGGAAGCCATCGACGAGTACGACGACTACTCGGGACAGCTGGCGCGCATGCTCCGCGAGGGCGTTCGAGCTGCGGAGATCGCGGAGTTCCTGGGGCGAATCAGGTGCGACTGGATGGGGCTCTCGCCGATCGCCCGTGCCGATGCCTTTGCCGCGGAACGGATCGTCGAGTGGTTCGATCGTGCGATGTCACGGGCCGGCTGAGAGCGGCGTGGCCGGTCGGCGCGTGCCCGGTGGCAAAGAGGGCCGGCCGCCCTCCGGATGCCCGGTTCGCGGCGACATGGGCGGGCTTTCGCCTATCCCAGCGTGGATCCTCAGTTGGGACGTCCGCCCGGAGTACCCGGGGCTCCATTCGCGCAGGCGCCAACACTTCGCCTGGAGACGACGACGCGTTGGCTGGTCAGGATCTTGGATCAGTGCTTGAGTCTTGTCCGAGCCGTCCGATTCCTGCGATCCGCCGGCCGTCGAGTGGGCAGGTCCACCACGCCTCGTCAGCGACCTCGACCGCATGCGCGGGATGGGGGTGGCCGGGACACGCCGGCCGCGCCTCGCCCCACGCGCCGCGTGTCTCGGGAAAGAACTGGTCCTGCAGCCGGTCGGCGAGCAGGAGCAGGAACCACGCACCGTCCCCGGTGTCCTCGGGGATCCAGAACGCAGTGCCGTGCTGGTCGGCGGTCTCGCGTAGCCACACGGTTCCTCTCCCGTCGCCCGGCTCATACCGCCACTCGATTGCGATTGGGCGGGGCTGCTGAAAATCGCGTAGAACCGCCTCGACCGCCTCGCCCAGCCACGCAGGCGGCGCTTCGAAGTTGATTTCGGCCCACGCGGTCACGGGAACAGGCTAGCTCCGGCGCATCGGGTCCACGTGCCGTAGCCCGATCGGGATACGAGGCGGGCAGGGCTCGGTGGAGAACGGTTGTGAGCAGGCCCTCGCTCTCTGGGTAGGCTGACGTGATGGTCACCGGCGGTGCCGATTCGTGTCCGGTCACGCGGATCAAGGACGGTAGGGAGTGGCTGATCGGCGGTGCCGCCGACATCGCTCGGACCATCACTCATGGCGTCCAGCGAGGGCAGCAGGCCGCGTCGGCGACGTTGAAGCCGCGTGTTGGTCGGGGAAGCCGGCGTCTCTGCGCAACGGCTCGGCACGGCGGCCGGTCGCTCCGTCGATCAGCGTGCGCTCGCCGAGCGGCGTTTCAAGTGCGACCTCCACGCAGAACGATCGGCGGTTCACCAGTCCACCGTAGTGGGTGCTGTCGGGGCTCACGCCGGCAAGCACCCGTTCGATCAGCGTCACCGCGACTGTCGCGGTGTCTGGTGACTCGCTGATGAAAACCTCCGCAAGGTCGCCTCGGTCCAGACCAGACTTGGCGTAGAAGAGGCGCACCGCGCAGGGATCCTCATCAAAGAGCGAGAACGTGGCCCATTCGACGGGCAGCTTCAGCCACCGAAGGCGATCGTCCTCTTCGGTGTCGTCCCCGGGACCCTCGTCATCGGCAGCCATCGGAGAGCTCGGGCCTATGGCAGCCGACGTGCGAGGTCACCGATCCTTGAACGCTCAGAATCCGCCCTACCGGCTTGGTACATCGTAAAGCGATGAGCAGGGTCTCGAGCAAGCATGAGGTCACGATCCCCGTCGACGTACTCCTTCAAGCCGGACTCGCCGCCGGGGACGACGTCGTGATCCGCGCGTCCGGGAACGGACGAATCGAGGTCGAGCGGACCGACGACCTCGTCGACCGCTACGCCGCCAGCCTCCCCCCCGGCACCTAGCCCGCCGGCTACCTCGACGAGCTCCGCGGCGAGTGGCCCGAGTAGCACTACAGAGCCAAACCTACATTGGGAATCGTGCCTGCAACGCCGTGTACAGGCGAGCCGAGCCCTGGCCGATGCCGTCGCCAGACCCCGGCGGCTTCCTGCGGCTCATTCGGCCGAGGGGGTACCCGGTTGCACGCGCGGACGCGGGCCGACCGGCGGGTCCCACGGCTTCATCAGGCGCAGGGCGCTGAGAATCGCACGGGTCGCCGAGGAGCGGTTCAGCGTGACGAAGTGGATGCCGGGCGCACCCCCGGCGAGCAGCTCGGCGCACTGGAGGGTCGCGTAGGAGACACCGAGCTCGGTGATCGCCTGCTCGTCGTCGCGACGACGGTTCAACTCGTTCTCGAGCGGTTCGGGGACGTCGGCGGCCGACAGCTCGGCCATCCGCTTGAGGCCGTCGAGTGAGAGGATCGGCATCACGCCGGGGATGATCGGCACGTCGATGCCGATCGTGCGGGCGCGGTCGACGAAGTCGAAGTAGTAGGCGTTGTCGAAGAACATCTGGGTGATCAGGACCTCGACGCCGAGGTCGACCTTCCGCTTGAGGTGGCGGAGGTCGTCCTCTGGCGACACGGCATGGATGTGCGTCTCGGGAAAGGCCGCGCCCGCGACCGTGAAGTCGTAGTCGGCACGGATCAGCGAGACCAGCTCATGCGAGTACTCGAGGCCGCCGTCGGTCTTCGTCCACCGCTCCTGACCGCGCGGCGGGTCGCCGCGGAGGGCGAGGACGTTGTCGATGCCGACGTCGCGCATCCGGTCGAGTGTCTCGCGGACGTCGTCGACCGTCGCGTTCACGCAGGTCAGGTGGGCCATCACCTCGAGGCCGAGATCGCGCTTGATGTGGGCGACGACCTCGACTGTCGTGTCGCGCGTCGTACCGCCCGCGCCGTAGGTCACCGAGACGAAGTCTGGGACGAGGACCTGCAGGTCCTCGAGGGCGCGGTTCAGGTTCTCGCTGCCGACCGGCGTCTTCGGCGGGAAGAACTCGAACGAGAACACCGGACGATCGCATCGCGCCAGGATTTCCGGGATGGTGGCTATCACGGCGACTATAGCTCCGCGAGTCGAGCCAGGCCGTCCGGCTGCCGGCGGCTCGAACGCGGAGCCCAGGCACCTCAGCGCAGGCCGACACCGAGCAGCGTGACGAGGACGGCGACCTCGGTCAGCGCCACGCTCGCGCCGAGCGTGTCGCCCGTCCGGCCGCCGACCGTACGGCGAGACCAGACGGAGATCACGAGGCCGACCGCCGCGGCGAGCCCCAGGACGACAAGCCCGTGGATCGGCCCGACCAGCACCCCGGCGATCACGACCGCAGAGCCGCTCCCGAGCGCCAGCCCCCAGTCACCGACCCGGAACCCCGCGCCGAGCCCGTCCGGCCGGGCCGGCGTCGCGGTGCGGGCGTGGACCAGCGCGGCCCAACGGCCGGCGCCGGCCGCGACGACGAGCGCCCGCAGCGCATCCGCGCGGTCGAGCCCGGCCACCGCCGAGACGATCAGCATCAGCCAGAGGATCAGCGCCAGCGCACCGAACGTGCCGATCGACGAGTCACGCATGATCGCCAGCCGACGTTCCCGATCGCCCCGGGCGCCGAGCCCGTCGGCGCAGTCGGCAAGTCCGTCCTGGTGGAGGCCTCCGGTTACCGCGACGAGCGCCCCGACCGCGAGGATCGCCGCGACGGTCGGGCCCAGCGACGGCGCGAGGACGTAGTCGACGCCGCCGGCCACGGCGCCGAGCACGCCACCGACCAGGGGAAACCAGGCGGCTGCCGCGCCGAGGGCCGCCACCCGTGCTTCGCGCGGCCGGACGGGAACCACGGTGAGGAAGGAGACGGCGAGGCGAAGCGAGGCGGGCGGCGGAGGGAAGGACACGCGCCAGAACAGTAGAGTGGCCTGGTCAGCGTGGCGGCGTGAGGAACCCGGTGGGAATCCGGGACGGTCGCGCCACTGTGACCGGGTGCAGGTAGCCCGGGAGTCAGGAACTCGTCCGCCGCGAGCCCTTCGAATCGGGACGCCTGATCCCGTGGAGGAGTCCCGATGTCCGCGGTGCCCGTAGCACGAGAAGCTGTTGTCGGACTCGCCGGCGGCTATCTCGCGGATCTCGTCCTCGGCGACCCCGCCCGCCTCCACCCGGTCGCCGGGTTCGGCTGGCTGGCCGGACGCGCCGAGACCGTGCTCTACGCCCCGAGCCGCTTTCGCGGGGCCGCCTTCACCGGTCTCCTCGTCGGGTTCGCCGCGCTCGCCGCGGAGCTCGCAGCCCGCCTCGCCGACCACCTCGCCGACCACCTCGCACCCCGCCTCGCACCCCGCCTCGCCGACCACCTCGCACCCCGCCTCGCAGCCCGCCTCGCAGCCGGCGTCGCCGCCCGCGTCGCGAACCACCGGGCAGCTACCCGTCTGTTCCGGACCCGGCGCGCCGGGCTCGGCCGGTCGGCCGTGCTCGGCCTGGTGACGTGGAGCGGGCTCGGCGGCCGGAGCCTGACCCGCGTGGCCGGACGGCTCGCAGACCAGCTCGACGCCGGCGACCTCGACGCCGCCCGGGCCACCCTGCCATCCCTCTGCGGCCGGGATCCCCAACTCCTTGCGGCCGGCGAGCTGACCCGGGCCGGGGTGGAGTCGGTCGCCGAGAACACCAGCGACGCGGTCGTCGGCGCCCTGCTCTGGGGCGCGCTCGCCGGGCCGGCCGGGGTCGCGGCGTACCGGGCGGCGAACACGCTCGACGCGATGATCGGCCACCGGACCGCCCGCTACGGCGAGTTCGGGTGGGCGGCCGCCCGCCTCGACGACCTTCTCAGCTTGCCGGCCTCGCGCGCGTCGGCGCTGCTCGCGTCGGTCTGCGCGCCGCTCGTCGGCGGGTCTCCGCGCGCCGCGTGGGAGACGGTCCGCCGCGACGGCGCGAAGCATCCGAGTCCGAATGCCGGCCGGGTCGAGGCGGCCTTCGCCGGCGCGCTCGATCTCCGCGTGGGCGGCCGGGTGACCTACGCGGGGATCCCCGACCTCCGGCCGGTGATCGGAACCGGCCGGGAGCCGACGACGGCCGACCTGCGGCGAGCCAACCGGCTCTCGATCGCCGTCGGCGCAGCCGGGGCGGCCTGCGCCGCGGTCCTGCGCGCACTGGTCGGCGCCCGGGCGGCCGTCGACCCCGGCGAGCGGAGGGACGGCCGCGGACGCGCGACTCACGCGTCATGAAGGGCGCCGTCCTCGTCGCCGGAACCCACTCCGACGCCGGCAAGTCGGTCGTGACGGCCGGGATCTGCCGGTGGCTGCGCCGCCGGGGGGTCAGCGTGGCGCCGTTCAAGGCCCAGAACATGTCGCTCAACTCGGTGGTCGCCAAGGGCGGCTTCGAGATCGGCCGGGCACAGGCGATGCAGGCGGGTGCGGCCGGCATCGACCCGGAGGTCGGGATGAACCCGATCCTGATCAAGCCGTCGGGCGAGCGCTCGAGCCAGGTGATCGTGATGGGCCGGCCGTACGCCGAGGTCGACGCCGGCAGCTACCGCGAGCTCAAGGACGAGCTCCGGCCGGTCGTCGCAGCCGCCCTGGCCGACCTGCGAGGCCGCTATGACGTCGTGATCTGCGAAGGGGCCGGCAGCCCGGCCGAGATCAACCTGCGGGCGGCCGACCTGACGAACATGGGGCTCGCTCGGGCGGCCGACCTCCCGGTGATCCTCGTCGGCGACATCGACCGGGGCGGGGTGTTCGCGTCCCTGCTCGGCACGCTCGTCGCCCTCGACCCGGCCGACCAGCGCCTGGTCGCAGGCTTCGTGATCAACAAGTTCCGCGGCGACCACGCGATCCTCGCGCCCGGGCTCGACCAACTCGGGGCGTTGACCGGACGCCCGACACTCGGCGTCCTCCCGTTTGTCGACGGCCTCGAGCTCGACGCGGAGGACTCGCTCGCGATCGCCAGGCGCCGTACGGACGTCGCCGGCAGCCGTGGGACGCTGGACGTGGCGGTCCTCCGCCTACGGTGGATGAGCAACTTCACCGACCTCGACGCCGTCGCCCGGGAGCCGGGCGTCCGCGTCCGCTTCACCAGGTCGCCGGTCGACATCGCGCGCGCCGACCTGGTCGTGATCCCCGGGACCAAGGCCACCGTCGAGGATCTCGCCCGGCTGCGGGAGGCCGGGCTCGACGCGGGGCTCGCGGCTCGCGCCGCAGCCGGCGACCCGATCCTCGGGATCTGCGGGGGGTATCAGATGCTCGGCAAGTCGATCGTCGACGCGGTCGAGTCCCGCGCCGGCGACGTCGCCGGGCTCGGCCTGCTCCCGGTGACCACGGTCTTCGGCCGGGACAAGGTGCTCCGCACGGCGGCCGGACACAGCCGGCTGCTCGCCAGCCGGGTCGGCGGCTATGAGATCCGCCACGGCCGGCCCGTCCCGCACGGCGGGGTCCCACTGATCACCGACGACGACGGCCGGCCCGAGGGCTGCGCGTCGGAGGGCACGCTCGGCACGTCGTGGCACGGCCTGCTCGAGCACGACGCCGCCCGCCGGGGCCTGCTCCGATGGGTGGCCGGCCGGCGGAGCATCGACTTCGTCCCGGCGTCGAACGTCAGCTTCGCGGCCGAGCGCGAGCGCCAGCTCGACGGGCTGGGCGACCTCGTCGAGCACCACATCGACACCGACCGGCTCGCTGGGCTGATCGAGCACGGGGCGCCGGCAGACCTCCGGGATGTCCGCCTGGAGGGCGTGCCGTGCTGAGCTTCATCACGACGGCTGACACCGAGATCCTCGCGACGGCGGCCGCCGTCCGCCGCCTGCCGGGCGGCTTCCCGCCGGTCCGGTGCGCAAATCCCCAGGGCACGCGGGATGTCGACCCGTTCCTCGACGAGATCCTCGACGGAGCCCGCGTCGTCGTGATCCGCGTGCTCGGCGGCCGCCGCGGCTGGCAGGGCGGCGTCGACCGCCTGGCCGAGCGCTGCGGCCAGACCGGCACCGCCCTGGTCGCACTCGGCGGGGAGTCGACGCCGGATGCCGAGATGACGGCCCTGTCGAGCGTCCCGTCGGGCACGGTGGCCGCGGTCGGCGAGTACCTCCAGTCGGGCGACGTCCACAACATCGAGCAGATGCTCCGCTTCCTGGCCGACACGCTCCTCTTCGAGGGCTTCGGCTTCGAAGCGCCGACGCCGGCCCCTGAGCTCGGGATCTACCTGCCCGGGCGGGGCGACGTCACGCTCGGCGAGGCGCTCGCCGGACGGCGCCCCGGTCGCCCGGTGATCGGGATCGCGTTCTACCGGTCGCACCGGATGTCCGGCAACACCGACTTCATCGACGGTCTGTGCGCCGCGGTCGAGCGGGCCGGCGGTCACGCCCTTCCCGTGTGGAGCTACACGCTGCGCAGGGACCACGACGACGGCCGGGTTGCCGCGCTCGAGCTGCTCGACGGGCACGTCGACGCTCTCGTGACGACGATGCTGGCGACCGGGGGGTCCAACCGGGGCGACGCGTCGGGGGATGTCCCGTTCGACGACGGGGGGTCGGAAGAGCAGATGGGATGGAACGCAAGCGCACTGGAAGCACTCGACGTGCCGGTCATCCAGGCCCTCTGCGTGACGATGTCCCGCGAGCGCTGGAACGAGGGCAACGCCGGGCTGCTGCCGGTCGACGCGGCGACCCAGGTCGCGATCCCCGAGTTCGACGGGCGGATCATCGGCGGGCCGATCTCCTTCAAGGAGCGCGTGCTCGTCGACTCGCCGGTCGGCGTCGCGGTCCCCCGGTACGTCCCCGACGCCGAGCGGTGCGACCGCCTGGCGACGCTCGTCCTCCGCCACGCCCGCCTCCGGGACCCGACCGCCCGCCGGAGAATCGCGATCGTGCTGACCGCCTTCCCGACCAGGCACGCCCGGATCGGGATGGCCGTGGGGCTGGACACGCCGGCCAGCACGATCGGCCTGCTCCACGCGCTGCGGGCCGACGGGATCGACGTCCGGGATATCCCCGACGACGGCGACGCCCTGATGCATGCGCTGATCGCGGCCGGCGGCCACGACCCGGAGTTCCTCACCGACGAGCTGCTCGCCGCGGCACCCCTCCGCATTCCGGCAGCCGCCTACCTCGACTGGTACGCGGCGTTGCCGGCGGATCTGACTGCTTCCATTTCGGAGCGGTGGGGACCGCCACCGGGCGACCGGTACCTGGATCGAGGTGGGCGGGCGTCGGCCGGCGGTGACCTGATCGTCGCGGGTCTCGAGTTCGGCGACGTCGTCGTCCTGATCCAGCCGCCGCGCGGCTACGGCGAGAACCAGGTCGGCATCTACCACGACCCGGAGCTCCCGCCGACCCACCACTACATGGCCGCCTACCGGTGGCTCGACCACCACTGGGGGGCCGACGCGATCGTCCATCTCGGCAAGCACGGGACGCTCGAGTGGCTGCCGGGGAAGATGCTCGCCCTGAGCCGGTCGTGTGCGCCTGACGCCGCGGTCGGGTCGATCCCGCTGGTCTACCCGTTCGTCGTCAACGACCCGGGCGAGGGTGCCCAGGCCAAGCGGCGGGCCCACGCCGTCGTGATCGACCATCTCGTGCCGCCGATGATGCGGGCCGAGAGCTATGACGAGCTGGCCGATCTGGAGGCCCTGATGGACGAGTACGCCCGCCTCGAGGTGCTCGATCCGTCGAAGCTGCCGGGCCTCGGCGGGCAGATCTGGGCGGCGATCGAGGCCGCCAACCTCCAGGAGGACCTCGGGATCGACGGCCTGCCGGCCGATGCCGGAGCCCTGGTCGAGCACCTCGACGGGTATCTCTGCGAGGTCAAGGACGTCCAGATCAAGGACGGCCTGCACGTGCTCGGCCTGGTCCCCGAGCGGTCGCACCTCCGCGGGCTGGTTGCGGCGATCGCCCGCCACGGGAGCGGCGGCGTCCCCGGCCTGCGGCGGGCCGTCGGCGCAGCCTTCGGACTCGACGAGCCCGCCCTCGTGGCCGCGCCCGGCGCCAGGATCGAGCCAGCCGTCCCCGCGCCGCCCGCGGCGACCGCCGGCCCCGCCCCCACCGCCCGCGTGCCACCCGCGGCGACCGCCGGCCCCGCCCCCACCGCGATCCCCACCGCCCGCGTCGATCCGGTCGACGTGCGGCAGCTGATCGGCCGCTTCCCGGGGACGGCCCACCGGGCGAGCGACGTGATCGACCGGCTCGAGGAAGCCCAGCACGCCCTGCTGAGCGAGCTCGCCGAGCGCGCCTGGAACCCTGAGCTCGCGGCCGGCGTCTGCCGGTCGGTACTCGGTCGCGACGATGCCGGCGTGATCTCGGCGCTGCGCTTCGCCGCCGCTCAGATCGTCCCCCGCCTCCAGCGGACGACCGACGAGCTGACCAACCTGCTCGGCGCGCTCCGCGGACGCCACGTCCCCGCCGGCCCGTCGGGCTCGCCGACCCGGGGCCGTCTCGACGTCCTCCCGACCGGGCGGAACTTCTACTCGGTCGATCCCCGGGCCCTCCCGTCCGAGCTGTCCTATGCGACCGGCGTGAAGCTGGCGGATGCCGTGCTCGAGCGCTACGTCGCCGAGACCGGCGGCCTCCCCGAGATGGTCGGCCTCGTCGCCTGGGCGACGGCCGCGATGCGCACGCAGGGCGACGACGCCGCCGAGGTGCTCGCCCTGCTCGGCGTCCGCCCGACCTGGGACCCGTCGTCCCGGCGGATCACCGGCCTCGAGCTGATCTCACTCGAGGAGCTCGACCGCCCGCGGATCGACGTGACCCTGCGGATCTCGGGCTTCTTCCGGGACGCCTTCCCACATCTGATCGGCCTGCTCGACGACGCGGTGACGATGGTCGCCGGGCTCGACGAGCCCGACGAGCTGAACTTCGTCGCCAAGCACGCCCGCCGCGAGGCGGCCCGGCTCGCGGGCGAGCTCGACGAGGCCGAGGCCTGGCGACGCTCGACGACGCGTATCTTCGGGTCGAAGCCAGGGACCTACGGGGCCGGTCTGGGCCAGCTCCTGGAGACCCGGGACTGGCGCGAGCGCAAGGACCTCGCGGCCGTCTACGAGGCCTGGGGCGGCTTCGCCTACGGCCGTGGACTCCACGGGAACCCGGCCGGCCCGGCGATGCGGGCGTGCTTCGAGCAGATCGAGGTCGCCGTGAAGAACGTCGACTCCCAGGAGCACGACCACCTCGACAGCGACGACTACTACCAGTACCACGGCGGCATGGTCGCGACGATTCGCGCCCTCCGGGGTGAGGACCCGGCCGCCTACCTCGGCGACAGCGCCGACCCCCAGACGGTCAGGGTTCGCACGCTGGCCGACGAGACCCGGCGGATCTTCCGGGCCCGGGTCGCCAACCCCCGCTGGATCGGGTCGATGCTCCGCCACGGCTACAAGGGGGCCGCCGAGCTCGCGGCGACCGTCGACTACCTGTTCGGCTACGACGCGATGAGCAGAGTCGTCTCCGACTGGATGTACGAGCAGGTCGCCGAGAAGTACCTGCTCGACCCGGCGATCGCCGGCTTCATGGACCAGGCCAACCCGTGGGCGGCCCGGGGGATCGCCGAGAAGCTGCTCGAGGCCGTCGACCGCGGCCTCTGGTCGGCGCCGGCCGACCACACGCTCGCCGTGATCAGGGCCCGGTACCTCGCCCTCGAGGATCAGCTCGAGGGGGCCACGGCCTGATGACCGCCCTACCACCGCCAGTGGTCGCCTGATGGCCCGCCGTCCGCCGTACCCGCTGTCGGCGATCGTCGGCCAGGAGGATCTCGTCGAGGCGCTGCTGGTCTGCGCGGTCAGCCCGGCCGTCGGCGGCGTCCTCGTCCGCGGCGAGCGAGGGACGGCCAAGTCGACGGCCGTCCGCGCGCTCGCGCCGATCCTCGCCGAGATCTCCGTGTCCGGGTTCGCTCCGCTGATCGAGCTCCCGCTCGGGGCGACGCTCGACCGTCTGGTCGGGACGCTCGACCTCCGTGCGGCCCTGGCCGGCGAGCACCGCGTCGAGCAGGGGCTGCTCGGCCGGGCGGACGGAGGCCTGCTCTACGTCGACGAGGTCAACCTCCTCCCCGACCATCTCGCCGACGCCCTGCTCGACGCCGCCGCGTCCGGTGTGGTGACGATCGAGCGGGACGGAGTCAGCGTCGCCGCGGACGCACGCTTCCTGCTCGTCGGGACGATGAACCCCGAGGAGGGCGAGCTGCGTCCGCAGCTGCTCGACCGCTTCGGCCTCGGTGTCGAGATCACCGGGCCGCGAGACCCGGCGACACGGGCTCGAATCGTCCGCCGGCGGATGGACTTCGACGCCGCCCCGGACGCGTTCGCCGCGGCCTGGGCCGCCCGCGAGCGAGCCCTCTCCGACCGGGTGGCCGCCGCCCGCCGGCTCGTCCGGGCGGTCTCGATCACCGACCGCGACCTCCTGCGGATCACGGCAGTCTGTGCCGAGCTCGACCTCGACGGCATCCGCGGCGATCTCGTCTGCGCCCACGCCGCGTGCGCCCTCGCGGCGCTCGACGGCCTGACCGACGTGGCCGGCGATCACATCGATCGCGCCGCCCATCTGGCGCTCCGCCATCGACTCCGCCGCGATCCACTCGACCCATCCCCGGCCGGCGGCCGCGATCCGGCGATCGACGACGCGCTCGACCGGACGGCCGACGCGTCGACCGAGTCCCAGCCGCCGCCGGGCGACGACCCCCAGCCACAGGCGCGACCACCGTCCCCAACCCCCCCTCCCCAGTGGCTGCCCGACCCCGACCTCGCCGCCGATCGAGAGCCGCCCCCGCGCGTGCAGCCGACCGACCAGCCGGGGCCGGCGCCCCCACGCCAGCAACCGGCCGACGACCAGCCGGCGCCGCCGCCTCGGCCGACCCAGCCGGCGCCGCTCCCGAGTCGGCTCCCGACGGACGCGCTTGCCCTCGGGCCCAGCCGGGTGCCGGCCGGCCGGCTCGCGATGCTCGATTCGCGGCCCGCGCTCGCAGGTGAGGAGATCGCCGTCCGGCCGAGCCTGATCGCCGGCCTGCGGGGTGATCCCCGGCCGCACACGGCGATCCTCGGCGGCCGGCGCCTGGCCGTGCTCTGCCTGATCGTCGACACCAGCGGCTCGATGGCCGCCCACCGGCGCCTCGCGCGGGTGAAAGGCGCGCTCGAGGCGGCCATCCGG
>DATCEH010000017.1:0-21486 GCA_036510225.1 Solirubrobacteraceae bacterium | reverse complement strand
GCCTCACCAGCGACAGCCCGAGCCAGCAGCGTCTTACCCGTACCCGGCGGCCCATACAACAGAACACCGGTCGGAATCCGCGCGCCCAAAGCCTGGAACTTCTTCGGATTCTCCAGAAACTCCTTGATCTCGTGAAGCTCCTCGACCGCCTCGTCGACACCCGCCACGTCACGGAACGTGATCTTCGGCGAATCGGCCGTCATCCGCTTGGCCTTCGACTTGCCGAACGACATCACGCGTGAGCCGCCGCCCTGCATCTGGCGCATCAGGAAGACCCAGAAGCCGATGAAGATCAGGAACGGGAAGACGTAGGTCAACAGCGACAGCCAGCCGCTGCTCCCGGTCCCCTCGACGTTGAACTGCGGATGATTCGAAGCCGTCTGGAGGTCTGTGATCAGCGTTGCCGCCGCTTGGCCGGGGACGAATCCGACCTCGTACTTCGTGCCGTCCTTGAGCGTCACGTCAACCGTGTTGTCCTTCGTCTTGACGTCCGCCGACGAGACCAGTCCCTGGGGGATGTCGTGGGTGACGAGGGTCTGGTAGCTGTGCACCTGACCCGCCGGCGTGCCCGGCTCGATCAGCTTCTGGGTGACGACGACCAGGGCGATGACGAGAACGACCGACAACGCCGCGGTCAGGCCCCTCTTGGGTGCTCGCTTCAACGGATCCTCCGGATGATCGGACGTCGGGACGCTCTCTGTATCACTCCAGGCTAGCTACTGCGCGCACGGAACGGCGACGGATCAACAACGGACGCCCAGCTGCAACCCTTGGACCGCGCGGATCCGGACTCGACGACCCCGGTTTTGGCGCTGCCCGGCTGTCTCGACCCTCCCGTTCGCGGCCACGGCGGCCGGCCCGCCGCCCGACGCCGACCCGGCCCGCCGGCGCCTGCCGGCGTGGTGGTCCACCCCGCCCCAACCACGCCGCCCCGCCCCCGCCCAGCCCAGTGGTCCAACCACCGGCCCGCTGATTTGCGCGGATGGTCCATAGGCGATCGCCCGCCGCCCGGGGACGATGCCGTCAACGAGCCATCGGGACCACCCGGCGGCCCACCGTCCGACTGGAGGAGGACCTCATGGCTGTTGCCGTCGCCCCACCGAGGAGCCTGAACGGCTCGTACGTTCCCGCCGGGGCGTCGCCCCGGCTCTACAACGACGACCTCGCGCCCACGAAGGAGCGGACCTGGGGCACGTACAGCCTGTTCGCGATGTGGATGTCCGACGTCCACAGCATCGGCGGCTACACCTTCGCCGCCGGACTCTTCTTCCTCGGCCTGGCCGCCTGGCAGGTCGGGATCGCGATGATGGTCGGGATTCTCGTGGTCTACGGACTGATGCTGCTGACCGGGCGCGCCGGCCAGCAGACCGGCGTTCCGTTCCCCGTCCTCGCTCGCCTCTCGTTCGGCGTCAGCGGGGCAAACCTCCCCGCCCTGATCCGGGCGTGCATCGGGATCGCCTGGTACGGGATCCAGACCTACCTCGCATCGGTCGCCCTCCAGGTCCTGCTGCTCGGCATCTGGCCGGGGCTGTCCAGTCTCACCGAATCGAAGATCCTCGGCCTCTCCCAGTTCGGCTGGATCTGCTTCCTGACGCTCTCGGTCGTCCAGGCCCTGGTCATGAGGCGCGGGATGGAGACCGTCCGCCGCTTCCAGGACTACGCCGGTCCGGTCGTCTATGTCGCGATGTTCCTGCTCGCCGGCTGGATCCTCGTCAAGTCGCACTTCAACATCTCGCTCAACCTCAGCCACACCCCGCTGACCACGGGTAACTGGATCCTCCAGTTCGCGACCGTCGCCGCGCTCGTCGTCGCCTACTTCTCGGCGCTCCTGCTCAACTACTGCGACTTCAGCCGCTTCGCCCCCGGTGAGAAGACGGTCCGCCGGGGCACGATGCTCGGGCTCCCGGTCAACTTCGCGGTCTTCTCGTTCATCACCGTCCTCGTGACCGCCGGCAGCGTCGCCGTCTTCGGCAGCGCCCTCCGCGACCCGGTCGAGATCGTCGCGCGCATCCACAGCACGGCCGTCGTGATCGTCGGGGCGATCGTCTTCACCGTCGCGACCGTCGGGATCAACCTCGTCGCCAACTACGTCTCCCCGGCCTACGACCTGGCGAACGTCGCCCCTGACCACATCGACTTCCGACGGGGCGGGCTGATCACCAGCGTGCTGGCCGTCGTCGTGCTCCCGTGGCAGATCTACAGCAGCGCCGTCGCGGTCAACTACTTCCTCGGCGGTCTCGGCGCCGTGCTCGGCCCGCTGTTCGCGATCATGATGGTCGACTACTACCGGGTCCGCAGGGGTGCAGTCGACGTCGACGACCTCTACCGCAACGGACCCGGCGGGGCCTACTGGTACAAGAACGGCTGGAACCCGAATGCGGTCATGTCCTTCCTGCCGGCCGCCGCCGTCAGCGTCCCGGTCGCCCTGGTCTCGTCGCTCCACGATGCCGCAGCCTTCTCGTGGTTCATCGGCGCCGGGATCGCCGGGCTGATCTACGCGGTGATCAGCCGGCGGACACCCGCCTACTCGTCGCAGGCGGCAGGCGCCGTCGGCGAGCCGACACCGGCCGCAGCGTGACCCCGCACGACGACTCGGCAGGCCGACTCCTCCCCGGCCGCAGGCGCCGGAGCCGACGGCCGGTGGACCGCCACGCCGCAGATCACGAGACCCACGCCGGCCAACTCGACCGGTGATGGAACCTGCCCGAGCACGGCCACGCCGATCACGGTCGCGATCGCCGGCAGGAGCGACATCATCAGGGCATAGGTCGCCCGTGGGAGTCGCGCCATCGCCAGCTGGTCGGTCACGTACGGGATCACCGATGAGCAGATGCCGACGCCGACGCCGGCGAGGAGGACCACCGGCGAGAGGACGACCGCGGCGGCCTGGACCCCGCCGAGTGGTGTGATCACGACCGCGGCGACCAGCATCGCCGCGGCGAGGCCGTCGATCCCGCCGACCTGCGGGTGGTTGGCGACCCGGTCGGCCAGGACGATGTAGCGGGCGAACAGGCCGGCATTGGCGAACGCGAAGCCGATCCCCGCCGTCGCGCCCGCCAGCCGGACGTCGGTCAGCAGATAAACACCGGGGACGGCGAGCCCGATCGCGACCAGGTTGCGCCGGGTCCGGGCGCCCGCGGCGGCGAGGCCGATCACCGGGAGAAACTCGATCGCCGCGACGCTCGACAGCGGCAGCCGGCTGATCGCGAGGTAGAAGCACGCGTTCATCACCGCGAGGACGACGCCCCACTCGCCGAGCAGCAGACGTGCCTGGCGACCGAGGCCGCCGAACGCCCGCCATGGCCGCCGCCAGGCGGCGAACACCACCGCGGCCGAGACGATCCGCAGCCAGGCGACACCGAGCACGTCGACCCGGGCGAAGAGCAGCACCGCAAACGACGGGCCGAGGTAGTGGAAGACCGCGCTCACCACGAAGTACAGTTCCGGCGGCGTGCTCCCCGCGCGGCGCACGCGCACTCGCCCGGCCGGCGTCGACCGGCGTGCCTCAGCTGGACTCACTCAGCACACGATGATCTGTCAAAACCCAAAATGACATGGGCAACCATCGCTATCATCGCGACAATGACTGCGAATCGCAGGCCAAGCGGCCGAGCGGGCGACGGACCGCTTCTCGACGATGCGAATCGCCGCCTGCTCGCCGAGCTCCAGGCCGACGCCCGCCTCAGCCTGGCGGAGCTCGGACGCCGGGTCGGGCTCTCCTCACCCGCGGTCGCCGAACGCGTCCAGCGGCTCGAGCAGGCTGAGGTGATCCTCGGCTACCACGCACAGATCGATCCCCGGGCCGTCGGCTTCGCCCTGACCGCGGTGATCCGGATCCGGCCGGCACCCCACCAGATCCAGCGGGTCGCGGAGCTCGCCCGGGCGCGGGTCGAGGTCGTCGACTGCCGGCGGATCACCGGCGAGGACTGCTACGTGATGACCGCCCACGTCAGGTCGGTCGAGCATCTCGAGCAGCTGATCGACGAGTTCGCCGCGTACGGCCAGACGACCACGTCGATCGTTCAGTCGGCGCCGGTCCCCGCGCGCGGCGTCGACCTCGCCGAACCGTCGACCTGAGCCCACCCGCCGAGCAAACGCGGAGGGGCCGGGTCAAAGACCCGGCCCCTCTCCGAAACGGTGCGGCTTGTCGAGTCTCTAGCCGATGATCATCTGGTCGTTGAGGACGAGGTTGAGCGCGTTCTGCGACGTCGAACCGACGAGGCCGTTGAAGGACACGTTCGGCAGGAGGTACGAATCACCGGCGGTCACGCCACCGTCGGCGGCCTGCTGGTAGTTCAGAGCCTGCCCGTTGTACTGCTCCGGCGTGCCGATGATCGTGCTCGCGGCGCACCCGCCGGCCAGGCAGGCCAGGTCGCCGCCGATGATCTGCGCGTCACCGAGGACGTTCGTCATGTTCTGCGTCCCGATCGCGCTGTTCTCGGAGCCCTGCAGAGCGTTGAGGCCCTGCTCACTCGATTGGACCGGGCCGACGTTGGTCGGCGAGATGTACGTCGTGCCTCCGGCGCTGGTGCCCACGGACTGGGCGTTGAGCTCGACGTTCGTCGCGTTCTGGGCCGCGCTGCTCGGCGCGGACGATGTCGGACCGACATCGATCACGTTGCCGGTCGCCGTCGGCGCGTCGGACAGCTGCGATCCGTTGATGCCCTGCTGGCTCTCCTGGCCTGACCCGCCGATGATCACGGCCGAGGCCGACGTTGCTGACACGGCGAGCACGACCGCGGCACTCAGACCCGCTGCGAAGATCTTGCGATTCATACCTGTCCTTTGGATTTGGGCATCGGCCGAGCCCAAACGCGCCCGGCATCTCCTCGTTATGTAACTCGCCAAGCACTCAGATCGCGATAGCTACCCCGCGCGATCCAAGCTGGGCCAGCCTGGCAGGCGGGAATCATGACTCCTAGGGACGAGGTGTACAAAGCCGCCCGACCACCTGGCAAAACCCCTGCTAAGCGCGGGGACGGGGGGACGGGGGACCGGGGGACGGGGACGACGTCGGTGCTAGGCGGCGCGGACGACCTGGTGGGAGAGATCGTCGAAGACGACGACGCCGCCGTGGGTCAGCCAGCCGGCCGCGGCGTCCGGCCCGCTGAGGAGCGCCGCCTTCGCGAGCGCCTCGGCCTCGAGCGCGGTCGGCGCGAGCGCGGTGACCTGGACGACGCCGGTGTACGCCGGCCGGCCGGTCGACGGATCGAGCAGATGGTGAGCCGGTCTGCCCCGGTCGAGCCAGCTCCGCTTGGTGATGCTGGTCGTCGCGACACCCCCATCGGTGACCGCCAGCTCGTGGAGGACGCTTCCGTCGAACGGCGCCGTCACCTGGAAGCGGCGGCCGATCCGCCCGGCCCCGCCGACCCGGAGATCGCCCTCGCAGTCGACGACGTAGCCATCGTGACCGGCGAGCAGGTCGCCGATCAGGTCGGCGAAGAGGCCCTTGACGATGCCGCCGCCGTCGAGATGGAGTCCCGGCGGGCGGGTCACCTCCCCGGAGGGGAGGTCGACCGACAGGGCCCGCCAGCGCTCGGCCGGATCGGGCCGGGCGGGCGCCCGCGGCGGTGCGAGCGCCATCGCGAGCGGGAGGGCGAGCGACGCCCGGAGGTGGTCGGACTTGTAGCCGACCTCCTCGATCTGGTCGAGCAGCGTCGCGTCGACCAGGCCGCCGGTGGTGCCGGCCGAGTCCACGACAGCCTGCACGAACGCCGCCATGATCGGGCTGACCGGCAACCGCTCCCGAGAATCACGATTGAGCATCGCCAGCTCGCTGTCTGCCTTGAACCGCGAGAACTGGGCGTGCCAGATCAGCAGCTGGTCGGTCGCCATCGTGACGGCCTCGGCCGGCGTCCCGGCGGGTCCGGAGCCCTCGACGAGGACGTTGGAGTTGCCGCCGAAGCAGGTGAATGTGTTGGTCGCCTCGGTCATCCCGCCGGCCAGACTACCGGCCGGCCGTGGGGCGACTCGCGCGGCGGACCGCCCGCTGGAAGACTCGTCTGATCGCCAGTCCGTCTCCGACCACCAGGCACGCTCGGATCAACCCGGTGATGCGCGAGGACGCGCGTGTCACCCCGCTCGAGCTGTTCTTCGATCTCGTCTTCGTCCTCGCCCTGACCCAGTGCACGGCCCTGATGGCCGCCGAGTCGAGCTGGGGCGGCCTCGCCAGGGGCGTCCTCGTGCTGGCCGTGCTGTGGTGGTCATGGGGCGGCTACGCCTGGCTGACGAGCGTCGTCGACCCCGAGGAGGGCGTCGTCAGGCTCGTCTTCTTCGGGGCGATGGCCGCGTTTCTCGTCGCGTCGCTCTGCATCCCCCACGTGTTCGGCAGGTCGGGTCTGCTGTTCGCGTGCGCGTACGCGATCGTCCGGGCCGCGCACATCCTGCTCTTCGTGCTCGCCAGCCGCGACGACCCCGGCCTGCGGAGGTCGGTGCTCGGGCTGGCCTGGAGCACGGCGATCGGCGTCGGCCTGCTGATCGGCGCCTCGTTCGCCGGCGAGGCGTTCCGCCTGGGGATCTGGACGGTGGCCGTCGTCCTGGACATGGGCGGGCCGTTCGTCTTCGGGGTCGGCGGGTGGAAGCTCGTGCCGGGACACTTCGCCGAGCGCAACGGCCTGATCGTGCTGATCGCGATCGGTGAGTCGATCGTCGCGATCGGCGTCGGCGCCCAGACCAACCTCGATACCGGCGTCGTGATCGCGGCCGTCCTCGGGACCGCCGTCGCCGGGGCGTTCTGGTGGCTGTACTTCGATGTCGTCGCCCTCGCCGCGGAGCGCCGCCTCTCACGGGCGGCGGCCGGACGCGAGCAGAACTCGATCGCCCGGGACTCATACTCCTACCTCCACTTCCCGATGATCGCCGGGATCGCACTGACGGCGGTCGGGATGAAGAAGACGCTCGCGCACGTCGACGATCCCCTGAAGCTCGTCCCGGCGGTCGCGATGCTCGGCGGGGCGGCCGTCTACCTGTTCGCACACGTCGGCTTTCGCCTGCGGAACATGGGAACGTTCAACAACCAGCGACTCGTGACCGGCGTCGTTCTGATCCTCCTGATTCCCGCCGGCGTCATCCTCCCCTCGCTGGCGACGCTCGGGCTCCTCGCGGCCGTCCTCAGCGGGCTGATCGCCTACGAGACCGTTCGCTTCGCCGAGGCCCGCCGGCGGATTCGCCACCAGCTGACCGTCGCACCGGAGCCCGACTAGGTCGGCGGAGCCTGCGTGATCGTCGGCACCGTGAGCCCGAACAGGAGCGGAGGGCCGAGTGTCTCACCCCGGCAGACGCCCTCGAGCTTGGCGTAGACCCTCATCTGGACGTGTTGGTCAAGGAGTGCGTAGATCGGGTCGGCGGCCTCGCGGAGCGTCCACACCCGGTGCAGGTGCGAACCCCTGTAGTTCGTGAACGTGATGACGTGCTGGTTGGTCTCGAACGGCACCCAGGTCGTCGCCGTACGTTCCTGCACCTCGAGGTCGAGGTGCAGCCGGCTGATCCGCTGGCCGGGAGTCCCGAGTGCGACGACCGTCGTCGCAACCGTGTTCGCGACCGGCCCGTCACCCGCGGAGGTGGTCACTGACAGGGTGGTGTCCAGACAGACGTTGCTGCCATTCTGTGTGGCACTCGCCGCGAGCGCGGCAGACGGGCCGGCGAGGACGGCGGCGAGCGTGGTCGCGAGGAGGAGTGTGCGTGTGGACGTCACGGCTTCCAGGGAGGCTATCGTCTGGGACATGGAAGGTCCCCGGGATCCGGAGGAGCTCGAAGCCGCCGGCCCGAGCGCGGCCGCGGATCTCTCGCCCGCGACGACGGTCGGAGCGGTCCACCTCACGGTGTCCGACCTCGATCGGTCGGTCGACTATTACACACGATCGGTCGGCCTGCAGGTGCTCGAGCGGGCAGGTGGCCGAGCAATTTTCGGAGCGGCTGACAAGGGACTCGTCGTGCTGGTCGAGGAGCCGGCGATCCGGGGGGTCGGCCGGCACACGGGCCTCTACCACTTCGCCCTGCTGCTCCCCGAACGGACCGACCTCGCCCGCTGGCTCGCACACGCCGGCCGCGACCGGGTCCCGCTGGTCGGGCTCTCAGACCACTTCGTCAGCGAGGCGATCTACCTCTCGGATCCCGACGGTCACGGCATCGAGATCTACTGGGATCGACCGCGGGCGAGCTGGGAGGGACAGGTTGCCCGGATGACGACGCTCCGCCTCGACGTCGACAGCCTGCTCGGAGAGCTCGACGATCCAGTGTCCGAACCGTTCGACGGGCTGCCCGGCGGGACGCGGATGGGTCACATCCATCTGAAGGTCGCCGAGATCGAGCCGACGATCACCTTCTACCGGGACGTGATCGGCTTCGCCCTGATGGCACAGCTCGGCCGGCAGGCGGCCTTCCTCAGCGCCGGCGGATACCACCACCACCTCGGCTCCAACACCTGGGAGAGCGCCGGCGCCTCCCCCCCACCACCGGGGACGGCCGGCCTGCGTCACGCGACGATCCTCGTTCCCGACGCCGGCCAGCGCGATCGCGTGCTCGGACGGGTGCAGGACGCCGGGCAGACGCCGCAGGACGGGCCCGACGGACCGGTGATCCGGGATCCCTCGGGCAACCGGCTGGTGATCGCCGTGACCTGACCGACCGGCGGCGCGACGACTCGCCGACGCCGGCGAGGCGACCCGCTGAGCCCGACGGACCGGCCCGACGTCAATCGTGCGGCGCCGACTCGGACGCGGGCAGCCCGTCGACGACGCTGTCGAGATGGCTCACCCGCGGGCGCGCACGAGTGCCTCGATGCCGTCGAGGACACGGTCGAGGCCGAAGTGGAACTCGTCCTCGGGTTCGTCGTCCCGGTCGAGGACACCCGAGCCCGCGACGGCTTGCAGCTCGGGGAAGTCGTCGGGATCGGCGAACCGCTCGATCACCCTCCGCCAGGAGGGCATCACCGCCGCGCCGGGCGAGCTCTGCGTCGACTGGGCCGTGCTGATGTCCGAGGCGATCGTCGCGTCGTTGCGGACGTAGCCGCTGACCAGGAGCATCACCGAGAGCTTCTCGCCGGGTGCGAGGCCGGTCTCCCGCATCGTGGCGAGTCCCCATTCGAGCCAGGCGAGCTGGTGCGGCGTGACCGGCGGGCCGCTGATCGGGATTCGCAGGATCCACGGATGGCGGCGCAGCAGGCCGAGGTAGGCCGTCGACCACCCCTTGAGTCCCGGGCGCCAGCCGTCGCGCTCGGGCGCCTGCACGGGTGGCGGGCCGGTCGCGGCGTCGATCATCAGCGCGAGCAGCTCGTCCTTCGCGGCGACGTACCGGTAGAGCGACATCGTCGACGCACCCAGCTCTGACGCGACCCGGCCCATCGACACAGCCGGGAGGCCGTCCCGGGTCGCGACCCTGACCCCCGCGTCGACGATCAGCTCGAGCGTCAGGCCGGGCTTGGGACCCCGGCGGCGCGGGTCGCGGACCCCCCACGCGGCCTCGATGCTCCGCGGCAGGCCGGTCTGGGTCCCGAGGCTGCCGGGCCGACGGGTCTCCGTGTCGGTGTCGTCGTCCACGCGCTCCTCCGATTTGACAATCACGACGTTCTGCGTATACCTTACGCACTTACGCGTACCTGATACGCAATACATCTGTCGCCGGCGGCGGCGACCTGATCGGAGGAGTACAGCAGCATGGCCCAGACATTGGCGATCGAGGCCCGCGGCCTCGGGAAGTCCTACGGGAGGCTCGGGGTTCTCGCGGGCCTGGACATCTCCGCCGAGCGGGGTAGCGTGCTCGCCCTGCTCGGTCCGAACGGGGCCGGCAAGACGACGACGGTCAGGATCCTCGCGACCTTGATCGCGGCCGACGCCGGCACGGCGCGGGTCGCCGGGTTCGATGTCGTGTCGCAGCGACGGGCGGTCCGCGCGTCGATCAGCCTGGCCGGCCAGTCGGCGGCGCTCGACGGCCTGCAGAGCGGCGCGGAGAATCTCCGGATGATCGCGAGGCTCGCCGGGCTCGATCGCCGGCGGGCCCGGGCCCGGGCGGATCAGCTGCTCGAGCGCTTCGACCTCGTCGATGCCGGCGGGCGGCGGGTGGCGACCTACTCCGGAGGCATGCGACGCAGGCTCGACCTCGCGGCCAGCCTCGTCGGAGCGCCGTCGGTCATCTTCCTCGACGAGCCGACCAACGGCCTCGACCCGAGGAGCAGGCAGGCCCTGTGGGAGGTCGTCGGGGAGCTCGCCGAGAGCGGGGTGACCGTCCTGCTGACGACGCAGTACCTCGAGGAGGCCGACCGGCTGGCCGATCGGATCGCGGTGATCGACGGCGGGCGGATCGTCGCCGAGGGGAGTCCCGCGACGCTCAAGCGGCGGGTCGCCGACCAGCGGCTCGAGATCGTCTTCGCCGATCCGGCGTCGTTCGCCCGGGCGGCAGGCGCGCTCGGTCCACGGGTGGTGCGCAGCGAGCCGGCCCGGCGGCTGCTCGCCGTCGCGACCGACGGCCGGGCGCCGGCGGTCCGCGGCCTGCTCGACGAGGTCGACCCCGGCCGCCGGGGGATCGACCGCTTCTCGATCGAGACGGCCACGCTCGACGACGTCTTCCTCGCGCTGACCGGCCGCCGGCCGGACGGCGGGGGGATCGGCACGCGGCAGTTGCACACGACGCAATCCAAGGAGGTCCTCCATGTCTGAATCGATTGCCCTCGGACGCCGGGCACGGGGCGGCGGCGGGCCGGCCGTCGGTCGGCGCCGGCACTGGCGCGGGCGCGGGCGCGGGCGCCTGGACAACTGCCTGGTGATGAGCGCTCGCTGCACACGGCTGTCGTCGCGAAACATCGAGGCGCTGATCACGTCGCTGATGCTGCCCGTCGCCCTGATGCTGATGTTCGTGTACCTGTTCGGCGGGGCGATCGACACCGGGACGACCTACGTGACATACGTCGTGCCGGGAGTGATCCTCCTCTGCGCGGGCTTCGGGTCGGCGACGACGGCGGTCACCGTCAGCCAGGACATGACCGGCGGGATCGTCGACCGGCTGCGCTCACTCGACGTCGGCGGAGCGGCCGTTCTCGGCGGCCACGTGGCGGCCAGCCTCGCGCGGAATGCCGCGTCGACCGTGCTCGTGCTGGGTGTCGCCCTGCTGATCGGCTTCCACCCGACCGCCGGGCCGCTCGCCTGGCTCGGGGTGATCGGGATCCTCGCGCTCTTCGTGATCTCGATCTCCGCGCTGTCGGCCGCGATCGGCCTGCTCGCTGGTTCGCCTGAGGCCGCGAACGGCTTCACGTTCTTCGTCATGTTCCTCCCCTACGCGAGCAGCGCGTTCGTCCCGGTCTCGACGATGCCGTCCTGGCTCCAGGGCTTCGCCCGCCACCAGCCGATCACGCCGGTGATCGAGACCCTGCGCAGCCTCCTGGTCGGCGGATCGGCCGGGTCGGACCCGTGGCAGGCGGTCGCCTGGTGCGTGGCGATCCTCGTCGGGTCGGTCGGACTCGCGGGCGTCGCGTTCACCCGCAGGACGACTCAGAGCTCGTCGGCGTAGGCCGCCTCGAGGTCCCCCCACCCGTAGTTCATCGCGTCCTGGCCGCGGATCGGGCCGATCGGCGCACCGTCGAGGAGGCGGTCGGCGACCAGGATGCACAGGTGCCAGCCGGCGGCGACCTTCGAGACGAGATCGCGGCTCGCGACGGTATGGCTGAGCCTCAGACGGGTTCCGCCCGCTGTCGGCGCCAGCTCCCAGCGCAGCCGGTCGCCGCCCCAGTCGTACTCGAGCAGGACGTGTGGATCGGCCCGCGTGACCTCGGCGGGCGGGAGCTCGCCGGGACCGTCTGCGTCGAGCATCGTCAGTGTCGCCGGGCCCGTCGCCCCGAGGTTCCGACCGGCCGTGTACGGCGCCCACCGGGCAAGCTGCTCGGGGTCGGTCAGGGCGGTCCAGACCGCCGCGGGCGGGTGCTTGAGATCCCTGACGAAGACCACGGTCCACCGATCGCCGTCCTGGTGGGCGGTGACCTCAGCGAGGGGACCCGGGTCGAATGCCCGCGGGTCGATCGTCGTATCCATCAGTCCTCCTGGTCGTCGAGGTGGCGTTCGAGAGCATCGAGGTGCCGGGTCCAGAGCCGGCGGTACGGCTCCAGCCATGCGTCGAGCGCCTGGAGGGGCTCGGGCTCGATCCGGTAGATCCGCCGCTGGGCGGCGGTGGTCGAGGACACGAGCCCGGCGTCGCGCAGGACGCGGAGGTGCTTCGAGGTCGTCGGTTGACTCAGCGCCAGCCGGTCGGCGAGCTCGCCGACACTCGCCTCGGCGACTCGCAGCCGCTCGAGGATCTGGCGGCGGGTCGGCTCGGCCAGCGCGGCGAGGGTGGCTCCGGACGCGGTCACTCCTCGATATATACCAAGCGCGGTATATGCGCGTCAAGGCATGCGCCGCCGCGGCCGCCGCGCCGGCGAACCTCAGCCGGGCAGGGGAGCGCGACTCGGGCGGGGCGGGGAACGAACCTCAGCCGGGGCGTGAGGGCGACTCGGGCGGGGCGGGGAACGAACCTCAGCCGGGACGTGAGGGTGACTCGGTCGGGGCGGGGAGCATGACGCGCAGGAGCGCGACCGGCTGGGCGTCGGCCGGTCCGACCTGCGGGGGGTCGGCGACGGCCGGGACCAGGGCGATGTCCCCGGGTCCGAGCACGATCTCGTCGACCGTCGCCCTACCCGTGACCACGCACAGGACGGCCATCTCGCCGGGCGGGGCGACCGGGCGCCGGGTTCGGACGGTCCACCGATCCAGCTGGAAGTACGGGCTGCTGACGGCTGCGCCGGCGTCGTCGGGAGCAGCGAGCTCGGGCGTTACGTCGGTGAAGTCGATCGAGGCGAGCGACTGGTCGACGTGGAGGTCTCGCGGCCGTCCGTCGAGCCCGGGACGATTGAAGTCGAACACGCGATATGTGGTGTCAGAGTTCTGCTGGATTTCCAGGATCACGTTCCCCGGGCCGATCGCGTGGACCCGGCCACTGGGGATCAGGACGGCGTCGCCGGCCTGGACGTCGATCCGGTGGAGCAACTCGGCGACGTCCCCCCCGGCCCGCAGGCAGCGCTCGAGCTCGGCGCGGGTCGCGCCCGCGCGCAGGCCGACCAGGAGATAGGCCCCGGGGGCGGCGTCGAGCACGACCCACGTCTCGGTCTTCGGCTCGCCGCCGATCAGCGCGGCCAGCGCGGCGGGCGGGTGGACCTGGACGGAGAGGACATCACGGGCGTCGAGCAGCTTGATCAGCAGCGGGAAGCGGTCGGGGCCACTGGCCGCCCGGGTCCCGAACAGCTCGCGCCGGTCGCGCCAGAGCTCGCCGAGCGTGACACCCGCGAGCGGTCCGTCGGCGACGACGCTCTGCGCCTCGGGGCGGTCGACGAGCTCCCACGACTCGCCGATCGGCCGGTCGGCGGCCAGCGGGCGGCCGTAGAGCTCGGCAAGCCGCCGGCCGCCCCAGACTCGCTCCTGGTAGAGCGGGACGAAGCGCAGGGCACCAGTCTCCTCGGCGTGCACGGGCGGCCCAGCGTAACCGACCAGTGGGGGCCGGAGGAATGCACGGAGGACCGTGTCGCGGATCTTCTCGCCGCCGGCGACGGGGACCCCGTCGACCCGCGCCCGTTACATCCGGATCCGAGCCGCCCCGTAAACTGGCAGACCGTGAGCGACCGACCAGAAGACCCGGCGACGCGTTCAGCCGAGCCGGTCCGAGTCGGGGGCCCGTACTTCGAGGACTTCACGATCGGCCAGGTCTTCGCTGATGCGCCGGCGATGACCTTGACCTCGGGTCACGCCGCCGTCCATCAGGCGCTCGTCGGCGATCGGATGCGTCTCCCGCTCGACGCCGTCCTCTCGACATCGGTGACCGGCCGGCCAGAGACCCTCGCCCATCCCGGCCTCGTCTGCGACGTCGCGATCGGCCAGTCGACCGGCGCGACCCAGCGCGTCCGCGGCAACCTCTTCTACCGCGGCCTCGTCCTCCTGCGGCCCGTCTACATCGGCGACACGCTCCGCACGACGACCGAGATCGTCGGCCTGCGCCAGAACCGGCCGCGCCCGGACGGGACGGCGACGGGGCTCGTCGCGCTGCGCATGCGCACCGAGAACCAGGCCGGCGAGCGGGTGCTCGACTTCTGGCGCTGCCCGATGATCCCGCTGCGCAGCGCCGACTCCCGGACCGGGCACACCGACCGCTTCGAGGACATCCCGACCGAGCTCGACATGACCCGCGTTGCCGGGGCGGTCGCCGGCGACTGGCGCTTCGACCGGATCCGCGACCAGATTCCAGGCGCACACTTCTCGGATGTCCAGGCCGGCTGCGTCTACGAGATCGAGGGGCGCGACACGGTGACCGCCGCGCCCGAGCTCGTCCGGCTCAGCCTGAACATGGCCGAGACCCACGTCGACGCCGGGTCCAACGCCCACGGCAGGCGCCTGGTCTACGGCGGCCACACGATCTCCGTCGCCGCCGCCCAGCTGACTCGCGCGCTGCCGAACATCGTGACGATCGTCGCCTGGCGCGAGTGCAACCACACCGGCCCGGTCTTCGAAGGCGACATCCTCAGCACGGTCCTCACCGTCGAGGCGAAGCACGCCGTCCGCGAGGTCGACGCCGGGCTGCTCGACCTGCGCGCCGTCGTCCAGGCCGACCGCGGCGCCGATGCCGGACGCGAGACCGTGCTCGACTGGCGACTCGTCGCCGTGATGGCATGACCGGGATGCTCGACGGAATGCGCGTGGTCGAGGGGTCGGCGTTCGTCGCCGCCCCGCTCGGGGGAATGACGCTCGCGCAGATGGGCGCCGACGTGATCCGCTTCGACCCGCTCAAGGGCGGCCTCGACTACACGCGCTGGCCGATCACCGAGGACGGGACGAGCCTGTTCTGGGCCGGCCTGAACAAGGGCAAACGGTCGTTCGCGGCGGATCTCCGGTCGCCGGGCGGCCGCGAGCTCCTCAGCGAGTTGATCTGCGCTCCCGGCGAGGACGCCGGCCTCTTCCTGACGAACTTCCCGGCCAGCGGCTGGCTCGCCTACGACAAGCTGGCCGAGCGCCGGGCCGACCTGATCATGGTCGTGATCACCGGCAACGCGGACGGGTCGTCGGCCGTCGACTACACCGTCAACCCGTCAACCGGATTCCCGATGGCCACCGGGCCCCGCAACCTCTCCACCCCGTTCAACCACCTCCTACCGGCCTGGGACGCGGTGACCGGCACGCTCGCGGCGGCCGCCCTGCTCGCGGCCGAGCGCCACCGGCGCAGGACGGGTGAGGGCCAATTGATCAGGATCGCCCTGTCGGACGTCGCCTTCGCGATGGTCGGCAACCTCGGCAAGATCGCCGAGGTTCAGATCAACCACAACGACCGTCAGAAGGACGGCAACTTCCTCTACGGGGCATTCGGCCACGACTTCCCGACCAGGGACGGCCGGCGGGTGATGATCGTGGGACTGACCTTCCGGCAATGGAAGGGCCTGGTCGATGCGACCGGCCTGAAGCCGGCGGTCGAGGCGATCGAGGCGATGCTCGGCGTCGACCTGACGAAGGAGGGGGATCGCTTCGTCGCGCGCGACGTCATCGTCTCCGCGCTCGAGCCGTGGGTGCGCGAGCGGACGCTCGCCGAAGTGGGCGAGATCTTCGACGCCAACGGCGTCTCATGGGGGCCCTACCAGACCTTCACCCAGCTGGTCGAGGAGGACCCGCGCTGCTCGCCGGCAAACCCGATGTTCGAGACCGTCGCCCAGCCCGGCATCGGCTCGTATCTGATGCCCGGCTCGCCCGTGGACTTCGGCGCCGTCAAGCGGCTCCCGGTGTCACCGGCCCCGGTCCTCGGCCAGCACACCGACGACGTCCTCGCCGATGTGCTCGGCCGCAGTCGCGAGGCGATCGCCCAGCTGCACGCCGACGGCGTCGTCGCCGGCCCGCCGCCGGCGGGCTGACGGAGCCCACGGTGGCCAAATATGTCTATGACTTCGCCGAGGGATCGCGCGAGATGCGCGGCCTGCTCGGCGGCAAGGGCGCCAACGTCGCGGAGATGACGCGGATCCTCGGGACCGACCGGGTCCCCGCGGGGTTCACGATCACGACCGAGGCCTGCGTCGCGTACATGGCCGGCGAACGCTCGCAGCCCGACGGTCTCGCGGACGAGGTCGCGACGGCCCTGACACGGCTCGAGGACCGCCTCGGCAAGCGGCTCGGCGATCCCGACGACCCGCTGCTCGTGTCAGTCCGGTCCGGCGCCCGCGAGTCGATGCCGGGGATGCTCGACACCGTCCTCAACCTCGGGCTCAACGACCAGTCGGTCGAGGGTCTCGCCCGGGCGACCGCCAACGACCGCTTCGCCTGGGACTCGTACCGCCGTTTCGTCCAGATGTTCGCAAACGTCGTCCACGGCGTCCCGTCGAGCGAGATCGAGGCGGCGATCGCCGAGCTCAAGCTGGCGCGCGGCGTCGAGTTCGACACCCAGCTCGACGTCGACGACCTCCGCGCCCTGACGGACCGTTTCAAGGGGCTCTTCCACGAGCACACCGGCACGACGTTCCCCCAGGATCCCCGGCAACAGCTCGCGTCGGCGATCAACGCCGTGTTCGACTCGTGGCTCGGCAGGCGGGCCGTCGCCTATCGGCGGATCAACGGCATTCCCGACAACTGGGGTACCGCGGTCAGCGTCCAGCAGATGGTCTTCGGCAACAAGGGCGAGACGTCCGGCTCTGGCGTCGCCTTCAGCCGCGACGAGCTGACCGGCGCGCCGCAACCGTCGGGTGACTTCCTCACAAACGCCCAGGGCGAGGATGTCGTCTCGGGCGTCCGCAACACCCGCGACATCGCCGAGCTCGCCAGCGTCATGCCGGATGCGCACACCGAGCTGCTCGAGATCCTCCGCCTGCTCGAGGGCCACTACGGCGACATGCAGGACACGGAGTTCACGATCGAGGAGGGGCACCTCTACATGCTCCAGACGCGCGACGCCAAGCGCCCGGCCCAGGCGGCCGTCCGCTTCGCGGTGGATGCCGTCGGCGAGGGCCTGCTCGACCGGGCCGCGGCGATCGCGACGATCGACGCCGTCCGCCTCGACGCCCTGCTGCACCCGACCTTCGACCCAGCCCACAGGATCGACGTGCTCGCGCACGGGATCGGCGCGTCGCCGGGCGCCGCCAAGGGTGCGATCGTCTTCACCGCGCCCGAGGCCGTCGCCGCCGCCGAAGGCGGCCGCGCGGTGATCCTCGTCCGACCGTTCACGGAGGCCGAGGACGTCGCCGGCTTCCACGCCGCCCGCGGCATCCTGACCAGCGAAGGCGGCAAGGCCTCGCACGCCGCGCTGGTCGCCCGCGGGATGGGTCGACCGTGCGTGTGCGGCGCGTCGGCGGTCGAGGTCGACCTCGAACGGGGCGAGTTGCGGGTCGGCGAGAAGACGATCGCCGCCGGCGAGCTGATCGCGATCGACGGATCGACCGGCGAGGTCACACTCGACGACGTGCCACTGATCGAGCCGGTCCTCGACACGTACTTCCTGACCGTCCTCGAGTGGTGCAACGAGCTTCGCCGGCTCGGCGTCCGCGCCAACGCCGACGCCCCGGCCGACGCCGTCCGGGCCCGCGAGTTCGGTGCCGAGGGGATCGGCCTGTGCCGGACGGAGCACATGTTCATGGCGGCCGATCGTCAGCCGAAGATGCGCGCGATGATCCTCGCGTCCGACGAGGCCGCCCGCCGGGCGGTCCTGGCCGAGCTCGAGCCGCTCCAGCAGGAGGACTTCGAGGGGCTGTTCGCGGCGATGGCCGGCCTCCCGGTCACGATCCGCCTGCTCGACCCTCCGCTCCACGAGTTCCTCCCGCACCGCTTCGAGCTGCAGCATCAGCTCGACTGCGCGGACGCCGATGACACCGACGGGATCGCCGCGCTCCAGGCGATGCTCAAGCGGGTGATCTACCTGGAGGAGGTCAACCCGATGCTCGGGACCCGCGGCTGCCGGCTCGGCGTGCTGTTTCCCGAGATCTACGAGATGCAGGCCAACGCGATCATGCTCGCGGCGATCGCCGTCCGCCAGCGGGTCGGCGCGGCCCCGCACCTCGAGATCATGATCCCGCTCGTCAACTACGAGCAGGAGCTCCAGATGATGCGGGACCTGATCGTCCGGGTCGGCGACCGCCACGGGATGCGCGTGCACGACGACTACGCCGTCGGCACGATGATCGAGCTTCCCCGGGCGTGCATGACGGCGGCGCTGATCGCCGACCACGCGGACTTCTTCTCGTTCGGCACCAACGACCTCACGCAGATGGCGCTCGGCTTCTCGCGCGACGATGTCGAGAGCAAGTTCCTCGCGACCTACCTCGAGCGCGGGATCGTCGACCGCTCGCCGTTCGAGACGCTCGACACGCCGGGCGTCGGCGAGCTGATCAAACTCGCCGCGCGCAACGGCCGCAGCGCGAAGCCGGCGCTGAAGCTCGGGGTCTGCGGCGAGCACGGGGGCGACCCCGACTCGATCGACTTCTTCGAGCGGGCCGGGATCGACTACGTCTCCTGCTCGCCGTTCCGCGTCCCGATCGCGATCGTCGCCGCCGCGCAGGCGTCGGTGCGAGCGACGGCGGACCGATGAGTCGCCCGCTCGCCGTCGACGCGGCGCCCCCGCGGGCCGGCACGTGCCGATGAGCCGGGGCTTCGCCGCCGACCAGGAGCTGCTCGCCTGGGCGCTGGACGGGGTGATCCGCGAGGCCGAGGGCGAGGCCGCGCTCGAGCTCCACCAGCGGGCCGTCGACTTCGCCCGCAAGGCCCGCTCCGGCGACACCGAGGCGGCCGACACCCTGGCCGAGCTCGTCGCCGGGATGTCGCTCGACGAGCTCGAGGTCCTGATCCGCGCGCTGACCTGCTGGTTCGCGCTCGGCAACCTCGCCGAGGACAACGAGCGGATCCGCCGCCAGCGGGCCCACGAGGCCCGCGACGCGCCTGCGCCGCGGCGTGGGTCACCCCGCGAGGCCGTCGGGCGACTCGCGCAGCGCGGCACCGGCGCGGCCGAGCTCGAGCAGCTGCTCGCCCGGGCGGAGGTCCGTCTCGTGATGACCGCCCACCCGACCGAGGCCCGCCGGCGCACGACGGTCGAGAAGCTCGCGCGGGTCTTTGCGGTGCTCCGCCAGCTCGACGAACGTCATTCACTCCCGGGCGATCTCGACAGTGCCCGGGCACAGCTCGCCGCAGCCGTTCAGGAGCTGTGGACCTCGGATGAGATCCGAGCCGTATCGCCGACCGTGCTCGACGAGGTCCGGACCGGCCTGGTCTACTTCACCTCGACGCTGGTCAATGTCGTGCCGAAGTTCTACCGCGAGCTCGAGGCCGGGGTCAGGGCATCCTTCCCCGACCGGACGGTCGCCGTTCCGCCGCTGCTGTCGTTCGGCTCGTGGATCGGCGGCGACCGCGACGGCAACCCGAACGTCACGCCCGAGGTCACGGCCGAGGCACTCGAGATCATGCGCGTGGCCTGCCTGCGCTTCCTCCAGGATCGCCTGATGGGGCTCGCCTCGCGGACGTCGGTCTCGAGCCGCGTCACCGGGGAGGCCTACCTCCTGGGCCCACTCCTGCGGGACGGGCGCAAGCGCTTCGGGAAGCTCAGCCGCCAGCTCGAGGCGCGCCAGCCGGAGGAGCCGTACCGGCGGACTTTCAGGCTGCTCGCGGAGCGTCTACGGGCGACACGCAAGCGCGATGCCACCGGGTACGCGAGCCCGAAGGAGCTGCTCGCCGACCTGCGCCTGGCCGAGCGGTCGCTCAACGAACGGGGCGGCGCGTTCATCGCGGCGTCCGAGCTCCACGATGTGATCCGCCAGGTGGAGGTCTTCGGCTTCCACTTCGCCCGCCTCGACATCCGCGCGCACGCCGCCCGCCACCGCTCGGCGCTCGCCGAGATCTTCGGGTCGCTCGGCGTCCAGGATGACTACGCCGCGCTCGACGACGACGCCCGCTGCGCACTGCTGACCCGCGAGATCGCCGACCGCCGGCCGCTGATCCCGGCCGACATCTCCGGCTTCTCGGCTCCGACCCGCGAGGTCATCGCGACCTTCCGCCTGCTCCACGATCTGCTCAGCGGACTCCACGCCGGGGCGATCCAGAGCTACATCATCTCCGGCGCGGGCGACCCGTCCGACCTGCTGGAGGTCCTCCTGTTGATGAAGGAGAACCGCCTGTCGCGCGCCGGCGGCGACGACTCGATGCTCCGCATCGTGCCGCTGTTCGAGGCCGGCGACACGCTCGCCGGCGCGACGCAGACGATGCGCACGCTGTTTAATACGCCGGTCTACCGAGCCGCCCTACGGTCCGTCGGCGACGAGCAGGAGATCATGCTCGGCTACTCGGACTCCAACAAGGACGTCGGCTACGTCGCGTCGGGCTGGGGCATCTACCGCGCCCAGATCAGCCTGGCCGAGCTGATGACCGAGCACGGGATCAGCTGGATCTTCTTCCATGGCCGGGGCGGCGCGGTCGGCCGGGGCGGCGGGCCGAGCAACGTTGCGATCCACGCCCAGCCGCCGGGGACCGTCCACGGACGCCTGAAGGTGACCGAGCAGGGCGAGGTCCTCTCGGCGAAGTACTCGGTCCCCGAGATCGCCTACCGCGAGCTCGAGCTGACGACGAGCGCCGTCCTGGCCAGCGTGCTCGACCGGGTCGAGCCGCCCCGGTTCGCCAAGCTCGCCCGCTTCGAGGAGGTCATGTCGATCATGGCCGCCCGCTCGTCGCATGCCTACCGCGGGCTCGTCTACGGCGACCCGGACTTCAGCGCCTTCTTCCACGCCGTGACGCCGGTCTCAGAGATCTCCCGGATGCAGCTGGGCTCGCGCCCGGCCTCGCGGACCGGATCGACACGGATCGAGGACTTCCGGGCGATCCCGTGGGTCTTCGCGTGGACCCAGGCCCGCGTCGTGTTGCCGGCCTGGTACGGGCTCGGGACCGCGCTCCGCGCGGCCCGCGAGCACGCCGGAATCGATCTCCTGCGGGAGATGGAGCAGGACTGGCCGTTCTTCTCGGGCCTGCTCTCGAACGCCGAGATGGCCTGTGCGAAGACCGACCTCGAGGTCGCCCGCCGGTACGCCCTGCTGTGGGAGGACGAGCCCGCCCGCGAGCGGATCTGGGGGCTGATCGAGGCGGAGTTCGAGCTGACCCGCCAGGAGCTCCTAGGGGTCACACAAGGCCCAAGGCTGTTGGCCCGCGAGCCGCACCTCCAGGCGTCGATCGAGCGGCGCAAGCCGTACGTCGACTCGCTCTCCTTCATCCAGGTCGAGCTGCTCCGCCGGGCGCGGGCCGGCGAGCGGGGCGAGGCGCTCGTCCGGACCAGCTTCCTCGCGATCAACGGGATCGCCGGCGGGCTGCGCAACACCGGCTGAGCTGAGTCCTCTCTTGCCCGCGTCGCGCTGGCCCGCCGCCTGGACACTTCGTGCGTTGACCGCCGACACGGCGAGGAGCGGTGTCGACTCGCGCGTCGCGGTGACCCAGATCCGCTGAGCGGGCGGCGGGCCGGGGGCGAGTTGGGGGTGCGGGG
>DATCEH010000016.1:0-46489 GCA_036510225.1 Solirubrobacteraceae bacterium | reverse complement strand
CGACGCGGTCAGCCACCCCGGCAGCCGCGACCAGCTCGCGAGCCAGCTCGGCCTGCGATGGCGAGAGCGTGATCCCAACGACGCTGACGCCGTATTCGCGCGCAGCGTGAATCGCGAAGCTCCCCCATCCGCAGCCCACGTCCAGCACGCGCTGTCCCGCTCTCAGCTCGAGCTTTTGGCAGACGAGGTCGAGCTTGGCCCGCTGGGCCTCGGCGAGTGTTTCCGCGCCGCGCGAGAACAGGCCACAGCTGTAGGTCATCGACTCGTCCAGAAACAGCGCGAAGAAGTCGTTGCCGACGTCGTAGTGGTAGCGGATCGCCTCCTTGTCGCGGTCGATCGTGTGGCGCTCGCCGTCGAGGATCAGCTCGAGCTCGGGTGTCTTCGGGAGAGCCCACGGACGGCACGTCGCAAGGGCGGCGCCCATCAGACGGAGGCGGTCGGCCACGCCGATCGGCGGGGGCTCCCACGTGTCGACGACGATGAAGGCGGCGTCGAGGTCGTCGACGGTCAGCGTCCCGTTGACGTACGCCCGGCCGAGCCCGAGCTGGTCGGGCGAGCGGATGAACTGGGCGAGCGCCTCGGGGCTGCGGACGACGAAGCTGGGGGCGTCGTCGGTCGTCGCCGGGAGGGAGGTCCCGTCCCAGAACTCGAGCTTGAACGGGCGGGCCGGGATCACGCGGCCGATCTCGCTGCGCAGCAGACCCGTCCCGGACGGGGTGAGCTCGGCGAGTCGGCTTGCGAGGTCGGTCAGGGCCATCGAGCGTGGAGTTCTATCCGACGCGGCGGTCGGGCGTGCTCGCCGGGTCCACGCGCGGCCCGCGCGGCAGCGTCGACGCCACGCCTATCGCGGGGTCGGCTTCGCCGCGTGCATCGTCAGCTGGGTCTGCTCCGGTGTCAACGGATCGCGCGTCAGCGGGGTCGGCGCGTCGCGGCGGGTACGCAGGCCGTCGGTGATGATCCCGAGGTGGCGACGCCAGATCTCGGGGTCGACGTCGCGGGCGCACTCACTGAGCGAACCGAGCATCAACTGGAGCAGGGGGAGGTCGGTCGCCGCGAGATCGGCCCGCAGCGACCCGTCGGCCTGGGCCCGCGCGACCAGCCGGACGAGCACGGGCTCCATCAGCGCGCGGGCGAACGAGCACCGCTCGAGTCCCTCCGATCCCGAGAGGGCGACCTCCTTGAAGCCGCGATCGCAGGCGTGCTCCTGGGTCGCCCGCTCGAGGAAGTGGACGAGGCCGTCCCAGGCGTCGTCGAAGCCGAGGCATTCCTCGGCGAGCGCGACGAACTCGTTGATGCGGTCCCCGAAGAGCGCGTCGATCAGCAGCTGCTTGTCGGGGAAGCGCCGGTAGACGGTGCCCACACCCACGCCCGCGCGGCGGCCGATCTCGTCCAGCGTGACGGAGAGGCCCTCCTCGGCGAACGCCTGGCGGGCGGCCTCGAGAATCCGCAGGCGATTGCGCTCGGCGTCCCGCCGGAGCGGGCGCTCGGCCGGGTCGGAGGGCTTGGGCGGATCGGCGGTTGGGATTGGGGAGGAGGTGGTCACGCGAGAAAGTTTACAGAAGTGGAACGAAGATCTCCACTTCTTGTGCTACGGTTCCCCGCGGAAGTTGAGAAAGACCCTCCACTTGGAGCCTGGTCCTCCACTTAGCACGAATTGAGGTCATCACCAATGCCCGAAGCCCACGCCAATCCACACCACGCGAAGCGCTGGCTGATCCTCTTCGTGATCGCCATGGCCCAGCTGATGGTCGTGCTCGACGCGACCGTCGTCAACATCGCCCTGCCGTCGGCCCAGAAGGCGCTGGCCTTCAGCAACGATCAGCGCCAGTGGATCGTCACCGCGTACGCGCTGGCCTTCGGCAGCCTGCTCCTGTTGGGCGGGCGGATCGGCGACCTGATCGGGCGCAAGCGAGTCTTCATCATCGGCCTGGCCGGCTTCGCCGGAGCGAGCGCGTTCGGCGGCCTGGCTCAGAACTTCGACATGCTCGCCGGGGCTCGCGCCCTCCAGGGCATGTTCGGGGCGCTGCTCGCGCCGGCTGCCCTCTCGCTGCTGACGACGACGTTCGTCGACGCTGACGAACGCGCCAAGGCGTTCGGCATCTTCTCGGCCGTGGCGGTCGGCGGCGCGGCGATCGGGCTGATCATGGGCGGCCTGCTGACCGAGTACCTGAGCTGGCGCTGGTGCCTCTACGTGAACCTCCTGTTCGCCGTGCCGACGGCGATCGCCGCGGTCGGCCTGCTCCACAACCAGGCCGCCGAGAAGGGCTCACGGATCGACGTCCCGGGGGCGCTGACGGCCTCGCTCGGATTGTTCGCGATCGTCTACGGCCTGGCCAACGCGCAGACGCACAGCTGGACCAACTCGGTGACGCTCGGCATGCTGATCGCCGGAGCCGTCATCCTCGCCGGTTTCGTGGCGATCCAGGGCCGCAGCAGCCATCCGCTCCTGCCGCTCCGCGTGGTCGCCGACCGCGACCGCGGCGGATCGCTGCTCGCGATGGGGCTCTCTGGCGCCGGGATGTTCGGCGTCTTCCTGTTCCTGACCTACTACATGCAGGAGACGCTCGGCTTCTCGCCGGTCAAGACCGGCCTGGCCTTCCTGCCGATGACGGTGGCAATCGTGATCAGCGCGACCGGAGGGTCGACGAAGCTCCTGCCGAAGTTCGGGCCGCGTCCGCTGATCGGAAGCGGCATGCTGATCGCCGCCGGTGGTCTGGTCACGTTGACGCGGATCGGGATCGGCACGGGCTACGCCAGCCACGTGCTCCCGGGGCTGCTGCTGATGGGCTTCGGCCTGGGACTGGTCTTCAGCTCGGCGATGGCGACCGCGACCTTCGGCGTCGAGCCGCACGACGCGGGCGTCGCCTCGGCGATGGTCAACACGATGCAGCAGGTCGGCGGTTCGATCGGCACGGCGTTGCTGAGCACGCTCGCCGCGACCGCCGTGACCAGTCAGCTGGCCGGCGCCGTCGGCCGACCGACCGCGCTCGCACAGGCGCAGGCAGCCGTCCACGGCTACACGACGGCGTTCTGGTGGGCCGCGGGGATCTACATCGGGGGGGCCGTGGTCTGCACGGCTCTGCTCAGCGCCCGCAGCCGAATGGTCGCGAGCGCGGCGGCCTCCGGCGAGCCCGTGCTCGCCCACGGGTAGCGCCGACCCGGACCGGCACCCGGGCGCACGCCCGCTGCCTTCGCAGGGCGGGCGCCCGGGCGGTCGGCGTGATCAGACCGGCGGCTCTCCGGGACCCGGCTCGGTCGACTCGCGAGCCGGGCCCGCGGCATCGAGGCCAGTTGTCGGTTGACCGGCCCGCCTGATCGCGAACGCGGCGTGCACGAGCCCGGACCGCGGGACCCCGAGCAGCTCCCAGGCTCGAGCGATGCCGATCAGGAAGCAGACGACGACGAGGACCGCCGCGGTGTCGAGGGCGTCTGTGCCGGCCGGGTGGTCGATCAGCTGGAAGGCGTTGATCAGTTGATAGGTGTAGAGCGGGAGGAGGGCCACGACGAACACGAAGTCGCGGGCGTGACGCGGGCCTGCCTCCCGCAGCTGCACGAGCAGGAGGCCGCTGGTCGTGCCGAGGCCGCTGATCGACGTGACGAGGGCCACCCATCCGAGGTTGGTGTCCGGCAGCAGGGCGAACAGCGTGATGACGAGGGCGTTGATCAGGACGGAGAAGGCCGCGGCCGCTCTGATCTGGAAGGCGGTCGTCGCCTCCTCACCGCTCAGCTTCTCCGGCGAGATCGAGACGGCGACGAAGAGCAGGCCGACGAGCGCTCCGGCGACGCTGGCGCAGCCGCTGAAGAACGAGTGATACGAGACCGGCACCACGCGGCCATCCTACGTACCGGTGCCCGAACGGCCTCTTCCGGACCGCCAGGCTGTCGCAGCCGACCTGGCACGTGGTCAGGATCCGCCATAGTTGCCGGGTGACCGACGACACCCGGATCCGCGACATCGAGGACCGCGCGGATCTCGAGCGGCTGGTCCGGGCGTTCTACGGCAGGGCACTCGTCGATCCGATGATCGGCTGGATCTTCGTCGACGTCGCCAGGCTCGACGTCGAGGCCCATCTCCCGCGGATCGTCTCCTTCTGGGAGACGATCCTGCTGGGGTCGCGGTCGTACTCCGGGAGCGCGTTCGCTCCGCACGAGGCGCTCAACCAGAAGGTTCGCCTCCGGCCCGGGCAGTTCGAGCGGTGGCTGGCCCTCTGGCGCGAGACCGTCGACGAGCTCTACGCCGGCGAGGTCGCCGAGCTCGCGAAGGCTCACGCGATCCGCGTCGCACACGCATTTCAGCGGCGCCTGCGGCCTGACTCCGCGGCCGGCGAGCCGGGCTTCGATGTGCTCGGCCTCTCGATCACCGTTCACGACCCGGCGACCCGTCCAGGTTGATCACCTCGTCGGCCCGCGTGATCACCCGCGCGTCGTGGGTCGCGCAGATCACCGTCTGAGACTGGCCGGCCGCCGCCGTCGACAGGACGTCCGCGACGAGCCCGGCGTTGGCCTCGTCGAGTCGGGAGGTCGGCTCGTCGACGATTAACAGGCCGCCGGCCGCGGCCAGCGCCCGGGCGAGCGCGACCCGCTGCGTCTCGCCGGCTGACAGCCGCTCCACCCGTTGTGCCGCCCGGTTCCCGAGCCCGACCAGCTCGAGTGCGTCGGTCGCCCGGTCGGCCGCCGCGGCCTCTTGTGCTCCGCGCAGCGCCAACCCGAGCCTGACGTTCTCCGCGGCGCTCAGGAACCCGACCGGGACCGGCTCCTGCGACAGGTAGCCGATTCCCGCCCGCCGCCACGCGGCCGCCGCCTCCTCGTCCAGGCGACCGATGTCCCTGCCGTCGATCAGCACCTCACCCGCGTCGGGGACGTCCAGCCCGGCGAGCACCCGCAGGAGGGTCGTCTTGCCGGCACCCGACCGACCCGTGACCACGGTCAGCCGGCCGGGCGCGATGACGACGGACAGCCTGTCGATCACGACCCGCCGCCGCGCCCCGCGACCCCGGCTGCGGCTCAGCGAGCGCAGCGCCACCCGCGCCGGCTGCCACTCGACCGGGCGGGCCCGACCGGTCAGCCGCACGCCGGCACCTCGACCGGGCGTCGTCGGCGACCCCTCGGCAGGGGTGATCCTCAGACCACCCGCGACCGCCTCGACGTGGGCTCGGTCGGTGATTCCCGCCTGCGCCAGCAGGGCCGGCCTGATCGGCAGGGCCCCGTCCGGTCCGATCACGACGGCCGTCGGCCGGTCTCGCCGGCGATCCTCGACGATCCGTCCGCCGCGAACCCACGCCGTCCGATCGGCCGACGCGGCGCTCGACGGGTCGTGCGAGACGACGATCACGGTGGCTCCGGACGCCCGCCCCAGACGGGCGATCAGCTCGTTGACGGCCGTCGCGGCCGCGTCGTCGAGCTCGGCGGTCGGCTCGTCCGCCAGCAGGACGGCCGGTCGGTGGGCGAGCGCGGCACACAGGGCGACGCGCTGGCGCTCGCCGCCTGAGAGCTGATCCGGGAGGGCGTTGCCGCGATCGGCGAGGCCGACGGCTCCGAGCAGCTCGGCGACCCGTCGCGCGCGTTCGACCCGCCCGACGCCCCGGAGGGCCAGCGGCAGGCCGACCGCCCGGCGGACCGACAGCTCCGGCGGGAGGGCCGACTCGGCGTGCTGGTCCAGGAAGCCGATCGTCTCGTGGCGGATCCTCGCCCGAGCCCGCGGACCCAGGCGCCCGATTTCACTCCCGAGCAGCCGGACGACCCCGGCCGACGGCGTCTGGAGGCCGGCGATCACCCGCAGGAGCGTCGTCTTGCCGGCGCCGCTCGGTCCGAGGACGCAGACCTGGTCGCCGCGGCCGACCTCGAGATCGAGGCCCTGCAACGCGGCGGCGTCGCCGTTGTCGGATCGATGGACGCAGAACACGTCGCGGAGCTCGACGACCAGATCGGGCTCGTCGGCCTCGGCCCCCGGGCGAGAGCTCACCGCGACCGCCTGTGCCGGCCCGGCGAACCGGCGGCGACGAAGCTCGCGGCCGCGAGCGCGGCCACGGCGACCAGGCCCCCGAGCGCCAGCTCGGCCCACGGCACGACGGTGACGAGCGCCGGCCGCGGCATGGCGGCCGCCCCCGCCGCGCGAACCGCGCCGACGGCCAGGCGGGTCAGCAGGACGCCGACGGCAAGGCCGACCCAGACGCCGAGCACGCCGCAGATCAACAGTCGCGCGACGAGCTCCCGGCGGCGCCCGCGAGGACCGACGCCGAGGCCGGCGAGATCCCGCTCGACGCTCCGATCACGGCCAGGTCCGGACACGGCGGCCAGCAGGCCGAGCAGTGCGAGTGCCCCCGAGACGGCGGTGGCGCCCAGCAGCGTCCCGAGCACGCCGCTCGCGATCGGGGCCGACCGCAGGCCGCGCTCGAGCGCGCCGCGGAAGGAGGCCCGCAGGACCGACAGCGGGCCCGTCCGCAGCTCAGCCGCCAGGCGGGCCGGCGCGGCGGTCGAGATCCACAGCTCGTCCGCCCGACCCTGGCCGGGCAGCTGGGCGTCGAGCGCCGCGGCGAGCGCCGTCTCGTCGGCGACCACGAACCCGGGCGCGTCCGGCGCGAGCGTCGGGAAGCGCGCGAGGACGCCGACGACCCGCGCCGCGACCGGCAGGCCGTCGACGGTCAAGGCGATCCGCCCGGCGCTCGCCGCCCTGGCGGTCTGGGGGTCGACGAGCACCGCGAGGGGATGTGAGTCGCTCGGCTGGGCGGGACGCAGGACACCAGGCTCGCCGGTCGCCGCGAAGCGGATCGCCGCGCCGCGAGCACCGCGCCCGTCGGCACTCACGGCGCCGACCCCGCGCCAGCTGCCGAGTGGGACGCCGGCCAGCAGATGACCCGACCGGCCGAGGACGGTCAGCGGCCCGACCGTCAGGGGCGCGTCGAACTGGGTCTCGGCCGCCGGGTTCTCCCCGTTCTGGTGGCCGTTCGTCGCCGCGAGCCCAGCCGGCTCGTCGAGCTCGAGAGCCTCGAGCTCCCAGCTCCCCGGCGGCAGCCTGCCGCGGACGATCCGCGGTCGGCGGCCGGCCGCGCCGAGGCGAAGCCGCCTGACCGCGCCGGAGCGGTCGCGCAGGTCGGCGGTCACCTCGACGCCGATCGCCGCGGCCGACACGTGCAGGGCGAGCGACCGCGACGCCGGCGCGAGCGTCGGTCCGGCGACCCGGGCCGGTCCAGGCGGGGTCAGTCGCCGGGCGAGCGTCGCGAGCGGTGCCGACCCGTCGGATTCCCGCCAGCCGTGCATCAGTGCGAGCGCGGCCGCGGAGACGCCCAGCGCCGGGACCGTGACCGACCCGGCCCCGCCGGCGAACGTCGCGTACGTCCGGCGCACCGGCAGGACCCGGCCGCCGGCGAGCGATCCCCACCGGGCGAGCGTCGCCAGCGCCAGCGGCGTCGTGAAGTCGGCAGCCGGGGAGATCGTCGCGTCGAGCGGGACCCGCTCGGCCGCCTGGTCGGCGGTTCCCCGCAGGAGCGTCGCCCGGTAGGCGAGCCCGAAGCCGCCGAGCCCGGTGCTGATCGCGACGAAGGCCACCGCCAGCGACGGGCCGGCCGGGACGCGGGCGAGGGTGATGAACGCGAGCCTGATCATGGCCGGTCCCCGGCGGGCGAGGCGTTCGCCGGCGCGCAGGACCGCGGACGTCCCGCGGAATATGAGGACGCCGGCTGCGAGGGAGGAGAGTGGTGCGAGGAGTACGGGCAGCGGGCCGCTGCCGTCCGAACCCCGGCTGAGGGCGAGTGCGAGGGACGCTGCGGCCGCGACGGCGAGGACGTCTGCGAGGTGGCGTCCCCGGGCGAGGAGGACCGCTCCGACGAGGCCGGTCGCGCAGGCCCACCCGCCGGCGATCGCGGCGGCGCCGACCGGGGTCAGCAGACTGTGGCCGAGCACGCCGGCGACCGGGAGGCCGGCACGGCGCGCGAGAAGTGCGGCGACGCCGACCGCCAGGCAGGCGCCGGCGAGCAGGGCTGCGGCGCAGATCCAGGCGGCTTCGCCGACCACGAAGACGAGCACCTGGCTCGAGCGGGCTCCGGCGGCCTTCAGCCGCGCGACCTCGGTCGCCTGGTCGCCGCGCAGGCCGCCGGCCGCGAGGACGATGAAGCCGGCCAGGACCGTGAGGGCTCCGCCGCCGGCGAGCAGGAGCCGCCGGGGTGCCGCGCTCGCCTGCCGCCGGGCGGCATCGAGGCCGGCGAAGGGCCCCGTCACGCTGAGCTGGCCACCGCCGTCGACGAGGGCCGACTGGGCCTGACGGAGCCTTCCCTCGAGACCGGCGAGCTGCCAGCTCTGCAGCTGCGAGGTCGGTAGGAGGGCGAGCCAGCTGTGGGTCCGGTAGACACCGCTCAGCCCGGCGATCCGGTCGAGTCCGGCGACGTCGTCGGTGATCACGAGCGGGGGCTGGGAGCCGGTCGAGTCCGGGCTGAAGCCGAGCGGCGCGGCCGACAGCGCAGTCGCCGTCCCGGCGGGGGTCAAGTGGACACCCGCGGCGCGCAGTGTCCCCGGACCGACCCGTCCGCCGGCGACGAGGACCGGGCACGAGCTCGGCCGGCATGGCCCGAGCGGGCGGGGAGACGAGCTCCCACCCAGCCAGGTTCCGAGCGGGTCGATCGCGGCCGGCCGCACGACGATCCCGCTCAAGCGGACCGGGTTCAGGAGCAGGACCTGCGTCGTGGGGCCGAGGCCGAGGCGGGCGAGCAGGGCACGGGCCTGGCGCTCGACGGCCGGCGTGAGCGGGCCCTGCCAGGTCACGCGAACCGCCCGGTCGAGCGGGGCGAGCCCGGCGAGCGTCGCGCGGGCTCCCTCGTCCCCGGCGATCGTCCCCTCGGCGGCGACGGCCCCGGCGAACGCGACGGCGATCGAGACGCCGAGCGCGGTCAACAGCCAGCGGGCCGGCCGGCGCCGGGCGCGAGCGCCGATCAGGATCAGCGGGGCCGCGACGAGTCGCACTCAGGGCCCGTCCGCCCGGCGCCGCCGGTAGTGGGCGCGGGCCTTGGCCCGGCCGCCGCAGACGGCCATCGAGCACCAACGACCGGCCTGGTTGCGCGAGTGGTCGTAGAACGCCCAGCCGCAGTCCTCGCCCGGGCAGATCTTCAAACGTGCCCACGACCCGTCGATCATCGCGAAGGCCGCGGTCGCCAGGAGGACGCCGATCGCGCCGGCCGGGCCGCCGTCCGCGGCCACGAGTCGGGGTCCGTCGGGCCCGAAGCGGAGCTCTACCGGCGCGCCGCGGGCGGCCTCGTCGAGGCCGTCGACGCGCTCGCCGGATCGGGCGATCTCCCGGAGTCGCTCGCGGGCGGTCAGTGCCCGCCTGAGGTCGAGCCGACCAACTTCGGCCGGCAGCTCGATCAGGCCGCGGCCGGCCAGCCAGCTGCCAAGCCGCTCAGGAGTGCGGAGCACGTCGGCGCCGTGGTCGACGGCGAGGTCGTAGTGGGTGTTGATGAAAGCCTGGACCAGCTCGAGCTGGCCGGGCGCCGGCCGGCGCCCGCCGGGCTGGGCCGGATTCGGCTGTCGTCTCTCACCATCCATCGGGCGTTTGCCGGTTAGCTTACGGCGCCGGCCGGCGGCCCGCCCCGAAACGACGACGGGGGCCCGTGGGCCCCCGTCGCCTGCGACTGAGCTGGTGCTCGCCCGAGTCCCTAAGAGGCGACTGCCTCGCGAGCGGGCTCAAGCGCCCGATCGAGGACCTCGTCGACAGTCATCACGGGATGGAACGTCATCTGCTCGCGGACGTCCTTCGGGATGTCATCGAGGTCGCCGCGGTTGCGCTCCGGCAGGATCACGCTGGTCAGGCCGGCAGCGTGGGCGGCGAGCACTTTCTGCTTGAGCCCGCCGATCGGCAGGACCCGGCCCTGTAGCGTCACCTCACCCGTCATGCCCACCGTGTGGCGGACCGGACGCCCGGTCAGGAGTGAGGCGAGCGCGGTGACCATCGTGATGCCGGCGCTCGGACCGTCCTTGGGGATCGCCCCCGCGGGCACGTGGACGTGGAACTCACGATCCTCGAACGCGGTCTCGTCGATCCCGAGCGCCTCGGTGTGCCCACGGACGTAGGAGAGGGCGATCCTTGCCGACTCCTTCATCACGTCGCCGAGCTGTCCGGTCAGGACGAGGCCGCCCTTGCCCTTCATCGAGGTCGCCTCGATGAACAGGACGTCCCCGCCGACACCGGTCACCGCGAGTCCGGTCGCCACTCCGGGGATCGCCGTGCGAACGGCCGACTCCTGGAAGAACTTCTGACGACCGAGCGCGTCCCGGACGATCTCCGCGTCGATCTCGACCGGCGGCGTGACGGTGCCCGAGGCGATCCGGGTGGCCGTCTTGCGCAGGACGGTCCCGAGCTCGCGCTCGAGGTTGCGCACGCCGGCCTCCCTGGTGTGCTCGGCGATCAGCGTGCCGAGCATCGCATCGGAGATGCTCACCTCGTCCTCGAGCAGGCCGTTGCGGTCGCGCTGGCGTGCCCAGAGGTATCCGCGGGCGATCGCCAGCTTCTCCTGGTTGGTGTAGCCGTCGAAGCGGATGATCTCCATCCGGTCGAGCAGGGGCCCGGGAATCGTGTCGAGCTGGTTGGCCGTCGCGATGAAGATGACCTCGCTCAGGTCGAGCTCGACGTCCAGGTAGTGGTCGCGGAAGCTGTGGTTCTGAGCAGGGTCCAGCACCTCCAGCAGCGCCGCCGAAGGATCGCCACGCCAGTCGGCGCCGATCTTGTCGACCTCGTCGAGCAGGATCACCGGGTTCATCGTCCCCGCGTCGCGCAGGGCCCGCACCAGACGGCCCGGGAGGGCGCCGATGTAGGTCCGACGGTGACCGCGGATCTCCGCCTCGTCGCGGACGCCGCCGAGCGACATGCGGACGAACTCGCGGCCGGTCGCCTCGGCGATCGACTCGCCGATCGACGTCTTCCCGGTCCCGGGAGGCCCGACCAGCGTGAGGATCGCTCCCGAGCGCCGGTCGACCTCGATGCCCCGGTCCTGGCGGAGCTTGCGGACAGCCAGGTACTCGACGATCCGGTCCTTGACGTCCTCGAGGCCGAAGTGATCGGCGTCGAGGTGCTCGCGGGCGGCCACGGGATCCAGGTGCTCCTCGGAGCGCTTGTTCCACGGCACGGCGATCAGCCAGTCGAGGTAGCTGCGGATCATGCTCGCCTCACCCGACTGCTCGCCCATCCGCTCGAGCCGTCCGAGCTCCTTGAGGGCCTGCGCCTGCGTCTCCTCGGGCATCTCCGCGGCTTCGATCTTCGTCCGGTACTCCTCGACCACGGACTCGCCGTCCTCGCCGAGCTCCTTGCGGATCGAGTCCATCTGCTGGCGGAGGATGTACTCCCGCTGCTGCTTCTGGGCCCCGTCCTCCATGTCGTCGCGGATCCGCTTGCGGACCGACAGCTCGGCCAGGCGGTCACGCTGGTAGGAGACGGCCAGCTCGAGACGCTCGGTCACGTCGACCGTCGTCAGGAGCTCGACCTTCTGGGCGTAGCTCAGGTCCGGCGAGTACCCGGCCGAGTCGGCCAGTGGTCCTGGCTCGACGATCGCCCGGAGGAAGGCGGCCACCCGGCCGTCGGCACCCCGGAGGTCGAGGATCTCCTCGACGATCGCCCGGTACTCCCGCGAGAGCTCGCGGGTCTTCTTGTCGACCGGAACCGGGTCCGGACGCTCCTCGACCTCGACGACGAGCTCGCCGCTCGGGCCGCTGCTCGCAGCACCGATCAGGCCGCGGTGGCGGCCGGTCAGGGTCACGCCGTGCGCGCCGACCGGAAGCCGGACGTGCTCGGTCACCTCGGCGACGATGCCGACCGACGCGTATTCCTTCTCATGGCGCGGGACGAGCACAACCTGCTCGTCGGTTCCTACGTCCACGGTCAGTGTGATGCCCATGCCGGGGAACACGACCGCGTCTTCGAGCGGGATCAATCTCAACGAGCTCACAAGGCATCAGCTCCACTGGTTCGCTTACAAATCGTAAGTTACTATAGCGCGTAGGTCGTTGCAGATGCAAGTATCTCGGAGCAGGCCGTGCGGCGAGGGCCGCAGTTGTTGTGGAGCGTCAGCTTCGCGTCAGCGGAAACGGCGCCTCCCGTCAGAGCTTGCGTCACCTTCTTGTCGGCGAGTGGGGCCTGATCGGGCTGTTTCTTCAGCGTACAAACGAAGCCTCGGTTGTACGTATGAGCCAGTTCCAGTACACTTGAGGCATGTCTGACGAGCCCACAGTCACCGTCTCTGAGGCCCGCGGCAGCCTGGCCGCGATGATCGACCGGGCTCGTGCCGAGCACGAGCCGATCTACCTTGCCAGGCGGGGTCGTCGAGTCGCGGCGTTGATCGACGCGGACGACTTGGATGAGCTTCTCGAGCTGGCGGAGGACATGGCGGACATCCGGGCGGCCGAGGCAGCACGCGCGGAGATGCGGGCAACTGGTGAGACGCCGATTCCGTGGGAGCAGGCCAAGGCTGATCTTGGCCTGACGTGACGTACCGCATCAGCCTGTCGCCGGCGGCGGCGCGCCAGTTGCGGAAGTTCGATCCTCAGGTGCGCCGAAGAATCCAGGGCGTGCTCGAGCTTCTTGCCGTCGAGCCGCGTCCGCCTGCGGCGACGCGGCTTGTCGGGGGCGCCGGCGAGTGGAGAGTCCGGACGGGGGACTACCGAATCGTCTACGAGATCGAGGATCAGGAGCTCCTCGTCCTGGTCCTCAGGGTCGGGCACCGCCGGGAGATCTACCGGGCGCGATAGCCCTGCCGGTCCAGTCAAGGGCACTCGCACGCGCTGTGGAATCGCCGCTGTCGTTTGACTGACGTTTTACAGTTGTGAAGCGCGCTTCCCGTCAGCGGAAACGTCACCTTCGTGTCAGCGGCTTGCGTCACCCTCGTGTCAGCGGCCCCGACCTGCTCGGGGCCGGCTTCGAATCGGCTCGCGCGGGGGACGTCGCCGAAGAGAGCGCTGTATCCGAGGCGAAGGGCTTCGCGGGTCTAACCTCGACAGCGGGCGCCACAACCTTGAGCAAGGTGGCGCTCCGCCGGTCGAGGACGGGACTCACGAGCTCTCGGCACCCGGCGTCAGCACGGCAGTGGGGGAGAGGAGTCTGAAACGCGCGCGTGAACCGGGGCCCTGGCAGCGCAAGGGGCCCCAATCCGTAGCGCTAAGCCCAATCAGCGCACGGCACCCGTCCGATTCCTGCAAGACGCGGCGTTCATCGCGGGCGTAAGGTGACCGCGTGGCGGATCACTCAGAAGACCTGGGCTGCCTGCCCGTCCGCATCCATGTCCTCACGCTCGGCGTCAGCGACCTCGAGCGCGCCATGTCGTTCTACCGCGACGGCCTGGGCCTCGCGTCAGCGGGCATCACCGCGACCGAGTTCACCGGAGACGACACGCGCCCGGCCGGCGCGATCGCGATGTTCACGCTCGACGACGGGCTGCGACTCGCGCTGTACCCGCGCGCAGAGCTGGCCAAGGACGCCGGCGTGAACCCCAGCCACACCGCCGGCTCCGGGTTGAGCATCGGGCACATTGTCGAGCGTCGCGACGATGTCGACCGTGTGCTGGGCCTCGCACGCCGCGCCGGGGCGCGAGTGCTCGGCCCCGCGCATGAACGGCCGTGGGGGATCTATTCCGGCTACTTCGCCGACCCCGACGATCACCTCTGGGAAGTCATCTACATCCTGCCCCGCGTGCCCGCGTAACCGAGACGATCCGCCGGCAGGCATCGCCGCCTGGTCACAGGCATGCGAAATCACACGGATTTGTGGGATCTGGATGATCTCTGGTATCTTCTTGCGTCATGCCGTCTGACGCTGAGATCACGTTCGCCGATCACGCGGGGCGTTTGTATGCCCGCCGCTACGGGATGGCGCCGATGGTCGGCCGGCTCTTGGGGTACTTGATGGTTTGCTGGCCTGCGGAGCAGAGCATCAGCGAGCTGGCGGAGGCGCTCTTGGCCAGCCGGAGCGCGATCGCCGGCGCGGTCAGCGCGTTGGAGAACCTGGGATTGGTCGCGCGGTCGCGTGCCGCCGGTGAGCGCATGGACCGGGTCTGCATCGATCGAACCTCCCGGCGTGCGTGGGGGTTCGATGTTTCTGAGTACCGGGAGCAGGGCGAGCTCGCCCGCGAGGGCCTGGAGGTGCTCGCCGATGCCCCCGTCGAGCGGCGGGCGGTGCTGCTGGAGTTTGCCGCGTTCGCCGATTTTCTCGTCGAGCGGCTGCCCCTGCTCGAGCACGAGTGGAACGAGCACCGTCGGGCTCTCCGTGACGCCGGTCAGCTCGCAGCCGATCCATTTCACTCACGAAGGGACGACGAAGGATGACCAGCGGCCCGACCACGCCTGCGATCCTCGCCCGCCGAGTCGACAAGTCGTTTGGCGAGCATCGGGTGCTCGAACAGGTGGACCTGAGCGTCGCAGAGGGCACGGTCTTCTCGCTGCTCGGACCCAATGGCGCCGGCAAGACCACGATGGTGCGGATCCTCTCCACCTTGATCGCGGCCGATGCCGGGGAGATCCGAGTCGCCGGGCACGATTTGCGAACCGAGGCAGCTGGAGTGCGGGCGGCGATCGGAGTCACCGGTCAGTTCTCCGCGGTGGACAACCTGCTCACGGGGGCTGAGAACCTGCGCCTGATGGCCGATCTGCGCCACCTCGGGCGCGAGAAGGGGCGCCGACGGGTGAGCGACCTGCTCGAACGATTCGATCTCGCCGACGCGGCCGACAAGCTGCTGTCGACGTATTCGGGGGGGATGCGCCGCCGGCTGGACTTGGCGATGACCCTCGTCGGCGACCCCCGGCTGATCTTCCTGGACGAGCCAACCGCCGGGTTGGATCCGCGCAGCCGCCGCACGATGTGGCAGATCATCGGCGAGCTCGTCGCGGACGGCGTCACGATCTTCCTCACGACCCAGTATCTCGACGAGGCCGACCGGCTCGCCGACCGGATCGCCGTGCTCGACCACGGCCGCGTCGTCGCCGAAGGCAGCCCTGCCGAGCTCAAGCGCCGCATCCCCGGTGGACACGTCGAGCTGCAGTTCGCCGACCCGGTCGCGCTGCGCCAGGCCGCGGCCCTGCTCGCGCTCGCCATGCCCGAGGACGACAAGCTTGCGCTGCAGGTGCCGGGCGACGGCACCCTCGCCTCGCTGCGCGGCCTGCTCGCACGATTGGACGACGCCCGCGTCGAGGTCGTGGATCTGTCGATCCACGCCCCCGACCTCGACGACGTGTTCTTCGCGGTCACCGGTCGCTCGACCGCCCAACCCACGACCGAGGAGGCCCTTGCGCGATGAGTGCCCTCGCCTACGCCGTCACAGACTCGGCGACGATGCTGCGCCGCAACGTCAAACACCAGCTCCGCTACCCGTCGGTGACCCTGATGCTGGTCGGGATGCCGATCGTGTTCCTGCTGTTGTTCGTCTACGTGTTCGGCGGCCAGCTCGGCGCCGGCCTCGGCGCCCATCAGGCGGGACACGGCAACCGGACCGCCTACCTCACCTATGTCGTGCCCGGCATCCTGATCATGACCGTCGCCTCCGCCGCGCTGGGCACTGCGCTGTCGGTCGCAATGGACATGACCGAGGGCATCATCGACCGGTTTCGCACGATGGCCATCGCCCGCGGGGCCGTGCTGACCGGCCACGTGCTCGGCAGCCTGATCCAGACGGTGATCGGGCTCGCGATCGTGCTCGGCGTCGCCCTGGCGATCGGATACCGCCCCACCGCCGGCCCGCTCGCCTGGCTGGCCGCGGTCGGGGTGCTGCTCCTGTTCGCACTCTCGCTCGTGTGTCTATCCGCCGCGCTCGGCCTGGCCGCCAAGAGCGTCGAGACCGCCAGCAACACCCCGATGTTCCTCACCCTGCTGCCCCTGCTCTCAAGCGGATTCGTCCCGACAAGCACGATGCCCGACGGGCTGCGCCAGTTCGCTGAATACCAGCCCTACACCCCCGTGACCCAGACCGTGCGCGGCCTGCTCAGCGCCACCCACACCGCCCCCCACGCGATCGCCGCCGTCGCGTGGAGCCTGGGCATCGCCGCTGCCAGCTACCTCTGGGCCGTACGTCTCTACAACCGTCGCCGAGCCGCCGATCCGAAGTGACGGCGACTCGTTCGACCGCCGCCGTCAGCTCAACGGCCAACAACTACGGCGGGTCTGGCCGATCGGCTCGGCGGCGTCGTGCGGCTCGACTTGTCGAGGTCCGGAGTCCGCTGTGCGGGCGTTGCCCGCGCGGCGGCTCAGACCTGCGTCGAGCTATTCAGAGCAAATCGACTGCACCCGAAACCCCCGGCGCCCTGGTCAGTCGAGCGAAGCCCTCCAGCGCGGACGTCGCCGGCTCGTCGGTCAGGCTCCCCTGGCGAGCGAGGCGTCGCAGGACGTTGGTGACCTCGCTATCGATCAGGTGGGGCGCCGCGATCTCTTCATGGCCGAAATCTGCACCCATCCCCGTTCATTGCGAGACGAGCCATGAGTCGAGAGACGGGGACGATCCCGGGCCGCGCGATGTCGGTGGGATCGGCCGCGGCTTGTCGGTCGACTTCCGCGGCGTGGGCGGGGAAGGTGCGACGGGTTCGTTCGCGACGCCGCGCCGACCACGCGGGGTCTGCGCGGGACCAATCACGCCTGGACGTCGGCGGGGAGTACGACGAACGGAGCACCACCCAGCGTTGTGACCGATCGGAAGCGCCGTTCGTCGAAGCTCAGGATGCGATCGCTGCCGTAGCGGGCTGCCAGGACGACGAGGGCGCAGTCCGCCAAGCCGAGGTCGAGGTCTGCGTGGCCAACAACTCGGCGTCGGGGATCTCGGAGATCGGTCGGGGATCGCCGTCGAGACGCGGAAAGCCGGCGGCAAGCGCGAAGTCACGGTCGGGCCGAACACCCGGCTGACAGCGATCTACAGCGTCGCGAAGAACTTCTGCCTGCGAGCGACCTTCCTGTCTGGCGAGTCGGGCCAGACGCTGAGCCTGCTCGTCATTGAGATAGACGCTCGTCTGGCGCATCCAGCGGGTATGGGGCACTACGTAGGGCAGGTGACGTCGCGCACGCCCGCCGGCACTGCGGGAAGCCAACCACGCCACGTCGCGACCCTGGTGACCGCGGCGAGCGTCGGGTGCGCACGCACCCCTTGTCGCGCGTGCTGATGCTCGTCGTCGCCACGCTTCGGGAGGGCCGCGCCAACCAGTCTGTTGACACGCCCGCGACAGCGCAGTAGGGTTTGCCACGCCAACTAGTCTGAGGAGCACGGAATCAATGGAACGCGAGACGTTCGAGTCAGCGGCGGCCGACTGCACGAATCTGAGAGGCCTCTACTACATACCCTTGGGCGGCGTGTTCATCCTCTCCGCACTGGGCAACTCGAACTGGGGCCCGCTAAGGCACCCGTGGGTCTTCGTCGCGTCGGTCTTCCTCCTCGGGACGGCGTGTCTGCCGATCACCAGCTACTACAACGAGAACTACGGGCGGATGACGCCTTCCGCGAAGCAGCAGCTCGGCGTGGCCGTCGCCGCGGTGATCGGCGCCGCGGTGATCACGGGCGGATCATTCGTGCTGCGAAGCCGAGCGAGCTGGTCGCTCGATCTGCCGGTCAACCCGATCGCCGCGACGGTCGGCATCGTCATGCTGGCGTACTACGCGAGCGTCCTCGGGCTGAAGACCCACCAACTGATCGTCTGGGGCTCCCTCCTCGTTGCCGGACTCCTCCCGGTCTGGGGCGGCGCGGATCCGAGCAACACGGCCCTCGTACTGGTAGGCGCGGCGGCCATCGTGGCCGGAGTGTTCGACCACCGCCTGCTCGTACACACGCTCGGATCGCCCGCAGGCCCGAGCCTCGAGGGCGACGATGCCGGAGCGTAGCGACGATCTTGTTCTCGATCGCCTCATCCACGAGCCTGCCCGGCTGGCGATCCTGACGGTGCTCTCCTCCGTGGCGGACGCCGACTTCGTCTTCCTGGCGCGCACGACAGGCCTGACCAACGGCAACCTCTCCAGCCACCTGACCAAGTTGGAGGAGGCGGGCCTGGTGACGATGAACAAGAGGTTCGTCCACAAGAAGCCCAATACCAACGCCGCGCTGACGGCGGCCGGCAAGCAGCGAATCGCTCATCACTGGGCCCAGCTGGATCGCCTGAAGCAGCTCTCCAACACGCCTCGGTAGCCGTCGGCGAGCCGCGGTCTCCGGGGGGAAGACCCCGGAGGGCGTCGGTCCGACCTGATCGGCGTAGGCTCCCAGACCAGGATGACCCGCACGCGGTTGGAGGGGGGGCTGGTACTGATCGCGCCGGCGGTCTGGGGCGGTCCGGAACCTGAGGTTCTGGACGACGCCACGGCGAGACTCGACGATCGACACCTGGAGCCGCGTGGTCGAGGTTCGGACGCCGGCGACCGTGCTCTGGGGCGACCTCGACGTCCCGTGCGTCGTCGAGGACTCCCGCGTGATCGCCGGCATGCTCCCGGGCTCGGTCGCCCGCGTCCTCCCCGGGGTCGCCCATCTGCCCTACGTCGAGTAGCCCGGGCGCTTCGCCGATGCGCTGATCGACGTCCCCTCGTCGGCGCTGCCGTGAACGCCGGCGGCCGGGCCCGGTCGCGTCGGGTGGCGGGCGGCGGGTTCCCGGAGCCGTGAGCCGGACCGAGCTCGCCCGCTGGATCGCGGCCTACGAGCTGGCCTGGCGCACGCCGGGGACGGCGGCGCTGGCTGAGCTCTTCGCGCCCGACGCGACCTACTCGGCGGCCCCGTTCGACGACCCGCTCCGCGGGCTCGCGGCGATTCGCGCGTTCTGGGAGTCCGAGCGCGACGGCCCCGACGAGGACTTCGTCCTCGTGTCGGAGCTCGTCGCCGTCGACGCGACGGTCGGCGTCGCCCGGATCGAGGTCCGCTACGGCGACCCGGTCGCCCGCACCTACCGCGACCTGTGGGTCGTCTCGCTCGACTCCGACGGCCGGTGCACGGCGTTCGAGGAATGGCCGTTCTTTCCCGGTCGACCGCGGGTCGCCTCGTAGCCGCCGGGCGGGGGTAGGCTTGGGGTGTGACCGACGAGCCCGAGGACATCGGGATGGACGACGACGACGCGGGGATGTACGACGACATCACTCGCGAGCTCCAGCGCCTCTTCCCGGCCGACAGGATGCAGCGGATCCTCGACCAGTTCGGGATGACCGGGACCGAGGAGGAGTACGAGTACCTCGGTGACCTGATCAGCGCGATCTTCACCCGCGGCATCGAGTTCGGCGCGGTCGAAGTCGCCGCCCAGCAGATCGAGGCCGGCGCCGACGTCCAGCCGCAGATCGAGATCGCCCACGTAGATCTCCCGTAGGCGGGCGCGTGACCGAGGTCTCTCGCAGTCGACCGCGGGTCGGGCCGCCGGTCAGGCCGTGCCGTCGGGCACGAGCTCCCCGAACGGCCGGGCCGTGCCGTCTGCGAAGACGAGCCATGTCTCGCCGTCACGCGTCGCCGCGCCGGTCGCCCCGATGCCGAGGGCCGCGGCGGCCAGCAGGTCGCCGGCGATCCGGTGGACGTCGCGGACGACGCCGATGTGGAAGAGCGAGCGGATCTCCGTCGTGACGTCGCCGTCGCCGGCCCGGAGGACCACCCGCAGGTCGTCACGCAGGGCGAGGGCGGCGACCGAGATCGCGATGTTCTCGACGTCGTCGGACGTGATCGCCGCGAGCGCGCGAGCCCGGCCGAGGCTGAGCCGGGCCAGCAGCGGCCGCTCGGCGCCCTCACCGATCACGACCGGGATCCGGTAGTCCCGGGCCAGCTTCACGCTCGGGGCATTCGCGTCCCGCTCGACCGCGACCACACCGATCCCGAGACTTCTCAGAACGAGGCACAGGCGCAGGCCGACCTGGCCGAGGCCGACGACCACGACGTGGTCGGTCCGGGGGATCGACCGCCGCCCGATGATGCCGGTCAGCCGGTGGTCGAGCAGACGGTTGACAATCCCGGCGGTGAGGACGGCGACGAATGCGAGCGACGCGAGCATCAGCACGGCGGCGAACACCTTGAGCGGCGCTCCCGCCGCGTCGAGCGCCTGATTGGGACCGACCGTGACGAGGGACTTGGTCGCCTCGTAGAAGGCCTCGACCGGCGTCTCGTGGAGGGCGATCCCCGTGACCGTCGAGTCGACGCCGAGGATCACGAGGATTCCGGCGAGGCCTGCGAGGAGGAAGCGTGCGCTTCGATCGAACGGCCGCAGCACGCTATGGACGTTGTCGCGGATCCGGCCGAGCCGGTGCCGTCCGTGGTCGTCGAGCCCGACCGTCTCCAGGCCGACGGGGGTCTCCCTGACTCCGACGAGGCTGCTCGGAGACTTGGCGAGCGAGACGAGGTCACCGTCGATGCACGGGCCGGCGAGCGTCGTCGCGACGGCGTCGGCCATCGACGTCACCTGGCAGGCGGGCACGACCCGGCGGAGCTGGTCGGCGACGGTCCGGTTGAAGACCGTGACGATCAGCTGGAGTCCCGGCCGGGCATGCTCGACGACGAGCGCCAGCCGGAGGACCTCGATGTCGTCGCGGGATACGACCATCGCGACGTCGACCTCGACCTCCCCACCGACCGCCCGGGCGATCTCCCGGTCGTTGGGCCGGCGCAGCCGGCGAACCCTCGCCCCGGCTCGGATCAGGGCGATCTCGACCGCCCGGGGAAGATCTCCGTCGCCGATCAGAACAACAGATCGCGGGAGAACCTCCGGCGCCATCGGCCGGAGCTTAACGGGGCGGCGATGACGCCCGCCGCCCCACGTCGGGCTCTACTTCTTGGCGGCCGCCTCTTCCTTGTCGGGCTGGAGGGCGACCTGGAGGCTGCCGCACTTGGCGCAGCGGATCCGAACCTTGATGTTCATCTGCGGCGGCGAGACGGCCTCGGCGAGGAGGTTGCCGCAGCTTCCGCAGAGGTAGTTGTTCGGGCCCTGGCCGACGACGACGGGTCGATCGGGATAGTCCTGGATCGCGCTACCGCCGTTCGGCGGCACCTCGCCCTCGCGCACCTCGCGCATCGTCAAATCTGCCATCGTCCGACTCCTTTGTCTAGGGGCTCTGCTGACACCTTATAACTCGCGTACGGGCGCGCACGGTCGGGAAGATCACTGCCGGCGCTCGCTAGGCTGGCGCGATGACCGCGAGATCGCCGTCGCAGCAGAGATCGGGTCTGCCGGGGGAGATGCTGCGCATGCTCGAGGCCGTCGCCGCCGGCGAGATCGCTCCGTCGGCCGGGTTGGAGCGGCTCGCGCGGCTGCCGTACGACGATCTCGGCTTCGCTCGGGTCGATCATCACCGTGAGCTCCGCCAGGGTGCCCCGGAGGCCGTCCTCGCCGAGGGCAAGACGGCCGGGGAGATCGAGGCGATCGTCGCGTCGCTGGTCGCCGGCGGAGCCTCGAGCGTCCTGGTGACCAGAGCCGACGACGACGCCAGGGCAGCAGTCGCCCGGGTCGCGCCCGACGCGCGCGAGCACGTGCGGGCCCGCTGTGCCTGGATCGCCCGGGCGATCCCCCCGGCCCAGGGCCTGGTCGCGATCGTCTCGGGCGGAACCGTCGACGGCCCGGCCGTCCACGAGGCGCGGATCCGGGCGGAGCTGCTCGGGGCGGGTGTCGTCGTCCACGAGGACATCGGCGTCGCCGGGATCCACCGGCTCGACGGCGCGCTCGAGGACCTCCGGCGGGCGGACTGCGTGGTTGTCGTCGCCGGTCAGGACGCGGCCCTCACGTCGGTCGTCGGAGGCCTGGTCGGCGCCCCGGTGATCGGCGTGCCGACGAGTGCGGGCTACGGCGCCGCGTTCGGCGGGTTGAGCGCCCTCCTGGCGATGCTGACGTCGTGTGCGGCCGGCGTCGCGGTCGTCAACATCGACGACGGCTTCGGCGCCGGAACGATCGCCGCGAGGATCGCCCGGTCGGCCGGGGGAGCCCGGTGAACCGTCCGGCCGGGGGAGCCCGGTGACTCGTCTGGCGTACGTTGACGCGATCGCCGGCCTGGCCGGCGACATGCTGCTCGGAGCCCTGCTCGACGCCGGCGCTGATCGCGCACGCGTCGGCGACGGCCTGCGCGGGCTGGGCGTCCCGGGTGTCGAGCTGACCGAGACGAAGGTCCACCGCCACGGGATTCTCGCGTCGGGCGTCACGACGATCGCACCGGAGATCGACCCGCCCCACCGGACCTGGGCCGAGATCCGCGGCCTGCTCGACCGGGCCGGTCTTCCCGAACGACCGCTCGCGCGGGCCCACGCGGTGTTCGCCGCCCTCGCCGAGGCCGAAGCCCGCGTCCACGGGGTCGCCGCGGAGACGGTCGAGTTCCACGAGGTTGGCGGGCTCGACTCGATCGGCGACATCTGCGGGATCGCCCTGGCGCTCGAGGATCTCGCCGTCGACGAGCTCGCCTGCTCGCCGCTGCCGGCGCCCCGCGGGTTCGTGGACGCCGCCCACGGCCGCCTGCCGCTCCCGGGGCCGGCGACGCTCGAGCTGCTCCGGGGGGTGCCGATCTACGGCGTCGACCTCGAGTTCGAGCTCGTCACGCCGACCGGGGCCGCGGTCGTCGCGGCCCTGACGAAGGAGTTCGGCCCGCTGCCGGCGATGCGGCTCGAGGCGGTCGGCTACGGGGCCGGGACGCGGGACCTGGAGACCCGCCCGAACCTTGTCCGCGTGCTGCTCGGCCAGCGACTCGCAAGCGCGGCGACCGGCCAGAATCACGGGGAAGCAGGCCGGGAGGATGCAGTCCTGATCGAGACCAATCTCGACGACCTCTCGCCCGAGCTCGTCCCCGACGCGGCCGAGCGGTGCTTCGCGGCCGGCGCGCTCGACGTCTGGGTCGCACCCGTCCAGATGAAGAAGTCCCGTCCGGGGGTGGTCTTCTCCGCGCTCGCCCGCCCGGACGACGAGCGGGCGGTCGCGAGCGCGATCCTCCGGGAGACGACGACGCTCGGCGTGCGGGTCTCGACCGTCCGGCGGTGGGAGCTCGAGCGCAGCTGGATGACCGTGGACGTCGGCGGAGACCCGGTCCGGATCAAGCTCGGCTCGCTCGACGGGGAGACCGTCAACGCGTCTCCCGAGCACGACGACTGCGCGGCGGTCGCCCGGCGGACGGGCCGGCCGGTGAAGGCCGTCTGGGCGGCCGCGCTCGCGGCGGCCGGACGGGTCTACGACCGATGAACGACTCGCTCGGTCAGACGCCGGCGGATCCCCGGCGGTCGGGGTCGCCCGACCTCGATCGGCTCCAGGCGCGGCTGGAGCGGCGGATCGCCGGACTCGGGTCGGTGATCGTGGCCTTCTCGGGCGGGGTCGACTCGTCACTCGTCGCGGCACTCGCCGCTCGTGCGCTCGGCCGGCGGGCGCTGGCCGTGACGGCGCGCTCGGCGGCCCTGGCGACCGGCGAGCTCGACGGCGCGCGGGACGTCGCCCGGGCGATCGGGATCGCCCACGAGACGATCACGACGGACGAGCTCGGGCGGGAGGACTACCGGCGCAACGACCGGTTCCGGTGCTTCCACTGCAAGACCGAGCTCTACTCCGAGCTCTCGGCCCTGGCCCGGCGACGCGGCTACGCCGGCCTCGTCTCGGGCGCGAACGCCGACGACGCCGGCGACTGGCGACCCGGGCTGCGGGCGGCGGCCGACCACGGAGTCGGCCACCCGCTGCTCGAGGAGGGCGTCGACAAGCCGACCGTCCGGGCGCTGGCGGCCAGGCTGTGGGTGCCGAGCGCCGAGAAGCCGGCGAGCCCGTGCCTGGCCTCGCGGATCCCCTACGGCGTGCCGGTCGACCGGGCGACCCTCGAGCGGATCGACCGCGCCGAGCAGGCGGTCCGGGCGCTCGGCCACCGGGAGCTGCGGGTCCGCCACCACGGCGAGCTCGGCCAGGTCGAGCTGTCGGCCGACGAGCTGGGGCCGGTGCTCGCCGAGCCGGCCCTGCGGATCGCCGTGGAGGCGGCCGTCCGGTCGGCCGGATACGCCCGGGCGAGGGTCGCCAGCCGGCCCTTCAGGTCCGGCTCGCTCAACGATCTGCTAGACACCCGGGGCCGGGTGCCGTCGGCGACCTTGGACCCGCGAGCGCGATGACCACAGCCACCAGCCCCAACCCGACCCTGGACGCCGATCTCGAGCTGCTGAGCGCGCACGCGGCCGAGTGGGCGAGCCTCCCGATCGCCGGCAAACGGGCCCTCCTGGCCAGCCTGCACGAGGCCACGGCGGGAGTCGCCGAGGAGTGGGCGCTGCTCGCCTGCCGGGCGAAGGGGCTCCCGCCGGACTCGCCGCTGGCCGGCGAGGAGTGGATGTCGGGCCCGATGGCCCAGCTCGTCTACACGACCGCGCTCGGCCGGACGCTCGACGCCCTGGCCGCCGGGCGCAGCCCGGTCACCGGTCGAATCGGCAGGGCGCCGGGCGGCAGAGCGTCACTGCGGGTTCGGATGCCGTTCGAGGGTTTCGATCGGCTGCTTCTGAGCGGTTACCGGGCAGAGCTGTGGATCGAGCCTGGAGTGACCCCGGAGGCGGTCGGCCGGGATGCCGGTCTGCGGACCCGCCGGCCCGACGGCGGCGGCGTGGCGCTCGTCCTGGGGGCCGGCAACATCGCGGCGATCGCGCCGCTCGACGTGCTCTACAAGCTCTACGCCGACGGCCGGGTCGTCCTCCTCAAGCTGAACCCCGTCAACGACTATCTGCTCCCGGTCCTCCAGAAGGCGTTCGCCGGGTTCATCGAGGCCGGGTACGTCCGGATCGTCGCCGGAGGGGCAGACACGGGGGGCTACCTGACCGAGCACCCGCTGGTCGACGAGGTCCATCTGACCGGGAGTGGGGCCACGCACGACGCGATCGTCTTCGGAACCGGCGCGGAGGCCGAGCGCCGCAGGGTCGCGGGGACGCCGATCCTGACCAAGTCGATGACCAGCGAGCTCGGCGGGGTCGCACCGGTGATCGTGCTGCCGGGAAGGTGGAGCGACGCGGACTTGCGCTTCCAGGCCGAGCACGTCGCGACCCAGCGGCTTCACAACAGCGGCTTCAACTGCAATGCCAGCCAGGTCGTCGTGCTCGCGGAGGAGTGGCCGCAGAAGAACGAGTTCATCGCCGCGCTGCGCGACGCCGTCCGCGACGCGCCGGCTCGCCCGGCCTACTACCCCGGAGCCGACGAGCGTCACGACCGGGCGCGGAGCATGCACCCCGGAGCCGAGGCGCTCGACTCCAACGCGCGGCGGACGCTGATCGGGGTCGACAGCCAGATCAGGGACGACGCGTTCACGACGGAGTACTTCGCGCCCGTCCTCTCCTTCACCGAGCTCCCCGGGCCCGGGCCGGCCGAGTTCCTCCAGCGGGCGGTGGAGTTCGCAAACGACCGGCTCTACGGAACCCTGACCGCCAACCTGATCGGGGATCCCGCGACCCTGCGGAGCCTGGGCGGCCGCCTGGACGAGCTGATCGCAGATCTTCGCTACGGGACCGTCGGCGTGAACTGCTGGAGCGGCGTCGGCTTCCTCACGCCACGCGCGTCGTGGGGTGCGTTCCCCGGCCACACGGTCGGTGACATCGAGAGCGGAACGGGCGTCGTCCACAACGCGCTGCTGGTCGACCGGATCGAGCGAACGGTCCTCCGGGGGCCGTTCCGTCCGTCGCCGCGAGCCCTTCTGCATGGTGAGCTGACACTCTCACCCAAGCCGCCGTGGTTCGTGACCAACCGGACGTCGGGTGTCACGGCCCGCCGGTTGACGGCCTTCGCGGCCAAGCCGCGCCTGCGGCTGCTCCCGGGGATCCTGATCTCCGCGCTGCGCGGCTGACCGCCGGGTCCGGGGCTCCGGGGCTTCAGCCTCAGCGCCGGGCGACGAGGACAGCGAAGCGGTGGTCCTTGAAGAGGCAGTCGACATCGTCGAACCCGACCGTGCGCAGCCAGTCGAGCTGATCCTCGACGCTCGCCCAGTGGTCGAAGCGCATCCGCGCCTGGGCGCCGGCCCACTCGTCTGGGCTCGCGCCGGCCGCGACCGCCCGCCGTTCGTGCCATTCGGCGTACAGGGCGCCAAGGCGCGGGGTCGGTCCGGCGACCTGCTCGGCGTTGACGAACACGCCGCCGGGTGAGACGGCGGCGTGGATGCGCGCGAACAGCCCACGCTTCCCCGCATCGTCGACGTGGTGGATTGCCAGGGCGCTGACCACCGCGTCCCACGGACCCTCCGGCAGCGGGTCGGCGAGGTCGCCATAGAGGTACCGCGCGCGATCCCCGAGGGCGCGGCGCGCCTGCTCGAGCATCGCCGGCGCGCCGTCGAGCAGGGTCAACTCGACGCCTGGCAGGGCGCGCGCGACGGCCCTCGCCAGTAGGCCGGTGCCGGCACCGACGTCGAGGACCCGTCGCACGGGGATCGTGGCCAGCTCGAGCGCTTGCACCGCCGCCGCGTAGAAGGCGTCGTACGGCGGAATCAGGCGGCGACGCTGCGCCTCGTAGTCGCCGGCGTGCTCGTCGAAGGCCTGGCGAGCCGTGTCTGTCATCACGCACGATCGTACATGATCTAAGACAACTCCCCGGGTGCCGAGCGCCGGGTGCCGGTGCCGGGCGCTGAGCGCGCTGGTGCCGGGCGCTTCTTCACTCGACGGGTCCGTCGAGGCCGTTGCGGTGGGCGAAGATCACGGCCTGGGCACGATCGCGGACCCCGGCCTTTGCGAAGACCCGGTTGACGTGAGTCTTGACCGTGGCCATGCTGACGACGAGCCGGTCGGCGATCTCGACGTTGGAGTAGCCGTTCGCGATCAGGCCGAGGACCTCGAGCTCGCGAGCCGTCAGGCCGAACGCGTCGGGCGCCTCCGGGACGGCGAGCGCCGCGGCGGGGGACGGGAGCGCGGCGAGCATCTGCTGCTGGACGGCCGCGTCGAGATGCGTAGCCCCGGCGTGGACGTTGCGGATCGCCCGCTCGATCTCGTCAGCACCGGCGTCCTTGGTCAGGTAGCCGCGCGCGCCGGCCTTCAGGGCGGGGATGATCGACGCGTCGTCGGCGTAGGTCGTCAGGATCACGACCCGGGTCGCCGGCAGCTTGTCGTGGAGCAGGCCGGTCGCCTCGATCCCGTCGAGGTTCGGCATGCGGAGATCCATCAGCACGACGTCCGGCCGCTCGGCCAGCGCCGTGTCGACGGCGACCCTCCCGTCGGACGCGACACCCACGACCTCCACGCCGTCGAACAGGCCGACCAGCAGCTCGAGACCGTCGCGGACGATCCGCTGATCGTCGACGATCAGAACGCGGATCGGCGCCTGCGGGTCCGCCGTCAACGGGGGATCTCGACCTCGACGGCCCAGCCGGTCGGTGTCGGCCCGGCTCGCATCACGCCGCCGACCCGCTCGATCCGCTCGCGCATTCCGGCCAGGCCGTTGCCCCCGCCGCCGGCCGGCGGCCGATCGTCGCCGCCGGTGGCCTGCGGAGCGTCGTTCTCGACCGTCAGGTTGACGGCGTCCGGCTGGTAGGCCAACCTGACGGCGGTCGGTGTGGTCGGCGCGTACCGGGCGGCGTTGGTCAGCGCCTCCTCGGCCGCCCGGTAGAGGGCGAGCCCGATCGCCGGGTCGAGCCTGCGGACGCCACCGGTCACGGTGAGGGTCGCCTGGTGGTGGAGATCCCGGCGAAAGCTCTCGACCAGCCGGGCGAGCTCGTCCTCGGCGGGAGGCTGACTCCCGCGGAGGGCGCCGACAGCCTGACGGGCGTCGAACAGCCCCTGACGGGCGAGCGCCGCGGACCGGGCGAGCACGTCCTGAAGCCCGGGGCTGACGGCTTCGCGCGCGGCGAGCTTGCGCCCGCCCTCGAGCTGGATCGTGAGGCCCGAGAGCGAGTGCGCGAGCACGTCGTGGAGCTCCCCGGCGATCCGCGCCCGCTCGGCGATCGCCGCGCCCGCGAGCTGGGCCTCCCGCGCGTCCTCGAGCTCGGCCAGGAGCAGCTCGGCCCGCTCCTCGCTGGCCGACGACTCGCGCATGAAGAGTCCGGTCAACCCGAGCAGGGCGCAGAGCAGCGACATCGAGGTGACGTTGACGAAGGTGCCCTGGGCGACGGCGATCGTCGCGTCGAAGGCCAGCGTCGAGGCGAGCGCCAGGCCGATCCCGCCCCGGTTCGGCAGGCGGGCCACGGCGATCCAGACCGTGCCGCCCGCGGCGAGATCGGCCGGGCCGTTGGGCTGGGATGCGAGCAGGCCGACCGTGCAGATCGCGAGCAGGACGACGGTCGTCGCGATCACGACGACCGGCTGCTCCTCGGTGCGCCCGGACGTCGCCGCGCGGATCGCCGTGCCGTAGACGACGACGTAGCCGACGAGCGCCGCGCCAACCCCGAGCCCGGCACCGCGCAGTCCGGGCGTCGGGTGGGTCTCGATGGTCGCGATCGCGACGAGCGCGACGAGCGCCCAGCCGAGCGGTGCCAGCGTGGCCCGCCGGCTCAGGCGCCGGTCTACCAGCCTGGCCGACGCACGCTCGGTACGCGTGCCTCCCGGCCGGTCCCCGCGATCTGCGCGGGACGGCGGGCGACCCGGCTGGGCTGTGGATGTCATGCCCAACCGATCCCAGCACACGTGTGGCAGGCCGTCAACACGCCGACGCGGCACGGTCGGCGCTCATGCGGTGAGCGGCCGGATCCGCGCGTCGCCGCTCGTCAGGCGGTGGGCGCGGACACGGACGACGGCCAGCCGGCCGATCACGGTCGCGAGCGCCATCAGGACGAACGCCACCGTCCAGGCCGACGCGCCGGTGATCTGATTGTCGATCGAGAAGCGGGTGATCGCATGCTGGCCGAAGTGGTCGGACGCGTACGCGAAGACGATCCGCGCGCCCATCCCGACGATCCACACGGCCGCCGCGGCGGCGCCGACCCGCGCCAGCGCGACGCCGTCGTCGCCACGCCGCAGGAAGGTCAGGCCACCGCAGGCCACGCCGAGCGCGCCACCCAGGATCAGGCCGCTCGCGTCGAGCACGAGGTCGTTCCCGGCGGTCGGGACGGACTGGAGGAAGTAGATGCCGACGCCGCCGACGATCACGACCGGTCGCAGGAGGTTTCGCAGGTTGACAGGGTTCCAGCGCATCAGTTGAAGGACGACGAGGACCATCGCTGCGTTGATGAGGTAATCGGTTGTGTTCATGTGGTCAGGCTACGTCCGGCGCTCGCCCGATACATCGGGCCAGGGGTTGGTCAGACGGTTGATCCGGACGTCAACCCCTGGGTGGAGATCGACCGGCTGTGTTCAGCCGGCGGGCGGCCGGAGCGCCGCCTCCAGGAGCCGGGTCAGGGCGTTGCGGTGGCGGGCGAGCGCGTCCGCCGAGAGCGGGTCGGAGTCGAGCAGACGGGCTCGGAAGCGGGCGTCGGAGAAGAACGTGAAGACGGCTCCGTAACAGATCTGCATGAGCTCGAGCGGATCGTGCCGGCGCAGGCGGCCGGCCTGCATCTCCCGCTCGAGGAAGGCGACCGCCCGGTAGAGGAACGGGCGGAGCGAGTCGGTGATCGCCGCGTCGAGGCGCTCCCCGCCCTCGAGCGCCTCCCGCCGGAGGATCCGGGCGAAGTCGGCGTGGGTCGCGAAGAACGCGAAGCCGGCGTCGATGATCGAGACCACCTGGTCGAAGCCCTCGAGCGCGCCGGAGACGGCCGCCTCGGTCTCGACGGCCCAGTCGAGCACCGCCGACTCGATCACCGATCCGTAGAGGTCCGCCTTCGAGTTGAAGTGGTAGATCAGCGTCGGGTGGCTGAGCCCGGCCTCCCGGGCGATTGCCGCCAGCCGGGCACCGTCGAAGCCCCGGTCGGCGAACTCCCGCCGGGCTGTGTCGAGGATGCGCGTGCGCGAAGGAGACTCGCTCGGGTGCGTAGCGGAGGCCACGCCCCGATCATAGGTCCTACTGACAAGTCAGTAGACCGGTATCGTCTGGGGTGATCGTGACGAAGCCCTGTCTTCTGAGCCGGACCTGACCGTGACCGACGCATCGTCGCCCGAGCCGGACTGGGGCGCAGACGTTGCCCGGCGCGCGGCGATCGTCAACGGGCCGCGGACGATCGCGCAGCGGCTCTCCGGCAGGACCATCCTGCTGACCGGGGCGTCCGGCTTCCTCGCCAAGGCGATGCTGTCGATCTTGCTCGGCGAGCTGCCCGAGATCGGACAGATCCGCCTGCTCCTGCGAGCGGCCGACGACGATGGCGCGCGCGTACGGATGCGTACCGAGGTGCTCGGGTCGAGCGCCTTCGCCGGCCTTGCTCCCGGCGTCGTCGAGGCTGCGATCGGTGACGGCCGGGTCGACGCGTTCTCCGGCGATCTCGCCCGTGAGCGGCTCGGCCGGACCGACTTCGGGCCGCTCGCCGGCGTCGACGTGGTGATCCACTGCGCCGCGTCGGTCTCCTTCCAGCAGCCGCTCGACGAGATGCTCGAGCTCAACGTGATCGGAACGATCCATCTCGTCCGGACCCTCGCCGAAGCTGGGGTCCAGCCGCACTTCGTCCATGTCTCGACCGCCTACGCCTCGGGCACCCGAACCGGCCTCGTCCTCGAGCGGCCGTCCGGCCGCGGACCGGGAGAACCCGACCTCGACCCCCGGGCCGAGCTGGCGGCCGCGCGCGCCTGGCGGCTGGATCTCGAGGCCGACTCCCGCCTCCCGGATGAGCAGCATCGATTCGTTCGCGACGCTCGCCAGGAGATCGGTCCGGCCGGCGCGCCGGCGATCGGCGCGCGGGCCGAGGATGCCCGCCGGGCGTGGGTCTACGCCCAGCTGGTCGAGCGTGGCCGGGAGCGCTCGCGAGCGCTTGGCTGGACCGACGCCTACGGCCTGTCGAAGGCCCTCGGCGAGCGGGCCCTGCTCGCGGAGCCGCTTCCCAGCCTGACGATCGTCCGCCCGTCGATCATCGAATCGGCCCTGCGGACGCCGTTCCCCGGCTGGATCGAAGGGCTCAAGGTCGCCGATCCGGTGATCCTCGCCTACGCGAGCGGGATGGTCAGCCGCTTCCCGGGCGACCGGTCCGCCCGCCTCGACCTCGTGCCGGTCGATCTCGTCGCCAACGCCTGTATCGCCGCGGCGGCCCACCCGGCCGAAGCTGGCCCGCTTGTGGTCAACGTGACCAGCGGAGCCAGGAACCCGCTCCGGATCGGCAGCCTCTCAGACCAGATCACCGACTATTTCCGCGAGCGTCCGCTGCCCGACGAGGATGGTCTGCCGGTCGAGGTCGCCGACTGGAAGTTCACGTCGACGGCCAGGGCCCTGCGGGCGATCGACCGCGGCGAGCGGGGCGTCCGGGCTGCCCGGCGGGTCCTCGACCACATCGCGGTCCCGCGCGTCGACGAGGTCGAGCGACGCCTGCACAAGGAGCAGCGCCGGCTCGAGCGGCTCCGCCTGCTGGCCGAGATCTATGGGCCGTACGTCGAGCTCGACTGCATGTTCGACGACCGCCACACCCGCGAGCTGATCGCCTCGCTCGCCCCTGAGGACCAGGTCCGCTTCCCATTCGACACGGCGGCGATCGACTGGCCGAGCTATCTGTGCGACGCCCATCTGCCCGCCCTGCGGGCGATGGTTCCGGGCCGCCGCCGGCTCCCGAAGCGCGGGGCCGACGTGATCGCCGACGGCCCGCCCGCGCTGGCGATCTTCGACATCGAGGGCGTCGTCCTGGATGCGACGGTCGCCCACTTCTACGCCTGGCTGCGCGGACGGAGCATGGCCCCCCTGGATCGGACCCTTTGGATGGCGGCGCTCGCCACTCGCGTCCCCGGCTACCTGATCGCCGACCGGCGTTCACGCGCCGACTTCACGCGCGGGTTCTACCAGCTCTACAAGGGTCTCCCGGCCGGCGAGCTCCGCGAACAGGCGAGGGCGTCGCTGTCGGACTTCATCCTTCCCCGCCTGCGCCACGATGCCGTCCGCCGGATCCGCGCCCATCGCGAGCGCGGCGACCGGGTGGTTCTGTTGACCGGGGCGCTCGACTTTCTCGTCGAGCCGTTGCGCCACCTCGCCGACGAGCTGATCGCCGCACGCCTGATCGAGCGCCGGGGGGCCTTCACGGGCGAGCTGGCCGAGCCGCCGCTGACCGCGGACGGCCGGGCGTCGGCCGCGGCGCGACTCGCCGCGGAGGGCGGGTTCGAGCTCGCGGACTGCCACTCCTACGGTGACAGCATCTCCGACCTTCCGATGCTCGAGCTCGTCGGCCATCCGGTCGCGATCAACCCGGACTTCCGGCTCGCCCGGGAGGCCCATCGCCGGCGTTGGCCGGTGCTCGACTGGGGGACCGAGCCCGGGGCCCGCAACCGGCCGCTCGCCCGCCTCGAGGCACGCGTCTGATGCTGGCCCTCGAGTACCGCCCGAGTCCGGCCGGCTACGCCGCCGCCCGGGTCTCCCGCCGGGCTGGTCTGCACAGCCTGCGTTTCGGTGAGCTCGACCCGCCGACCCTGATCGGCCCCGACTGGGTCGGTGTCTCCCCGCGGCTGACGGGAATCTGCGGATCCGACCACGCCCTCCTCGAGGGCCGGGCGTCGCTGTACCTCTCCTCGCTGACCTCGACGCCCTTCGTCCCAGGACATGAGGTCGTCGGCGTCGTGTCCGGGGGGGACTGGCGCGGCCAGCGGGTCGTCGTCGAGCCGGCGCTCGGCTGTGAGGCCCGCGGCAACGACCCCCAGTGCGTCGAGTGCGAGTCGGGTCGCCAGGCACTCTGCCGCGAGGTGATCGCGGGGGACATCTCCGCCGGCCTGCAGATCGGCTTCTGCCGGCAGACCGGCGGCGGCTGGAGCGAATCGCTGGTTGCCCACCGCTCCCAGCTGCACCTCGTCTCCGACGGGATCCGCGACGAGGACGCCGTGCTGACCGAGCCGCTCGCCTGCTCGATGCACGCCGTCGCCAGAGCCGATCTCGATGGCGAGGAGACGGTCGCCGTGATCGGGGTCGGCGCGATCGGCCTGCTGACGGTCATCGCCCTTCGCGAGCGTCATCCCCAGGCGACGATCGTCGCGGTCGCCAAGCATCGCGGCCAGGAGCAGGAGGCCCGCCGGATGGGCGCCGACGAGGTCTACGGGCCGGGCGAGCTCCATCTTCGCGGGGCCCGTCTGACCGGGGCCCGGCGACTGGTCGGGATCGGCGGGCGAGAGCTCCTGCTCGGTGGCTTCGATGTCGTCTTCGACTGCGTGGCCAGTGGGCAGTCGCTCGAGTCGGCGGTCACGGCCACCCGGCCGCGCGGACTCGTCATGCTGGTTGGAATGCCCGGCCAGATCGACCTCGACCTCTCGATGGCCTGGCAGCGGGAGATCGACATCCGCGGGGCATACGGCTACACGGACGAGTTCCCGTCAGCCCTCGAGCTGACCGGCCGGCTCGAGCTCGGCCGACTGGTCGCGCAGGGCTGGCCCCTCCAGGAGTACCGGCGTGCGCTCGAATCATCGCGGATTGCGACCCGGGCGGGACACGTCAAGACGGTCTTCGACCTCACCGACGCCGGATGACCGGGCCTTCGGGAAACACGGCCTTGTCGAGCCGGCCCCGCCCGAGCGGGGTCGGGCGATGAGCATCGTCGGCCGCCGCCTGCCGGTCTCTGCGCCGATGGTCGAGCGGCCGCGGAGCCCCCGGCCTGACCCTGGGAGCGAGCGGGAGGCGTGCGTCGTGGAGTTGACGGATCGCTCGCCGCCGACACTCTTCCACTCGGGCGAGTCCTTCCGGCTCGAGCGGCTGCCGGTCGGCTCACGCGTGATCTACCCGCCGCCGCCGCTGAAGGGGCTCGCCGACCCGCAGTCGGCGATCGCCCAGGCGCTGGACCACCCACTCGGGATGGACCCGCTCGACGCGTTGTTGCGCCCGGGGATGCGCCTGACGATCGCCTTCGACGACATCTCGCTTCCCCTCCCGCAGATGCGCCAGCCCGACGTGCGCCAGCAGGTCATCGAGCAGGTCCTCGAGCGGGCCTACCGGGCCGGCGTCGACGACATCCACCTGATCGCGGCGCTCGCCCTCCACCGGCGGATGACGGCGGCCGAGCTCCGCCGGGCGGTCGGCTCGCACGTCTTCGACGCGTTCTACCCCGACCGGCTCTACAACCACGACGCCGAGGACCCGCTGGGGATCGTCTCGCTCGGGGAGACCGACCACGGCGAGGTCGTCGAGCTCAACCGGCGGGCGGCGGAGTCAGACCTTCTCGTGTACGTGAACATCAACCTCGTGACGATGGACGGCGGGCACAAGTCGGTCGCAGTCGGACTCGGCACGTACCGCTCGGTGCGGGCCCACCACAACGTCCACACCCTCCGGCACTCCCGGTCGTTCATGGACCCGGCCAACAGCGCGCTCAGCCACTCGGCGGCCCGGCAGGGTCTCCTCGTCGAGGCGGCGGTCCCCACGTTCAGGATCGAGACGACGCTCAACAACGACATGTACGCCAGTCCGCTGGGCTTCCTCGGCCGGCCCGAGCAGCGTTGGACCGGCCGGCAGCAGGCTACCTTCGCGGCGACCAAGCGGGCGCTCGACCGGATGCCGGCAAAGGCCCGGAGGGCGCTCTATACGCGGATGGAGGCGCCGTACGCGCTGACCGGGGTGACCGCCGGGGCGGTCGACGAGGTCCACGCCGTCACGCTCGAGCGGTGCGCCGACCAGCAGGCCGTCCGGGTCGACGGGCAGGCGGATGTCGTGACGGCCGGGCTGCCGAGCATCTGTCCGTACAACGTGAACTCGATCATGAACCCGGTCCTCGTGATGTGCCTCGCGCTCGGGTACTTCTTCAACCTCTACAAGGGCCGGCCGCTCGTCCGCGAGGGCGGCGTGATGATCTTCACCCACCCGGTCGAGCGGGAGTTCCACCCGGTTCACCACCCGTCGTACATCGACTTCTACGAGGAGGTCCTGACCCAGACGACCGACCCCGCGGAGATCGAGCGGCGCTTCGAGAAGTCGTTCGCCGAGGACGAGTGGTACCGCCACCTCTACAGGACGTCGTTCGCCTACCACGGCGTCCATCCGCTGTACATGTGGTACTGGGGAGCCCACGGCCTCTCCCACGTCGGCCAGGTGATCTTCGTCGGCGGCGACGCCGAAGCCTGCCACCGGATGGGCTTCCGCCGGGCGGACACGATGCGCGACGCCCTGGAGATGGCCGAGCAGGTCGTCGGCCGGGACTTCTCGCTGACCCACTTCCACTGCCCGCCGCTGTTCTACTGCGAGGTCACGTGAAGCCCGGCTGCTGCGAGGTCGCGTGAGGTTCGCGACCGGCGGCCGGACGCTCGAGCGGCTGGCCGGAGCGGGCGGCGACGGTCGCGAGCCGCGGCCGGCCTCGCGCTGGCGGACGGTTCGGGCCGGCGCCGACCCGTGGCGCGGCGGAGACGAGGTCGCCGACCAGGAGTGGCTGCGCAGCCCCGCGGCCTCACTGGCCCGGGAAGCCCTCCAGCAGACCCTGCTCTTCCCGGTCGCCAGGATGATCGCCCGGCCGGAGGTGTTCGGCGCGGAGGATCTGATGCAGGTCCCCCAGCCGGTCGTGATCGCCCCGAACCACGCGAGCGACATCGACACGCCCCTGATCCTCGCGGCGCTGCCCCGCTCGTGGCGCAACCGGACCGTCGTCGGGGCCGCCGCCGACCGCTTCTACCGGCGCCGGGCGTACGCCGTCCAGAGCGGCCTGTGGATCAACACGTTCCCGTTCGGCCGGGGCAGCGATCTCCGCGGCCTGGCCGACGCAGCCGAGCTCCTGCGGGACGGGCAGAACGTCCTGCTCTACCCGCAGGCGACCCGGTCGGCCGGGCAGGCTGAGGGGTTCCGGTCCGGCGTCGCCCGCCTCTGCCTGGCAACCGGGGCGCCGCTCCTGCCGGTCCACGTCGCGGGCACCGCCCTGATCATGCCGCCGAGTCGCGGTCTCACGCAGCGGGGCCGGGCCACCGTCCGCTTCGGCCGTCCGCTGTTCGCCGGGCCCGACGAGAGCGCCGACGAGCTGATGGTCCGCGCCCGGGCGGCGATCACCGAACTCGGGACCCGCCGGCCGCGACTCTGAGCGTCCGCCGGCGTTGGGAGAGGTGGATGGAGGCTTTCTCCATCCCGGTTCGTCTGACGAACCGTCGACGAGGGGACGGCGCGTATGAGGAACCAGATCAGGGTGATCGCCGGCAGCCTGGCCGTGATTGCGGCAGTCAGCGCGACGGCGACGCAGGCCGGCCCGGCGGATGGTGCCAAGCCGGTCGTCACCTCTCCATCCGGACTCCCCGCGCTCGCTCACGCCGGCCTCTTCTTCGTTGGTGGCCCCGACGATCCGACCGAGATCGTCTTCAAATCGACGGTCCCGCTCGGGATCGAAGCCAACGGGACGACGATCCGCGGGGGTGTGTCGGTCCTCGGCCGCACCGGGTCGCTCGGCCACCTCGACGGGCCTGGCAAGCCGTGCTACATCGAGCTGGCCCCTTCGCCCAAGCACATGCTGATCGGTCACAGGTATGCGCTGAGGATCACGCTCGGCGACGGCCCGACGGCGGCTACGTTCGTGAAGACGAAGACACTCGTCCGTGACGGTTCCGCCGCGTCGATTCGCCGCCAGATGGACTGCTAGCTGAAGAGCCACCCTCCTCTTGCCGCGTCGGGATCTCAGACCCGCCCGACGCGGCACTCACTGTTTCGCGCTGTCAGGAGACTTCCGTCAACCCGCCCGTGTGGACGTCGTAGACGAAGCCGCGGACGGAGTTCTTGTTGGGGATGAAGGGGCTGGCCTTGATCCGGGCGATCGACTGGCGGACGTCTTCGTCGAGGTCGGGGAAGGCCTCGGCTGCCCACTCGGGCTTGATGCCGACGTCGTCCTGGACGGAGCGCTTGAACTCGTCGTCGGTGAACGTGAGCATGCCGCAGTCGGTGTGGTGGATGAGGATGATCTCCTCGGTTCCGAGCAGGCGCTGTGAGATTGCGAGTGAGCGGATCTCGTCGTCGGTGACGACGCCGCCGGCGTTGCGGATCACGTGGGCGTCGCCTTCGTTGAGGCCGAGTACGCCGTACGGGTTCAGGCGGGCGTCCATACATGCGAGGACGGCGACCTTGCGGGCGGGGGGAAGCGGCAGGTGGCCCTTGTCAAAGCTCGCGGCGTAGGCCTCGGCGTTCTTCAGAAGCTCGTCTGTCGTGGACATGCGACTCCTCTCGTCTCCGGGATTATTCCCTAAAGCCTATCGGGATAGGGGAGTTTTGACAAATGGTGGGTGGGGCGGGTGCTCGCTCGTACAGACGTCCAGGCCTGGCAAGCCCGGGCGCCGAGCTGCCGATGAGGACGGGGAGGAGCCGAATGAAAGGCGCAACCCAAATGCAGATCGACACACTCAGCCGCCTCGTTCGCGAGTCGCGCTACCCGCTTGACGACAACGCGATCGCCGAGGCGATTCTCGCCCGAATCACGATGCCCGTTCTGACCCCACCGCTGCGACGGTCCCGGCGCCGGCGGTCGGTCCGTTCATTCCATCCCGCCAGGCACGTCAGCTCGTTTCACCTGGTCCGTCCGCCCCGCAGGGCGGTGGCCAGGCCGGCCGCCTGGCCAGCCTAGCGGTCTGTCTCAAAATTATCTTGGCGTCTGGCGGCGTCTGGACGTGCCTGGCGCCACCCGGCGCCCGCCAACGTGCCACCAGCACGCCCGCGGACACCCTGCGACGCCAGATCACGCCCAGCCACTCGCCAGCCACTCCAGCTAATTCCGAGACAGACCGCTAGTCCGCCGTCGCCGCTTTTTCGGCGACCAGGCTCGCGACGCCCCGGGGCTTGCCCGAGCGCTCGGCGACACCCTCGCGGTAATGGAGGACGCGGAGGCCTGGGAAGGCACGGAGCAGCTCGTTGTCGCCGAGCACGAACTCCGCTGGGAAGTCGTTGCCGAGCTCGTCGACGTGGGCTCGGCCGAAGGTCTCGAAGAGGAGCAGGCCGCCCGGGCGCAGGGCCCGGGCGAGCCGGTCGAAGAGGTTCCGCTGGAGATAGTTGAAGCTCACGATCACGTCGTAGTGGTCGGTCGGCAGGTCAGCGGCGTGCTCGAGGTCGGCGACCCGCGCGCTGACGGTCAGGTCGCGGGCGAGCGCCGCCGCAGCCAGCCGGTCGACAACGACATCAGAGATGTCGAGCGCATCGACCTGGAAGCCGAGCTCGGCGAGAAAGCGGGCGTTGCGCCCGTCCCCGCATGCGAGGTCGAGCGCCCGGCGACCGTCGGGCGATCGGTCGAGTAGACAGCGGTGCTCGACGAGCCACTCGGCCGGCGCGTCGGGGAACGCAGTCGACATCCGGGCATAGCGGTCGTTCCACTTCTCGCGCGCTTGGTCGGGGCCCGGCATGACGAGGGGACACGCTATACCCCTCGATCCCAGCGGTTCGGCCGCCGGCCCGGGACGTGGCGCCGGCGGCCCATAGAATCCGGGGATGGCCGCGACCGATGCGCTCCGCGATCAGCTCGGCGACCCGCTTCCGGACTGCCTGCGCAAGCTTGACGATCACGAATGCGGCGACCTCGCCGGCGCGGTGTCCGAGGCTCGCGTGCGACAGGCTCGGGACATGGACGTGGCGATCGAGGACGCCCTCCGGCGCCTCCCGCCGGGGCTTCGCGGGGCCGTGCGGGTGATCCTCCGTGGCTGACGGGATCACGCTCGCCGGGCACGCCGAGGTGCTCAAGCTGGCGCGTCTGCTCGGGACTTCGACCGACCGTCTGGCCTACCTCGAACGGCTCAGTCCCGAGGAGATCCGCGAGGTCCGCGAGCGGGCGAGCGATGTCCTGTTCGATGTCGACGGCCACCGTTTCCGTCTGATCGCCCTTGCCAGCAAGCTGCCGCCGGCGGCGGTGACCGCGGTGATCGCCGAGCACGCGTTCGGCCCGCTCCTGTGCGCGCGGATCACCGCTCTGCTCGAGGTCAAGCGGGCCGTCGACCTGGCCGAGCGCCTCCCGCGAAAGTTCGTCGCCGCTCTGGCGATCAATCTCGATCCCCGGCGGGCGAAGGACATCGTCGCGGCGATCCCGCCGTACCTGATCGCCGAGGTCGCGGCCGAGTTGACCCGGGATCGGGAGTACGTCGCGATGGGCCGCTTCGTCGGCTACCTGACCGACGACGCGATCAAGGCCGCCTTCCGGGTGATCGATGACGCCTCGCTCCTGCGGATCTCGTATTTCGTCGAGGTCGACGAGCATCTCGATCATGTCGTCGGCCTGCTCGAGGAGACGCGCATCCGCGGGGCGATTCGGGCTGCCACGGCCGAGGACCTCTGGCCTCAGGCGCTCGACCTGCTCAGCCGAGTCTCGCCGCAGCGGGCGGGCCGGCTCGCCGACCTCGCGGCCGAGGAGGACGACAGCGTGCTCGAGGGCATGGTCGCGACCGCTCAGCGCGACGGCCTCTGGGACGTCGTGCTCCCCGTGACCAACGAGATGAGCCAGGCTGGCCTCGCGCGTTTCACGAGCCTTCCGGCGCTCCACGACCCCGACGTCCTCCGGGCGATGGTGGGGGTCGCGATCGTCAGCCACGTCGAGGTGCTCCCGCTTGTCTCGCTGCTGCCGCTCCACGCGCGTGCCATCGTCTGGAAGGAGATCGTGCGGCTCGGCGGAATGGCGCCGCCTCCGCTCGTCGGCGCAGTTCTCGGCCAGGCCCTGGATCTCGGCATCGACGGGATCATCGAGGAGTTCGTCGGCGCGATCCTCGACGGCGACCTGCTGGCGCCGAGCCTGCAGATCTTCGCGGGACTCGACTCGAGCCTCCGGGCCCGGCTCGCCGCCGAGGCCGGGCGGATCTCCAGCGGGCAGCGGCTCCGCCTGGTCGCCCACGCTGAGCACCTCGGCCTGCTCGACAAGCTCGCGCCGCTCGGATTCGCCCCGTAGAAGGACTGGGCGGCGGCGAGAGTCGGACCCGGGTAGGCCCGAGAGCGTGCCGGCGCTTGATGTCGTCTTCCGGGCTGGGTGACGACGCAGACGCCGCGGCTTCCTTTCGCGAAGTAGCTGACTGAGTCAGGCAGCTACTTTTCTTGGAGAGTCCCCTCCTCGACCACTCACGCCGGCAGGCGCCGGTGGACCTGCCGAAGCCCCTCGGCCAGACCGAGCAGGACTTCGGGGCGATCCTGGTCTGGTGCTGCGTCGGGGCCTTGGTCGGTGACCGCTTCGCGTGGGACGCGCTCCCGCCTGACCTTCTCGAGAATCCAGCAGGTCAGTCCACCGGATCCTAGAAGAGGAGCCCGAGGACCTGGAGAACACCGAAGCCGAGGATCGCTGCGCCGCCGATCCGCGCCGCCCACCCCGCCTGGCTCTCTCCCTTGTCCGCGGCTTCGCCCTCGGCTTCGGCCGACTCCTCCTCGCCGCCGAAGTGGTGGAGGATCGCGAGGGCCGCGGCGGGGATCGAGAGCAGGACGAACGAGTCGGCGATCAGCGCGGCAGATTGGCTGGTGAGGAGGAGTGCGCCGAGGCCGGTCAGGAGGAAGAGCATGAAGACGACCTCGAGCAGGCCCTCGGGCAGCGCTCTGCCGAGGGTCGGCGACTTCGGGAAGCGCTCTTCGTAGACGTCCATCGCCTGCGGCACGAGGAAGAGCAAGCCGGCGACCCACAGCTGCCAGGTCGAGCCGACGACGACGGCGGCGATGAAGACGAAGATCCCGGTCCGAAGCAGCGCCGCCGCGAGCCGTTGGAGCGCTGCGGGCTCGCCGAGCCCGCGCGGCTGCACCGCGACGAGGCGCTTCGGGTAGAAATGCGTGGCCAGCTCCTCGCCGAGCATCCGCACGATCACTACGGCGAGGATCCACAGCGCCACCTCGTTGGCCTGCGAGCCGATCGGCAGCCGGTAACCCGAGAGCCCCGGGAGCGCGATGACGATCTTCTGCACCGCCCAGGCCCCGATCAGCGAGGCGATTGCGAAATCGGCCGCCCGGTCGTAGCGTTCCTTGCCGTTTCGCGGCGGGTCCCGGCGGAGAGGTCGGGCGGCCCCGGCGACGATCGGCACGACGAACCAGAGCGCGGCGAGCCCCATCATCGTGCGCACCGCGTCGTTCGAGTCGAGGCCGCCGGAGATGACGACACCGACCAGGAACGTGACCACGGCCGCCAGCCCGGCGGCCGCGTCGATCACGCCGAGTCCGGCGATCACGATCGTCAGCGTCGTGCTCGGAGGCAGGGCGCGGCCGCCGGACTGGTCGACCGCGATCACCCCGAGCAGTACGCCGATCAGCTGCCCGGCCAGCGATGCGGAACCAAGGATCGAGCGAAGGTAGGCGCCGTCGGCGACGACCCGCGCCAGCAGCGGCGAGCGGCGGACGAGGCGTGCCGGCAGGGTGACCGCCGCGGCATCGAGCGCGTCGGTGCCCGGCCAGCGCCAGGTGCGCGATCGATCTCCGACGGCTAGACCGCCGGCCGCGGCCAACTCGGCGATCTCGACGCCTTCGTAGTCGACATCGAAGTTCGCGCCGGCGCCGGCGCCGCTGCTGCCCCCCGCGCCCCGGCCGGACTCCCGGCTCGCCGCGTCCGCGCGTCCGTCCTGGCGGGCTGCGCCTCCGGCGAGCGCCAGACCGCCGCCCCCGGCGAGCGCCAGGATCGTAAAGGCCGCCACCTCGAGCCCGACGACCTTCTTCGGCTCTGACCTGGCGTCGTAGCGAGCCAGTTCCGGCCCTGTGCGCCGCGTCGTGCCCGGTTGCTGCGCCTGCACGGGCCCCAGGCCCCCCGGAGGGGTGGGCGCCGTCGTCTTTTGGGGCCCCGGTGGCGTCGAGGCGGTGGGAGGCGTGGCGGCGGAGCGCGGCGTGGTCGAGGTCGCCGGCTGCGGCGTCGTGGCGGTCGGCGGCTTGGTCGTGGCGGTTGGCTGCGGCGTCGTGGTGGTCGGCGGCTTGGTCGTGGCGGTTGGCTGCGCCGCCGGGACGGACGAGGTCCGGCTCGGCGTCGGCGTCGGCGTCGTGGCCGAGGTTATTGACGTAGACGGAGTCGAACCGGCGCCGGCGCCGGACGCGGTGAGCTCGACGGCCTGAGCGGGGCCGCCGCAGGCTGACGACGACGGGCCGTAGGTCGAGTCGCCGGCGTAGCTCGCGACCACGTTGTAGGCACCGTCCGCGGTTGGCGTGAACGGACTCGAGACGGCCGACGGCCCGGCCGAGGCGAGCGCCCCGGTCGAGCTGAAGACGGGCGCCGCCGAGCACTTCTGGTCAGACGGGCCGTAAACGTCGAACGTGACCGCCCCGGTCGGAGCCGGTGCACCGGCCGGGGCCGGACCGACCGTGGCGGTGTCCTTGAACGATCCGCCGAGGGCGAGCGTCGCCGGCGAGGCGGAGGTCGTGATCGGAAGCGTCGCCTTCGCGACTGTCACGGTCTCCGTCAGGTCGCTGCAGAGGGACGTCGACCCGAGATAGTCCGCGTCACCGCCGTAGGTCGCGATCACCCGGTAGGTGCCGGGCACGGCCGGCGTGAGCCTCCCCGACGCGACGGTCGGCCCGCCGGCGGTGAGCGGGTTGCTCGCGGTGAGGACGGGGGCCGAGGAGCAGTTCGTGTCAGTCGGCCCGTATACATCGAAGCCGACCCGACCCGTCGGCGCGGGCTGTCCGGTGGGTGGCGGGCCGAGCGTGGCGGTGTCCTCGAACGTACCTCCGAGCACCAGGGTCGACGGTGTGACGGCCGTGGCGATCGGGAGTGGCGCCCTGGTTACGGCCACGGTCTCCGCCGGGTCGTCGCACGACGACGACGCCGCGAGGTAGTCGGCGTCGCCCGAGAACGTCGCGGTCGTGCGGTAGCTGCCGGGGACGGTCGGCTTGAAGTCGTCGGACGTTGCGCTCGTACCGGCGGCGTCGACCGGGTTCGCCGAGCTGAACACGGGTCGGCCGGTGCAGGTCGAGTCGGTCGGCGGATAGACAGCGAACATGACGGTGCCGGTGGGCGCCGGCCCGCCGGCCGGCGGCGGGCCGATCGTCGCGGTGTCGGCGAACGTGCCGCCCAGCGTGATCGTGCCCGGGGCGTCCGCGGTGGTGAGCGGCAGCGGTGCTCGGCTGACGCTGACGGCCTCGGCCGGGTCAGCGCACGACGACGACGATCCGTCGTAGTCGGCGTCGCCCGGGTAGGTGGCGATCACCCGGTAGGTGCCGGGGGAGGTCGGCGTGAACGAATCGGAGCCGGCGGTTGTGCCGGCGGCGCTGATCGGGTCAGTCGAGGTGAACACGGGTCCGGCCGAGCAGGTTGCGTCGGTCGGCCCGTAGACGTCGAATGTGACCGGCCCGGTGGGGTCGGCCTCACCGGCCGGGGCAGGCCCGAGCGTCGCGGCGTCGGTGAACGACGCGCCCAGCGCGATCGACGACGGCGTGACCGCGGTCCGGATCGGGAGCGGCGCCCGGCCGACGGCAACCGCTTCGGCCGGGTCGCTGCACGACGAGGTCGCGGCGGTGTAGTCGGCGTCGCCGCTGTAGGTCGCAACGACGCGGTGAGTGCCGGTCGTCGTGGGCTGGAAGTCGGCCGACATGGCACCGGTGCCGGCGGCATCGACGGGATCCGTCGAGCTGAGCAGGGCCGGTCCGGCGCAGGTCGCATCGCCTGGTCGGTAGACGTCGAACGTTACGGTGCCCGACGGTTTCGCCGATCCGGCGGGACGGGGCCCGAGCGTCGCGGTATCCGCGAACGAGCCGCCCAGCGTGATCGACGGCGGGGCGACGGCGGTCGCGATCGGCAGCGGCGCCCGGCCGACATCGACCGCCTCGGCCGGGTCGGCGCACGACGAGGCTGCCCCGTCGTAGTCGCTGTCCCCGGTGTACGTCGCGACCACCCTGTAGGTGCCGGTGCCGGTCGGCGTGAAGTTGCCGGAGACCGCCGTCGTGCCAGTCGCGTCCAGGGCCTGCGTGGACTTGAGCACAGGCGCCGCCGAGCAGGTCGGGTCGCCGGGACCGTAGACGGCGAAGCTGACGCTGCCGGTCGGCAGCGTCGCGCCGGTCGGCGCCGACCCGAGCGTGGCGGTGTCGTCGAAGCTGGCGCCCAGCGTGATCGTCCGGGGGGCGACGTGTGTCGTGATCGGCAGCGACGCCCTACTGACGGCGACGGCCTCGGCCGGATCGGTGCACGACGACGAAACCGGCTCGTAGTTCGGATCGCCGCCGTACGTCGCGACGACTCGGTAGGCACCCGCGCCGGTCGGGGTGAGCGGGCTCGAGGCCGCGGTCGTTCCGTCCGGGTCCAGGGCGCCGGTGGACGTGAGCGCGGGGGGTGCGGTGCAGGTCGGGTCATTCGGCCCGTAGACGTCGAACCTGACGCTCCCGGTCGGCGTCGGCCCTCCCTGGGGCGGGGTGCCGAGTGAGGCGGTGTCGCGAAACGCCGAGCCGAGTGCGATCGCGGCCGGGGCGACCTGCGTCGCGATCGGCAGCGCCGCCCTGTCGACCGAGACGGCCTCGGTCGGATCGGTGCAGAGTGACGAGGACGCGGTGTAGTCCGCGTCGCCTCCGTAGGTCGCCACGACCCGGTAGGTCCCGGCGGCGGGCGGCGTGAAGGGTTCGGACACGGCTCTCGTGCCGGCGGCGTCCAACGATTCGACCGAGGAGAACTCCGGTGCTGCGCGGCACGTCGGGTCGCCGGGGCCGTAGACGTCGAACGTCACGGCGCCGGTCGGGACCGCCGCTCCGGTCGGCGGGGCGAGCGTCGCCGTGTCGGTGAAGGACGAGCCGAGCGAGGTCGACGCCGGCGTGACCTGGGTCGCGATCGGGGCGCTTCCCCGGTCGATCGTGATCTCGCCGGTTCCGATGGCACTCCCGCCGGCGAGATCGAGCGCAAGGCCGGATGCGAAGCCTGCCTGGTCGGTTTGGAGCCCCGGCGCGCTGGGGTCGGCGTCGTGCGTGGGAGATTTGAGGACGTTGACGGTGAAGTCGATCGTGCAGGAGGCGGCTGGGGTTCCCGTCGCGCCGAGCAGCAGTCCGCCGATCGCAATGATCCTGTACCTGTCCTGGCTGGGGTCGGTGTCGCCGATCGCGACTGGGACGCCCGCGCAGGCGGTGCCGGGCTCGCCGCGGCCGGTAGTGCTCAACCGCAGCACGCCGGGGTCTGACGCCTGGGACGGACAGTCGGGGCTCGTGAGTGTCATCGAGCCGCAGGCCGGGACGAGCGTCAGCATGGTGAGCCTGGACGGCAGCCAGGCCTCTGCGCCGGTCGACGTGTTGTCGATCTCCAACGCGGCCGCGACACCGCTCTGGCCGACCGTCAGGGTGCTAGGCAGTCGTGGTGTGACGGTGTACCGGACCGCCGCCGAGGCCGCGGCGGCACTCGCGAGGAGGACGACGCAGGCCGCGCACAGGCCGGCGAGCAGAGCGGCCGCGAGAGGCCCGGGCACCCCACGGGCAGCCGACGGTCGGCCGCGCGCTTCGGTCACCGCCGTCTGCCTCTGAGCCCGCGATTCTCGGGGGCTTCCACGCGCCGTCACCCTAGCCTGTACATACGCTGTCTCCGACGGGCCGGATGCCGGCCGCGGAGGTCAGGCGGCGGAGGCGTCACCGTCAGTGCTGTGCCGCGAGGCCAGCCGAAGCACGTGCGGTGCCCAGGGGGTTCCGTGAGCAGAGGCGACGAGGTCGAGCGCCTCACCGAGCGGCAGCCGGGCGAGATCGCCGATCTCGTCGGGGTCGGGAGCCGCGGTCGACGTATCGACGACCGCGACGAACACGTGGTCGCATTCGTGCTCGACCAGGCCGGAGGCGGGGTCGGGAGCCTGGTATGTGAATGTCCCGGCCGCCGCGAGTTCGGCGACGTCGAGCCCGAGCTCCTGGCTGACCCGCCGTCTGGCCGCGTCGGCGGGTTCCTCGCCGGGCGCGGGGTGGGTGCAGCAGGAGTTCGCCCAGCGGTCGGGAAACGCCGCCTTCGACGTGGCGCGGCGCTGCAGCAGCCACCGCCCGTCGGGATCGACCAGGGCGACCGAGACCGCGAGGTGAAGGATCCCCGGCGGCTGGTGGGCCAGGCGCCTGCCGACCGACGGTCCGAGGGACCCGTCCGGGGCGATCGTCACGACTTGGGCGTCTGACGCCGGATCCCCCGGGGCGCCCGTCATCGGCGGCCGAGCTCCACGTCCTCGAGCAGGCCGAGTGCGTCGGGCAGGAGGATCGCCGCCGCGCAGGACGTGCTGACGAGGTGCGTCGGAGGTCCGTTGTGGGTCGGGATGGGCTGCTCGAGGCCGGCGTTGTGCAGGAGTCCGAAGATGAGGTCGTTGATCTTCTCGAAGTCCCGCCGCTCGCGCAACGCCTGGACTGTCGAGCTCGGGGGTTTCGCACTGCTCTACGCGGCGGGTTGGACGTGCCGTGCGTGACTGAGTCAGTCGGCTTTCGCGGTTCATGGGCCGGCGGTGGCCCGGGCGTGTCGGACGCCGGCGATTTCGCTGGTCCTCGGGCGGTCGGGCGGTCGGGCCCCCGTTCCGGGTGACAGTCCGCGGCAGCGGCCATGCTCACGCGGCGGGCCGGCTTGGCGAGCATGCCGTCGAGGATCATTTCGGGCCGGGAACTGGAGGGTCAGAGGCGGGCGAGCGCTCTGCGGCGGACCGGGTCGTGGAGAAGTGGACTCTCCAACGAAAGTAGCTGCCTGACTCAGGCAACTACTTTCGCGACGAAGGTCTCGCATCCACCTCCACCGCCCGGGAGGTCCCCGGTCGATCACATCTCGCACCCCGCGCCCGACCCGCACCCCGCGCCCGACCCGCACCCC
>DATCEH010000015.1:0-33144 GCA_036510225.1 Solirubrobacteraceae bacterium | reverse complement strand
GGTCGGGCTCGGGCCGGCCCTGGCGGCTCTGCTCGGGGTCGAGCAGCGCCTCCCGGTTCGCGTCAGCGCGACGGTCGCAGACCAGGCCGGCCACCGGGCCACGGTCACCGGCCTCTACCTGCTCGAGCGCCCGCCCCGCGGCTGACGGTCCGCCCGGGGCTGACGGTCCGCCCGGGGACCGAGCACCCGGCCCGGCCAACTCAGCGTCCGCCCCGAGGGGGCCTCAGCCCTTGGCTGCGGCCAGCCCGATCGGGCAGGTCACGCCGGTCCCGCCGAGGCCGCAGTACCCGGCGGGATTCTTCTCGAGGTACTGCTGGTGGTACGCCTCGGCGTAGTAGAACGGCCCGGCCTTGGCGATCTCGGTCGAGATCGCCCCGTGGCCCTGGTCGGCCAGGCGGCCGGCGAAGAGATCGCGTGAGCGCTCGGCCGCCTCGCGCTGCGTGTCGTCGGCCCAGTAGATCGCCGACCGGTACTGGGTGCCGAAGTCGTTGCCCTGGCGCATCCCCTGGGTCGGGTTGTGTCCCTCCCAGAAGAGGCGGAGCATTTCCTCGTAGGAGGTCTGCCTGGGGTCGAAGACGACGAGGACGGCCTCCGTGTGGCCGGTCGATCCGCTGCAGACCTCTTCGTAGGTCGGGTTCGGCGTGTACCCGCCGGCGTAGCCGACGGCCGTCGTGTAGACGCCCGGCGCCTGCCAGAAGAGGCGCTCCGCGCCCCAGAAGCAGCCGAGGCCGAAGACGGCCTGCTGGAGGCCGTCGGGGAAGGGCGGTCCGATCGGATTGCCGAGCACCGCGTGGCGTGCGGGGACGGGCATCGCCTGGTCGCGGCCGGGCAGCGCCCGGTCGGCGTCGACCATCTTGCCCTTGAGCTTGAGGAGTGACATCAAAGAGGACATATCACCAGATTACGCGGGACTTCTTGCCGGTGGATTAACGGGCGACTGTCGCGGCTCGTAGGCCGGTGGCGGCAGCTGCCTGTTGGGCGGGCATGTGTGATTTCGCTGTGCCCGGGTCCGGACCCGTTGTTGCCGGGGGCCCGGCCCCGTTGCTGCGGCCGTCCGGCCCCGTTGTGGGTGATGCCGCCCGGCGGTGGCGATGCGCCGGGTTTCGTCGGGCTTCGCCGGGCTTCGCCGGACTCCTCCCGGGTGGCGAACGAGGATGCTGAGACCTTTCTTTGCGAAATGACTGCCTGACTCAGGCAGCGATTTTTCACGAAGAAGTCCACAGCATCCTCCTCTGCGTCGCCCAGCCCGGCCGATCGCACCCCGCGCCTCCCGGAACCGGTCCGCCGGACCCGGTCCGCTGAACCCGCTGAACCGCACCGGCTCCCACCCGCACTCGCACCAGCTCCCCACCCAACCCGCACCCGCACCCAGCTCCCGCACCCGCACCCGCACCAGCTCCCGCACCCGCACCAGCTCCCGCACCAGCTCCCGCACCCCGCACCCCAGGCAAGTGCAAGAAACTCGAGTCAGCGCGTCGATCAACCGTCCCCGGGGGCGCCGCCGGCTGCCGGCGCCCCCGGTCGCGGACGGCGCCGTCCGTGGCCGAGCTCGGGGTCGTGCGGACCCTGGGCCCTCCCAACGCCCGCTAGGGCAGGCGTCCCGTGAAGAGTGGTTCGGCGTGACTGAAGGCTCGGCCGATCCCGGGACCGTGAAGGTCGGTCCCGAGCTGCGCGCGGCTGGCGATCCGCTGGTCGATCCGGATCGCCTGGGCGGGGGTCAGCGTGCCGGCTGCGAGGGCGTCGCGGACGAGCGGCCCGGCGATCACCGGGAGCCGGGCGCGGATCGCGTTGAACACGCTCTGGAAGAGGGCGCTGGCGGCCGATCCGGGCGTGCCGGCCCCGACCGTGCCGGGCGGCGCGTCGCCGCCGGCCAGACGGGCGATGAACGCGTCGGCCTCGGCCTCGGTGATCGTCTGATCGGCGATGCCCAGGTCGAGCAGGGGTCGGGCGATCGCCGGGGCGGCGGCGGTGAGGGCGGCGAACACCAGGCCGAGCACGGCGAGCTCACCGGCCGGCGCGGGATCGGCGCGGCGGGCGATCCGGGCGGCCGTGGAGCGCTGGCCCGACTGGGCGGGAGTCGCCGCGGCCGCGGCGGAGCCGGCGGAGGCGCCGAGCGCGGCGACCGAACCGAGCACGGCGACGACGGCTCGTCCGCCGGCCGGCCGGGGGATCCGCACGGGGGTCCGCCGAGGCCCGGCAAGCGCCTTCGGAAGCCGCTGGGCGGAAGGCCGCTGGGAGGTCCGCGGAGCCCTGGGGTCGGGCGGTCGAGTCGGCATGGCTGAGTTCTACGGCGGGGGCTTCTGGGGTGGCTAAGGTCCGACTAAGAATTGGTTAAGCGCGGAGGCCCTCCGCCGGTGCCGCTACCCTGAGCCGACGGTGGTCACAAGCCCGGATTTCGATCTTCAGGCCCACTCGACATGCTCGGACGGTGAGCTGGAGCCTGCGGCGGTCGTCGGGCGTGCGGCTGCGGCGGGCGTGCGGCTGCTGGCGTTGACCGACCACGACACGGTCTCAGGCATCCCGGAAGCGCTGGCGGCGGCGGCCGAGCACGACGTCAGGCTGGTTCCGGCGACGGAGATCTCGGCGCTCGACGGGGACGACGATCTGCACATCCTCGGCTACCAGGTCGATCACACCGATCCGGGGCTGCTGGCCGGGCTGGCCGACTCGCGCGCGGACCGGGAGGAGCGGGCGGGGCGGATGATCGCCAAGCTCGAGGATCTGGGCTTCAGGCTCGACCGGGAGGAGCTCGACCGGCACACGGCGGCGGGAGCCTCGCTCGGCCGCCCGCACCTGGCGGCCGCGGTCGTCGGCCATCCGGGAAACCGGTGGCGTTTGGAGCGGGAGGGCAGGACCGAGCAGTCGGCCTTCCTCGAGGCTTACCTGATCCCCGGGCGGCCGGCCTTCAGCGGGCGGAGCCGGCCGACGATGGCCCAGGCGATCGAGATGATCCACGAGGCTGGGGGCGTCGCGATCTGGGCGCACCCGTTCTGGGACATCCCGGCACCGGCGGAGGTCCTGCGGCGACTGGAGCGGTTCGCGGCCGACGGGATCGACGGGGTCGAGGGGTTCTACACGTCGCACACCCGCCACCAGGTCCGCGTGCTCCACGAGCGGGCGTGGGAGCTCGAGCTCCTGATCACGGGGTCGGCGGACTTCCACGGACCGAACCACCGGCGGTTTGACCGCTTCAGGGCGTTCGAGCTCTACGGCCTCGAGCCGCGGCTGGGCCCGATCGACCGGGTGGCGTCGGAGGCGAGCGCGGCGATCCGGTAGGCGAGGGCCTCGAGGGCGAGCTCGTCGGTCACGTTGAGGGCCATCCTCGACCGGGTCTCGTCGACCAGCTCGAGGGCCGCCCGCAGCTCGGCCGAGTCCCGGCCGGTGGCCTGGGCGGCGAGCTCGGCCCGGCGGTCGACGGCGTGGACCAGGTCGGGGGCGGCGTCGAGCATCACGGCGAGGTCCCGGTACCAGAGGCCGGCGATCGACAGCCCGAGATCGAGGGCGTCGGTCGCGGCGCGCCGGTGGGCGCGCTTGGCCCGCTCGGCCTGTTCGCGCTCGACCCGGCGGCGGTCGGTCCGGCCGGTCAGCTCGAGCTCGGCGCCGGCAAGCTCGGCCAGCGTGGCGGCGACCTGCTCGCCGCGGGCCTTGGTCAGCTCGAGCAGGTCGAGCCACGGCCGGCCTGAGAGCTCGCCGGTGAGGGCCGATCCGGCGAACGTCTCGGCCGCACGGCGCAGCCGGTCGCCGTCGGGGCCGGCGAGCTCGCGGGCGCGATTGCCGTCGCCGAGCGACAGTCGCGCGCAGGCGGTCGCCGCTTCTGGCCGGATGCCCTCGCGCTCGAGACGGGCGGTGAGCTCGGCCTCGGGGAGAGCGTCGAAGCGGACGTCCTGGCAGCGGGAGCCGATCGTCGGCAGGAGCTCGCCGGGACGGTCGGTCAGGAGGATCAGGTGGGCGTAGTCGGGCGGCTCCTCGAGCGTCTTGAGCATCCGGTTGGCGGTCGCCTCGTTCATCGTGTCGGCCCGTTCGATCACGAAGACCCGCCGGCGCGACTCGAACGGGGTCCGGCCGGCCGCGGCGACGACCGGCTCGTCGATGTCGGAGACGAGCATCTCGGCGGCTCCGCTCGGCGAGATCCAGCTGAGGTCGGGATGGCAGCCGCGCATCACCCGGTCGGCCGCGCCGGCCGGATCGGCCGACCCGTCGGCGAGCAGGGCCGCGGCGAAGGCCCGGGCGGCGGTCCGCTTGCCGGTGCCGGCCGGACCGCGAAAGAGGTAGGCGTGGGAGGCGGCGCCGTCGGGCGGGAGCGCGGGCCCCAGGACGGCGCGGGCGTGGGGGTGGTGCTCGAGGCCGGGGAGTGCGATCGGCTCGGCCATTGTCGATCCCAGCTTATGGTCTACCGTCCGGGCGATGCCGAGAGGGCGCCTGATCACGATTGAGGGTATCGACGGGTCGGGGAAGACGACCCTGGCGAGCGGGCTCCTCGAGGCGCTGCGGGCACGGGTCGGGGAGGTCGAGCTGCTGCGCGAGCCGGGTGGTGTGGTGGCGTCCGAGCGGATGCGCGACCTGGTCAAGGACCCGGCGGTCGAGCTGTGCGATCGGGCGGAGGCGCTGCTCTACGCGGCGGCCCGGGCGCAGCTCGTGTCCGAGCGGCTGGTGCCGCTGCTCGAGGCGGGAACGTGGGTCGTGCTCGACCGGTTCGTCGACTCGTCGCTCGCCTACCAGGGGGCCGGCCGGGCCCTGGGGATCGAGGCGGTCCGGGCGATCAACCTGTTCGCGACGGTCGGGCTCGAGGCCGACCGGACGCTGCTCCTGCGGGTCGATCCCGCGCTCGGACGGGCGCGGGCGGCCGAGCGGGGGGAGGCGCCGGATCGCCTGGAGCTCGAGGACGAGGAGTTCTTCGAGCGGATCGCGGCCGGCTATGACGCGCTGGCCCGGGCCGAGCGGGTCCGCGTGCGGGTGATCGACGCCGGCGAGCGGCCCGACCGGGTGCTCGAGCTGGCATTGGCCGCGCTCGTCGACCTCATGCCTGCGAGCGCGCGCTGATTCTCGGGTGATGCTGCTGGCCGGTGGTCGGTCGGCGCGGGCGGTGGCCGGCAGCGGCGGGCCGGTCCTCGGGCGGGTTGTTCGGGTGCGTGCCGGGCGGCGCCGAGCCGTCCGCAGGCGAACCGGGGCGGTAGTCAGCGGCCGAACGATCGCTCGGCCGGTCAGGGTGCGAGGGGCGTGCCGGTCGCGGTGGCCGAGTCGTCGGGGAGGGCGATGAAGGCCTCGCTGGTGATCGCCAGGCCGAGTGACGGCGTGCCGATCGGGTCGAGCGCGAGGGCTCGGTCGGATGCGGCGAGCAGGCCGGCCCGGTCGCCGAGCTCGGTCGCGACGTAGGCGAGCCGGACCCAGGGGGCGGCGTCGTAGGGGCTGCGGGCGGCCGCGCGAAGGAGGTAGGCCCGCTCGACGATCGGCAGGCCGCGGCGGTCGGCGATGATTCCGGCGTCGATCAGCGGGGTGCTGTCGAGGGGGTTCAGGCGGGCGGCGAGGTCGGCGGTGGCGGCGGCCTGTTGGAGCTGGGCCGGGGTCGTGGCGTCGGCCGCCTGGGTGAGGGCCTGGTTGGCCTTTGACTGGGAGAGGGCCGGGAGGATCGCCGAGGCGGCGATCGCCGCGAGGCCGAGCGTGAGGGCGGCGAGGGCGAGTCGGGCGACGATCGGGGGGCGGTTGGGGTGCGCGCGAAGCTGGGGCGGGCGGAGGGGCTTCGGCACGGCGGCGGCGACGGCGAGCAGGACGAGGGCGGGGAGGGTGACGCCGGGGATGTCCCAGTCCCAGTCGAAGACGCCGTGGACGAGCCAGGCGATCGCGGCGGCGAGGCAGGCTCCGGCGAGCGCCTGCTCGCGTCCGGGCGCGGCGCGGCGGACGCGGCGCAGGGCGGCGGTGATCAGGGCGGCGACGGCGCCGAGGGCGAGCAGGGCGCCGATCAGGCCGGTCTCGGCGAGCAGCTGGAGGGGGACGTTGTGGGGCTGGCGGACCGAGAGGGGCGGCGGCTTGCGGTAGAGCAGATGGGTGGTCGGGAAGCTGCCGGCGCCCCAGCCGCCGAGCGGGCGGGCGGAGAAGGCGCCGGCGGCCTCCTTCCACCAGACCCAGCGGTTGCCGGAGTTCGTCGACAGCAGGCGCGCGGGGTCGGAGACGGGGACGGCCTTGGCCTGCGTGAAGGAGTGGACCTGGTGGGAGATCTGACCGAACAGGCCGCGGGAGGAGACGATCAGGCCGATCAGGAAGAGCGCGACGAGGACGAGTCCGCCGCGGCGCAGGGCCCGCCAGACGGCGGCCGTCCCGGCGGGGTCCTCGGGGTAGTAGGCCTCCGTGGCGATCAGCCGCCGGCCGGCGTAGGCCAGCGCGAGCAGGCAGAGGACGATCAGCAGGCCGAGCTCGAGACCCGGGGTCACGCGGTCGGCGACGGAGACGTTGTCATGGGTCAGGGCGTCGCGGCCGAAGGCGAACGCGAGCGGGGGGATCGCGGCGAGCGCGGCGAGCGCGCAGGCGAGCAGGCCGCGCAGGCGGGGCCCGCCGAGCCAGATCGTCGCGGCGATCGCGGCGATCAGGGCAAGCACGCCGCCGCGGGAGTAGGTCATCCCGAGCACGGTCAGCAGCAGGGCGAGGGCGACGAGCGAGCGGACGCGGGCGTTCGGACGGCGGGTGACGTCGGTGGTCAGGCGCAGGGCGAGGGGGACGCCGATCACGCAGAGCAGGCCGAGCGCGTTCCAGTAGTCCAGGGGCGCCCGCAGGCGGGAGAAGATCGCCGTCTGGTTGAGGTCGAAGAGGCCGGGGATGTGGGCCCAGGGAATGACCTTCCCGCCGAGCGCGTAGAGGGCGGCGGCCAGGCAGACGGCGAGCAGGCCGCGGGCGGCGAGCTCGGCCGGCGCGGTGACGCGGGAGGCGGCGGCGAGGGCGAGCCCGGCGACGAGGGCGTAGTCGATCGACCGGTTGACCTCGACCCAGGTGTCGGAGGGGGAGACGCTCCAGAGCAGGGAGAGCCCGCACCAGACGGCGAACGCCCCGAGCAGGCCGACCCCGAGCAGGGCCGTCCGGGAGGCGAGCGGCAGCTCGGCGTGGGCGCCGAGCCAGGCGATCGCGCCGGCGAGGGCGAGCCCGGCGACGAGCACCTGGAGGCGGGTCTCCTGGGGCAGGGCGGTCGCCCCCTGGGCGAAGGCTGCGTAGGCGCAGGCGAGCATCAACCCGACGAGCAGGCGTGGGCCGGCGGCGCTCTTGACGGGCGCCGCGATGCCGGGGGCGGGCTGCGCCGGGGGTGCTGAGCGGGTAAGCAGCAAGCGGCCATCATCTAGCATTGGCCGGCAGATGGGCACGATTAGGGGTCTTCTGAAGTGGTGGGTCGCCCTCGTCCTCGGTGGCTTGGTGGTCGCCGCGCCGGCGGCGTCGGCGTCGGCTTTCGACACGCTGTTCAACACGTATCGGAACACCGGGACGATTCCGTCGTGCAAGTACTCGGTCGCCGAGCTGCAGAGCGCGGAGAGCAGCGTCCCGCCGGACATCCAGCAGTACGCGCCGGATTTCCCGGCGGCCCTGCAGGCGGCCCTGCAGGCCCGGGCGCGAGGGGTCTGCGGGGGGAAGGGCAACGGGGCGACGCCGGCTGCGCCTAAGTCCGGGGCGGCGTCCAAGCCGAAGGGGCCGGCGCGGCCGAGTCCGGCCGGCGTGACACCGGCGCCGACCCGATCGGCCGCGGCCGGGCTCTCGCCGATCGCCGCGGCGGCCGCCGCGGCGCCGTCGGCCGGGGGATCGGGAACGGGGAAGGTCGCGCTGATCGTGGTCGCCGCGCTGATGGCCGCCCTGGCGGCGGCGGCGCTCTGGTGGATGGTGGCCGTCCTGCGGGGCCGTGAGCCGGCGTGGATGGGGCCGGCCGGGCACGCGCTCGGCGAGGTGCGCCTGCGGGCGGGCGGCGCCCTGCGGGAGTTCGCCGACTGGATCCGGCTCGGGCGCTGAGCGGCGCGCTCGGCAGTCGGGCCGGCCGTCGGCCCGGCGGGCAGCCGGCGAGGTCGGTCCGGCCGCTTGGCTCGACGGGTGCCGGAAGCCGCCGCAGGGGAGCGGCGAAACACTCGGATTTCACCCCGCAAAGTGGTAGAATTTGGCTACGTAGAGCGCTGAGGACGAGCCTGTGGGACTTGGGCGTCGAGTGGTGGTTATTCGGAACTACCGGCGAAACGCGCTGCTGGGGGTCCCGGTCCGTCCGACCGGTTCGCAACCATCGTCCGCCCGCTTTCGGTAAGCAAGTCAGAGGAGTAGTTCGATGGAAGTCACGCCGCAGCCCACCCCGATCGACGACGTCAAGCCGGGCGAGGCGATGACGATCGCACGCCGTTTCACGACCGCCGGGTCCGACCCGTACGAGACGGTCGAGTGGGAACGGCGGGACGCGCGGATCGGCCACGGCGGCCGGGTCGCGTTCGAGCAGCTGGACGTCGAGTTTCCGAAGACGTGGTCGCAGAACGCGACGAACATCGTCGCGCAGAAGTACTTCCGGGGTCAGCTGAGCTCGCCGACGCGGGAGCGGTCGGTCAGGCAGATGATCGGCCGGGTCGCGGGAACGATCGCGGGATGGGGCCGGGCGCGGGGCTACTTCGCGAGCGACGCGGCGGCCGCTGCGTTCGAGGACGAGCTGACCTTCATCCTGCTGCACCAGCTGGCGGCCTTCAACTCGCCGGTCTGGTTCAACGTCGGCTTCGAGGAGAACCCGCAGTGCTCGGCGTGCTTCATCCTGTCGGTCGACGACACGATCGAGTCGATCCTCGAGTGGAACACCAAGGAGGGCATGATCTTCCGGGGGGGCTCGGGCTCGGGGATCAACCTCTCGAACATCCGCGGGTCGATGGAGCCGCTGGCCAAGGGCGGGACGGCTTCGGGGCCGGTCTCCTTCATGCGGGGAGCCGACGCGTGGGCGGGGACGATCAAGTCGGGCGGGAAGACGCGGCGGGCGGCGAAGATGGTCGTCCTGAACATCGACCACCCGGACATCCGGGAGTTCATCGCGTGCAAGGCCAAGGAGGAGGACAAGGCTCAGGCGCTGCGGGATGCGGGCTTCGACATGTCGATCGACGGGGACGGGTTCCACTCGATCCAGTACCAGAATGCGAACAACTCGGTCCGGGTGACCGACGAGTTCATGCAGGCGGTGGCCGATGACGGCGAGTGGCAGCTGACGAGCCGGGTGACCGGCCTGCCGGTCGGTGAGCCGCTGCGGGCGCGCGACCTGATGCGCGAGCTGGCGCAGGCGGCCCACCGGTGCGCGGATCCGGGCGTCCAGTACGACACGACGATCAACAAGTGGCACACGTCGCCGAACAGTGGACGGATCAATGCGTCGAACCCGTGCTCCGAATATATGCACGTCGACAACTCGGCGTGCAACCTGGCCTCGCTGAACCTGATGAAGTTCCGCCTGGCGGACGGGAGCTTCGATGTCGGGGCCTTCGAGCACGTCGTCGACGTGGTCCTGCTGGCCCAGGAGATCGTCGTCGGTCCGTCGAGCTACCCGACCGAGGAGATCGGCGTCAACGCACGGGCGTTCCGCCAGCTCGGCCTGGGCTACGCGAACCTGGGGGCGTTCCTGATGTCCAACGGGATGCCCTACGACTCCGACAACGGCCGGGCGGCGGCGGCGGCGATCACGGCGCTGATGACCGGCCGGGCGTACGCGCAGTCGGCGCGGATCGCCGCGGGACTCGGGCCGTACGAGCACTACGAGCTCAACCGCGAGGCGCACAACAACGTGATCCGGATGCACCGGGACGCGGCCTACGAGATCGCCGGAGCCGAGCAGGTCGACGAGAACCTGCTGGCCGCGTCACGCCGGTCGTGGGACGAGGCGCTCGAACTGGGTGAGCGGTTCGGCTTCCGCAACGCGCAGGCGAGCGTGCTCGCGCCGACGGGGACGATCAGCTTCCTGATGGACTGCGACACGACGGGCGTCGAGCCGGATTTCTCGCTGGTCAAGTTCAAGGAGCTGGTCGGCGGCGGGCAGATGACGATCGTCAACCGGACGGTCCCGCTGGCGCTGGCGACGCTGGGCTACTCGGACGAGCAGATCGAGCAGATCGAGCGCTATATCGACGAGCACGCGACGATCGTCGGGGCGCCGGGCCTCGCCCGGGAGCACCTGCCGGTGTTCGACGTCGCGGTCGGCGAGCGGGCGATCTCGCACATGGGCCACATCAGGATGATGGGCGCGGTCCAGCCGTTTCTGAGCGGGGCGATCTCGAAGACCGTGAACCTGCCGCAGACGGCGAGCGTCGAGGACATCGCGGACGCCTTCACGCAGGCGTGGGAGCTCGGTGTCAAGGCGCTGGCGATCTACCGGGACGGGTCGAAGACGGCGCAGGCGCTGCGGACCGACGCGCAGGAGGATCGGCCGGTGGAGGAGCCGGTCGACGTCGACGCGGCGATCGCCGAGGCGCTGGCGAAGGCCGGGCCGAAGCGGCGGCGGATGCCGCAGGAGCGCCAGTCGATCACCCACAAGTTCTCGATCGGCGGCCACGAGGGATACATCACGGCCGGCATGTACGAGGACGGGACGATCGGCGAGATCTTCCTGACCGACATCGGCAAGGAGGGATCGACGCTGCGGGGGATGATGAACTCGTTCGCGACGGCGATCTCGATCGCCCTGCAGTACGGGGTGCCGCTGGAGACGCTGGTCCAGAAGTTCAGCTTCATGCGCTTCGAGCCGGAGGGGATCACCCAGAACCCGGAGATCCCGTTCGCGAAGTCGATGCCCGACTACATCATGCGTTGGCTGGCGTCGCGGTGGCTCGATGCCGACCAGCAGGAGGAGTTCGGCATCCTCACGCCGACCGTCCGTGCCCGGAAGGCGGCCGAGGAGGCCGCGCAGTCATCGTGGGTCTCGGACACGGCGGGTCCGGCGGTAGATCACGAAGCCGATGGTGCCGACCCGACCAACGGCGCGAGCAACGGCCACGGGAACGGCGGACACGGCAACGGCGGCAAGGCCCGCGGGGCAGGCGGACCGCAGGCCGGTCGGGCCCGGATCCAGCCGGCAGCCGCGGCGATGACCGACTCCCCGCCGGTCGTCCCCGCCCGGCTCAAGGGCTTTGACCTGGGCCCGGCGTGCGGCCAGTGCGGCGGCATGATGCAGCGCACCGGGTCCTGCTACACCTGCGGGAGCTGCGGGAACAACACCGGCTGCGGGTAGGTGCGAACGCACTTTTCGGTTGCAGGCGGTGGGTAGGTGCACGGGCCACGTGAAGTAGACGCGTGCGCACCCGAGATCCACGGCAGCGAGCGTAGGAAGTGGGACGTCCTGTCCCGGCGAGATCGACATCCGACCGCGTCGGCAGAATCCGCGTCCGTGCCTGGCCCAGACCGAGAACCATTGGCGTCAGCCCGTGGCCGCGCCGCGCCGCGCGACGGAACGCCGGACGTTCGCGCCGAGATCGAGCGCGCTTGGGAGATCCTCGGTCGACTCAACGCGCTGGTACCGGGTGACTTCGACGGCGTTCGCGCGCTCCTCGGCGAGCTGACCGGCCAGGAGCTCGACCCGTCGGTTCGCGTGCTTCCGCCGTTCCATACAGACGGTGGACGCAACCTCCGATTCGGCTGCAACGTGTTCGTGAACCACGGCTGCACCGCGATGGACTTCGGCGGCATCGAGATCGGCGACGACGTGATGATCGGGCCGAACGTGCATCTCGTCAGCTCGGGCCATCCGCTAGACCCGGCGACCCGCCGCTCGCAGATCACCACTGCGCCGATCCGCATCGGCAGCGGCGTGTGGATCGCCGCAGGCGCGATGGTCCTGCAGGGCGTCACGGTCGGCGACGACGCAGTGGTAGCCGCCGGCGCCGTCGTCACGAAGGACGTCCCGCCGCGCACGCTGGTCGCCGGCGTCCCCGCGCAGGTCATCCGGTCGCTCTGAGGATCAAGGCGCGTCCTGCGCGACTGGCTGGGTGGGGAGCCGGCCCGCTCGATGCACTCGCTCAGGGCCCGATCCCTTTCGCCCGCTGCTCCGTCAGCGCGGCGTCGGTCTTTCCGAGCGCGTCGAGTCCCATCGCACGGAGTACGGCGGGGGCCTTGATGAACTGGAGCTCGTCGTACTGGACGATCTGGATGCGGTTGCCCCAGGGATCGCGGAAGTCGAGGCCGCGCCCCGGGAGGATCTCGACGCCGGCGTCCTCGAGCGAGCGCCGGACCGCGCCGGCGTCGTCGACGACCAGACCGAAGTGCCGCGCGTCGTCGGCCGGTTGTGTCCGGCCCGCCGCGAGCGCGATGAACTGGTCGCCCGCATCGATGAACGCCATCCGCGAGCCGACACGGCCACGCAGCTCGAACGACAGCACCCTGCCGTAGAAATCCAGCGCCTCGTCGATGTCGCCGACCTCCAGCGCGATGTGGTTGATCCCCACGAGCCTTGCCCTGCCCATTCGACTCTCCGTTCGTCTCGCCGTGCGTTCAGCTGCGTCTCGCCTGCGCTGAGGCTAGCCGTCGCCGGGACCGGTCTCTAGGATTGCGGCTCGCCGGTGCCCGCGACACGGCACACTGCACGTATGACCCAACGTCCCGAGACACCCCTCAAAGACCTCGCCGGCACGCTGCGGACGCTGCTGCGCAGCAACAGGGCCGCAGCCGAGGCCCTCGTCCAGATCCAGGAGATCGAGACGCTCGCCGAGGATCGCCTCCGGCCCCTCCTGCCCGAGCTGCGCGTGATCAAGGACGACGCGGTCGCGGCCGCCCGCGACCTCGACGCCGCCAAGCTCGGCGAGCTCCCGTTCCGCCTGCGCGACCTCGTCGCCAGCGCCGGCAACGGCCATCGGGACGCGCCCGGCTCGGGCGACGCCGGTCCGGCCAATGGTTCCGGGCCGGACGCGGCGGCCGACCTCGCGGCCGGGCACACCTCCTATCCGTCCGACCGCATCCTCCCGCTCGCCGCCCCCGCGCCCGACCCGGCCGCCGAGATCGCTCTCAACTCGCCCAAGCGGGTCGCCGAAGCCCTCTTCCACCTCCACGAGCTGCGCACCGCCGGCATCCTCGATCAGGTCGAGTACGACGCCAAGAAGCGGGAACTGCTCGACCGCCTGTAGTCCGATGGCCCGCCGGATCACCGCTCCAGGCCGCGCTCGGCTCGGCCGGACCACGGTCGTGCACGTCGGCCTGCTGGCAGCCGTCGTCTGCCTGCTCCTCGCCGCCCCTGCGATCGCCGGCGCCCAGAGTCCGGCGCCGGTCGGCTACGACGTCTCCTACCCGCTCTGCGGGATGCCCTATCCCGCCGGTCAGGCCTTTGGGATCGTCGGCGTCAACGCGGGCCTCGCCAACACCCCGAACCCGTGCCTCCCGGCCGAGCTCGCCTGGGCCGCCGCCTCTCCCGGCCTCGCCAGCCCGCCGGTCGCGCCGGTCGCGCTCTACGTCAACGCGGCCGACCCCGGCAACGGCGTACCAGACTGGCCGTCGCCGGCCAACGGGACGGCCACGGCGAGCACCCCGTACGGCGCGTGCGACGGTACGTGGAGCACGGCCTGCGGCTACCTCTACGGCGTCGAGCGGGCCGTCTTCGACTACCAGCTCGTCGGCGCCGCGGCGACGGCCGTCGCCCCGACCACGGCGACCTGGTGGCTGGACATCGAGACCACGTCGAGCTGGGCGACGCCGGCCGAGCAGCCGACCTGGGCCGCACTCAACGCCGCCACGATCGAGGGCTTTCTCGGCGGCCTGCGAGCGTCCGGCGCGACCGGCACGATCGGCTTCTACTCGACACCCCTCCAGTGGCTCGCGATCACCGGCCTGACCGCGCAGACCAGTCCCCAGCAGTTCCCGACGACCTCGCCCGACTGGATCGCCGGCGTCGGCTCGCCAGCCCAGGCGCTCGCCAACTGCGCGAAGAGCTTCTCCGGCGCCGCGGTCGTGCTCGCCCAGTTCTCGGCCGGCGGACTCGACGCCGACTATCCGTGCCCGGCCAGCGGTCCGCCCCCGGCCGTACCGGCCGGCCTGCGGATCACCTCGCACGCGCTGACCCGGACCCAGCTCACCCTGAGCGGCCGGGTCGCCCCGACCTACCGCGGCCACGTCGAGGCCGAGCTCGACGAGACCTATCGCGGCAGGACGGTCCGCGTCCGCAGGGGCGTCCCGGCGCTCAACGGAAGCTGGACCGCGACGGTCCGCCTCCCGAACCGCTACCGCGGGCTCGTCTCGACAGCGACCGCGCTCGCGACGACCCGCGCCCAGGACGGTCTCAAGGCCGGCCAGGCCCACCTGGTGATCCACCTCCACGGCTGACCGCTTCCTCCGCCGGCGGGCCGATCGCCTCGCGCGCGGCCTCCGCGTCGAGCCCCGACCCCCGCAGCAGGTCGAACGCCGTCGCCCGGACCTGACCGACGAGCACGCTGGTCGACAGGTCGTGGCGGCGCCTGAGCACATCCGTCGCCCGGTGGGCCGCCGCGGCGGCCAGGCGCTGGGTGTGGACGGCCAGCGCCGGGTCCGCCAGGTGCTCGCCGAGGCTCCGCGCGGCGGCCCCCAGCACGCGGATCGCCTCGATCAGCTCGGCGTCCGGGTCGCTCTCGCGACGGACCGCCGTGAGCCCGGCCCGGGCGACCGCTCGGGCGTTGCGCACAAGCAGGTCGACGGCTCCCGACGCGTCGGCGTAGGACCGCAGCTGGCCGCGCGCCCGCCGGTGGGGCGGCGAGAGCCAGGCCGTCTCCCGGGCGACCGCCAGCGCGTCGTAGAACTCCGTGATCTGCGGGTCGAGCGACCGCAGTCGGGTGAGGCCACCCTCGGCCAGCTCGATGTCGCCACGGGCGAGCGCGTCCGCGACCCGATCGAACGCTCGGACGACCGCTTCGAGGATCGGCTGGCTGGCCTTCGAGACGAGCGTCAGCGGGTTGCGGGGGAAGATGACCTGGCCGATCACGAGGGCCACCGCGCCACCGATCAGGGCGTCGACGAACCGCTCGGGCAGGGCCCCCTGCCCGAGCGGCCCTCGGCAGGGTCAGGACGAGGATCGCCGAGATCGCAGCCTGGTTGACGAGGATCGTGCCCCCTCCGAGCAGAAGTGCCGCCGCCATCGCGAGGGCCACGACGACACCGAGCTGGATCGCTCCGGTCCCGAGCAGCCGGCTGAGGATGTCAGCGATCGCGATCCCCACCGCCACACCCCCGACCAGCTCGACCGCCCGCCGCCGTGGCTGGCCGCGCGCCACGCCGAGTGAGATCACGGCTGACGCCGGCGCGAAGTACGGGGCCGGGTGGCCGAACGCGACCCGCGCCACGAACCACGCGACCGCTGCGGCGACGGCGGTCTGCCCGATCGGCGCCCACGCTCCACGCAGGCGCTCGAGGCGCCGGGCCGCCGACGCCTGCACGGCCGCCGGAAGCGTCTCCGAACGACCCACCGGACGTGCCTTCTGCGGAGCGCTCGTCGGCGGTGCCTGCTGCGGACGACCGACCGGACGTGCCTGCTGTGGACGACTCACCGGACGTGCCTTCTGCTGAGCACTCGTCGGCGGTGGCCGCTGCGGCCGGGTCATCCGCTGCTCGGCAGGAGCGTCTTCAGTAGACCGTCGAGGGTGCTCGCGCCCGGGCCGACCACCACGTGGATGATCCGGCCCTCCCTGTTCCACGCGATCAGGTTGAGCGTCTCCAGGCGGTCGAGCACGAACTGGAAGGCCTCGGCCTCGGCCGGGGTCGCGTAGGTCCGGGCGACGTCGAACGCGTAACCGCTCGCGTCGAGCGGGTCCGCCTCGGCCAGGCCGTGGCTCGCCCGGGCAGCCGTCGGAAGATCCGCCGAGTCGGTCGTCGCCGCCGTCACCTCGAGCACTGCGCTCGTCCCGGCGATCGCCCGGACCGCCGCCGCCATGTAGAGGGCGCTCGCCAGCGCCTCCCGACGCAGATGGAGCGGCCCGTCGGCCCGCAGGCCGACCGCCGTCGCCTGCGCCCCGCTCGGCAGGGCGACCACCGCCCCGCTCGTGCGGCCAACCGCGAGCGCCGCCTTGGTCGCGAACTCCGGCGTCCCGGTCCCCCGGAGCACGAGCTCGGCCGACGGCGCCCCGTTCTCGAGCTTCGAGATCGCCACCAGCTTGGCCGGATCGCTGGTGTAGAGCGAGAGCACCTGGCCGGCGGCCTCCACCCGCCAGAGGTAGGTCGACGAGTCGTCGCCGAGCCCGGTCAGCCACGTGTAGGTCGACGCGTGGTCGATCGGCGTCGAGTCGAAGTACAGCTTCGCGTAGCTGAGGCCGTTCTCGCTCACCACCTTCGCGATCGGATCGCCCGCCTCCCCGCTCCCCGCGTACCGTCGGATCGCGGTCTCCAGATTGCCGATCCCCATGTGGTAGGACTCGATCGCCAGGTCGTCGCGCCCGAAGATGCCCTTCGCGGTCTTCAGATACTGCTCGGTCGCCGCCAGCGCCAGCGCCGGATCGAAGCGCTGGTCGATTCGCGCCCGGTCGGCCTCGAGGCGTGTGACCCGCGCCGTCTGGCCGTGCGCCGCCGCCGTCCCGATCTCCGTGCCCAGCCGCCGGCTTGTCGCAAGATCCACGTGCATCCCGAGCAGCTGGGTCGCCGTGCCCGCGACGATCTGGGTCAGGCCGGCCGCCGCACTCGGATCCGATCCGGCGATCACCTCGGGTCGCCCGGCGCTCTCGAGCATCACGATCGCCTCGAGCGTCGACGCGCCGAGCGGGCCGCCGGCCGCCGCCTTGGCCGTCAGGCCGGCGAAGCTCTCCGTCCGTCTGGCGGACGCCACGACCCCGCCGGGGCTCTTCGTGTAGATCAGGTTGCTCTCGCCGGCCGCCGCCGCCGCCTCGAAGATGCTCTCGTGGGCCGGGTCGTAGGCCAGCGGGTCGAACGTACCGCCGACGCCGCCGCCGGCGGCCAGCAGTCGACGCGGTCCTCCGCCCCCACGGGTCAGCGCCACGACGACGACCACGACCACCAGGAGTCCGACGACGAGAGCCGCCCGGCGGGCCCGGATCGTCTCCGCCGAGACCCCCGACGGCGTCCGCCCCGGCCGTCGGCCGACGGACCTGATTCTGCGTTGCGTCGGCACAGCCCCGAGCCTAGCGCCGGGTCTTCAGGAAATCATCAGGATCCCTGCCTACTCTCGGTCGTCAGGCTCCGTCCACCAGCAAGGAAGGTCGCAGATGATCGAAGCATTCGGTCTGACCAAACGCTACGGCGACAAGCTCGCGGTCGACGACCTCTCGTTCACGGTCCCAGCCGGTCAGGTGACGGGCTTCCTCGGTCCCAACGGCGCCGGGAAGTCCACGACGATGCGGATGGTCCTCGGCCTCGACAGGCCGTCCGCCGGGTCGGTGACGGTCAACGGCAGGCCATACACCGACTACCGCCGGCCGCTCTTCGAGGTCGGCGCGCTGCTCGAGGCCAAGGCGATCCACGACGGTCGCAGCGCCTACAACCACCTGCTCTGCCTCGCCCAGAGCAACGGCATCCGCCGTGGCCGGGTTGACGAGGTGCTCGACGCGGTCGGCCTGCGCGAGGTCGCCCGCAAGCGCTCGGGCGGGTTCTCGCTCGGCATGGGACAGCGCCTGGGCATCGCCGCGGCGCTGCTCGGCGATCCAAGGGTCCTGATGTTCGACGAGCCGGTCAACGGCCTCGACCCCGAGGGCGTCCAATGGATCCGCAACCTCCTCAAGTCGCTGGCCGCCGAAGGCCGGACCGTGTTCGTCTCGAGCCACCTGATGAGCGAGATGTCGATCACCGCCGACCGCCTCGTGATCATCGGCCGCGGCCGGCTGATCGCCGAGACCACGGTCGAGGAGTTCCTCAAGGGCGGCACCGGCAACTTCGTCCGCGTCCGGTCTCCCGCGGCCGACCAGCTCGCCCGGCTGCTCAAGGCCCAGGGCACCGCGACGGTCCGCGATCCCGACGGCGCCCTGCGCGTCAGCGGCGCGAGCCTCGAGGTCGTCGGCGAGCTCGCCGCGGCCAATGGCCTGACGCTGCACGAGCTCTCGGCCCACAAGGCGTCGCTCGAGGACACATTCATGGAGCTCACCCGAGACTCCGTCGACTTCCGCACCGACGACGGCGCCGTCGCCCTCGTGCCCGCGGAGAGGTGAGGTCAGACATGGAAGCCATCAGCAGCCCCGAAGTCGCCTACAGCCCGTTCACCGAGTTCACCAACGTCCTGCGGTCCGAGTTCACAAAGCTCCGGTCAGTCCGCTCGACCTACTGGACGCTGTTTGCCGCGGTCGTCTTCACGATCGGTCTCGGCGTGCTCGGGGCGTTCGTCGTGCCCGCCCACCTCCAGGCCCACGACCGGGCGACGTTCAACGCCACTCGGCTGAGCCTCAGCGGTGTCAACCTCGCCCAGATCGCGGTCGGCGTCCTCGGCGTCCTGATCATCACCAACGAATACGGCACCGGCATGATTCGCGCCACGCTCAGCGCCGTGCCCCAACGCCGCCTCGTGCTCGCCGCCAAGGGCGTCGTCTTCGCGGCGGTCGCCCTCGTCGTCGGGCTGATCGCGAGCTTCATCGCCTACTTCGTCACCCAGGCGATCCTCTCCGGCCAGCACCCGGCCGCGTTCGCCGGTCGCCAGCTCCAGTCCTCGCTCTCTGACCCGGGCGTCCTGCGCGCGGTTGCCGGCGCCGGCCTCTACCTCGCCGTCCTCGGTCTCCTCGGGCTCGGCCTCGGAGCGATCATCAGGGTCAGCGCCGGCGCGATCTCCGCCCTCTTCGGCCTGCTCTTCGTCCTCCCGATCTTCTCAGCGGCAGCGCTCCCCCAGTCGTGGCAGAACACGATCAACCCGTATCTCCCGTTCAACGCCGGCAGCGACATCTTCAAGGTCCGCCTCGATCCGACCGACCTCGGCCCGTGGGCCGGGTTCGGCGTCTTCTGCATCTATGCCGCGGTCGCCCTGGCCGTCGCCTGCGTCGTGATCAGCCGACGCGACGCCTGATCACCGGGTAGCCGGCTCTCCCGCCGTCCGGGCCGGGCGGCGGGAGACCGCCCGTTTGCGCGATCCTTAGGGCATGCCCGAGCGCCTCGCGGTGATCGACCTCGGGTCGAACACGTTCCGCCTCGTCGTCTTCACCGCGGGCGACGGCTGGTGGAAGCGGACCGACGAGATCTTCGAGCCCGTCCGGATCGGCGAGGGCCTCGCGGCGAGCGGGTCGCTCGGCCGGGAGCCGATCCGCCGGGCCCTCGCGACGGTGCACGTCTTCGCCCAGTTCTGCCACGCCAACGGCCTTGCCGGCGACGCGATCAAGGCGGTCGCGACGAGCGCGATCCGCGACGCCGCGAACGCCGGCGACTTCCTCGAGCCGGCCCAGCTCGACGGGACCCTCGCGATCCGCGTGCTGACCCGCGAGGAGGAGGCCCACTACGGCTACCTCGCGGCCGTCAACTCGACGACGATCGCCGACGGCTGTGTCCTGGACCTCGGCGGCGGGTCGATGCAGCTCGTCGGCGTCGAGGGCCGTCTCGCCCGCCAGTCGGAGTCGTTCGCGCTCGGGGCCGTCCGCATGACCGAACGCTTCCTCGCCGAGGACAGGCCGGCCAAGCGGCGCGAGCTCGACGCCCTGCGGGCTTACGTCGCCGGTGCCCTCGAGCGCGTCGACTGGCTGACCGGCACCGGCCGCCGTCTGGTCGGGATCGGTGGCACCGTCAGAAACCTCGCGACCGCCGCCCAGCGGGCCGCCGGGCTCCCGTCGATCGGGGTCCAGGGGATGGTCGTCACCCGCGACGCCCTCGCCGACCTCGTCGAGCGGCTCGCCGCGCTCCCCCCGGACGGGCGGGCCGGCGTCCCGGGGATCAAGTCGGCGCGGGGCGACCTGATTCTCGCCGGCGCCGTCGTCGTCGGCGAGGTGCTCGAGATCGGCGGCTTCGACGCGATCGAGGCGACCGAGGCCGGTCTGCGGGAGGGTGTCTTCTTCGAGCAGCACGTCGCCGGTCCGCCGTCGCTCTTCGACGACGTCCGCCATTCGAGCGTGGTCAACCTCGCCGCCCAGTACCAGGTCGACATCCCGCACACCCGGCACGTCGCCGAGCTCGCACTCGGCCTCTTCGATGAGCTGGCCGCCGCGGGGCTTCACCCGGGCGACCCGATCGAGCGGGAGCTGCTGTGGGCGGCGAGCGTCCTCCACGATGTCGGCATGTCGGTCGACTACGACGACCACCACAAGCACTCTCGCTACCTGATCCTCAACGCCGGGCTGCCCGGCTACAGCCCGAACGAGGTCGCCGTGATCGCCCAGGCTGCCCGCTACCACCGCAAGGGCGTGCCCGACCCCGGCTTTCTCGCTCCGGTCCTCGAGCCCGGCGACGAGGCTCGCCTGCGGCGCCTGGCCGTGCTCCTGCGCCTCGCCGAGGACCTCGAGCGCTCGCGCGACCAGTCGGTCCGCGAGGCCCACGTCCGGGTCACCGGTGATGGGGTCGAGCTCCATCTCGTCGCAGGCGTCGGCGATCTCGCCGTCCCCCGCTGGGCCGCCGAGCGCGAGACCGGCGTCTTCGAGTGGGCGTTCGGCGCCAGCCTGGTGATCGCTGGTCCACCCGACGGCGATTGACTTCGACTTGTGCCGGCCGCCTGGCTCACAGCTCTGCCGGGATCCCTCGTCACGCGACGGGATCGTCGCTCGACCGCTTCGCAGGCCGGGATAATGATCACGTGAGTGGATCGACGACGCTTGGTCCGGTCCACCAGGCGTACCTTCTCCAGGCCCGCCAGATGCAGGCCCTGTCGTTCATGGTCCACATCCCGCTGGTCGCCTTCGGGATCGCGTTTCCGGCGATCGTGCTGTTCGCCGAGTGGCTCGGAATGCGCACCGGCGACCCCCTCTACCGGGTGCTCGCCAAGCGGTGGTCGAAGGTCATGGTCGCCCTGTTCGCCGTCGGCGTGATCACCGGGACGATCCTCAGCTTCGAGATGGGTCTGCTCTGGCCGAACTTCACCGCCACGTTCGGCAGCGTCTTCGGACTCGGCTTCGCGATCGAGGGCTTCTCGTTCTTCGTCGAGGCGATCTTCATCGGGATCTACGTCTACGGTTGGGACCGCCTCTCCCCGCGCGCCCATTTCGCCTCGGGGATCCCCGTCGTGATCGCCGGCTTCACCGGCTCGCTGATGGTCGTCGCGGTCAACGCGTGGATGAACCATCCGTCGGGCTTCCGCCTCGTCGGCGGGCACGCGGTCGACGTCCATCCCCTCAGCGCGCTGTTCGCCAACACGTATCTGTGGCACGAGCTCGTACACATGTACATCGCCGGCTACATCGTCACCGGCTTCCTCGTCGCCGGCGCCTACGCGATCGGACGCCTGCGCGGACGCTGGGGGCGCTATGAGCGCACGGCACTGCTGATCCCCCTGAGCATCGCCGCGCTCGCCTCGCCGGTCCAGATCCTCGTTGGCGACTGGGCGGCCCGCGACGTCGCCACGACGCAGCCGATCAAGCTCGCCGCCCTCGAAGGTCTCGGCCAGACCCAGTCGGGCGCGCCGGTCCATATTCTCGGCTGGTACACCGACAACCAGGTCAAGTACGGGATCCCGATCCCCAAGGCGCTGTCCCTGCTGGCCTTCCACGACCCGAACGCCACGGTCAAGGGCCTCGACTCCGTGCCCCCGAGTCGCCGGCCGCCGGTCAACGTCGTCCGGGCCTCCTTCCAGACGATGGTCGGGATCGGCACGGCGATCGCCCTGCTCGGAGTCTGGTTCCTCGTCGTCCGGATCAGGCGACGACGGCTGCCCGAGTCGGTCTGGTTCTACCGGGCCGTCGCCCTCGCCGGTCCGCTCTCGGTCGTCGCGATGATCGCCGGTTGGGTCACGACCGAGGTCGGCCGCCAGCCGTGGGTCGTCTACGGCGTCATGCTCACCTCGCAGGCGGTGACCGGTGCCCACGGGATCCCCGTCGCCTACGGGACGCTCGCCCTGATCTATGCCGGCGTCGCGGTCGGCGTCGCGTGGGTCCTGCGCAGGCTCGCCCGCGCCCCGTTGGAGATTCCCGACGCAACCGGCGCGCCCGCCGTCCCGGCCGGCGACTGACGATGCACTTCTACGACCTGCCACTCGTCTTCGCCGGGATCGGCCTCGTCCTCTACACGGTGCTCGCCGGCGCCGACTTCGGCGCTGGCTTCTGGCAGCTGTTCCCCGGTCGCGGCGAGCCGGGCCAGCGGATCCGCGACCACGCCCACGACTCGATGGCCCCGGTCTGGGAGGCCAACCACGTCTGGCTGATCTTCGTGATCACGGTGATCTGGACGGCCTACCCGGTCGTCTTCGCGTCGGTCGCCTCCACGCTGACGGTCCCCTTCCTGATCACCGCGCTCGGCATCGTCCTGCGCGGGACGGCCTACGCCACCCGGTCGGGGAGCGCCAGCCGGCGGGAGGCGGCGGCGATCGACACGGTCCTCGCGGCCTCCTCGGTGCTCGCGCCGTTCGCCCTCGGGACGATGGTCGGGGCGATCGCGTCGCGTCGCGTCCCGGTCGGCAACGCGGCGGGCGCCCTCTGGGGCAGCTGGCTGAACCCGACCTCGCTCCTGATCGGCGTGCTCGCCGTCGCGACCTCGGCCTACCTCGCGGCCGTCTACCTCGCGGCCGATGCCCGCCGCCTCGACCAGCCCGACCTGGCCGCCGGTTTCCGCAGGCGGGCGCTCGCGGCCGGGCTGTCGGCCGGTGGGGTCGCGCTCGTCGGCATCGTCGTGGTCCACGGGGACGCCCACCCGCTCTACGAGCGGCTGCTCCAGACCGACGCGGTCGGTGGGCTGGTCCTGTCCGTGCTCGCCGGGTCGGTCACGCTCGCGCTGGTCCGCGCGTCGCGCTTCGAGGCCGCCCGCGTCACCGCGGCACTCGCCGTGGCCGCGATGATCGCCGGGTGGGCGATCGCCCAGAATCCGACGATCCTGCCCGGCCTGACGATCGCCCAGGCGGCCGCGCCGCATGACACGCTCGTCTGCCTGGTCGTCGCGATCCTCGCCGGCGGTGTGATCCTCTTCCCGTCGCTCGGCCTCCTCTTCCGACTCGTCCTGATCGGTCAGCTCGACCACCCGAGTCCGCAGCCTCCGCCGGCCGGCACTCCCCGCGCCGTGCTCTCGGCGTCGCGGACCGGCCTGCTCGCGCGCGTCGCCGGCGCGTCGTTTCTGATCGGCCTTGGCTGTCTGACGGTCGCCGACGCCGGCTGGGCACACGCGATCGGCGTGTTCGCGCTGCTCGGCTTCGGGGTCGCCGGCTTCTTCGCGCTCGTCGCTGACGAGGTGGGCCCGCCGCCTAGCGGTTCTCGGTGAGAAAGTCGACCGACCGCTGCCAGGCCCGCGCGGCGGCGTCGGGGTCGTAGGTGCCGAGTCGGTTCGTGTCGTTGAAGAACGCGTGGCCGGCGCCCTCGTAGAAGACGAACTCCGCCTTCACGCCGGCGTCGCGCAGCTCCCCGAGCAGCGTCTCGGCCGTCTCGACCGGGATGAAGTCGTCGGCCGTTCCGAAGTGGCCGAGCACCGGGGCGTCGATCTTGCTGAAGTCCGGCTTGCCGTGGGGCATCACGTAGTAGAAGCTGACGACCGCCCCGACCTTCGGGTTGATGCTCGCCGTCCAGACCGCGAGGCCGCCGCCCAGGCAGAAGCCGATCGCGCCGACGCCGTCGCCGGTCGTGGCGTCGTGGGCGGCGAGGAAGTCCACGGCACCGCTCATCTCGACCTCGGCCTGATCCATCGAGAGGGCCATCATCTTCTGCTGGGCCTCGTCGGGCGCCTCCGTCGTCTCGCCGTGGTAGAGGTCCGGAGCGAGGGCGACGAATCCGTCGGCCGCGAGGCGGTCGCATACGCTCCGGATGTGATCGTCAAGGCCCCACCATTCCTGGAGCACGACGACGCCCGGGCCGCTGCCCGACTCCGGGACCGCGAGGTAGCCCGCGGCGGTCGATCCGTTTGCCTTGAACTCAACTTGCGGCATTGCGTCTCCAGTTCTAGAGCAGTGGCCGGGACGGGTCTCCGGGAGCGGCGTGCGCGCGCCCGGCCGAAAGCTACCGGCAAGCGGCGTCATTTCGCGCCTCCCGCCGGCCGCGGGGCACCCCGGTGAACGCCGCCGTGGTCGGACACATCGAATGGGTCGAGTTCGCCCGCGTGCCGCACGTTCCGCGCGTCGGCGAGGTCGTCAACGCGACCGAGACCTGGGACGAGGCGGCCGGCGGCGGCGCCGTGACCGCCGTCGCGCTGGCCCGTCTGGCCGGGCGGGCGACGCTCTTCACCGCGCTCGGCGACGACGAGCTCGGCCGTCGGGCCCAAAGGCGACTCGAGCGGCTCGGCGTCGTCGTCCACGCCGCCGCCCGGGACGAGCCGACCAGACGGGCTGTGACCTTTGTCGACGACGGCGGCGAGCGGACGATCACGACGATCGGCGACCGGCTCGCCCCGCGCGGCTCCGATCCGCTCCCGTGGGAGCTGCTCGCAGACCACGACTGCGTCTATTTCACCGCCGGCGACCCCGCGGCCCTCGCCGCCGCCCGGCGGGCCCGCGTGCTGGTGATGACCCCCCGCGCCCGCGTCGTCCCTCCGGACGGCGTCCGCCTCGACGCGCTCGTCTTCAGCGCCGGCGACCCGAGCGAGACGCGCTCGGCAGTCGACCTCGTCGAGCTGGCCGACGTCGTCGTGGCGACGGAGGGCGAGCTCGGCGGAGGCTGGACCTCGGCGGCGCGGGCCGGCCGCTGGGAGGCCGCTTCGATCCCCGGGCCGATCGTCGACTCCTACGGGTGCGGGGATTCGTTCGCCGCCGGCCTGACCTACGGCCTCGGGGCCGGCTTCACGCTGCCCGACGCGCTCGGGCTCGGCGCGCGCTGCGGGGCGGCCTGCCTGACCGGCCGCGGACCGTACAGCGGACACCTGGCCGGTCCGCGGACGACGGACGGCCCCTAGCTTCCTGCCGGGGCCGTCCGTGGTTGCTGCGTCGCGCCGGGGTGCCGCCGGTTCTGGCGGCCGGCTCCTACTAGGCCTTGATCAGGGGTGTCACTGCCTTCAGCACGGCGGCCTTGGTCAGCGGCGTGTCGAACGCGCCACCGCCCATCGCGGGCGTCGGGCTGAGGCCGATCATGTAGTTGATCGCCGCGGCGTGGCGAGCCTCGACCTGGACGATCGAGCCTGCCGTCTTGAGGATGTCCTTGCTCATCAGGTTCGGTCCCTGCCCGTTGTACGCGCTGACACCGGTGTTCTCGAGCACCGAGGCCATCGCGAGGAAGCCCTTCTGTGTCTTCGTCGACGCGGGGAACTTGAACGTGGGTGAGCTGACGGGTGTCCCGCCGGCTCCCTTGATCGCTGCCGTCAGTCCGGCGACGTGGGCGGCCTCGTGGCCCGCGATCAACGCGGCGAGTGACTTGGCGTCACCCGTGAGCCCGGCCGTCTTGGCCACCGTGTTGTAGAAGTACGACTCGAGGTATTCGAGTGTCAACGCGAAGTTGAGGATGCCGAGATCGCCGGTCGTCGATGGTGCCGACGCGCCGAACGCCTGGTTGACGAACGGGCCGGCGGCTCCGACGCCTGCGACGGCGACGGCGGCCAACGTGCCACGGACGAGAAAGGCTTCGCGGGTGAGACCCTGCACTTCGACTGCGGCCAACTGCGGGACCGCAAACTTGGAATCTGCCATGTGACTTGATCCTCTCTGTGCTTGCGGACGAGGTTAGGGGAGGAACGGCGCGACGGCCGCGAGGACCGTGGCCATGTCCGCCGGCTTGGCGAACGCGCCGTCGGGCGTGATCGACAGCTTGTTCAGGGTGTTGAGGACCGCCGCGTGGCGGGCCTCGACCGTATGGATCGCGAGCGCCGACGCGAGGATCTCGGGGCTGACGATGTTCCCCGCCTGGCCGAGATAGGCCGACGCGCCGAGGTTCTCGACGGTTGCCGCCAGCTTGGCGACCTGTGCTGCACTGGTCACCGGGAACTTGCCGACCACCTTCGTGGCGGGCGTGCCGCCGAGCTTGACGGCGGCCTGCTTGAGGGCGTCGACGTGCATCTGCTCCTGGGCTGCGATCGTCTGCAGGAGCGACTGGGTCGGACCGCTGAAGAGGCCGGACTTGACGACCTTCTTGTAGAACTCGGTCTCCAGGTACTCGAGTGTCAGCGCGTAGTTGACGATCTTGATGTCGCCGGCGTTGCCGGAGCCAGTGCTGCTCGGCGTGCCCGCGGGGGTGCTCGCCGTGGTCGAGCTCTTCTTGCTCGATCCGCAGGCGGCCAGGAAGACGGCGAACGAGCTGGCGGCGGCGGCGCCGCCGACGTTGCGCCCGACCATCTTCAGGAACTTCTTGCGCTCGCTCGGGTCGCGGGCGAGAACCTCCATCGCAGCGACCGGGCGCGGGCCGGCCTCCTCGTTCAAGGCGTTCGGCATTGTTACCTCCGATTGGACGACTTCGGGCCGTGCGCCGACCGCTCGGATCGCACACGTTTCCCCTGCTGATTCCCGGCGGTCCAGATGCCCGCGCCGGGTTTCGTGTTGTGTTTCCTGATAGCGCAGCCGGCGGCCGGACGGATCACTCTCACCGAACTCGGACCCGGTCCGAGCGCCCGTGGCGGCGCCGCGCCGGCGTCGCCTGCGACTACCCGGCGAGTGACCGGGCGAGCAGCTCGATCGGGTGGACGATCGCGAGCGGGCGGTCGATGTACTGTGCGATCTGGATCGCACAGCCCGGGTTGGCCGCGGCGATCGCCTCGGCGCCACACGCGTCGAGGTTGGCCGCCTTGCGCCGGCCGAGCGCCTCGGCCGCGTCGGGCTCGAGCAGGTTGTGGACACCGGCCGACCCGCAGCAGATCTCCCACTCGGCGGGCTCGACGAGCTCGAGTCCGGGAATCGCCCGGAGCAGGTCGCGCGGCTGCGACCGGATGCCCTGGGCGTGGGCGAGATGGCAGGCGTCGTGGTAGGCGACGCGGAGGGGAACCGGACCCCGCCGTGCTCTCGGCTCGATTCCGGCGAGGAACTCGTGGATGTCGCGCACCCGGCCGGAGAACTCCTCGGCGCCGTGCTCGGCGCCGAGCAGGTGGCCGTACTCCTTCATCCCCGAGCCGCAGCCCGCCGCGTTGACGATCACGGTCTCGTAGCCGGCGAACGCGGCGATCGTCTCGCGGGCGCAGACCTTCGCGTCGTCCTCGTAGCCGGTGTGCATCGCCAGCGACCCGCAGCAGCGCGGGGCCCGCGGCGCGTGGACCTCGAACCCCTCGGCTGAGAGCACGGCCACCGTGGCGCGGTTGACGCCGGCGAAGAAGACCCGCTGGACGCAGCCCTGGAGCATCACGACGGTCCCCCGCTTCTCGCCCTGGGCCGGCGTCACGGCCGGCAGGCTCTGCCAGGCGGCGTCGAGTGAGACCGGCGGCGCGATCGCGGCCATCGCCCGCAGGCGGGGGAAGCGGGCGGGGATCAGGCGGTCGAGGCCGTAGCGGCGGTTGAGTACGAGCGCCGGAACCAGCGCGCGCAGCCGCCCGGGATGCGGGAAGAGGGCGAAGACGAGCCGGCGGAAGGCACGATCGGCAGGGGTTCGCTCGTAGTTACGCTCGATCTGTGGACGGGTGGCCGCCAGCAGCAGGTCGTACTGGACACCGGACGGGCAGGCGGTCACGCAGGCCATGCAGCCGAGGCAGCTGTCGAAGTGGCCGACGATCTGCTCGGACAGGTCGGGCTGCTCGTGGCCGAGCGCCATCAACGTGATCCGTCCACGGGGGGAGTCCATCTCCTCGCCCCAGAGCGCGTAGGTCGGGCAGGTCGGCAGGCAGAAGCCGCAGTGGACGCAGTCGTCGATCAACGCCGGCGCCGGCGGGCGCTGATCGTCCCAGGCCGAGTCGGGCGGCGAGGGGACCGGCGGGTCCGACGGCGTCGCGTCCATCACAGGCCGCCGACGTAGCGGCCGGGGTTGCAGACGCCGGCCGGATCGAAGCTCTGCTTGACGCGGCGCAGGAGCTCGAGCTCCGTGCCCGGGCCGAGCGCCCAGGGGTCGACGGCGGCGCGGAGCTCCTCGGGGGCGTCGAGCAGGACGCACGGCGCCGGTCCGAGCGCGGCGCGGAGCGCGACGAGGGCGGCGGGGTCGGCGTCGATCCGCACCCAGAACAGGCCGAGCGCGGGCCGGCCGACGGCGCTCGGCGAGGCCCGCATCACGCGTTCGAGGTCGGCCGGGAGTCCCGAGACGCGAACGACCGCGGCGCCGGGGGCGGCTCGCTGGCGCTCGCGCTGCTCGGCCCAGACCGCGTCGTCGTCCTCGATGCGGTCGGTTTCGAGGCCGGCCGTCTCGAGCAGTCCGATCAGCGTCCGCACGCTGCTCTCGACGGTCCGGCCGACCGCCCGGGCGAGCAGGCAGCCGCCGTCGAGCGGCCCGTCCCAACGCAGGTCGAGCGACTCGAGCTCGAGCGGATGCCGGGCCAGCGTGTTGGCCGCCGTGGCGAGCACCGCGGGGTCGGTCCCGCGTGCGCGGACGGTGATCGTCGCCTCGGCGACGGGATGCAGGCGCAGCGTGGCCTCGCAGATCACGCCGAGCGAGCCGAGCGCCCCGCATTGGAGCTTGGCGAGGTCGTAGCCGGCGACGTTCTTGATCACGTCGGATCCGGCCCGGGCGAGCGTCCCGTCTGGGAGTGCGACGCGGACGCCGAGGATCAGGTCACGGGGGCCGCCGAAGCGGTGGCGCAGGGGACCCGAGTCTCCGGTCGCGAGGATCCCGCCGATCGTCGCGCGGCCGCCGCCGTCGGGCGGGTCGAGCGTGAGCCGCTGGCCGAGCAGGGCGAACGCCTCCTGGGCCCGGGCGAGCGGCACACCGGCCTGGAGGACGGCGGTCAGGTCACCGTCGTTGTGGGCCACGATCCGGTCGAGTCGCCCGGTCGAGAGCTCGCGGTCCGGCGTGGCGCCGGGGGCGCCCCAGGCGAGCTTCGTGGCGCCGCCGACCGGACGCACGCGGCCACCGGCGGCCAGCTGCGCCGCGACCTCGGCCGCGCTCGCCGGGCTGACCGTCGCGGGTGCCAACCCGCCGCCCGAACTGGCGCGCGTGGCCATCAGAATCGTTCGGCCAGGCCGGCCGCCTCGAGCGGATGGACACGGTAGGGACCGGGGACCTCACCGCAGAGGCGGGGCGTCGGGATCGCCTTGCCGGGGTTGGCGAGGCCGTCGGGGTCGAAGGCGGTGCGGAGCTTGCCGAAGGCGGCGAGATCCTCCGGCGCGAACATCTTGCCCATGTAGGCGAGCTTGTCGATCCCGACGCCGTGCTCGCCGGTGATCGACCCGCCGGCGTCGAGGCATGCCTCGAGGATCAGGCCGGAGAGCTCCTCGGCCCGCTCGGCCTCGCCGGGGGCGTTGCCGTCGTAGCAGACGAGCGGGTGGAGGTTTCCGTCGCCGGCGTGGAAGACGTTGGCCACCCGCAGGCCGTATTCCCGCCCGAGCGCTTCGATCCGGCCGAGCACCTCGGGCAGCCGGGTCCGGGGAATCACGCCGTCCTGGACGAAGTAGTGGGGGGAGATCCGTCCGGCCGCGGGGAAGGCGGACTTGCGCATCTTCCAGAAGACGGCCCGCTCGGCCTCGGTCTGGGCGACGCGGACGCCGGTCGAGTCGGCCGCCCGGCAGATCTCCTCGAGCTCACCGAAGCGCTCCTGGCACTCGGCGGCCGAGCCGTCGAGCTCGACCAGGAGTGCCGCGCCGGCGTCGGTCGGCCAGCCGGCGTGGGCCATCTGCTCGGACGCGTGGATCGCGAGGGCGTCCATCATCTCGATCGCGGCGGGGACGAGCCCGGCCGCGACGATCGCCGACACCGCGCGACCGGCGTCCTGCGTGTCAGCGAAGAACGCGACCAGTGTCTTGACGGCTTCGGGGGCCGGGATCACGCGGAGTGTGATCTTCGTCGCGATGCCGAGCGTCCCCTCTGAGCCGACGAATGCCCCGAGCAGGTCGTAGCCCGGCTGATCGAGCGCCTTGCCGCCGAGTGCGACGACCCCGCCGTCGGGAAGGACGACCTCGAGGCCGGTCACGTAGTTCGTCGTGAAGCCGTACTTGAAGCAGTGGGCGCCGCCCGAGTTCTCGGCGACGTTGCCGCCGATCGAGCAGACGATCTGGCTCGAGGGGTCCGGCGGGTAGACGAAGTCGGGCGCGACGGCGTGGGCGACGGCGATGTTCGTCACGCCCGGCTCGACGACGACCCGCTGGTTGACCAGATCGACTTCGAGGATCCGGCGCATCCTGCTGAGCACGATCAGCACGCCGTCGGCGATTGGCAGCGCCCCGCCCGAGAGGCCGGACCCCGAGCCGCGGGCGACCCAGGGGACCTTGAGCTCGTGGCAGGCCCGCACGACGTCGCGGACCTCCGCGGCGGCGCCGGGGAGGACGGCCACCGGTGGGACGACGTGGTAGTGGAGCAGTCCGTCGGACTGGTAGGTGCGCAGGTCGTGCGGGTGGGTCAGGACATGCTCGGGGCCGCAGATCGCGCGGAGCTTGGAGATCAGCTCGGCGACGAGGGTCGCGTCGGCCGACCGGCCGGGCCGGGCCTGCGTGGATCTGTTCTGGACCTTGCTCACGAGCGTTAAGTCTGGACTATCGGGCCAGCCGGTGGCCGCCGATGCTTCTGGGCGCCCGGCTGCAGGACCGCGCCGCCGGGCCGATCGGCCCAGGAGTCCTACCCGGAGGAGCGAAACTGAGGAGATGACCGTGCTCGACTTGGTGATCATCCTGGCCACGCTCTACTTCGCCGCGGTCGGCTTCCGCCGCGGCTTCATCATCAGCGGGCTGGGGCTGCTCGGGTTCGCGGTCGGCGCGTTGATCGCGACCTGGCTGGCCGGTCTGATGCTCCCGCCGAGTGACAGGACGCTTGTCACGCCGGCCTTCGGCCTGTTCGGCGCGATCATGATCGGCGGGACGCTGGCGATCGGGATGAGCAGTGCCGGAGCGCGCCTGCGAGCGCGGGTCGCGCCGTCGCTCGGCCGGGCCGACGGCCTGCTCGGGGCGGGTCTGTCGGCCTGCGTCGCGCTGGGGATCGCCTGGCTGCTCGGTGCCGTCGCGCTCGCCGTGCCGGATTCGACGGGTCTCCACCGGGAGGTCGCCGACTCCGTGACGATCCGTGGCCTCGACCGGCTGCTCCCGTCGACCGGAGGTCTTCTGCACGCGCTGAGGCCGTTCGATCCGGTTCCGGCGCTCGCCGGGCCGCAGGCGCAGATCGCCGCGCCGACCGAGCGGGTGCTCCGCTCTCACGCCGTGCAGCGGGCCGAGGCGTCGGTCGTCCGGGTGCTCGGCAGCGCGTGCGGCGTCGGCCGGGAGGGGACCGGGTGGGTCGCCGCGCCCGGCGAGGTCGTCACGGCGGCGCACGTCGTCGAGGGCGAGCGCGACACGGTCGTCGAGGTCGGCGGCAACCCGCCGGAGCTTCCGGCCGCGGTGATAGGACTCGACACGCGCAACGACATCGCCGTGCTGCGGGTTCCGACGCTCGCGGCGCCGGCCCTCCCGCTGGTCAGCGATCCGCCGGCCGACCGAGCGGCGGCGATCCTCGGCTACCCGGCCGACGGACCGTTCGTGCTGCGGGCCGGTCGGATCGGCGAGACGATCGAGCGCAACGCGCCGGACGCGAACGGCAAGGGGTCCGTGCGACGGCTGCTCACACCCCTGCGGGGTCTCGTGATTCCCGGCAACTCGGGTGGACCGATGGTCGACGTTCGGGGCCGGGTCGTCGCGACGATCGTCGCCGAGACCTTCGGCGGAGGCATTCTGGGGGGCTACGCGGTCGGCAACGCAGCAACAGCGCGGGATCTGGCGGGCGCGACCGCGCCGGTCTCGAGTGGGACGTGCGCGCCGTGAGCCCGCGGGACGGCGCCGGGGACCCGGCGGGGGCCGAGCCCGGGACTGACCGGGACTGACCTGGGTGGACCGTGTGTCCTAGCCGGTAGGCCGCCGGGTAGGTGGTGGCTTCGACCGCTGGGCCGTACGCTCTACTTGGCTGTGAGTGAAGCCTGGATCTACGCGACAGATTCCGACGAGGCGAAGGAGAGCGCCGAATTCCTTGCCGAACTCGGATTCAGCTCGCGTCGGGTCGGCACCGACGGATCGCTGCGGCCGAGCTCGCAGGACGGCGGGGCCAAGCGCCGGCCGACCCTGATGCTGGTCGTCGCCGGTGGGCAGGGGCCTCCGGTGGTCGAGCTGTGCGAACGCCTCGAGCAGGATGTCGAGCTCTCGGAGGTGCCGCGGGTCGTCGCGCTCGACGCCGGTCATCTGAGCGCGGGCGCCGGAGTCGTCGAGGGACATGAGCTGATCGTCCGGCCGTTCTCCTGCGTCGAGCTGGGGATCCGGATCGCCCGGGCGCGCCAGCAGATCGAGGGCGTCGACGGGGATGTCCTGCGGGTCGGGGGTCTCGAGCTGAACCTCGCCAACTACCAGGTGTCGGTCGACGGTCAACCGGTTAACTTCACGTTCATGGAGTACGAGCTGCTCAAGTTCCTCGCGACCCACCCGGGCCGGGTCTTCTCGCGCGAGGCCCTGCTCAGCCGGGTCTGGGGATACGACTACTACGGCGGCGAGCGGACCGTCGATGTCCACATCAGACGGCTGCGTGCCAAGCTCGGGTCCGACAGTGCAGGACGGATCCAGACCGTGCGCAGCGTGGGGTACCGCTTCGATGCCTGAGCTCTCGGCCGCCGAGCGGGCGCAGGGTCGCGTCGGCGCGCAGGGCCGGGCGGCGTACGCCGGCTTCCGCTCGACGATCAAGGCCGTCGGGACCGGCGTGCGGGGGAGCCGCGACCTGAGCTTCGGCGAGGCCCGCACGGCACTCGGCCTGCTGCTCGCCGGGGAGGTCTCGCCGGCGCAGACCGGCGCGTTCCTCGTGGCGATGCGGATCAAGGGCGAGTCGCCGACCGAGCTGGCCGGGTTCACGCAGGCGCTGCGCGACGTCTCCGTGCCCCTGGAGACGAGCAGCCGACGGACTCTGGTGGCCTGCGCCGGCGCCTACGACGGCGTCGCCGACGCGGCCAACCTGTCACTGGCGGCCGGTGTGGTCGCGGCGAGCGCGGGCGCTGGGATCGTCCTCCATTGCGGGGACTCGCTCGGACCCAAGCACGGCACGACGGTCGCGGAGGTGCTCGGTGCGCTCGGCGGGCCGGCGCGTCCGTCGGCCGAGCAGTCGGCGGCGATGCTCGAGACGGCCGGCGTCACGGTGGTCCACGCCGGGGAGGTGCTGCCCGGCTGGCGGGCGCTGGCCGGGATCCGCGACGAGGTCGGCGTCCGCG
>DATCEH010000014.1:0-15467 GCA_036510225.1 Solirubrobacteraceae bacterium | reverse complement strand
GGGGGGGGGGGGGGGGGGGGGGGGGGGGGGGGGGGGGGGGGGGGCGGGTCGGCGCGAGGGTGTCGGATGTGATCGATCGGACTCGGCCCGGCCGGCGGAGCAGGATGCTGAGACATTCATCGCAAAATAGCTGCCTGACTCAGGCAGCTACTTTCGTTGGAGAGTCCCCTCCTCCACCACCCAGTCCCACGGCAGAGAGGGCTGGGCCTCCCCGGCGCTCGTCTTCTCGGCGAGCCTGGCCAGTCGAAGCACCCGAGCGTGAGCTCAACGGGACGCCTGATCCGCACCAGCTGACCCACTCGTCGAGCTCCGGCGACGGCACACCCCCGACCCCGCCGGGTACGGGGGGCATCCGCGACGCAGCGGTACTCGGGCCACCGGGTCCTCCCCGCGGGTCACGGTGACCGACGCCTCTGTCCGTCCGACCGGGTGCTCACCATGGACCTCATGCTCGAGCGCGTAGTCGACTCGTCTGACGACCAGAGCGCCCTGTTGCTGGTTGTCTCGTTGCGTGCGATGCGCGACCCGGTGCTCGCGCTCGATGTGACTCGCGAGGCCATCGCGACGCTGCCGCGGCAGACAGATGGCATCGCCGCGCTCGTGTGCCTCGAGGGCGTCATCGCCGCGGCCCGGCGCGATGGGCGCATCGGCTCGGTCGAGCGCCGTCGGCGCACGTCGGCGCTCGAGATCACGACGATCGATGCGGCGTTGCCGGGGGAGCTGCACGCACTCGGACGGGCCACCTTGGCACGCGGGGCCGAGCCGCTCGCGCTTACCGACGACGTCGTGTCCACCGCACACCGGATCGAGCGTGAGGCCCCGTCGCTGGAGCAGCTCCGCGCAATCGCCCCGTCGGGACTCGTCGAGCCCCCTGAGACGGAGGTCGGTGATCGCGCTGGCCATTGACCTCTCACCGGCCCTGCGCGCGGCCCTTGACGTCACGCCGTCGCCCGCGCCGCCGCCGCCTCTCCCGCCGGCCGCCGACGAGCCGCTGCGCCGCCACCTGGTGCTGCGCTACGCCAGCGCCGACGAGGCTGAGTCCTACCGGCGGGTCATGCGCGTGCTGTTCCTCGAGCACCAGTCCTTCGGCCTGCGCCTGCGACCGCCGCAGATCGCCGAGCGGCTCGCCGCCCGCTACGGGACGCGAGTCGATTCGAAGCTGCTCGAGGACCGCCTCGCCCAGCTGGTCGCGTGGGGAGCGATCGAGCAGGAGCACGACGCCAGCCTCGCCGCGTCGGCCCAGGAGTGGCGACGCAACCGCTTCACGTTTGACGTCACGCCGGCCGGTCGCCTGACCGAGGACCTGCTCGGGCGGCTGGACGGCCTCGGACGCGAGCACGCCGTGCTCGACGGCCAGCGGATCCCGGCCGTCCGCCGGGCGCTCGAGCGGCTCGCCGACGAGCTGGAGGCACCGGAGCCGGACGGCGTGCGGCTGCGCACCGAGCTCGAGCGCGCGCTCGGCGAGGTCGAGGCCCTGCACGCCGGCGCGCTGACCTTCATGTCGTCGCTCGGTGCCCTGATTCGCCGCTCCGAGCGTGTCGACGAGGAGGAGTTCGAGCGCTCCAAGGAGACGATCGTCGAACATCTGGAGGTCTTCCGGCGGGACCGCCGGCGCTGGACCCACGAGGTGCTCGCCGCGATCGAGCGGATCGAGCGCGCCGCTCCCGCGGCGCGCCTGGTCGGGCTGATCGTCGCGGCAGAGGAGTTCGTCGAGCTGCCCGGCGGCGCGCCGGCCGCCGCGCAGCGCGCACGCCGCGCCGAGCAGCTCGCCGCCCAGTGGGCCGGCGTCCGCACGTGGTTCGTCGGCGACGACCACGCGGCGAGCTCGCCGTGGCGGACGCTCGACGAAAACGTCGTCGAGGCGATCCGTGCCCTCCTCGACATCGCCGAGCGGTTGATCGCCCGGCGGACTGACCGTGTCGACCGGGCGAGTGTCCTGCTGCACCTCGCCGGCCTCGCGACAAGCGCACCCGAGGGCACGGCCGTCGAAGTCGCACGGCGAGCCTTCGGGCTCCTCCAGCCGCGCCACGTCGGGGTCCCCGAGGGCGATCTCGAGGACGTCGCCTCCCCCGGCCGCACGCCGTGGTCTGCGGCGCCACCGGCACCGGTCGTCGCGCACATGCGCCGGCCGGGCGTACCGACGCCGGGGCGTGGGCGCTCGGCGCGGATACTGGACCTTGCGGGAGGTCACGCCCGCATGATGGAGCGCCGGCACGCCGAACGGGTCGAGCTCGAGGCCGTCCTGCGCCGCTTCGCCGACCGCAGCCCGCTCACGCTGTCGGTCCTCGACGAGCTCGACGCCGCCAGCTTCGGCCACTTCCTCGGCTGGGTGTCGCGCGCGTACGAGACGCCCGCCGTCGACGGCCGCCGGCGGGCCAGCTCCAGCGACGGCCGCGCCGACATCGTCCTCGTCGCCCCGGCGGACGGTGCCCGCACCCTGCTGCGGGTTCCTCACGGACGACTCGACACGCCCGACTACAGGGTCGAGGTCCGGCTGCGATGAACGTCCGCGAGCTCGACGCCGAGGAGCAGCGGCAGACCGCCTTTCGGGCGCTGCTCGCAGCGCCGTTTCTCGGCGCCGACGATCCGGACTTCGCGCTCGTGCGCCGCCACCAGCCCGAGCTTGCCCGACGCGCCACCGACGTCTTCGGCTACCGGTTGCACGTCGGCAGCACGGCGGCCAGGCTGGTCGGCGCGCCGACGGATCGCTCGGCCCGGCGACCGCTGCGCGTGCCTCCGGCGAGCGAGTCTGGCCGCAGGCGCCCGCGCGACGAATGGCCGCGCCTGTCAGACCGCGGCGTCGTGCTGCTGCTCTGCACCCTGGCAGCACTCGAGCGCGGCGGGGCGCAGACCGCGCTCGCCGAGCTCGCCCGCGACACGGCGGCCGCCGCGGCCGACTGCGATCCGCCGATCGGCGTCGACTTCCAGTCCCGGGCCGAGCGGCTCGCGTTCGCCGACGGGCTCGAGCTGCTCGTCGCGTGGGGCGTCCTCGAGCACACCGCAGGCTCGAAGGCGAGCTACCGCAGCCTCGAGGCCGGCGAGGACGAGGCTCTCCTGACCGTCGACCGGCGCCGTCTCGCAGCCCTGCTGCGCGACCCCGCCCAAGCGCTCGCCGCCGCCACGCCACCGGAGATCGACGCGCTCAGCGAGGGCTACGCCCCGACCGCCGAGGGGACCAGGCGCTCCGTCGCCCATGGGCTTGCCCGCCGCCTGATCGAGGATCCCGTGCTCCTGCTCGACGAGCTCGACGATGGCGCGCGAACCTACTTTCTTGGACAGCGGGCGCGGATCGAGGACGCCGTGGGCGGCACGACCGGGATTGCCGTCGAGCGCCGGGCCGAGGGGACCGCGCTCGTCACCGACGACCGCGCGCTCACCGACGTGCCGTTCCCGACACGCGCGACCACCAAGCAGGCCGCCCTCCTGCTCTGCGACGCACTGCGCCGCGAGGCCCGTCCGAATGCGCAGGCGTCTGCCGCGATTGCACCCGAGCGTGTCGTCGCGCTGGTTCGTGGGCTCGCCGCCGAGCATCGCGAGCACTGGCAGCGCGACCCCCGCGACCCAGCCGTCGTCGCCGCGCTGGCCGCCGATGCAGTCGCAATCCTCGTCGCACTCGATCTCGTCGTCGCCGACCCCTCCGGAGCCCTGGGCCTCCAGCCGCTCGCCCACCGCTTCCGTGACCCCGAGCTTCGTCGTGCACCGGGAGAGCCGAGATGACCGCCGCCCGCTTCGTGCCCACGCGCGCGGGGATCGTCAACCTGTACGAGTACGCCGACCAGACGTTCGAGTTCGCCGACGGCCGCCTGCTGCTGCGCGGTCACAACACTTCCGGCAAGACGAAGGTCCTCGAGCTGCTCTTCCCGTTCTGCCTGGACGGCGACATCTCCCCCACCCGCCTGGACCCGTTCGCGGGCACCGCGAAGGAGATGAAGTGGAACCTCGTCGGGTGCGTCGAACAGGACAACCGTGTCGGCTACGTGTGGATCGAGTTCGAGCGCGACGACGGGCACGGCGGGACCGAGCGCGTCACGGCGGGCATCGGGATGAAGGCCTGGAGTGACCGCCCGGGGGTGACACGTTGGTACTGGATCCTCATGGACGGCCGTGTCGGCGAGGACGTCCGCCTCGTCCGCCCGGACCGCGAGCCGCTCTCACGCACCGAGCTGATCGCCGTGCTGGGCGACCGCGGCGAGCTGCTCGGCACGCCGTCGGAATACCGCGAGTGGCTGCGCGAGCGGGTCTTCGGCTTCGCGACAGCCGACGAGTACCGCGTGATGCTCGAGCTGATGCGCCAGCTGCGCCGCCCGCACCTCTCCAAGAGCCTCGATCCCTCCGGTGTCGCCACGATGCTCAGCTCCGGCCTGCCGGCCGTCGACGACGGGCTGCTCCGCCGCCTCGCCGGCGGACTCGAGCAGCTCGAGGCGCTCGAGGCCGGGCTGGTGCGGATCCGGGCGAACCGCACGCGGCTGCGCTCCTTCCACGACCGCACCTACCGCGCGTATGCGCAGGCGCTCGTCCGCGAGCGTGGAGCGCGGCTGCGCTCCGCCGACACGGCGGCTCGCACGGCCTCGGAGGCGCTGCGGGCGGCAACCTCGCGAGCCCAGGGCTTGGGCGAGGAGGAGGCACGACTGGCCGCGCTGCAAGCCGAGCGCGAGGCCGAGCTGACGACGCTCGAGGGCACCGAGCGCGCGCTCGTCACGTCGGCAGCCTGGGCATCGGTCGCCGAGGTCGCCCAGCTCGGCCGCTCCGTCGCGGCCGAGCGCGCGACGGCGGCCGCTCGCCGCGACGCCGCCGCCGAGGCGGCGGACGAGCTCGTCGGCGCCGAAGCTGAGCTGCTGACCGCGACGGCAGCCCTCGCGGCGGCGGAAGCCGGGGTCGGCGAGCGCCTCGACGAGATCGACGCGGTCGCCCGCGCCGCCGGTCTGGCCGAGCGCGGCGCCACGTTGCGCGAGCAGCTCGCGTGCGGCCTGGAGCCGGCGGCCTGGCGGGATGCCCTGCGCGATCTCGCACGGGGCACGCGAGCCGTCCTCGTACGACAGGGCGAGCTGCGACGCCTGGTGCGCACCGCAGAGGCCGCGGTCGCGCGGGCGCGCGCGACGTTGGAGACCGCGGTCGAGCGTCTCGTCGCCGCCCGCGACCTGCGCCTCGAGACCGAAGCACAGGTCGAGCGCGAGGCATCCGCACGCACGGACGCGGTGCGCGGATGGGCCGGCGCCCTGCGGGAGCTGACGCTCGAGCCAGACGAGCTCGCCGCCGTGCACACGGCTTGCGTGAGCGCCGAGGACGTCCAGCCGCTGCTGGCGCCGGCAGTCGGACGCGTCCGCTCGCAGCTTGCCGCCGAGCGCGCCACCCTCGAAGGACGGCTGGTTGCGGTCGGTGAGCAGCGCGCGCTGTTCGAGGACGAGGCCCGCTGCCTCGAGCACGACCACGACGAGCCGCCGGGGATGCCGCCGTGGGCGCGCAGCCCACGCGACGGTCGGCCGGGAGCCCCACTCTGGCGGGCGGCCGACCTCCGTGCCGAGGTTGGAGACGCGGAACGAGCCAGCATCGAGGCTGCCCTCCACGCGGCCGGCCTGCTCGACGCATGGCTGACGCCCGATGGCTCACTGCTCGACCCGGACACGTTCGACACCCTGGTCGGCGACGACGCGCCGCCGGTGCACGGAAGTACTCTGGCCGCCGTACTGCGGCCCGATCCCGCCGCGCCGCTGGATGCGTCGCGGATCGAGCGAGTGCTCGCGAGCGTGGCCTACGGCCCGACGGCCGCGGGGACCGGCGCGACGGCGGCGATCGGCGCCGACGGGTCATTCGTGCTCGGTCCGCTGCGCGGGCGCGGCGCCAAGGCGCAGGCCGAGCACCTCGGCGCGAGCGCCCGAGCCGCCCGCCGGGCGCGGAGGCTGGCCGAGGTCCGCACCGCGCTGGACGATGTGGCGGAGAGCCTCCGCGCGATCGACGCCAGCCTTGAACGGCTCACCGACCGCTCGGCCGCGCTGGACGCCGAGCTCGCCAGCTTCCCGCCGGCCGCCCCGCTCGCCGCCGCACTGCGCAGCCTCAACGTCGCCGTGGCCCTGGAGGCCAGGGCCGCCAACGAGCACGGCCAGGCCGAGGCCGAGGCGGCCAGGCACGCCGCCGTCCTGCTCGGAGCCCAGGCCGACCGACGCGAGCATGCCGTCGGCAACGGCCTGCCACCGGAGCTCGACGACGACGCGCTCGAGGCGCGCCGCGAGGCCTGCACCGAGCTGGCGGCAACCGTCGGCGGCGTGGCCCGCGAGCTCGCAGGTCTCGTGCTTGCCCGCGAGACGCTGGCCGGCCGGCGTGAGCGTCGCGTCGAGCTACGGACCCGAGCCGACGAACGCCGCCGCGAAGCGGTGTCCGCCGAGCAGCAGGCGGCGCGCCTCGCGGCCGAGCACGCCGCCCGCGAGAACGCGCTCGGTGAGGAGGGCGCGGCGCTGCGCCGCCGCCACGCCGAGGTGACCGCCGCGCTCGAGGCGCTGCGCAGCGTGCAGCGGGCCGACGCGGACGCCCTGGCAAGGGTTCACGACGCGGCGCGCGACGCGGCGCGGGACACCCGCGACGCCACGGCCACGAGCGACGCGGCGCGCGGCGCGCGCGAGGTCGCGCTGAGCGCGATCCGTGGCCTTGCCCGCGACGGGTTGCTCACGACCGCGCTGGACGCCGAGGCCCCGAACGACGCCGCGCAGGCCGGCGAGTGGCCGCTGACCCGGGCGCTCGAGGTCGTCCGTGGGCTGCCCGATCACGTCACGCGCGTCAGCACACCGTCCGGCGAGCTGGCCCAGCGAGTCTCCCGCTCGGTGATGGATCTCGGCCAGGAGCTTGCCGAGGCGGACCTCGGCGTCTACACCGAGGCGCACGACAGCGTGCTCGTCGTCCGCGTCACCGAGGGACCGGCCGACCGGACCCTCGACGAGGTTCTGCGCGGGCTCGACCTCGACCTCGCCGAGCGCGAGCGACTGCTGAGCGCCGAAGAGCGGCGCGTCTTCGGCGCCACGCTCGTCGAGGAGCTCGCCGATCACCTGCGGGTTCGGATCCGCGGCGTCCACGACCGGGTCGCCCGGATGAACGCCATCCTCCGCCGATGCCCGACGGCCAGCGGCAAGACGATCCAGCTCGACTGGCGGGTGCATGACGACGAGACGCTCCGTCCGATGGTCGAACTCCTGCGCCGCGCGATCACCCGCGCGGGACCCGACGACCGTGACCGCCTCGTCGAGTTCTTCCGCCGGCGCATCGACGCGGCACGCAACGCCGCACCCGGCGGCGCTGGGCGGATCGGCGGCGAGGCGATGGCCGACACGCTCGCGGCGGCATTCGACTACCGGGCATGGCACGACTTCGACCTCCTCCAGGAGCACGGCGGCACCCGTGAGCGACTGACCCGCAAGCGTCATGCGGTCGGCTCCGGCGGCGAGCAGGCCGTCCTGATCCACCTGCCACTGTTCGCGGCCGCCGCAGCCCTCTACGACGAGACGACCGCGCCGCGGATGATCTTCCTCGACGAGGCGCTCTCGGGCATCGACGACGACACACGTCAGCGCGTGCTCGGCGCGACCGTCGACTTCGGGCTCGACCTGGTGATGACCTCGCACGAGCTGTGGGGCACGTACATCACGGTCCCGGCACTCGCGATCTACCAGCTGCATCGCACCAACGGCGAGCCTGGAGTCCACGCGATCCGGTTTCGCTGGAACGGCGAGGTCCTGCGCGAGCTCGAGCAGGCCGAACTCCTCGTCGGGTGAGCCGAGCAGCCGGCGACCCGGCCCTCGCACGAGTGTGGGCGTCGGCACTGCGCGCGCGCGAACGCGTCGGCCACGCCAGCGACGGGACGTTCGTCGTCGAGGGCCTGACCGTCGCCGAAGCCGATGCCCTCGACGCCCTCGCATGGCCGGGACGTCGCCGGCGCATCCTCTCCGGAGGCGACCTGCGAGCGCGGCTGTCCCGCTTCGAGCAGGCCGTGGCCGAGGACGGGATCGACCTGCCTGAGGCCTACCGCCGCTACGCGGGTCGCGCACCCCGCGACCGGCCGGCCGAGCGGGCCGACAAGCGCGATCACGACTCGGCACAGTGTGCGCGCGTGCGAGGCCATCCTGCCGTCGGGCGACATCCCGCGCTCGCCGAGGTGCTCGAGACCACGGCGATCCGGACGGCCGATGTTCCCGCGTGGCTTGCGGCGCTCGACGTCGTGATCAGGCTTCCGCTGGTGCCGGTGGTCGAGCGCGCTGTCCTCTCGGCACAGCTCTTCAGCGGCGACGCCCACATGCTCGACGTCGACGCGAAGGTCGAGCGCCTCGCCCGCGGGCTGTTGGACCGCCTGAGCAGGGCGCCGGGAGGACTCTCGGCGCGCGAGATCTGGCTCGAATGGGGCGTCGAGACCGACCCGCTCTCCTCGACCGTGTTGACGCTCAACCTTCCCGTCGACCCCGACACACCCGTCGGTGCGGCGCTGACCGCCCTGCGCGGCGCCCACGCGGTCCTGACGCTCGCGCAGCTCGAGGCGTCACCGGTCACGTGGCGGTCCGGCGACGTCTTCGTCTGCGAGAACCCGACCGTCGTCCGCGCGGCAGAGCGTGCGCTCGGCCGGACCTGTCTGCCACTGGTCTGTACCCGAGGATGGCCGAGCGCCGCGGTCAGCACACTGCTCGGCCAGCTTCGCGCCGCAGGTGCCCGACTGCACCACCACGGGGACTTCGACTGGGACGGCCTGGCGATCCACCAGGCTCTCGTCCGGGACGCCGGCGTCCGGCCGTGGCGCTATGACGCGGCCGCCTATCAGCAGGCCGTGGGCCGCAGCCAGGCGGCCCTGCGCCCGCTCAACACTCGCCGGCGGACGGTCACCGGTCTGCTGGCCGACGCGCTGGCGTCGACCGGGTGCATGGTTCCCGAGGAACTGGTCCTCGCCGAGCTGCTCGCAGACCTGCGCGGGTAGGGCGTGCCGTCACACCCCGGCCGGGCGGACCCAGCGCCGCTCGATGTCTGCGGTGTGGACCGCGTCGAGCACCGCCTGCACCCGAAGCCCGTGGGCCAGGGACGGCTCGGGCCGCGCACCGTCGCGGATCGACGCGTAGAAAGCCTTGGCGATCGACGTGAACGCGTGACTCGAGTTGGCCTCGAGCGGGCCCTCCACGCGGAGTTCCTCCCCCGCCCGGCCCCACCACAGCCGCCGCTGACCGTCGAGGCGAACCGTGCCCCGATCCCCGTGGAGCTCGACCAGGTCGCCGCGGGGGTGACGCGCCGTCGAGGTCAGCGTGACCACGCCGAGCCCGCCGCCGGTGAAGCGGAGCAGAATCACGTAGGCATCGTCGGCCGTCACCCGGTGGACGGCCTCGTCGTCGCCGGTCCGCTCGGGCACGCCGACCGCCGTAGCCGCGGTCACGGCCTCGACGTCGGGGAACAGATCCAGCAGGAGGTCGAGGTCGTGGACCCCATACCCCTGGAGCCGTCCGCCACCCATGCGGCTGTCGTTGACCCAGGTGAACGGCCGCGACCCGGCTTCGGCGTGATCGGTGTGGACCAGCGAGATCGAGGCCATCCGCAGCTCACCGAGCACGTCGCGCGTGCGCTCCCGCAGCCGCCGGCGGGTCTCCTGCATCCGCCGGCCGAAGTTCACGGCCGCGACGACCCCGGCGGCGTCGACGGCGGCGGCGATCCGCCGGCCCTCCTCGAGGTTCATCGCGACCGGCTTCTCGCACATCACGTGGACACCCCGCTCGGCCGCGGCGATCGCGAACTCCGCGTGCAGCGAGACCGGCGTCGCCACGTGGATCGCCTCGAGACCGGGAACCGCGAGCAGCTCGTCGAGATCGCTGGTTCCCAGCTCAAGACCCCGTGCGCCGGCCAGCTCCCGGGCCCGCTCCGGGGTCCGCGACCAGATCGCGACCGGCTCGAACTCGGCGAGCTCGGCGTAGACCGGGAGGGCGACCTTCGATCCGTAACCACCACCAGCGACGGCGATCCTCACAGGCTCGGTCATGCCGCCTCGATCCCGGCCGGCGGCCGGCTACCGGGAATTGCCAAAGATCCGCAGCAGCGAGATGAACAGGTTGATGAAGTCGAGATACAGCCGCAGCGCCCCGAAGATCGCCAGCTTCTCGTCGTTCTCCGCGGTGATCTGCCCGCTCGAGCGGATCCGCTTGAGCGACTGCATGTCGTACGCCGTCAATCCCGAGAAGATGATCACGCCGGCCCAGCCGATGATCAGATTGAACGTGCTGCCGCCGACGAACATGAAGACGATCGACGCGACGACGATGCCGATCAGCCCGCCGAAGAGGATCCCCCGCAGACCGCTGAGGTCGCGGTCGGTCGCGTAGCCGTAGACCGCCATCCCGCCGAACACGCCGGCCGCCCCGGCGAACGCCCCGACCACCGAAGCCGTCGTGTACGCGTCGAGCAGGATCGAGAAGACGACACCGGTCAAGCCGGCATAGAGGAAGAAGAGGAGCGCGGCGGTCCGTGCGGAGACGCGGTTGATCGCGCCCGAGAGGACGACGACGAGACCCAACTGGGCGACGATCGCCGCGATGAAGAGGCCGCGGTGATCGGCGAAGAAGTTCAGCGTCGAGCCGCTCGCATGGAACCAGACGGCAATCGCCGTCGTCAGCGCGAGAGCCGCGAACATCCAGGCGAACACCTGCCTGAGGAAGTCCCGCTCGGCGCGCTCGGCGCCGAATGCGGCGGCAGGCGTTGTGGAGGTCTGGAAGGAGGGCACTGGCGTTCGCTTTCGGTCGGGAGGAATTGCTCCCCACATGATCGCACTCTCACCCGACGGCGTCAGCCGTCGTACACGACCGGGGGAGTCAGAACCCGTCGTCGAGCACGGCATCGAGCGGAAGCTGGCCCGGAGCCGGGCGCGGCGGCCGGGCCTCGCGGGTGTGCGCCCAGTGATCGACGACCTCCCTGGCTGCCGCGTGGCGATAGGTCACGCCCCGCTCGATCGGCTCGATCGCATATCCACCGGACGCGTCGCGGCCCCTGATCCGGGCATGAAACAGGCGGCCGTTGCGGGAGACGAGGACGACGTCCCCGGGATTGATCAGCCCCATCGCGGCGCTCAGGCCGGGGCCGGGGCGGCCGGAACGCGCCCGACGCTGACGGCCTCGACCAGCGCCCTGTGGTCCCGCTCGTTCTGATCGGCGTAGCGCTCGGCGAACGCGGCGACCGCGTGGTCGAAGCTCTCGCTCCTGCCGAGGTACCCGGCGATTGCGATGCGATCCCCCGACCGGGCGTGCGCCCGGGCCAGCGTCCATCCGCACAGCCGGCCGTAGGCGGCGAGTCCGCGCGCCGTGAGCACGTCGACGTCGACGCCGCCCTTCCCGTCGACCAGTTGGCGCACGTAGTAGTCGCGCTCGTCCGCCGTTCCCCGGCCGGGCACGGCGTTCCAGCCGAGGAAGATGTAGCTCGCCGCCTGCATCAGCCGCTGACCCTCGACGACCCGCCGGCCGTGATCGGTGTAGGCCGAAGGACCGGCGTACGGCTCGAGCACCGACGCGACGGCCTCCTTGCACTGGAGCAGCAGCGGGTCGTGCTGGTCGCGGCCGACCAGGAGGACGACCCACGCCCGCATTCCGACGCTGCCGACGCCGACGACCTTGCGGGCCATGCTGACGAACCGGTAGCTCTCGAACAGGCGCCGGCGATCGTCGCCGAGACTGGCCCCATACCGGCGCAGGAGCCCTTCCAGGCTGGCCCTCGCCTCGTCGCGGTCCTCCGGCGAGAGGAGCTCGTCGGCCGGTACCAGCAGCGGCGGCTGGCTGATGAAGCGGATCGTCCCGTCGACCGTCTCGGTGAGCTTGCCCAGGGCGTGGAGACCGGTGTTCCGCCGCGCGCGGTCGAGGCCCCGCTCGAGCTGCCCGAGTCTCCCGACGTCGATCCCCTGCCGGCGGATGCTCTCGACGAGACCGGCCACATCAACGTGCGAATACCAGACGGCCAGGTTGCCTTCGACAGCGAAGCCGTTGATCGCCTCCCGGTAGGCCCTCACCGTGCCGGTCACGGCCGCGGCGATCTGCCTGCGCTTGAGCTCCCGCTCGCGGCCGGCGACGCAGACGCTCGCGGCCAGGCGCTTGACGTCCCATTCCCACGGGCCGGGCAGCGTCTCGTCGAAGTCGTTGACGTCGAAGACGAGGTCGCGCTCGGGCGAGTCGAACGTGCCGAAGTTCGCGAGATGCGCGTCGCCGCAGAGCTGGACCGCCGCGCCGCTGGTCGGTGTCGCCGCGAGGTCGCCCGCCATGATCGCCGCGGCCCCTCGATAGAAGGCGAACGGCGAGACGATCATCCGGGCGTAGCGAATCGGCAGGAGCTCGTCGACCCGGGTCCTCGCCTGCTCCTCGAGCACGGCGACCGGGTCCGGCCGACCGGCCGGCGCCCGCCATTCGGCGTGGCTCGAGCGGGGTACCCGACTCCGCGCCGCCCGGCCCCCCGCCCGTCTCTGCCTGGCCGTCAGACTCACGTCGACCACCCTCGTCTTTCGTCGCATGCAATCGCCCCCCGCCATAGCGTACAATCGCCCACCTTCGCGTCAGCGAACTCCACATCCCGCCTTAACGCACTTGGCACATTCCATCCTCCCCCCATCTCCCCGCTCCCGCCGCGCGTGCCGGATCGCCCGGTAGCCCCGGCCATGCCCCGTCCGATCATCCTCGGCATCGTGGGCGACTCGGCTGCCGGCAAGACGACGCTCAGCAAGGGGCTGGTCAGCCTGCTCGGCGAGGAGTCGGTGACCCACGTCTGCACCGACGACTACCACAAGTACGACCGCAAGCAGCGGTCCGAGCGGAAGATCACGCCGCTCGACCCCGAGTGCAACTACATCGACATCATGGCCCAGCATCTCCGCCTGCTGCGCCAGGGCGATCCGATCCTCAAGCCGGTCTACAAGCACGGCGACGGCACGTTCGGCCCACCGGTCTACACGATGCCCGAGCGCTTCACGGTGATCGAGGGTCTGCTCGGGTATCACACGGCCGAGCTCCGCGCCGCCTACGACGTGCGTGTCTATCTCGATCCCCCGGAGGACCTCCGCCGCAAGTGGAAGGTCAAGCGCGACTCGACGCGCCGCGGCTACACCGAGGCCGAGGTGCTCGCCGATCTCGAGCGTCGTGAGGAGGACTCCGCGTCGTTCATCCGCCCGCAGAAGCGCTACGCCGACATGGTCGTCTCCTTCCACGAGGGTGAGACCGGCGACCAGGCCAACCTCGATGCACAGCTGACGTTGCGCGACGGTCTCCCCCACCCCGACCTCGGCATGTTCGTCGAGCACAGCGACGGCGCGATCTCGATGGAGGGGCGCGAGAATGAGTGCGTCCTGCGGATCCCCGGCGGCCTCGACCCCGAGCGCACGCGCGCGATCGAGGAGCTGATCTGGGACCGGATGCATTTCGCCAGCCATCTGCGCACCGACCACCTCGGTGAGTTCAAGATCGGCAACGAACCCCACCGGTCGGAGTCCCTGGCACTCGTCCAGATCCTGATCCTCTACCACTTGGCGACCGCCCGCGCGACGGTCGCGCTCGGCGGCGAGGACACCCGGACCGACGACAAGCAGCCGGCCTCCAACGCCGGCGCCTGAGACCCGGGACTCCCGCCGGGCAACCGGCCCGCCGAGTCTCACCGACTCAGGACCCGGACTGACCGATCCGGCCGTGGTCCGGCGGGTGATCGGCGCCCAGCCGAACGCGCGTTTCCCGGTGTGCCGGCCCGGGTAGGCGAATCGAGATCGAGGGTTATCAGACAGACCAGCTGACGCCGTCGGAACTCGTCGTCGCACTGACCCTGCCGATGACGGCCGCCGCGCCCGGGCTCGCCCGGCGGGCAGTCGACGGGCTCGGCCTCGATCCCGGCGAGCGCGACAGCGCCCGGCTGCTCGCCTCCGAGCTGGTCACCAACGCCCTCGTCCACTCCCAGGCCAACCCGGCCGGGTCGATCCGGATCGGGGCGCGGATCACCGGTCGGACCCTCCGCCTCAGCGTTACCGACTCCGGAACCGCATCGGCCGGTCCCACGCTGCGGGGACGCCCCGGCGTCGACGGGGGTTTCGGTCTCCTGCTGGTCGACCAGCTCTCGGACCGCTGGGGTGTCGAGACCAACGGGGAGACGACGGTCTGGTGTGAGCTGCCGATCGGCGACTCGAGACCCGCCGGCTGACGCGAGTCGCACCGCCGGTCCCACCGAGCTCTGCCACCGTTGACAGCCCGCCACGCGGAGGTCACCCGCCGGCCTCAGCTCGTCGCGTCGGCAGCCGGCCCTCTCCCGCGGCGCGGCGAGCGCCGCGAGCGGCGAGCGGTGAAGCGACGCCACAGCCTGGCACCGAGTGTGTAGAGGACCAGCGGCATGACGATCAGGACGCCCGCGGCGATCAGGCCGAGGATCACGACCCCGGGGGTGCTCTGGCCGATCGTGGCCGTCGCGGCCGCCCCCGGGAAGTCCGGTCCGCGGACGGCGTGCCGGATCAGCCGGGCGAAGATGATGATCCGCTTCGACGCGCTGAACGGTGGATCGCAGGCGCTGAGCACGAGGCGCTGGTAGCCGACCGACTTGATCACGCCGAGGTCGGTCGGCAGGACGATGCGGGTCATCTGCACGGCGTAGGTGAAGTCGGCGTACGGCATCTGGATGTGGATCGTCTGGCCGGGCTTCAGCTTGTCGACGTGACGGAACGGCGCCAGGTAGGTGGTCCGGTGGCCGGCGATCGCCGTCGTCCGGCCCGGGGTTCCCGGGAAGGCCGTCTGCGAGTAGATCCCAGGGCCCTCCTTGAGGGCGTTGGTCGTCGCTCCGTTGACGAGGACGAAGCTCGCGCCGAGCGACGGGATCAGGATCCTGCCGACGGCCGCTCCCCGCGGCGCGGTCCGGCGAAGCTGCCGGGCCAGCAGGGCGATTCGCTGGCTGTCGCCGGGCAGGTTCTGGAGGGTCCGGGCCTCGGCCGTGGTCGGACCGCTCGCCTCCCGGCGGGCGAGTTGGCCGGAGAGATCCTGCTGGCGAATGCGTGCGTAGAGGGCCGAGATCGGCTCCTGCCAGACGACGACGGTGGCCAGATCGCAGACGAGGACCAGCCCGCCGAAGACGAGCAGGGTCGACAGCAATGAGACGAAGCGGTTCCCGCCGGGGCGTCCGCCGGCGGCCGCAGGCGAGCGCCGCCGGCCCAGTCGGTCAGGTGCGAGTGCGCCGCCGGACTCCACCCCGACCAGCCTCCCCGTGGGATGCGGACCGCAACACGCCACGCATCCTAGAGGCTCGATGTGGGTGACATCGCGCGGCGGTCACGACGCTCGCGGGCGGCGGCTTGGCGAGCATCCCGGCGAATGATCGGCTTGGGGGCTCCCCGAGGACTGGATGTGATCGACCGGGGTCCTCCCGGGCGGCGGAGGTGGATGCGAGACCTTCGTCGCGAAAGTAGCTGACTGAGTCAGTCAACTACTTTCGTTAGAGAGAGAGAGAGAGAGAGAGAGAGAGAG
>DATCEH010000013.1:0-6578 GCA_036510225.1 Solirubrobacteraceae bacterium | reverse complement strand
GGACCGGGTCGTGGAGAAGGGGACTCTCTCCAACGAAAGTAGTTGACTGCCTCAGTCAGCTACTTTCGCGACGAAGGTCTCGCATCCACCTCGGGCGATCGCAAACCCCTGCCTCGAAAGGCCATCACCGGGTTCCCAGGGTCCCCGGCCCTGCCAGCCGGCGCGGCGGCGGGTTGGCCGCACCGGCGGACGGGAGGCCCGGCGGTCGGCGGTCGGTCTCGCGCTATCGTGTCCGGCTTGGACGCCGCGACCGACCGCGGCGGGACGACTTCGAAGCTAGGGGCAATCGATGACCAGAGCAGGGCTCGCAGCATCGATCACGATCGTCCTGGCGAGTACCGCCGGGGTCGCCGAGGCGGCGGCCACGAAGGCGGCCTCGCCGAGCTTCGCCTCCCGGGCCGACAAGGTGTGCGCAGCGGCCGGCGCGAAGGTCGTCGCCCTACCGGTCCCGACCGCGGCCAACGTGGTCTCCGACATCCGCGCGAACCGGACGATCATCACCAAGCTCGTGAGCCAGCTCAAGGCGATCAAGGCGCCCGCCGCAAAGGCAAAGACATATGCGGCGTTCATCGCCTCGACCAAGGAGCAGGGGACGATCCTCGGCGAGACGATAGCCGCGTTCAACGCCAAGCAGGCGTCGAAGATCCAGCGCCTCAGCGGCGAGGCGACGACCGTCGGCAGGCGGAGCGACGCCGAGGCGAAGTCGCTCGGACTTCCTGCCTGCGCCAAGGACTACTCGCCGTCGGGCGCGTCGACCACGGGCACGACGACACCGGCGACCACCGCGCCGCCGGCGACGACCTCGCAGCTGACCGACCCGCCCCCGGCGACCGTGACCCCCGCGGCGCCGGCCGCCACGACGGCCGCCCCTGCCGCGGCGAGCGCGACGACGGGTACGTCCGCCGCGAGCGCCGGTTCGGCCGCGAGCCCGGACCAATCCGGCAACTCGTCGCAGGGCGGAACGCAGAGCTTCAACGGCTCGCAGAGCGGCGGCCAGAGCATCAACACCTCGGGCGGCGGATTCTTCACCACCGGCTGAGACAGCCCCAGAGCTCCGGACCGACGACGTCCGCCGGCCCGGAGCTCTGGCTGCCTAGAAGATGCTGTTGATGAGGTCCTCGCCGAGGCCGATCCCGGCGCCCATCTCCATCGCCTGGCCGAAGCCGCCGCTGAGGAAGTTGCCGAACATTCCGCCGCGCCGCTGCTGCGGGTAGACCTGCTGCTGCATCGGCTGCTGCATCGGTTGGGCGTAGACCGGCGGCTGAGGGGCCTGGTTCGCGTTGGCCACGAAGCCGTGGATCGCGCTGAGCAGGTTGTTGACCTGCATCTGCTCGTCCTTGATATCCAGCGCTACGCCCTTGAGGTCGAGTAGCCACTCGCGGGCGTTCTGGTCGCCGGCGTCGGCGGCGTGCTGCAACTTCTGGGCGAGCGCCTGAACCGTCTGGGCGACGTCCTGAAACTCCGTTTGAAGCTGACTGTATGCCTGGTCAATCGTTGCGGTATCCATGCCCTTCATCTTCGCACCTCGAGCGGCGGCCCGGGTCGGAGCCCTCGACTACTGCTGGTAGCCCTCGACGGTCCCGGCGTCACGAATCGACGCGTCGTCCGGGTTCAGGCCGGCCTCGCGGCGGGCCCGGCGCTGCCGGAGCAGGTCCCAATAGCGATCGAGCTCGATCTGAACGGCCTTCAGCCGCTCGTGCTCGGACGAGGCCAGACCGTGCTCGGTGTGGAGGAGGCCCTCCTCCTCGGCGACGAGATCCTCGATCTGCCGGTGGATCGTTCTGTCATCCATTCTCGACGCTCCTTGGTCGGCTGGAGGCCGCCGTCCGGCCGCCCGGTAGCCACGACTATATGGCGCGCCGGGCGGTCGCCGTGGGACGGTCGTCGGACTCTCGCGCCCGACGTCAGCCTGTTGCGCCGCCGGCCAAGCCGCCGCTCGTCGCCGTACTTATTTACTTATGCTAAGGTAGGAGATGTAAGTAAAGCCAAGTACCAAGGAGAGCGTTTTGGATACGCAAGAGACAACACCCAAGCAGGATAAGCAGGTCACGATCGAGGTCCCAGAGGACCGCCTGGCGGAGTTCTACGCCTTCTACAGCCGCTTCCTCGCGGTCGGCGCGTCACGCCGACGAGGCGGTCGCGGACATGGGCCCGGCGGGCACCACCGCGGCGGGCACCACCGCGGCGGACGCCACGGCGGCGAGCGCCGGTGTGGAGGACCCGAGGCGGCGAGCACCGCGGCCGCGAGCGCCAGGCAGGATGCGACGAGCGCGCCAGCCGTGCCGACCACGGACACCGAGCCGGTCGCCTGATGGCCGACAAGCAGGTCACCGTGCCGGTCCCGGAGGATCGGGTCGCCGAGTTCTACGCGTGGTTCGCGTCGTTCCTGGCGTCCGACCCGGACGCGGGGCGCGGCCCTTGGCGGCGGGGTCCGGGCGGCCCCGGCCGGCGAGGCGGGCCCGGTCGTCATCAGCACGACCTCGAGGTCTGGTCCGGTTCCGACGGAGATCGGGCGGCATGGCTCTACGAGCGTCTGGCGCCGGGAGCCCGCGAGCTCTTCGACCTCCTGGCGAGCTCGCCGGGCACACGGTTCTCGGGCAACGACGTCGCCGCGCGACTGAAGCTCGACAAGGGAGCCCATGGCGTGGCCGGCATCCTGGCCTGGCCGGGACGCTACTCGCGGCGCCTGGATCGGGCTCTACCGATCGCCACCGAAGGTCGCCCGGACGGCGGCACCGACTACTTCATGGGGCCTGAGGTGGCTGCGCTGTTCTCGGCGATCGGCGAGACCGCCCGGCTGTCAACCGACGGCGACCACCCGGAACCTCCGTCCCAGGCGGAAGGCGCGGCATCGTCGGCTTAGCCGCGTCCGCGTGAGCGGACCGTTGCGGCGTCATTTCGCTGGTTTGGGGACCACCACGACGAGTAGCGGCGTGATGCAGATGCCCGTCGAGCAGATGTGGCGGGGGAAGTTGATAACCGGTGCACCGGGGATCCCCGCGATCACGAGGCGTTTGGCCTGCGGCAGGATCGTCACGCGGTAGGCCGGCTCGCCCGTCGTGCAGCGCGTGACGACCGTTCGGAGCCTGGTCGCGCGGGACCCGGCCCGCACGCGGCCGCAACTGCCCGCCGTCACGTCGGTGACCAGCGACTCCGCGCTCGTGTGGGCCTGAATCAGCACGGGGTGTCCCGGGCTCGGTACGCCACAGGAGTGTGCGGTGTCGACGATCGGGCGGCCGTTTGCCAGCGGGCTGCTGTACGTCGAGGTGGCGCACTGCTCGCTCCCGGTCCCGGTGATCCGTAGGGAGTAGCTCAGCCCGTGAGAGGTCTTCGCCGAGACCGCCACCGACGGCTGCCTGCCTGCGCTCGTCCCTCCACAGCCGGCGAGTACGACCGCGAGCAGCACACCCCCGTGACTCAGACGTGTTCTCGACATCGCGCGCACGAGGCGATCGTAGCGGCCGAACCACCGCGGCGCACCGGCCCGGCACGCGCCCGCCCGGGTCACGAGGCCGCGGTGCCCGGCGGTCGGGGTCGATCCCTTTACACACCACCCTCGGTACGTATCCCCGCTCGTGCACCGCCGGCCGACTCGCTGCGTGCCGGGGGTGACTTCCACCACGCCACAGATAGAGTTTTCTCGTCTTCCGTCGAGTGAACTCTGGTGATGTCTATTGCTCGCCCACGTGGCCACTACATGGTTTACGTGGGGACATCACTCCTGTACACTCTCGCCGAGCCATCGAATACATAGCGTTGGCGTTCAGGGGAGGCACGGATGAGGGTAGTGGGCGGGGGACTGGTCCCTTGGTCTTCACGGATGGCTGGCTACGTGCGGATCGCGCGGCACGTGTCCACAACGCAGTCGGGTCCGATCGCGGCCCGCGCGTACCTGGTGGCCGCGTCCCATGGCGGCGTCAGCTGTAGGACTGCTCGGTGATTGGGGCGCCCGCGATCGGCCTGGGCCGGCGGGCAGCGGTCGCGGCGCTGGCGGCGACGGCCTCGGTGCTGCTCGGCATGCTGCTGGTCGCCGACCCGGTTGCCGCCGACATCAGCCCGCCGGGCTGCACCAACAACTCCTCGAGCCTGTCCCTGAACAAGGACAAGATCGTCGTGCGCAACGGCGACACGATCCACTACAGCGCGGACTTCGAGAACGACACGCCGGGTGGCTGCGACGTCACGAACGCGACCACGACGCTGACCGTCCCCGCCCCCGACGGGACCGCGTCAGGACCGACCACGACCTTGGCGACCGGCCAGAGCTTCCCGGAGGGGACGCCGCGTGAGCAGGTCGGGGCGACGGTCTCCTACGTCGTCAACGTGGACCCCGGGGTCACCCAGATCTTCGCGACCGACCAGCTGACCGGGACCCTCCACGACTTCCCCGTCGGCGGATCGCCGGACACCACGCAGAAGGCGAACACGGTGAGCGTGACCGTCACGCAGCCGCACACGACGCTGACCAAGTCGGCGAGTCCGACGTCGGGCAAGGCGCCACTGCCGGTGACCTATACCTACACGGAGACGAATGACGGGACGAACGCGCCGATCAACGGGGTGACGCTGACCGACTCGAACTGCTCCCCGGTCACGTTCGTCGGCGGCGACACGGGCGGCGACGGGATCCTCAGCGTGGGCGAGACGTGGACCTACACGTGCTCGAAGACGCTGACGACCGCCGGGATCATCCCCAACACGGCCACCGCGACGGGGACCGATCTCGAGGACGGCAACCCGGCTCCGGCCGAGACGGCGACCGCCAGCGTGACCGTCGCCCCGGCGACGCCGGGGATCACGACGCTCGCGTCGTCGGCCGCGCCCGTGGCGCCGGCCACCAACCCGACGATCTCCGACACGGCGACCCTCACGGGTGGGTCATCGCCGACCGGCACGATCCAGTTCCAGATCTTCGGGCCCGACGACACGACGTGCGGCAAGGCTCCGATCTTCAGCTCGGTCGTCGCGGTCGCGGGCAACGGGACGTACACGGCGAGCCCGTTCACGGTGCTCGCCCCCGGCACCTACCGCTTCGAGGCGAGCTACAGCGGCGACCCCAGCAACGCGGCGATCCCGGCGACGTGCAACGGCGCGAACGAGTCGGTCTCGTTCCCGCCGCCCGAGCTCGCGGTGTCGAAGTCGGCGGCGCCGCTCAGCCGGCCCGAGCCCGGCGGAGCGTTCACGTTCACCGTGGCGGTCACCAACCCGAGCGCGACCGACCCGGTCAAGATCACCAGCCTGCTGGACAACATCTACGGCGACCTCTCCACCCGGGCGGGAAGCACCTGCGGCGGCCTGATCGGGCTGACGCTCGCGCCGGGCGCGACCAGCCCGAGTTGTACCTTCACAGGGAACTTCACCGGCGTGGCCGGTGATTCGCAGACCGACATCGTGACGGCGACGGGGATCGACTCCAATGGCTTCACGCCGCCCCCGGCGACGGCTCACGCGACGGTGACGATCACGCCGCTCGCGGTCCCGGCGCTGGTGACGACGGTCGGCACGCCCGCCCCGCCCCACGGCGCGGTCACCGACGCCGCGAACCTTACGGGCGGGACGACGCCCAGCGGCACGATCACCTTCGAGGTCTTCGGCCCGGACGACGCCACCTGCGCGACGAGTCCCGCGTTCACGTCCACGGTGCCGGTCAGCGGCAACGGGACTTACACGTCATCGGCGTTCACCCCGCCGAGCCCCGGGACGTACCGGTTCGTCGCGAGCTACAGCGGCGACACGAACAACAAGCCGGTCGTCGGCACGTGCAACGAGGCCAACGAGTCCGTGACCCTGCCCCCGCCGTTGATCGGCGTGACCAAGTCCGCGACGCCTCCGAGTCTGCCGCAACCCGGGGGGACCTTTACCTTCACCGTGACCGTGAACAACCCGAGCACGATCGATCCCGTGACGATCACGAGCCTGCTCGACAACATCTACGGGGACCTCTCGACCCGGGCCGGCAGCACCTGCGGCGCGCTGATCGGGACGACCCTCGCTCCCGGCGCGACCAGCGCTCCGTGTTCGTTCCCCGGGCCCTTCACCGGCGTCGCCGGCGATTCGCAGACCGATATCGTGACGGTGACCGGGATCGACTCCAACGGCTTCACGCCGCCACCGGCGACCGCGCACGCGACCGTGACGATCACGCCGCGCCTCGTCCCGACCCTCTCGACCACCGCCGCGGGCCCCGTTCCCCCGCATGGCGCGATCTCAGACACGGCGAACCTCGGCGGCGGCGCGAACCCGACCGGGACGATCACCTTCATGGTCTTCGGCCCGGACGACGCGGGCTGCAGCAATCCACCGGCCTTCACGCAGACGGTTACGGTCGCCGGTGACGGCGGCTACTCGTCCGGCACCTTCACGCCGCCAGCCCCGGGCACCTACCGGTTCGTCGCCGATTACAGCGGCGACGCGGCCAACGCGCCGGTCCTCGGAACGTGCAACGAGCCGAACGAGCTCGTCACGGTTCCGGCGCCGGTGATCGCGGTTACGAAGACGGCGAGTCCGTTGACTCTGCCGCAGCCGGGTGGGACGTTCACGTTCACGGTCACGGTGAACAACCCGAGCGCGACGGATGC
>DATCEH010000012.1:0-24008 GCA_036510225.1 Solirubrobacteraceae bacterium | reverse complement strand
CGGACCGACGTGCAGCCGGCCGAGCGAAAAGTGCGGAACCCGAGTGACTCAGGCAACCATTTCACCGATCAACGACTCGACATCCACCCCCGGACCGCCGGGCAGGAGCCAGCCGGGCCTCACCCCGTTCGTCGCGCGGCTCCCCTCAGCCCCAGCTCAGCCCGGCGGATCTCTCCTCCTAGCGTCGGCGCATCAACCTCGCGACGGCGGCCATCATCTCCTCGGTCCGCTCGCCCTGGGCGTCCTCGGCGGCGCCGACGACGCAGTGCCGGGCGTGACCGTCGAGCAGCCCGAGGGCGACCCGATCGAGCGCGGCCTGGATCGCTGAGATCTGCGTGAGGACGTCGATGCAGTACCGGTCGTCCTCGACCATGCGAGAGACGCCTCCGACCTGACCGGCGATCCGGGCGAGCCGCTTCTGGATCTGGTCCTTGGAGTCTGCGTAGCCCCGGTCTGTGGACATGATCCGATCATACGCGAGGCGGTCGGGCGCTCCGGCATCCGCCGGGACATCCTCGGAACGCCCGGCGGCGCGGCGCCACGCCAACCTGGAGATAAACCCCCCGGGGGTATACTCCGGGTGGAGCGTCGGACGAGCGGTGAGGAGCAGACGATGGGCAGCGTGATCGACACGATCGGCCGGGGTCTCGGGAACACGTTCCTGATGGCCTGGGAGGTCTGGTGGGCCTTGGTGCTGGGCTTCGCGTTCAGCGCGATCGTCCAGGCCTGGGTGCCCCGGGCACGGATCCAGGCGGCGCTCGGAGGCGATGGACCCCGGCCGATCGCCCTTGCGACCGGCCTCGGGGCGGCGTCGTCGTCGTGCTCGTACGCGGCGATCGCGATCGCGAAGTCGCTCTTCGAGAAGGGCGCGTCAGCGGCGTCGGCGCTGGCCTTCCAGTTCGCGTCGACCAACCTGGTCGTCGAGCTCGGCGCGGTGATCTGGCTGCTGATCGGCTGGCAGTTCGCGCTCGGGGAGCTCGTCGGCGGACTGGTGATGATCGTCGGGATGACGCTGCTCCTGCGGGTGTTCGTGTCCCGCCGCGTCGAGGACGAGGCGCGGCGGCGGACGCAGGCGACGAGCGCCGGCCACCACCACCACGCCGCCGACGACGATCGGATCCCGCTCCGGAAACGGCTGAGCTCGGCGGCGGCCTGGTCGGACGTGGCCGACAACTTCCGCCACGACGTGTCGATGGTCTGGAAGGAGGTCACGATCGGCTTCTTCCTGGCCGGCTTCATCGGACTGCTCGGGAACGGCTTCTTCGGCGACGTGTTCCTCGTCCATGGGCCGGGCGGACTGCGGACGATCGAGAACGTCGTGGTCGGTCCGGTGATCGCGATGCTGAGCTTCGTCTGCTCGGTCGGCAACGTCCCGCTGGCGGCGGTCCTCTGGTCGGGCGGGATCAGCTTCGCCGGGGTGATCGCGTTCGTCTTCGCCGACCTGATCGTCCTACCGATCGTCGCGATCTACGTCAAGTACTACGGGCGGAGGTTCGCCGTGCGGATCACGCTGCTGATGTTCGTGACGATGGTCGTCGGCGCCCTGATCGTCGACGGCCTGTTCGGCGGGCTCGGACTGATCCCCCACGCGCGCCCGACCCGGTCCGGCGTCTTCGGATCGATCGAGGTCGACTACAAGCTGTTCCTGAACGTCCTCGGTCTCGGCGTCTTCGCCGGGCTCCTGTGGCTCAGCGGGCGGAGGGGCACGACGGGTCGGGTGTGCGCGATGAAGGGCGACGGCGGCGGCGGACGGCCGGGGAGCGTCGAGGTGCGTTCGGGCTGACGAGCCGGAGCCGACCGGAGATCCGCCGGCCGACTCCGTTCGTCGGCAGAACTAGGCCTTCTTGCCGGCCTCGATGACCGCGGTCGACGCGGCGGCGCCGGCGGCGAGCGCGAGGAGCGCGCGAAGCCCACCGGAGTCGCCACTCTTTCCGGCATCGACGATCGCGAGGACGGCGGCGATCAGGACGAGGTTGTATTCGAACCCGCCGTCCGCGAGCCACGGGCCCTTCTCGAGATGGACGGTCCGCACGGCGGTGACCATCGTCCCGACGAGCGCGGCGCCGGCAACCGGCGTGAGCAGGCCCAGCGCCAGGAGCGCCCCACCAGCGGTCTCGGCAACGCCGGCGGCGATCGCGTTCTCCTTGCCCGGCTTGAGACCGATCGTCTCGAAGTGCGCGGCGGTGGCCTCGAGGCCGTGGCCGCCGAGCACACCGAACAGCTTCTGGACCCCATGTCCAATGAAGTATCCGCCAACGATCGCGCGCGGAATCAGGCGCCCGGGCGCCTTGCGGGACCGTTTGTTGCTCTTACTCATACTGGCTCTCCTTCGCGTAGGCAGTGGCAAGCACGAATCTAGCGATTTCTGGCGCCACCGGCGCACTTTTCCGGCCGGCCCCTAACGACGTGCAAACGCGTCGCGGGCGCGGCGCTGCGGCGCCGACGCGGACACTAGCCGCGGTCGGGGGACCGGCGGGCCACCAGCCGGCCGGGCGACCTCGACCGGGAGGCTCCCTGCCGGGCGGGGTGTGGGGCCCGCGTCGGCGGGCTCAGGCGGGTCGGATCCCCTGGGCGAAGCGGAACAGATCGTGTGGGTCGTAGCGGGCCTTGACGCGCTGGAGACGGGCGTAGTTGACCCCGTAGTAGGCGTGGCGCCAATCCGACAGGCTGGCGTCGATGTAGTTCTGGTAGGCGTAGCCGGAGGCGTATGGCCGCATCGCGGCATAGATCTCCTTCGTCCAGGCGAGGTTCGCGTCGACCACGGCGTGGGTGTCCTGGGCCCCCCAGAAGTTCAGGTAGACGATGTGAAGGAGCGAGTCACGGTGGACGAAGGCCGTCGCCTGGGGGCCGACGCGATTGATCGCACAGTTGCCGAGCGCCTCGAGCTGGACGCCGCCCTCGTCGGCTCCTGGGCCGCCGGGCCAGCGCTCGACCTGACCGAGCAGCGCCTGGATCCCGGCAGCCGGGATGACGGCATCGACGAAGTCCGATCGCTGGTAGTTGGGGTGCTTTGGAGCACTGCAGGAGACGAGCCCGGTGCTCGCGCGGGTGCAGCCGTCGGGGAGGGCGGCCACGGCGTAGGGCACGGAGTTGATCGTCGTGCGGAGCGGGCCGACCGCGATCAGCGGGGCGAGCAGCTGGCGGAGGGTGGCCTCGTCGCCGTAGAAGTGTCCGCCGACGGTCGCGCTCAGCTTGAACGCGCCGCCGGCCGCGGGTGTCCGGATCGCCCGGAACGTCGAGTAGGAGACGGCGTCCGGAAGTTGGGGGACGGTCCGCTGCCAGGCGTCGAGCGCTGGGGCGGCGAGCGACCAGTCGAAGCTCAGCCCGAACGTCGTGACGGTCGGCGTCGGCTGTACGGCGAACGTGAACTCGCTGACGATGCCGAAGTTCCCGCCCCCGCCGCCCTGGCAGGCCCAGAACAGGTCGGCCGCCGAGGTCGGGCTGGCGCGGACCGCGGATCCGTTGGCGAGCACGAGGTCGACCGCGACGAGGCTGTCGACGAGCAGCCCGGCTTTGCGCATCAGACGACCGAACCCGCCGCCGAGCGTCAGGCCGGCGACGCCGACGGTCGGGCAGGTCCCGGTCGGGATCGCGACGCCGTGGGCGAGCACGAGCTTCTCGTAGACGTCCTGGTTGTCGGCCCCCGCCCCGACCCGGACGGTCTGGGTCGCCGGGTCGAAGAGGACGTGATCGAGGCGGGAGACGTCGGCGACGATCCCGGTCGTGTTCGAGTAGCCGGCGAACGAGTGGCGTCCGCTGCGCGCGGCAATCGGCCAGCCGGTCGATCGGGCGAAGTCGATCACGGCGGCGATGTCATGGGAGGATTCGCAGAAGGCGATCGCCCGCGGTGAGATCTGCAGGCGGGGATTGAAGAGCTCGCGAGCCGCGGGGTATGCCTTCTGCCCGGGCAGTACGAGCGGTCCCGCCAGGCGCCGGGCGAGGCCGGTGGTCTGGCTGGTCCGGCCGAACGCGTCGAGCGGGGAGACCGCGACCGAGGCGAGCGTCGCGGCCCCGGCGAGGGTGAGCAGCTCGCGTCTGGTGTGGGAGCCCACACCCTCAGGCTAGCGACGGATGCGGTCCCCGTCGAGGTTCTCCCCGCCGGCGGTCGGCTTGACTAGTCTCCGGCCCGATGACATCGCGCGGTGCGGGGGTGGGGATGCTCGGCGGGGTGAGACGCGTGGTTGCGCTGGCGAGCGTTGCGCTCGCCGTGGCGATCCTCGTCTCGGCCTGCGGCTCGACGAAACCCTCGGCGGGCGGCCGGCTCGACGAGCCGGCGGTCAGCGGGCTCGGGGCGACTTCTCCCGGCGCGAGTGCCGTCCCCCCGGCCGGGCCGGAGCCGGGCGGCCACAGCCTGGTCGCGATACCCGGGGAGAGCGTCGTCGCGGCCGTCCGGTCGCGACTGGTCAGGATCTACCACCGGCCGCGGGCCGGCCGGGCCTTCCAGACGATGGCCAACCCCGTCGAGCCTGGCATCCCGCTTGTCTTCCTCGTCAAGCAGGCCCACAACGGCTGGCTCCAGATCTACGTTCCGGTGCGTCCGGACGGGACGACCGGGTGGATCAAGACGACTCACGCGAAGCTGCTCTACGACCCCTACACCGTGAAGGTCAGCCTCGGCGGCCATCGGCTGACGGTGACCAGGCGGGGCAGGCTCGTCGACCGCCAGCGGATCAGCGTCGGCCAGGCGGCGACGCCGACGCCGCGCGGCGTCTACTTCATCACCGCGCTGTTTCGCCTGATCAACCCGAACGGACCCTACGGGCCGTACGCGTTCGGCCTGTCAGGCTTCTCCAACGTCCTGCGATCGTTCGGCGGCGGGCCGGGTCAGCTGGCGATCCACGGGACGAACGACCCGGCGGGGATCGGCTCGAACGTCAGCCACGGGTGCATCCACGTGCGCAACACGGAGATCACCCGCCTCGCGAAGGAGCTCCCGCTCGGCACACCGGTCCAGATCGAGAGCTGAACCGGCCCGGCCGCGCGGCGCGAACCCGGGTCAGTCGGTCCACCAGTCGCGGGCCATCTGGCCGTCGCCGCCGTCCGGCCGGTCGGAGCCGACGGCGATCACCTGCATGCCCTCCGGTCCGCCCTCGAACGCCCGGGTCACGGTCGGGGCGACGCGGATCACATCCCACTGGCGCAGCTCGACGATCGCGTCGTCGAGCTTGACCCGGCCCGACCCGCTGATCACGACGTAGGCCTCCTCCTGCGTGAGGTGGCTGTGTGCGAACGGCGGGCGAAAGCCCGGTGCGTAGGTCATCAGGCTGACGCCGAGGTGCTCGGAATCGAGATGACTGCGGGCGAACCTGATGTCGAAGTCGGGCGCGAGCGCACCGGCCGACGAGTCGATCTCCTTGAGGTTCTTGTGCGTGAAGGGGGTCATCCGGGAGGCTCCAGGGAAGGCGTGGGCGGGACGTGCCGGCATGCTCCCAGATCCGTCGGGCGCCGCCGGCGGTCAGACGGTTCCGGCTTCGACCACCGGGACCGGCTCGATCGGGGGCCGGTCGCCGCCGTCATAGGCGACGAGCGACGGAAACGCGAGCACGACGAGCCCGACCCCGACGATGCAGGCGAGTCCGCCGCTGAGGACCGACGTCCTCGCCGCGGTCAGCGACGCGACCCCGCCGGCCTCGATGTCGCCGAGCCGGACGCCGCCGGTCACGACGAGTCCGAAGACGGACGACATCCGCCCGCGCATCGCGTCGGGCGTGACCGTCTGGTTGATCGTCGACCGGCAGACCGCGCTCACGCTGTCCGCGGCGCCGGCCAGCGCGAGCAGGCCGGCGGCCGCCCAGATGCTGTCGACCAGCCCGGCCGCGGCGATCGCCACGCCCCAGGCGAGCACGGCGAAGACGACGACCCGCCCGAGCCGCCGGGCGTGCTCGAGCCAGCCGGTCGTGAGCGCGGCGATCGTCGCCCCGGCGGCGACCGACGCATAGAGCAGGCCGGCGCCGCCGGCGCCGGCGTGGTAGACGGTCAGCGAGAGGACGGCGAACAGGGCCCGGGGCATGCCGAAGGTCATCGCGACGAGGTCGATCACGAAGCTGCCGAGGAGGGCGTTGTTGGACGCGACGAAGCGCAGGCCCTCCCGGATCGACGCGAAGATCGGATCCCGGTCGCCGACCTGTCCGATCGGCCGCTGCGGACCGATCGCGAGGCCGGCGGCGACCATCGCGAAGCAGCTGACGACGTCGACTGCGTAGGCCGCCCCGACGCCGAAGCCGGCGATCGTCAGGCCGCCGAGCGCCGGGCCGATGATCCCGGTGAGCTGGACCGCACCGAAGTTGAAGGCCAGCGCCGACCGGAGCCGGTTACCGACGAGGCCGGGAATCATCGACGACTGGGCGGTCAGCTGGAGAGATGACCCACCGGCGAGGACGCCGGCCAGGACGAACACGAGGAGGACCGGCGGGCGGCCGGCAAAGGTGATCGCGGCGAGCCCGCCGGCCGCGAGGATCGTCACGAGCTGGGCGGCCAGGAGCAGCCGGCGTCGGTCGATGCGGTCGGCGATCGCCCCACCGAGCAGCGAGACGACGATCATCGGTCCGAGCTCGGCCGCCCCGAGCAGCCCGACCAGGCCGGCCGAGTGGGTCAGCACGAAGACCTGGTATGGGACGGCGACCAGGGCGGCCTGCGTCCCGAGGCCGGAGACGACCTGGCCGAGCGCGAGCAGTCGGAAGTCCCGGGACGCCCTGAGGGCGTCGAGGTTGATCGCGAACCGGCGCATCGCCGGCGAATGCTCTCAGTCGCGCCGGGCCGGCGGCTCTCCCCCCAGCGTCGCGCCGGGGCCGGCTCTCCCCCGGCCGCGGGGTCTCGGAGCTCCGCCGGGGTTCAGGCGGCCGCCGGGGTCAGGCGGCCGCCGGGCTCAGGCGTGCGGCAGGTCAGGCGGGAGGACCCGTCCCGAGGTCGACCGTACCCGTGTGGGACTGGCCCTCGGCGTCAACCCATCCGATTCCGACGCTCTGGCCGGGCTTGAGCCCGACGATCAGCTTGGTGAGCGCGCCGGCCGAGTCGACCGTCTGACCGTCGAGCGAGGTGATCACGTCGTTCGCGGCGAGACCGGCCTTGTCGGCCGCGCCGCCGCTGACGACGCCGGCGATCGTGGCACCGGAGGTGGTCGGGCTCGACGTCCCGCCGCCGTACCCACCGCCGCCGTAGCCGCCACCGCCGTACCCGCCCCCGCCGTACCCGCCGCCACCCAGGCCGCCGCCACCCTGGCCACCCTGCGGCGCGCCGGCGGTCGAGATGTAGACGCCGAGGAAGGCGGTCGGACCGACATGTACGGTCGCCGACCCCTGGCCCGACTCGATCTGGCTGGCGAGCGCGAGGGCCTGGTTGATCGGGATCGCAAAGCCCTGGCTGGCCGACGCGCCCCCACGGAAGGAGAAGCCCTCGGACGCGGCCGTGTCGACGCCGATCACCTCGCCCGAGCTGTTGACCAGCGAGCCGCCCGAGTCGCCGGGCTGGACGTCGGCGTTGGTCTGGATCAGACCGGTCAACTGCTCACTGGACCCGTCGAGGTCGTCGCCGGCCGTGATCGACTGGTTGAGCGCGGTGATCGAACCCGCGGCCGTGCTCGGCGTCCCGCCGGTTCCGCCGGCGTTGCCGATCGCGACGACCGGGTCGCCGGTCGCGGCGGTCGACGAGTCTCCGATCTTGGCCGTCTGGAGGCCGGACGCGCCCTGCAGCTGGAGCACGGCGATGTCCTTCGAGCTGTCGTAGCCGACGACGGTTGCCGGATAGGTCTTGCCGTTGCCGATGTCGGTCACGCTGATCGACGTCGCCAGGTCGACGACGTGGTTGTTCGTGAGGATCTCCCCGTCCGCCGTCAGGACGATGCCCGTACCGGCGCCCTTGGCGTCTTCGGACTGGAAGGTCGAGTTGATGTCGACGAGGGCGGGATCCACCTTCGAGGCGATCGACTCGGCGTTCGCCGGAGCGCCGCTGCCGGAGCTGGTCGGCGAGCCGGTCGAGCTGCCCGCACCACCGGATGACGAGCTCGATCCCCCGGAGGAGGCCGAGCCGCCGGCGGATGACGATCCGCCGAAGGACGGGGACCCGGCGGAGCCGGCGCTGCCGGGGATGTTGATCGACGGCTCGACGCCCTGACCGACGATGCCGTTCTGGGCGGTCATCGCGACCTGGCTCGGCGCGCCCCAGACGTCGTGGCCGATCGCCACGCCGGCGAGGACGGCGAGCGCGACGAGCAGACCGGCGAGCGCGGGAAGGCGCCGGCCCGTCGAGGGAGGCGGCTTGGGAGACCAGGGCGGGCTGACCGGCGCGATCCGGGTCGTGTCGTCCGGAAGCTCGGGCTCACGCCGCGGACGCCACTGCTCGGGAATCGTCTCGTCGTCTTCGTAGCGCCCGCTCACTGGGGCTCCCTTCCCGGCCTCGACCGTTCGACTGCTCGACCACCAGTAAACGACCACTTGATAAAGACATCACGAGACATGCCTGAAGATTCCCTAAGAGTCCAATCGGCCGGGAGCTGCCCACCCATGAAGATCGTCACCTGGAACGTCAACTCGCTCGCCGCTCGCCTCCCCCGGGTGGTCGAGTTCCTCGGGCTCCACGACCCGGACATAGTCTGCCTCCAGGAGACGAAGTCCGAGTCCGCGGCGTTCCCGTCCGACGAGCTGGCGGCGGCCGGCTACCAGAGCGTCGAGCACAGCGCCGGGAGGTGGGCGGGCGTGGCCGTGCTCGCCCGGGCCGACCGATCCCTCGTCGGCACCGCCGGCGGGCTGCCGGGTGAGCTGAGGACCGAGGAGGCCCGCTGGGTCGAAGCCACCGTCGACGGCCTCCGCGTCGCGTCGGCCTACGTCCCGAACGGCCGGGCGCTCGGCAGCCCGACGTTCGACGAGAAGCTCGCGTTCCTCGACGCGATCGCCGCCCGCGTCGAGCGGGTCGCGGCGGCCGGCGAGCAGATCGTCGTGACGGGCGATCTCAACGTCACGCGGGACGACCGGGACGTCTGGGATCCGGCGGCGTTCGCCGGGTCGACCCACGTCACGCCGGACGAGCGGACCCGACTCGAGGCGATCCTCGAAGCCGGCGACCTCGTCGATGCCTACCGGTACGTCCACCCCGATGACCGGCAGTTCACGTGGTGGGACTACCGGCAGGGTCACTTCCACAGGGGCATGGGCCTGCGGATCGACTACGTCCTGCTCAGCCGGACGCTCGCTCCGCGGCTCGAGCGGTGCGGCATCGAGCGGGACTTCCGCAAGGGAGTCAAGCCGTCCGACCACGCACCCCTGGTCGCCGTGATCGGCTGACCCGGGGGAAGCGCTACGACCTGTAGGCCGCCTGATGCAGCTTCGGGCGCGACGCGTCGGAGAACTCGGCGACCTCACCGGTGACGAGGAAGGCCGCGTGCTCGGCGATGTCCACGGCGTTGTCGGCGATCCGCTCGATGCTCCGGCCGATCAGCATCTGGCGCATCATCACGTCCCGCTCGACCAGCGTCCCGTCGGTCCGTACCGTCGTCGCGAAGACCTGCCGGTTGAGCAGGTTGATCGCCGCGTCGTCCCGAGCGACCTCCCGAGCCAGCTTGAGGCTGCGGTCGCACAGCGCCCGGGTCGCCTTGGTCAGCTGGGCCCCCGCGAGCGTCGCCATCCGGACGAGCTTGCCGGCGGTCTCCTCGATCACCGGCACCCGCGGGTCGGTCTCCATCAGCTGGGCCGTGATCAGGACGAACTGGTTGGCGATCAGGCTCTGATGGTGGGCGATGTGCATGAGGGCCGTGATCAGGCGGAGATCGCCGGCGACCGGCCCGTGGAGGGCGATCGCGCTGAGCAGCTCGGCATCCGACTCGAACGCACCGTCCTTCAACCGCTGGGCGTTGACCTCGATCAGGGACGGCGTCGGCTCGGTCGTGTCGGCGACGACCCGGGCCAGGGCGACGACCGTCGCGCTGGCGAGCATCAGATCGCTCGTGATCTGATGCTCGATCGCACCGACGAGAGCTTGCAGAGCCTCACTCAAGGCTTCAGTTGTACCCCATCACGCCCGGTTTTTCACGGCATTGTCCGGATGATCACAAGCTGCGGAGGACCCCCCGGCCGTCGTCCGCCCGCTCAGGTCGGTGCGGGGTTCGTGCCAGTCGCGCGAACCCTCGCGCGACTGGCCGGCCAGCGGTACTCAGTCCTACTCAGCCGAGGATGACCACATCGATCAGGATGTTCTCGCTGTTCTGGGCGAGGTTCGGGGTGGGAGGACCAGCCTCGCCGCCGCCGGGGAAGTCGTTGCCGCTCTGGGAGGAGTTGACACCGATCGCGCTCGACTGTGCGTTGCCGCCGATCAGCACGGTGCCGTCCGCGACGGCCATCAGCTCGGCGCTGACGGTCACGTTCAGCGAGTTCTGGTCGAGCACGGGCGACGTGCCGAAGATCCCGTTGCCGGCGTCGCCGTTCTGACCCGCCTGGCTGCTGTTCGTCCCGCTCTGGTTGAGCTGCGTCGACGCGTCGCCGGCGGGGGCGATCATCGTGCCGTCGCCGGTCCCCATCGCCTCGACGTCGGCTCCGACGTTCTCCGAGTTCTGGTTGAAGTCCGGTGCCGCGTCGCCGATCACCGAAGTCGTCCCGCCGCCCGCGCCGGTCCCGTTGACCGCTGACTGGTTGCTGTTGGCTCCCTGGTCGTTCCCCTGACCAGTGTCGCCGATACCGGTGTCGGCCAACGCCGGCGTCGTGCCCAACGCCAGGCAGATCGCAGCCAGTGAAGTGACCCCAAGCTTGCGGTTCATGCGCATACCCCTCCCGGGCCTAGCCCGAATCTGTTCGACATCCTCGTGACCCAACCCGGCAAGCTGTGACCCCGTCGTCCCTCCCGGCTGACGACGGACGCCGTAAGCGTAGTCACGGCGGCGGCGCCAATATACCGACAAACGGGCCGACTTGCACATACTGCCGGGTGGTCGGCGGACCCCCCTGCAGCCCGCGTATCGCACCCTCGACAGTCGGTCCAACGCGCCTGGACCAACGGTCCATATGCGCACGCTCCAGGCGGTGATCTTCTTCTACGGTGAACCGATGCACGCATCCTGTGCCGGCTCCGGGGTCGCCCACCCGGTGCCACCGGCCGGCGGGCTCGCCTCCGACGAGGACCTCCGCTGGCTCGGGCCGGCCGTCAGGCTCCTCAGCCCACGGCCCACGCCGCCAGGACGCGGCATCCCGAGGTGAGTGCCAGGGTCGCCGCGCTCGCTGACAGGATCGCCGTGCTGGCGGTGGCCGCGAGCGTGCTCGCGCTGCTCGCGCCGTCGCTGACGCTCGCCCGCCACTCGGGTCTCCTGCTGGCCGGCCTGGTCGGGCTCACGGCGCTCGGGATCGAGCCGGCCGCCCTCAAGGAGGCCCTGCGGCGCCGCCGGCGGGTCGGCCTGCTCGCGGTCGGGCCGTACGCCGGGCTGGCGGCGGTCGGCGTGGTCGGACACGCCGTGCTCGGGGGCGCCGCCGGCGACGGGGTCCTCGCGCTCGGCCTCTCCTCCAGCGAGGTCGCCGCGGTCGGCCTGGTCGGGCTGGCCGGCGGGGACGCGGCGCTCGCGCTCGGCGTGCTCGTCAGCTCGCTCGTGCTGGCGGCCGTGCTCGGCCCCCTCCTGGCCCCGGTGCTCGCCGGGAGCGACCACAGGCTCGCCACCGGGCCGCTGCTCGGCCGCTTCGCGCTCGTCGTCCTCGTGCCGCTCGCGGCCGGGCTCGTCGTCCGGGCTGCCGGGGAGCGCCGGCGGGTCCACCTCGAGCAGGGCATGCTCGATGGCGCGGGAGCGCTCGTCGTCAGCCTGCTCGTCTATGGAGCACTGAGTGGTGTCAGCGGCCGGCCCGGAGTGGGATCGGCGCTCGTCGGCGCGGCCGCCTTCCTGGTCGCGGGAGGTCTCGTCGGATCGGTCGCGGCGCTGGCGCTCCGCGGACGCGAGCATCCCGCGACTGCGGCCTTTCCGGCCGGACTGCGCGACTTCGCCGTGGCGGCCGCGCTCGCCCAGCAGGCGTTCGGCACGCGGGCGGCGGCCGTCGCAGGGATCTACGGGGCTCTGATGCTGGTCGCCGGGGCCGCCGCGGTCACGCTCCTGCGGCGCGGGCCGGACGCCTGCCCGCCGGTGCGATGATGCCCGCGTTGCTGGAAGATACGCGCGTGGATCGAGACGACCGAGCCCGGCTGAGAGGGTCTCGGCGTGGCTAGGCGACAGGTAGTCGGCCTGCGGCGGGTGCTCGGTGTCTACCCGCTGGCGGCGAGCGCGTACGGGAACGTCGGCTCGTCGATCTACTACGCGCTCGGCCTGGTCGCGGCGTCGGCGCTCGGCCTGACGCCGGTCGTCTTCGTGATCAGCGGGTTCGTCTTCTTCCTGACGGCGTCGACCTACGCCGAGGCGACGGCGATGTTCCCGGAGGCCGGCGGGTCGTCGAGCTTCGCCCGCCACGCGTTCAACGAGTTCTGGTCGTTCTTCGCGGCGTGGGGCCAGATGCTCAACTACACGTTCACGATCGCCACGTCGGCGTACTTCGTCCCCCACTACCTCGGTGGCCTGTTCTGGCCGGCGCTCCGCCACCCGCCGGGTGACATCTTCGGCGGGATCCTCGTGATCGCCGTGCTCGGAGCGATCAACGTGCGCGGCGTCGAGGAGTCGACCGGGTTGAACGTCGTGCTCGCGCTGGTCGACTTCGGCACCCAGCTCCTGCTCGTCCTGCTCGGGCTGTTCCTGGTCTTCTCGCCGCACATCCTGCTCGACAACATCCACCTCGGGGTCGCTCCGAAGTGGAAGGACTTCCTCGTCGCGATCCCGCTGTGCATGCTGGCCTACACCGGGATCGAGACGATCTCGAACATGTCCGAGGAGGCCAAGGACCCGGGCACGACTGTGCCCAAGGCGATCAACCGCGTGGTGATCGCCGTGTTCGCGATCTACGCCCTGCTCCCGGCGATCGCCCTCTCGGCGCTGCCGGTGACCCGCCAGGCGAACGGGACGTACTCGACGCTGCTCGGCGTCAGCGAGGAGCAGGGCGGGTACGCGGCGGACCCGGTGCTCGGCGTGGTCCGCCAGCTCCACCTCGGCTTCATCCAGCACGCCGCGGAGATCTACGTCGGCCTGCTGGCGGCGACGATCCTCTTCATCGCGACGAACGCCGGGATGATCGGCGTGTCCCGGCTCGTCTACTCGATGGGCATCCACCGGCAGATGCCCGACCACCTGCGCCGGTTGCATCCGAAGTTCGGGACGCCGTGGATCGGGATCATCATCTTCAGCTTGCTCGCCTGCCTTGCGCTCGCCCCGGGCAAGGCCAACTTCCTCGGGGACATGTACGCCTTCGGGGCGATGCTCTCGTTCACGATCGCCCACGTCGCGGTGATCCGGATGCGCGTCAGCCTGCCGAACGCAGATCGACCCCACCGGGGTCCGGGGAACATCCGGATCCGCGGCGTCGACGTCCCGTTGTTCGCGGTCTTCGGCGGTCTGGCGACGTTCGTCTCGCTCTGCGTGCTGACCGCCCTCCACATCATCGTCGCGATCGCCGGGATCGGTTGGCTGGTGATCGGGATCGTCGTCTACGCGCTCTACCGCAAGGGTCAGGGCCTCGACCTGACGAGCACCGTGAGCGTCTCCCTCCCGCGGCCGGTGACCGAACGAGAGGTCGAGTACGCGTCCGTCCTGATCGCGGTCAGCCGCCGCCTCTCGCCCGAGGTGCTGAGGACCGCGACGCGGCTCGCGACCGACCGGGCGCGGGCGATCCACGTCCTCGTGATCATGACGATCCCGACCGTCCTGGCCTTCGACGCGGTCCTCCACGAGCAGGAGATGGAGTGCCTCTCGATCCTCGAGGAGGCCCGGATCCGCGGCGGCCGGCGGGTGACCGGCGCGGTCGTCCGCGTCCGGCCGGGCCAGGAGGGCCGGGCGATCCTCGACCAGGCGCGGGAGATCTCGGCCGAGGCGATCGTGATGCCGCTGACACTCGGCGGAGACTCGTTCGCCCGGGCCCACGAGCGGGTGCTCGCCGAGCGGCCGTGCCGGGTGATCCTCCAGACCGAGGATGCCGAGCCGGCGATCGAGGCGGGCGCGGCGAGCCTGTAGGCCGGCGCGGGTCGATCAGGAAGCGGCCCAGCCCTCCTCGAGCGCGTCGAGCGGGTCGACCGGATCGACGCCGAGGATCTCCGCGAGGGCGCCGACCAGCCGCCGCTGGGGCTCGAGCTCCGCACCGATGCCCATCACGCCGATCCGCCAGAGCTTCCCGGCGAGCGGGCCGAGGCCGCCGGAGATCTCGATCCCGTGACCGAGCAGCAGCTCGCGCCGGGCGGCGGCCTCGTCGACGCCGTCGGGCACCCTGACCGCCAGCAGGGGGTTGAGGGCCTCCTCGGCCGGGGCCAGCCGCTCGAGGCCGAGCAGGGCCAGAGCGCCGCGAAGCGCCTCGTGCGCCCGGGCGTGACGCGCCCAACGCTCTGGAAGGCCCTCCTCGAGGACGATCCCGAGCGCCTCGTCGAAGGCGTAGAGCATGTTGATCGGCGCCGTGTGGTGGTAGGAGCGGGGCGGCGCGCCGGGCGCGTCCTCTCGCCAGTAGCCGAGGATCGCGTCGAGATCGAAGTACCACGACCGGCAGCGGCCCTTGTCGAGCCGCTCGGCGGCACGCGCGCTGACCGTGAACGGGGCGAGTCCCGGCGGGCAGTTGATGCACTTCTGACTGCCGCCGAACGCAACGTCGATACCGCTCGCATCGACGTGGAGCTCCTGTCCGGCGAGCGACGTGACGCAGTCGACGAGGAGCAGGGCGTCGTGCTCGGAGCAGGCCGCCCCAAGACCGTCGAGCGGCTGGCAGACGCCGGTCGACGTCTCCCCGTGGACGACGAACAGGGCGCTCGCTCCGCCCGACAGGGCCTCGACCAGGCGGGGAACCTCGATCGCCCGCCCCCACTCCGCCTCGACCCGATCGACGACCGCACCCTGACGGGTCAGGGCGTCGGCCATCCGCATGCCGAACAGACCGTTCACGCCGCAGACGACCCGGTCGCCGGGCGCCACGAAGTTGACGACCATCGCCTCCATGCCCGCGCTGCCGGTGCCGGAGATCGCGAGGGTCGCGTGGTTCTCGGTGTCCATGACGGCCCGCAGCCGGCCCTTCATCTGCTCCATCAGCTCGCCGAAGACCGGGTCGAGATGCCCGATCGTCGGCCTCGCGAGGGCGGCGAGCACGCGCGCAGGCACTGGGCTCGGGCCGGAGCCGAGCAACAGCCGTTCGGTGGCGGTATGTGTCGTGTCGGTCATCGTGGCGTGCAAAATACATGTCGGGTCTCGAGGGATGCCGGCCGCCCGGCCCGCGACAAGGAGCGTGTCGACCGGTTGTCGCAATCGTCCGGCGACTGGCCAGACCACTGGTCCGAGATCCTGGAAGCGCCCGCGGCATCGCATATAGGCTCCGGGCGATGTCCGCGAGAGCGACCCCACCGGCGGCCGGCGTCGGCTCACTCCAGCCGGTTCCGCGGGCCCCACTGTATGAGGGCGTCGCCACTCGCCTGCGGGAGTTCATCGAGGTCAACCGGCTCGCCCCGGGCGACCGCCTGCCGGGCGAGCGGGACCTTGCCGCCCAGCTCGGAGTCAGCCGGACGTCGGTCCGCCAGGGCCTGACGATCCTCCGCGTCATCGGCCTGGTCGACGTCCAGCACGGCAACGGGATCTACATCGCGCGCAACGTCCAGGACGTCCTCGCGCCGATCACCGCGGATCTCGTGATGGCCGACCCCGAGCTCCCGGCGCTCGGGGAGGTCCGCAACGCGCTCGAGGCGCAGGCCGCCCGGCTTGCGGCGACACGTCGGACCCCGGAGGACCTCGCGGCCCTGGCGGGGACGATCGCCAGGATGCGCGCGGACATCGAGCTCGGCGGATTCGGGATCGAAGCCGACCGGGACTTCCACCGGGGAATCGTCCGGGCGGCCGTCAACCAGGTGCTCGCCGACACGCTCGACACGCTCGCCGACGGCGCCGGGCGGATCGCGGCGGCGTCGCTCCAGCGCCCGGGCCAGGCACCACGGTCGCTGGCCGACCACGAGGCGATCCTCCGTGCGATCGAGTCCGCCGAAGCCGACGAGGCCAACCGCCTGATGATGGCCCACCTCGACCGGACCGGCGCCCTCGACGAGCCGTCGTAGGCCGCGGCGAGCCCGCTCCGGGTTCGCCCAGCGCGGGTGCCTGCGGCTACCTGGTCAGCCCGGCGAGCGTCCCGGCGAGCACGGCGACGCCGCGATCGAGGTCCTCGGGCGCGGTGAACTCCAGCGGCGAGTGGCTGATCCCGCCGACGCTCGGGACGAAGACCATCCCCATCGGCACGTCGACGCCCATCACCATCGCGTCGTGGTAGGCCCCGCTGACCATCTCGATGTGCTTCACGCCGAGCTCCTCGCAGGCCCGGCGGGCGGCGTCGACGACGATCTCGCTGCAGGCCGCCGGCTCGTCGCGGGTGATCGTCGTGATCTCGAGCTCGAGCCCCCGGCGGGCGGCGATCGCCTCGAGCGCCTGGGTGAAACCGTCGACCAGCGCCGTCCGCGTGCCGATCTCCCGATCGCGGATGTCGACCTCGAGCTCGACCTCTCCCGGGATCACGTTGATCGCGCCCGGCCGGGCTCGCAGCACGCCGATCGTCGCGACCGCCGTCCCACCCGGGGAGGCGAGCGCGAGCCGCTCGAGCTCGAGCGCGGCTTCGGCCGCGCCCGAGAGGGCGTCCCGGCGCAGCGTCATCGGCGTCGCCCCGGCGTGGGACGCCTCGCCCCGGAGCGTGACCAGCAGGTCGTGGGGCGCCGCGATGTGCGTGACGACGCCGATCGGGACACCACGGCGCTCGAGCACGCCGCCCTGCTCGATGTGCAGCTCGACGAAGCAGTGGATCGTCCGCGGATCGAGCCGGGCGGAGCCGACCCGGTCGGGGTCGAGGCCGGCGTCCAGCAGCGCGCTCGCCAGGCTGACCCCGTCGCGGTCATGAAGCCCGTCGAGGTCGGCCCGCGCGAGGCTCCCGGTCAGCGCCCGGCTGCCGAGGCAGCCGGCGACGAAGCGCGGCTCCTCGCCGGCGAACGCGACGACCTCGATCGACCGGCGGGGTCTGACCCCGCCCGCGGCCAGCTCGCGGACGGCGGCGATCGCGCCGAGCACGCCGAGCACGCCGTCGTAGCGACCGGCGTTCAGCGTCGTGTCGATGTGCGACCCGGTCAGCACGTGCGGCGCGTCCGGGTCGGTGCCCTCGAGGCGCCCGAAGAGGTTCGCGAACTCGTCGAGGCGCACGTCGAGGCCGGCAGCCCTCATCAGGCCGGAGACGTAGTCGACCGCCTCCATGTACTCCGGGGTGAAGACCTCGCGCGTGATCCCGCCGCCGTCGGGATCCGAATTGAACGCGGCGAGCTCCTCGAACTGGTCGTGGATGCTCGACGTCGAGCCTGGCGTCAGCGGTGTCACGGTCGGGGCTCCTCTTGCAGCTGGGACTCGACGATGGGCTCGGCCTGGCGCACGCCGATCAGGATCCCACCCCGCGCGATGTCGGCCGCGTAGCCGACGGCCGGGCGACCCTCGCAGCGGGAGTGCTCCGAATCAACCTCGTCAGGCGTGAGGACGTGTCCGTCGCGGATGATCGTCACGGGGCTAGCCATTGCTCGACCCACCGGCGGCCGGGCGGAGCAGACGGCCGCGAGCCCGACCGGCGAGCTCGCCGTCGAGGGCGACGGTCGCCCCCCGCAGCAGGGTTCTGACCGGCCGGCCGCGGACCCGCATGCCGACGTACGGCGAGGTCTCAGGGTGTCTGGAGCGCTGCTCCTCGACGGTGACCGTCCGCTCGTCGGCGAGGTCGACGAGCACGAGGTCGGCGTCCGCGCCGACCTCGATCCCACCCTTCCGGTCGAGGCCGAAGCGCCGGGCCGGCGCTACGGCGAGGAGCTCGGCGATCCGGGCGAGCGGGACCCCGCGCCGGTGGTGGCCCTCGCTGAGCATGATCGACGTGAGCATCTGGCCGCCGGCGATCCCGCCCCACGCACCGAGGAAGTCGCCGGCCTTCGAATTGAGCGGGGCTGGGGCGTGGTCGGTCGAGACCATGTCGAGCCGGCCGTCGGCGATCGCCTCCCACAGGAGGGCCCGCTCGTCGGCCCCGCGGATCGGCGGCGCACACTTGGCGATCGTCCCGATCCGTTGCACGTCCTCGACGGTGAAGGCGAGGTAGTGGGGGCACGTCTCGCAGGTCGCGTCGACCCCCCGCAGCCGGGCCTCGTGGACGAGGGCGACAGCCCGGCCGGTCGACAGGTGGACGAGGTGGACGCGAGCGCCGGCATCCTGCGCGAGCATCAGCGCCCGGCCGACCGCCTCGATCTCGGCCAGCGCCGGACGGGACGCCAGGTAGTCGGCCGCCGACCGGCGCGTCGCGGCGGCGAGCGTCCGGCTGCCGGCGGCGGTGATCGAGTCGTTCTCGGCGTGGACGGCGACCGGCAGGCCGCGCGCCGCCGCGAGGCACATCCCAGCGTGGAGACGGGCGTCGTCGACGCACTGGAAGTCGGGCGTCCCGCCCTCGCACATGAACGCCTTGAAGCCGACCGCCCCGAGCTCGGCGACCTCGGCGAGGCCGTCCTCGTTGTCGGGCACGATCCCGCCCCACAGGGCGAAGTCGACCCGTGCCCGGCCCTCCCACGCCGCGAGCTTCGCCTGCCAGCTCGCCGCGTCGACGGTCGGCGGGATCGCGTTGAGCGGCATCTCGAGCGCCGTCGTCGTCCCCCCGACGGCGAGCGCCGCCGTCGCCGTGGCGACGCCCTCCCAATGGGTCCGGCCGGGCTCGTTGGCGTGGACGTGGGCGTCGACCGCGCCCGGCAGGACGTGGAGCCCGGCGGCGTCGATCTCCTCCGCGCCGCCGGGGAGCTCGGGCGCGAGCGCGGCGATCCGTCCGTCGCAGACGCCGATGTCGAGCCTGACCGGCCCGTCCGCGAGGACGACGCCCGCCCCGCGGATCACGAGCTCGAGCTCGCTCACGCCGAGCTCATCGGCCGCGGGCCGGCTGCCGGCGGACCGGGCGCCGCGGCGGTCGGTCGGCCACCTCGCCCGTTCAGACGGCGCGCGAGCCAGCCGGAGGGGATGCGGCCGGTCGTGGAGATCGTGCTCTCGGTCATCGGACTCCCGCTCGGGATCGGGCCACGGACTACGGCTTGAGGGGAGTCTCGGCGCGGCCGGGGCCCGCGCATATGGCCGACCGTCCAGACATCTGGCTCAGTGGTTCGACCAGCCGGCCAATTCGCCTCTGTGGCTTGCCAGAGCCGAAAAATCCGGTGGACACGGGTGGTCGCGGCGGGGGGTACGAGAACCTCGGAGGCCTCCACTCGTCCGCCTCCGCGCCGGTCCGCGAGCCGTAGGCCGGACGGGTGGCGTCAGGGCCGTGCGGGGTCAGGCCGTGAGCGGCGTCAAGTCGCCCGGGGACGTCAGGCCGCCCGGGGACGTCAGGCCGCCCGGCGACGTCAGGCCGCCCGGCGGCGTCAGGCCGCCCGGCGGCGTCAGGCCGGCGGCGAGCGCCACGTCGACGGTCGCATCGACGGCGACCAGGCGAACCGACAGGCGGGCGAGATCGTCGCAGGAGAGCAGCACGCAGTCGAGCGACCGGCAGTTCTCGACCTCGGCGAGACGGGGCTCGATCGGCCGGTCGAGCCAGCGGTTGACACGGAAGAGCTCGACGCCGTCGGTGAAGTAGACGGGACGGTCCTTGGCGTCCGCACGCCACTGCTTCGCGGCCGCGTGTCGGGCGCGCCCACGGCGGGCCCCAATGCTGAGCATGTCGTCAGTCTCCTTTTGCGTGAAGAACCTGTCCTACCTGTCCTGGATGTCCGCCGCCGGGCCGCCGGCCAGCCGGGAGCGGTCCTACCCGGGATCGGCGATCGCTACGCGCGAGGATGGACCGTCATCGGAAGGCCCCGCAGCGGTCGAAGCGTGATCGTCGGATCGAGGTCGATCCTGGCGCCGGGAATCAGGTCGAGCGTGTAGCGCTGGGCGATCATCGCCGCGAGAATCACCGACTCCATCGTGGCGAAGCCGGCTCCGACGCAGACGCGTCGACCTCCGCCGAAGGGGAAGTACGCGTGCCGCGGACGGGTCTTCGGCGCGTCGCCGAGGAAGCGCCGGGGATCGAACCCGGCGGGGTTGGGCCAGACGGCCGGATCGCGGTGGGTCGTCCAGGTCGAGACGAGCACGACGGACCCGCGGGGGACCGGGTGGCCACCGACGACATCGTCCTTGAGCGCCCGGCGCTGAACGTGCCAGACCGGCGGGTAGAGGCGCATCGCCTCCTGGAAGCAGGCCTTCGTGAACGGCAGCCGGTCGGCCGCGTCCGCGCCGGGCGGCTCGCCACCGAGGACGTCGTCGACCTCGGCGAGCAGCTGCTCGCGGACGAGCGGATGCTGGGAGAGGAGGTACCACATCCAGCCGAGGCCGTTGGCGGTCGTCTCGTGGCCGGCGGCGATGAACGTCATCAGCTCGTCGCGAACCTGGGTCCGCGACATCGGCTCGCCGGTCTCCTCGTCGCGGGCGGCCATCAGCAGCCCGAGCAGGTCCTCGCGGCCGTTGAGCGAGGCGCCGGCCCGCCGATCGATCAGGCCGTCGACGACATCGTCCATCAGGTCGACCGCCGCGGCGTGGGAGCGCCAGCGGGGGTACTGGAGCTTGAACGCCCGTTCGGGGGTCAGTCCGGGGAGCCGGGAGCCGACGACGTTGATCGGCGACCGGCCGGCGGCGCCGATCTGGTGGTTGGCGGTCGCGGCGGCGGCCGAGAAGGCCGCGTCGAGCGCGCTGACGTCGCCTCCGAGGAGGGCTCGGCCGACGACCTCGAGCGTCATCTTCGTCATCTCCGCCGCGGCGTCGATCTCGTCCCCGGCCGTGAACCGATCCTCCCAGGAGGCGAGCGAGGTCTCCGCGGCGGCGACCATGTGCTCGGCGAACGGGACGAGGTGGCGCTGGGCGAACATCGGCGCGACCAGCGACCGCTGGCGCTGCCACGCTCGGCCCTCGTTGGTGACGAGCCCCCTGCCGAGCAGACGGCGCATCAACTCGTAGAAGTTGGACTTGACGTAGTTGTCCTGGTTGGTGATCAGGACGTGCTTGACCTGGTCGGCGCCGCGCATGATGAACAGCGGGCCGCCGAAGATCTGGAGGAGGGCGACGTCGCCGTAGACCTGCGCGACGTGGTCCATCGCGTCGAGCGGGCTACGGCCGATCATCGCGAGGACGCGCAGCAGCTGGAGCCCCTGCGGTCCGGGCGCCCGGGGCGCGGCGAGGCGCGCCGATCGACGGGCGGCGGCGGACCGGATGGTGGTGCTCAGGGGCATCTCGAGATCATCTCCGGGCAGAACGTTACCCCCGACTCGGGGGTGCGTAATCGGGCTCCGGATCTCGCTACGGAAGGCGCGTGGCGCCGAGCAGCTCGGGGCCGACGCGATCGGCGGCGGCGTGGCGGATCAGGAGGACCGGGACCGGGCTGTCGTGGAGGACGCGATGGGAGACCGAGCCGAGCAGGGCCCGGTGGAGGCGGCCGTGGCCGTGCGAACCCATCACGATCAGGTCGTAGTCGCCGTCGTGGGCCGCCCGGAGAATCGTCTCGGCGGCGTTGCCGCGCAGCAGTTGGCTGGTCAGGCTGACGTCGGGCGGGACGGACTCGACGGCCCTGCGCAGGGCGCCGGCGTAGCAGTCGGTCAGGTCGGGCGGTGCGGGCACCCCGATCCCGGCGTGCTGGTAGGGATATGGGGCGACCGTGAGGAGCATCAGGCGGGCGTTCTGGTCCTCGGCCAGGCGGCTGGCATGAGCGACGGCGGCCTCCGCGTCCGCGGACCCGTCGAGCGCGACGAGGATGTTGCGGTAGCAGCTCATCCGCTCACCGGCCGGGCGGGTCGTTCGGGTCGTGGTTCAAGCGCCCGGTCGAGGGTTTGGCGGCCTCGTTGCCGGGGGCCGGCGGCCTGGTTGACGGGGACCGGCGGCCTGGTTGACGGGAGCCGGCGGCCTGGTTGACGGGAGCTGGCGGCCTGGTTGACGGGGCCTGTGGGTGTGGTCGGCGGGCTTTGCACTGTGGTATTGTCACCGGTCGATGACATCGGTTGCTGACAAGCCTAGCAGACGCCCGCGGCGGCGAGCACACGACGCCGTGGCGTCTCGCCGCGCGCTGCTGGACGCTGCCCACGAGGTCTTCGACGCACGCGGGTACGACCGGGCGACGACGCGGGACATCGGCGAGCGGGCGAACGTCGATCCGGCCCTGATCGCCAGGTACTTCGGCGGCAAGGAGGGCCTCTACATCGCGGCGATGGCCGAGGAGCCGTTGGGGAGCTCGGCGGCCGAGCTCGACTTCGAGCCGCACGGGCTGGTGGCCCTGATGCTCGAGCGATGGGACGAGCGCGGGCACAGCCCGATCAGCCGGGCGATGGTCAGCCCGACGCTGTCGGACGACGTTCGCGACCAGATCCACAGCGTCGTCGGCCGCCGGGTCGTCGAGCCGCTGGCGAGCGAGCTGAGGACCCGCGGGGTGCCCGGGCCCAAGCTCCGCGCCGAGCTGCTCGTGGCGTTCACGCTCGGCATCGCCGTGACGCGGTCCAACCGGACCCTGACGGCCCTGGCGTCGGCGTCGGCCGAGGAGATCCTGGCCGCGCTGGGTCCGGTGATCGACACGCTCCAGGCCGGCGACGGAGCCGGCTGAGGCGGACCGCTGGCGCTCGGCGCTGACTACAATCCTTGCATGGACAACTACCGTAGCCTCGGACGCACCGGCATGCAGGTCAGCCCGCTCTGCCTGGGGGCGATGATGTTCGGCGCGTGGGGTGAGCCCGACCACGACGAGTCGGTTCGGATCATCCATCGGGCGCTGGACGCGGGAATCAACTTCATCGACACGGCTGACGTCTACTCGCAGGGCGAGTCGGAGATCATCGTCGGCAAGGCGCTCGGCCAGGGCCGGCGCGACGATGTGATCCTGGCGACCAAGTTCCACGCGCAGATGGGGATGCCGGTGGACGCGCCGCTCGGGGCGCCGGGGGGCGACCCGAACAAGCGGGGAAACTCTCGGCGCTGGATCGTCGAGGAGGTCGAGAACAGCCTCCGACGGCTGGGGACCGACTGGATCGACCTCTACCAGGTGCACCGGCCCGACCCGGAGACCGACATCGAGGAGACGCTCTCGGCGCTGACCGATCTACAGCGGCAGGGCAAGATCGGCGCATTCGGAACATCGACCTTCCCGGCCCACCAGATCGTCGAGGCACAGTGGGCCTCCGAGCGGCGGGGCATCGGCCGGTTCGTGACCGAGCAGCCGCCGTACTCGATCCTCGTCCGGGGCATCGAAGCCGACGTCCTCCCGGTGGCCGGGCAGTACGGCCTCGGCGTGATGCCGTGGAGCCCGCTCGCCGGCGGCTGGCTGACGGGTCGCTACCGCAAGGGCCAGGACGCGCCGACGTCACGCCGGGCGGCGCGCATGCCCGCGCGGTACGACCTCGGGAATCCGGAGAACCAGCGCAAGCTCGAGGCGGCCGAGAGCCTGGCAGTGCTGGCGGAGGAGGCCGGGATCTCGCTGATCCACCTGGCGCTCGGGTTCACCCTGGCCCATCCGGCGGTGACCGCGCCGATCATCGGGCCGCGGACGATGGACCAGCTCGAGTCGCAGCTCGGGGCGGCCGACGTCACGCTCTCGGCGGACGTCCTCGACCGGATCGACGAGATCGTCGCACCCGGAGTGACGCTGGCGCGCTTCGACCTCGGGTACACGGCCCCGGCCGTGGCCGATCGGCTCCTGCGCCGGCGACGGACCGCCTGACCGCGGCGTAGGCGTCGATCGAGCCGGCCCGACGTGGCCGGTTGACGACGCTTGCGAGCCTGCTAATGTTGCGGTCGTGCAATCTTTGCAGGCGAGCAGGGCCGAGCTTCTGGTCGCGCAGTTGCTCGCCCTCGGCACACAGGTCGCCCAGGGCGGGGAGTCACGGGCGATGGACGTGGCGGCCGCGCTGGACCTCTCGCTCTCGCAGATCCGGGCGTTGCTGGCGGTCTGGCGAGCCGACGA
>DATCEH010000011.1:0-31424 GCA_036510225.1 Solirubrobacteraceae bacterium | reverse complement strand
TTGCCGCCTGTATCGCCGCTTGTTTCGCTCTTGCCCACAGTTCGGTCAAGGGCGTCATCGCCGTGCCGATCGTGGTGGCCGTTATCATCGCGGGCTCGCTGGTCATCGTGCAACCCGGCCAGACCAGGGTCGTGCGGTTCTTCGGTAGCTACGTCGGCACCGTGCGTCGCACCGGTCTGTCGTGGATCGTGCCCCTGACCGACCGCCGGAACGTGAGCATCCGGGTCAGGAACTTCGAGACGAACCACCTGAAGGTCAACGACGCCGACGGCAATCCCGTCGAGATTGCCGCGATCGTCGTGTGGCAGGTGGCCGACACCTCGCGGGCGCTGTACGCGGTCGACGACTACGTAAACTTTGTTCACGTCCAGGCCGAATCCGCGTTGCGTCACGTCGCGACGACCCGCCCGTACGACGAGCCCGCCGGCGAAGGCACGTCGCTGCGCGGCTCGGTTGAGATCGTCGCCGAAGAACTCGCCCAAGAGGTGGCCCAGCGGGTCACAATCGCCGGCGTGGAGATCGTCGAGGTGCGCATCAGTCACCTGGCCTACTCCCCGGAGATCGCCCAGGCGATGCTGCGCCGACAGCAGGCCGACGCCGTCGTAGCCGCCCGCGCCCGGATCGTCGAGGGCTCCGTGGGGATGGTTGAAATGGCCCTCGCCCGCCTCGACGAGCACGGCGTCGTCGAGCTCGACGAAGAGCGCAAGGCGGCGATGGTGAGCAACCTGCTGGTCGTGCTCTGCGCTGACCAGCCAGCCTCCCCAGTCGTCAACACCGGGACGCTCTATTCGTGAGCCGCGAGCGCAAACAGGTGCTGCTGCGCATCGACCCAAAGGTCCACGACGCCCTGGCACGCTGGGCAGCCGACGAATTCCGCAGCCTGAACGCTCACGTCGAGATGCTGCTCCGACGTGCCCTCGACGACACAGGCCGAATGCCCCGACAGGCCGCGCCCATACCCAGGCGCGGCCGACCCCCCAACCCGTAGCGGCCGACACAGTGACGCCTGCCATCTCTCCCGGGATGTCGCCCCGCGACCCGGCAGTGCCCTGCTCGCGTTGGTAGAGCATTGAAGCCGTCAACGCCGCGACGTTCATCCGCCAGCTCTGCTGATTGCAGAGCGCAAACGAGGTTGGCGTTTCGCCGTCGCTGTCCTCTGCCGCGTCGGAAGCAGAACGGCGATTGATGAGAGCGCGGCACGCGGCTTCCGTGTCGTCTGGGTATGCACCGAGGCAGCGGCCTATGACGGGTTCGTTGCGGGTTGTCGCCGGGAGTTCCGCCTTTGGCGGCGATCGCGGGGCCTGAGGCGCTCGGTTCTCTCCAAGCCGGGCCGGGCAGTCCGCGGACGCCGGCGGCCTTGACACCAGACGCGGGAACACGCGGAGCCGGCACTCAAAGCCCCGGCGCGGGCGCCGCCGGCCGCCGATCATGTCCCGGCGTTCGCCCGCGCCCTGATCTCTGAGAACCGCTGGCCCCGTGCCTCCTCGCGCGCAGGGTCTCCGCCGGGCACCTTTCCCGCCGGGCGCGAGGCCACGGAGGTGCAGTGCCCGATGTGCTCGCGAGCGGCCGGGAGATCCACTCGATGGCGACGCTCCAGGTGCGCCAGGAATTCTCGGGCGCGATTGCCGACGGTCACGACGACAGCGGGGGGACCGAAGGTCTCAAGTTCCCAGGCGAACACGGGCACCCAGGCGTCAACGAGCTTCTTACGCTCGGCGCTGCTCCTGGCGTTGTACGGGCCGACGACGAGGGCCGACCTCACGACGTCCGTGATGGAGCAGCGCCAGCCGCCCGTGGCCTACGGGTCGCCCTCCTTGAAGCCGTGCTTCACGAGCATCCGGCGGAAGAGGTGGTCGCCCGGGCTCATGTTCCATTGCTTCTCTACGGACGACTCGCTCAACGGTATCCCCCGGCGAGAGGCTGGACGCGACCGAGGCAGACGCCCGCCGCGGACGAGCTGTAGGCGCCGGGCAGCGGAGTTGGCGCTCCCGGATGGTTTCGGCCGAGCGGGATTTGTCTACGGTCCCGGGAGCGCGACGCTCTGGAAGTTGAGCACCGTGGCGAGGCGGTCGAAGTGCGCGTCGCGGTGGAGTACCGCCAGACCTCCGTGTTCGGCGGCCGCGGACGCGATGAGGGCGTCGGCGGGTGGAATGCGGTGGTGGCCGTCGCTGCGTGCTGCGAGTTCGCTGAGGGCACTCATGGCCGTGTTCGCCACGGCGCGATCGTTGCGCAGGATGCGCAACGCATCGAGCTCGGCCTCGAGCGGAAGATACTCGCTGCTGGTGCGAGCGGAGTAAAGAATCTCCATCCGGACGATCGGTGTCATCCACAGCCGGTCGTCGCGTACGGCCTGCTGGAGCATCGCGCCGAGCTCGCTCCGGAGCGCGAGCGCCCGCCACCAAGCGGACGTGTCCGCGACGAACGGCGCGTCGCCGCGGAGCAATTCAACCGCATCCATCCTGGCGGCCTATTCGAGGTCGCCGGTGAGCTGCTCGATCTGCGCCAAGGTGTCGCGGTCGAGCCCGACTGGGCTGCGCAGACGCTCAGCGAGGAGCCGCAGCCGTCTGGCGCGCTCATCGTCTGTCAGCGTACCTCATTGGCCCGATCGAGGTCTCGGAGCTCGTGCTTTGCCAGGATCCTGCCGCCAGCCCGCCAGCCCGCCAGCCCACCCGCCGGTCAGCCGCCGCGGCGGCGCAGACGATAGACCAGATACGCGACGACGGCGACGTTGACGAGCAGGGCAGCGATCTTCAGGGCGGTCGGCGACTTGGCGATCTCGTCGACCTCGGGAATGAACAGCAGCGACGTCGCAAAGACGGTCAGGTACTCGGCCCACGCACGCCGCCGCCAGAGGCCGTAGCCCTCGACACCCTCGAGCACGCCGTAGGCGATCGCGATGATGCCGAAGACCGTGTACTTGTCCGGGCTGATCGCCCGGACCTTGGCGATCACCCGCTGGATCCCGTTGCTCCGCGGGTCGAAGCCCAGCCGGTTGGTCAGATCCGTGATCGTCCTTCCCCAATCGGTATGCGGATGCGTGATCAGGACCAGCCCGACCGCGACGAGCAGCACCGCCCGGACGCTCCGCTCGGCCGCGATCCACGGGAGCAGGCGATCGTTGGCCGGACCGTCGCCGGGACGATCCTTCGCGGTGGTGGTTGCGGATGCGTGGGCCATCTCGGATGTCGACTGCCTACCGGACGGCACGGGCCGCGGTCGCCCGGCGATCCTACCCCCCACCCGCTCCGGGGTCCGGGACGGCGAGCGCGGCCAGCGTCCGCATGTCCGGCACGACGAGGTCCGGAACGGCCTGCGCCGGCGGCGTCGCGCCGAAACCCTCGCGACCGCGGCGGCGATCGACCCAGACCGTCGTCATGCCGAGCGCCTTGGCCGGGACGTGGTCGTGGAAGAGGCTCTGGGCGACGTGGAGGATCCGCTCGCGCGGGAGATCGATCCTCCTGAAGGCGAGCTCGAAGTTGGCCGGGCTCGGCTTGTAGGCGCCGGCCTGCTCGGCCGTGACGATCCAGTCGAACTCGACCCGGAGCCTGGCGTTCGACAGGGCGAACAGCTCGTCGTCGCAGTTCGTGATCACCCCCAGCCGGAACGTCGTCTTGAGCTCGGCGAGGGCGTCCGGCGAGTCGGGGAAGGCCGGCCAGTCACCGATCGACGACGAGAAGGCGGCGACCTCGCCGGCCTGCGGCACGAAGCCGAGCTCCCCGCAGACCAGGCCGAACGCCCGGCCGAGCACGTCGGCGTAGGACAGGTACGGGCCGGCCTCGAGCGCCGCCTCGTGGCCTGCGTAGCGCGCAAGCAGCTCCTCAGGGTCCGGGCCACCGCCGCGGGCTTCGAGCGCCGGGGCAAACGCCGCGAGGATGCCGGTCTCCCAGTCGATCAGCGTCCCGTACGTGTCGAACGTGATCGCGTCGAACGCGCCGAAGTCGAGTTCCACCACGCCTGGGATCATCGCGCACGCCGCCCCCGGCCGACCAGTCCGCCCGATCCGGTGACCGCGTAGTCCGCCCGATCCGCCGGCCGGTGACCCGCGCGAGCTTGAATGACGGCTCGAGGTTCCGGCCGAGCCCGGCCGGCGGCCGTCGCTACGATCCGGTCTGGTCCGATCCCGAGCTTTGAGGTGCCAAGCCGTGCTGCTCTACGACTCCCGGGTCTCAGGCAACTGCTACAAGGTCCGGCTGCTCCTGGCCCAGCTCGGGATCGAAACCGACCGCCAGGAGGTCGACGTCGTCCACCGCCGCAACCGCGCCGAGCTGCTCGGTGATCTGAACCCCGGGCTCCGCGTGCCGACGCTGGTTCTCGACGACGGCCGGCCGCTGGCCGAGTCCAACGCGATCCTCTGGTACTTCGCGCAGGCGACATCCCTCCTGCCGGACGATCGCTTCGATCAGGCGAAGGTGCTCCAGTGGATGTGCTTCGAGCAGTACAACCACGAGCCGAACATCGCCGTTGCCCGGTTCTGGGTCTGCTTCGCTCCCGAGCCGCCACCACCCGGCGCGCTCGAGGCCAGAAGGACGGCCGGGTACGCGGCGCTCGACGCGATGGAGCGACACCTCGCGACCACCGAGTTCCTCGTCGCCGACCGGTACACGATCGCCGACATCGCCCTGTACGCGTACACGCACGTCGCCCACGAGGCCGGCTTCGAGATGTCCGGCTATCCGGCGCTCACGGCCTGGCTGGACCGCGTCGCCGGCCAGCCCGGGCACGTCCCGATCACCGCCTGAGGTTCGAGTCGATGTCCACCGATCGTCCGACCGAGATCGCGGGCCTGCGACGAGCGGGGCCCTTGTCGCGGCGACGCTCGACGCCCTGTGCGAGGCCGTCGCGCCCGGCGTGAGCACCGGGACACTCGACCGGATCGCCGCTCAGATCCTCGCCGACGCCGGCGGTCGGTCGGGCCCGATTCTGACCTACGGCTATCCGGCGTCGATCTGTGTCAGCGTCGACGACGAGGTGGTCCACGGCGTTCCCGGACCTCGGGTGCTCCGCGACGGCCAGCTGGTCACACTCGACGTGGCCGCCGAGCTCGACGGCTACCATGCCGACGCTGCCGTGACGATCCCGGTCGGGTCGGTCGACCAGCCCTCAGAGAACCTGATCGCGGCAGCGCAAGACGCGCTCGCCGCCGGGATCCGGGCCGCGATGCCGGGCCGGACGCTCCGGGACATCGGCGCGGCCGTCGAGCGGACGACCCGGGCGAACGGCTTCCGCGTCTTTCGCGAGCTCACCGGCCACGGGATCGGCCGGCGGATGCACGAGGACCCGACGGTCGTCAACTGGCCGGACCCGTCGGCGACGACCAGGCTGACCGAGGGCATGGTCTTCACGATCGAGCCGATGATCGGCGCCGGCGGCACGCGAATCCGCGTCGATCCCGACGGCTGGACGATCCGCACGGTCGACCGCAGCCACTCGGCCCACGCCGAGCACACGATCATGGTCGCCGACGGAGGCCCGGTCGTGCTGACGGCTGCCTGACGCCCCTCCACCGGCCGGGGCGGCGCTCCTCGCGCAACGGACTCGGGTCCGCCGGCGCCAGCCGACTCACCCAGCCCGTCGAGCCCGGTCGGAGATCACGAGGAGCAGGCCGAGGAGGACGAAGTTCATCACGACCGACGACCCGCCGTAGGCGACGAACGGCAGCGTCACGCCGGTCAGCGGGATCACGCGTGTGACGCCGCCGACGATCACGAAGACCTGGATCGCGACGACGAACGACAGGCCGGTCGCCAGCAGCTTGGAGAACGAGTCCCGGGCCAGGGTCGCGACCTTCAGGCCCCGCCAGGCGAACAGGAGATACGCCATCAGCAGGCCGGTCGCTCCGACCAGACCGGTCTCGTTGGTGATCACCGCGTAGATGAAGTCGCTCTGCGGCACCGGGAGGATCGGGGTCCCGCTGGCCTGGGTCAGCAGCGACTGGTCGAACCCCGTTCCCAGCAGCCCGCCGTCGGCCTGGGCGAACAGGCCCTGGGCGAGCTGATAGCTCCCGCCGAAGCTCTTGCGGTAGAGGACCGGGTCGAACGGGTGCTCCCAGGCGAGCACCCTCGCGTGGACGTGGGAGACGTGGGTCGCGACGAACCACGCGCCCAGACCGAACAGCACCATGCCGGCCAGTGGAAACGACAGGCGACCGGTCGCGACGTAGAGCAGGGCGAGGATCACGCCGAAGAACATCAGCGACGTGCCGAGCTCACCCGTGATCAGGAGCATCGCCATCGCCGCGCCCCAGATCACCAGGAGCGGCCCGAACTGCTTCATCGGGGGGATCGTCAGGCCGAGCCACCGCTGGCCGCCGGTCACGAGGACCTGTCGGTTGTCACGCAGGTACGAGGCCAGGAAGATCACGATCGCGATCTTCGCGAGCTCGGACGGCTGAAAGGCGATCGGGCCGAGCTTGATGTTGAGGTACGCGCCGTTGACCTGCTCGCCGATGCCCGGCAGCCGGGGGATCACGAGCCCGACGATCCCGAACAGGGCGATCGTGTACCGGTAGCGCTCGAGCACGGCGTAGCGCCCGCCGCGCAGCATGACGAGCGTCACGACGAACAGGATCAGGCCGAGCACCATCCACTGGGCCTGCTCCCGGGCGTAGGTCGGGTTGATCCGGTAGAGCATCACCAACCCGAAGCTCGACAGGGCCGCCGCCAGCGGCAGGAGGTAGGGGTCGGCCTGGGGGATGAAGATGCGCACGGCGATGTGGGCGGCGACGCACAGGGCGAGGAAGAACAGGCCGTATGTCAGCGAGACGTTCGACAGCCGGTTCTGGCTTTGGATGAAGATCGCCGCGAACCCGCCGGTGATCAGCAGGGCAGCCGGGCCGAGCCCGAGGAGCTCCCTGTTGCGAGCGCTGAGCAAGGCTTGATCGTAGCCGTATGATGTCGCCCGGTGCCGGGTCTGGTCGACCCCGCCCGGACGCTTCGAACAAGAGACCCGGCCCTTCGCACTCGGATCGTGTCGCTGCCAGATCGCCGATCCAGCCGCTCCGTGCCCGAGAACCTCTCCTAGATCGATGCCCCTCGAGCCCTTCCAGAAGAAGGCCGGCCCGACCCGCAGGCATTACGTGATCGGCGCCCTGGCGATCGTCCTCGTGATCGCCGGCGGGGCCGTCGCGATCGTGCTGCTCGAGGTTCACCACATCAACAAGTTCTTCCCCAAGTCGACGCTCCCCCAGGCCGCCGTCAAGCAGATCACCCCGCCGCAACCGGGCGCTCCCGAGACGATCCTCGTGATCGGCTCCGACAAGCGGGCGCTCTCGAGCGTCACGGCCGACCGCCTCTCGCCGCCCCGGTCGGACACGCTGATGCTGATCCGCATGGATCCCGACCAGCATCAGACGTCGGTGCTGTCGATTCCCCGGGATCTGAAGGTCATGCTGACGTCGGCGACGGGCGCGACGACGACCGCGAAGATCAATGCCGCCTACGCCCTCGGCGGCTCGGCCCTGACCGCGGAGACGATCAAGGCGACGATGCCGGGGATCCTGATCAACCACATCATCGACATCGACTACGCCGGCTTTCGCAAGGTGATCGACGCGATCGGGTGCGTCTACGTCTACGTCGATCGCCACTACTTCAACCAGAACACCGGGACGGTCGCCGACGACTACGCGAGCATCAACATCCAGGCCGGCTACCAGAAGCTGTGCGGGCAGACGGCGCTCGACTACGTCCGCTACCGCCACACCGACACCGACGTCGTCCGTGTCGCCCGCCAGCAGGACTTCATCCGCCAGGCCAAGCAGCAGGTCGGCGTGAAGAACCTCTTCGACAACCAGGACGAGCTGCTCGGCGGGCTGCGCGACGCCGTCGAGACCGACATCCACGGAAGCGACGTCCTCCACCTGATCGACCTTGCCCTGTTCTCGCTCGGGCGGCCGGTCCGCCAGGTGACCTTCCAGCAGACGCTCGGCCCGTCGTACGTGACGGCGACCCCCGAGCAGATCAGCACGACGGAGAACGACTTTCTCTACAACAACCCCCTCACGACGGTCAAGCTCCACAGCGTCCACACCCAGAACGCGACGTCGGTCGGCACGCTCGGTCTGGTCGCGACCCCGCAGACGGACGTCGGTCTCGAGACCCAGGGATCCGTCGGCCTGCCGTTCCCGCTCGATGCCCCGCGCCTGCGGGTGGCCACGGCGACGTCGGCGGATCTCGTCCGGGCCTACACGCTTCCCGACGAGCACAACACCGCTCACCAGGCCTACGTGATCTCGATCGCCCGCGGGCTGCTCGGTCAGTACTACGGGATCGAGGGCACCAACTGGATGACCCCGCCGATCCTCGCCGGCGCACACCAGACGCGGACGATCGCCGGCCGGTCGTACTCGCTCTACGTCGACGGCAGCCACCTGCGGGTCGTCTCGTGGCGGACCAGCCAGGCCGTCTACTGGGTCAACAACACCCTGCTCGACTCGCTCACCAACCAGCAGATGCTGGCGATCGCCGAGAGCGCCAAGGCGATCGCCTGACCGGCGCCCGGACGGGTTCCCTCGAGGCGGGGGTCCCTATTACTAGAGGCCGGGGGTCCCTCGACGCGGGGATTCCCTCGAGGCGGCGTTCCGTCCAGGCGGCGTTCCGTCCAGGCGGGGTTCCGTCCAGGCGGGGTTCCGTCCAGGCGGGGTCCGCCGGTCGAAGGGGCCTACCGGAGAGCCCGGTCGAGCGCGGCGTTGACCAGGGCGTCGGCGGCGGCGTTCTGCGCCCGCGGAACCGATCGGATCGACCAGCCGTCGAACTCGCGCAGGGCGGCGCGTGCCTTGAGATGGAGCGGCTTCATGTCGGCGTGCTTGACCTTGTAGAGGCCGTTCACCTGCTTGGCGATCAACTCCGAGTCGTTGATCACGTCGACCTCGGTCGCACCGAGCTCACGGGCCCGCTCGAGGCCGAGCAGGAGGCCCTGGTATTCGGCGACGTTGTTCGTCGCCCGGCCGATCGTCCGGCTCGCCTCGGCGACCACGTCCCCGTCGGGCGTCGCCAGAACGGCCCCGGCCGCTGCCGGTCCGGGGTTGCCCCGCGAGCCGCCGTCGACATGGACGATCAACTTCACTGGGCTCGCCGGGTGTCGTGTGAGCGGGCTCGGCGAGGCCTATTCGGCATCGACCAGTGGCGGCAGATCCCCGGTCACCCGCCGGCGACGCCGATCGCGCACGGTCCGCCGCTGGTCGTCGGGCGCCTTCGCCCCGCGATCCCGGCGCTCGCTCTTGCGCTGGTCGACGATCACCGTGACGTTCGGATCGTCAGCGTAGTGGTCGGTGAGCTTGTCGAACAGCTCGTCGGCAAGCTCGGGGGGGACCACGCAATAGATCATCGGGGCGCCAGCATAGCCGTTCGCCTAAGCCGCGCTGAGCGCGAGCGCACCGCGCCCGTCGGCCACGGCGTTGGCCGGGCCGGTGCCTTCGCCGAGCTCGCTCAGCTCGTAGCCCTGACCGAGCAGGCGGACGGCGTGGGGCTCGTCGGCCAGGTCGACCTCGTAGCGATACCAGCAGAGCTCCCAGGCGACGACGATCTCGACGAGCGCGCCGTCGTCGCTCCGGGCGCCGACCGAGACGTCGGGCGCTCCGAGCGATCGGGCGACGCCCGAGACGGTCTTCGGGTGCTCGCTGGTGTTGAACAGCTCGAGTGCCCGCGAGACCTTCAGCTCGGCGTTCGTCGGGACCGCGTGGACCTCGCGTTCGACCGGCGGCGGGTCACGCCGTGCGGGATGTGCGCCACCACGCCCGGCCGGCCGGGCGACGACCCGACGGGGTGCGGGGTCCGGCTCGACGGTGAGGTCGTCCTCGGCCGGACTGGTCGCCGTCTCCAGGCGCGAGCGGACCCGGCCCATCAGCGAGCGCGCGCGTTCGCCCCCGCGTGGACGGGGCGCCGGAGCGGCGTCGGCTCCGTCACGGATCCAGCCCTCGTGGGCGGCCCGCGTCGTGCAGAGCTCGCAGACGTCCCGCCTGGCCCCGCCCGCGATGAAGACGTTGGCGTGCTCGCCGCGGAGCAGGGACCGGGCGCAGACGGCACAGACAATCGGTGCCTGGCTGGTATCCAACTGACGGTTGCGCACGCCGTCAGGGTATCGGGCGCGTCGCTCAGACGCGCATCTCCGCATGTTCGGTTGCACCGAGCACCAGCTTCGACGCGAGATGCCCGGGAAGCTCCTCGTAGCGGAGGAACTCCATCGTGTAGTCGCCTTGACCCCCGGTGATCGAACGCAGGTCCGGCGCGTAGGTGAGCATCTCGGCCATCGGGACCTCCGCCTTGATCTCGGTCATCCCGCCGACCGGCTCCATCCCCTGAGGCCTGCCGCGCCGGCCGTTGAGATCGCCGATCACGTCGCCGACGCTGGTCTCCGGCACCGACAGCGTGACCAGCATGATCGGCTCGAGCAGCACGGCCTCGGCCTGCTCGAGCGCCTTCTTCATGGCGATCTGCCCGGCCAGCTTGAAGGCGACCTCTGACGAGTCGACCGTGTGGTAGGTCCCGTCGACGAGCGTGACGCGGACGTCCTTGACCGGGAACCCGCCGAGCACGCCGTGACCCATCGCCTCGAGGACGCCCTTCTCGACGGCTGGTATGAACGAGTTCGGGATCACGCCGCCCTTGATCCGGTCGACGAACTCGAAGCCGCCGCCGGAGTCGAGCGGTTCGATCTCGATGTGGCAGTCGCCGAACTGGCCGCGGCCGCCCGACTGCTTCTTGTGGCGGCCGTGGGCCTTCGCCGCCTTGCGAATCGTCTCCTGGTAGGGGACTCGCGGCGGCTTGAGGGTGACCTCGGCGCCGAAGCGCGACCGGAGTCGGTCGACGACGACCTCGACGTGGATCTGCGACAGGCCGGCGACGATCTGCTCGCCGGTCTGGGCGTCCCGGTGGAGGTCGATCGTCGGATCCTCCTCCTGGAGGCGGCGCAGCGAGCTGAACACCTTGTCCTCGTCGCCCTTCGCCTTGGCCTCGATCGCGAACGCCATGACCGGTGCGGGGAGCTTGATCAGAGGCATCACGATCGGCTCGTCACGCCCGGCCAGCCAGTCGCCGGCCCGGGTCTCCTTGAGCTTGGCGACCGCGCCGATGTCTCCGGGGCCGAACTCGTCGGCCGGGGAGGTTCCCCTTCCCGTGAACACCGTCAGCTGGCCGATCCGCTCCTTGGTGTGGGTCCGCGTGTTGAGGAGCTGGGTGTCCCGCCGGAGGACGCCCTGGTAGACCCGGAACAGGTTGATCCGTCCGGCGAACGAGTCGGCGCGGGTCTTGAACACGTAGGCGAACAGCTCGCGGTCGTCGGCCGGCTCGAGCGTGATCTCCGGCAGCTCGAGCGGGCCGTGCTTGACCGGCGAGGGCAGGTCCTCGACGATCGCGTCGAGCAGGCGGTTGGTCCCGAGGTTGCTGGTCGCGACGCCGCAGACGACCGGAAAGATCGACCCGTGGTTCGTCCCCTCCTTGAGCGCGTCGACGATCTCCTGATGGGAGATCTCGACGCCTTCGAGGTAGCGCTCCATCAACGAGTCGGAGACCTCGGCGACCTCGTCCATCAGCTTCTCCCGGTACTCGACCGCCCGGTCGATCAGGTCGTCGGGGATCGGCGCTTCGACGGCGTTGGCGCGGCCGGCGTTCGGATACCGGTAGCACTTCATGTCGACGAGGTCGACGACCCCGGCGATCTCGTGCTCGGAGCCCAGGGGGATCTCGGTGGCGACGACGTGCTGGCCGAACGCGGCCTTCAGCGAGTCCAGCGTGCGGTAGAAGTCGGCCCGCTCGCGGTCGAGCATGTTCACGTAGATCATCCGCGCGAGGTCGAGCTCGGCCGCCCGTCGCCAGAGCCGCTGGGTCGAGACCTCGGCGCCCATCACGCCGTTGACGACGAAGACCGCCGACTCGCAGACTCGCAGCCCGCCGAGGGCGTCGGCGACGAAGCTCGGGTCGCCGGGCGTGTCGATCAGGTTGATCTTCCGGCCGGCCCACTCGAAGGAGTGGAGGGCCGCGGAGATCGACATCTGGCGAGCCTGCTCGTCGGGGTCGGAGTCCGAGGTCGTTCCGCCGTCGACGACGCTTCCGAGACGGTCGATCGCGCCGGCCTCGAAGAGGAGCGCCTCGTGCAGGGAGGTCTTGCCGGCTCCGCGGTGGCCGACCAGCGCGACGTTGCGAATCCGGTCCGCGCTGTAACGCATGCCCAAACTCCTCTCCTCGGGAACGACGGAACATACCGCCTTCGGGGCCGCCCGTGTGAAAGCAATTTCACGCTGCCGGCCGGGGTCAGGGCGCTGCCGGGTTTGGCGTGGACCGTGTCTTCTGAACGCGTGCGGGCGGGCCCGGCGCCGGTCGGCGCAGCGTCCTGGTGTCAGTCGGTCGGCGCGAGCCGCGAGCGAAGCCGCAGGACGGCTTTCGTGTGGAGCTGGGAGACCCGCGACTCCGTCACGCCGAGGATCTCGCCGATCTCCCGGAGCATCAGGTTCTCGTAGTAGTACAGGGCGATCACGAGCTTCTCCCGCTCGGGCAGGCGGGAGATCGCGTCAGCGATGCGGTCCTTCAGCTCGTTCGCGTCGACGACCTGCTCGGGATCCTCGGCATTGCGGTCGGGAAGCGTGTCGAGCAGCGAGACGCTGTCGCCGCTGGCGTCGGACACGGCCCACAGCTCGTCAAGGGCGGTGACCGACGAGTTGGCGATCGCCAGCAGGGCGTCGTTCAGCTCGTCCACGCTCAGGCCGATCTCTCCGGCGATCTCCTCGTCGGTCGGGACCCGGTGGAGCTTGGCCTCGAGCTTCGCGTGGGCACGCTCGATCTCCCGCGCCCGGGCCCTGACCGACCTGGGGACCCAGTCGAGGGCCCGCAGCTCGTCGAGGATCGCGCCGCGGACCCGCGTGATCGCGTACGTCTCGAAGCGAATCTCCCGCGAGAGATCGAATCGCTCGATCGCGTTGATCAGGCCGACCAGCCCGTAGGAGATCAGGTCGGCCTCCTCGACGTGCGCCGGCAGGCCGGTCGCCATCCGCCCGGCCACGTACTTGACCAGCGGCGAATACGCCACGACAAGCCGCTCACGTGCGCGCTGGTCGCCGTTCGTCTTGTAACGGCGCCACAGATCGCGGAGCTCGACTGCTTTCACGTTTGTCTGCACAGTCCCTCCCGGGCAAGGTCTCACGCTCGGTGTCGGCTGCCTGTTTGGCCCCCGCGTGAGCCTCTCGACTCTATCCGACTCTGACTGTGGCCCGCCGGACCCCAGCCGGGACGCGGGCGCCCGGCGGCGCAAACCCAGACCGGCGGGGGTTCGGGAACCGGCTGCTCAGACGGTGACCGCGCCTTCGGACGCGCTCCCGACCTGGAGGGCGTACTTCTTGAGCACGCCGGTCAGATCCGGATTGGGCGGTGCCTCGTAGGCCGCGACCCGCGCGGCGATCTCGTCGTCGGTCAGGCGTACGTCAAGGCGCCTGGAGTCGACATCGATCGTGATCGCGTCGCCGTCTCGGACCGCTGCGATCGGCCCGCCGCGGGCCGCCTCGGGGGCGACGTGACCAGCCATGAAGCCGTGTGTCGCGCCGGAGAAGCGTCCGTCGGTGAGCAGGGCGACGTGCTCGCCGAGGCCGGTGCCGTTGAGGGCGGCCGTGACGCCGAGCATCTCGCGCATGCCGGGTCCGCCGACGGGTCCCTCGTTGCGGATCACGACGACGTCACCGGCGAGGATCGTCCCGTGGGTCGCGGCGACCATCGCGGCCTCCTCGCCCTCGAAGACCCGGGCCGGGCCGACGTGGCGGCGGCGCTCGTGGCCGGCGAGCTTGACGACACACCCGTCGGGCGCGAGGTTTCCCCGGAGGATCGCCAGACCACCGGTCGGCTTGATCGGGTCGTCCAGCGGTCTGACGACGACCTGGCCGTCGGTCTCGGTCGCCTGGTCGGCGATCTCGCCGATCGTCCTCCCGGTCACCGTCGGCGCATCCCCGTGGAGCAGGCCGGCCTCGTGGAGGCGCTGGGCGAGGACGGCGACGCCGCCGGCCCGGTGGAGGTCGACGGCGACGTAGCGACCGCCGGGCTTGAGATCGCAGAGCAGGGGTGTCTGTTCGCTGATCCGGTCGAAGTCGTCGATCGACAGGTCGACGCCGGCCTCGCGGGCGAGCGCGAGGAGGTGGAGCACGCCGTTGGTCGATCCGCCGCTCGACGCGATCGCGGCGATCGCGTTCTCGAGAGAGTCCCGCGTGATCAGGTCGGACGGGAGCAGGCCGCGGCGGAGCACGTCCATCGTGAGCTTGCCGGCCTCACGGGCGACCGTCGCCTTCGTGGCGTCCTGGGCTGGGACCAGGGAGTCGCCGATCGGGGAGATGCCGAGCATCTCGAAGGCCATCGCCATCGTGTTCGCCGTGAACTGGCCGCCGCAGGCGCCGGCCCCGGGTGAGGCGACCGCCTCGAGCTCGGCCAGGTCGTCGTCGGTGATCTTGCCGGCGGCGTGGGCACCGACGGCCTCGAAGACATCCTGGATCGTGACGTCCCGGCCGTTGTAGGTGCCGGGGGGTATCGAGCCGCCGTAGAGCAGGACGGCGGGCACGTTGAGCCGGGCGAGGGCCATCACGGCTCCGGGGATCGTCTTGTCGCAGCCGACGAGGGCGATCACGGCGTCGAACAGATGCCCGCGTCCGACCAGCTCGATCGAGTCGGCGATCAGCTCGCGGGAGACGAGTGACGTCTTCATGCCCGAGGTGCCCATCGTGATCCCGTCGGAGATCGCGATCGTGTTGAACTCCATCGGCGTGCCGCCGGCCTCGCGAATCCCGTCCTTGACCTTGGCGGCCAGGGCCCTGAGGTGGAAGTTGCACGGCATCGTCTCGATCCACGTCGACGCGACCCCGATGATCGGCTTTGCGAGCGCGTCGTCGTCGAAGCCGATCCCCTTCAGGTAGGCCCGAGCCGGCGCGCGCGCGGGCCCTTCGGTGAGGGCCCGGCTGCGGTGCTTGAGATCGAAGCCGTCGGTCGCCACTACGCCGAGACGCTGCCGGCGTCGGTCTGCTCCCGCTGGATGCGCGCCTGCTCCCAGCGTCCGAGCCGCCAGAGGTCCCGGCGGACGGCGACCGGGTCGACCTGACGGCCGGGCAGGTGCATGTTCGCGCTGGCGATCAGCCGCCGTTCGTCGCCGGTCAGGGCCATCCACTTGGCGAGGACGTCGTCTGAGTCCGGCAGACGGGCGCTTCCGTACGGCCGATCGAGATCGGGAAACTCGACGCAGTACTCGCTGAGCAGCTGTCCGGTCTGCGGGACGAAGGCGATGATCGGCTTGTGGGGGTAGATCAGATACGCATACGGCGCCCCCCGGCGGCCCTCTCCCTCGCCGTCTCCCGGACCTCGCGCGCAGCGGCCCCAGACCCGGAGAAACCCGAGGTCCCGGTACATCGCCCATTCCTCGTCGTTGACGCACGACCGCACGAGGTTGCGCGCTCGCTGTTCGGCCCGCCGCTCTCGGCCGGGGTCGTATTCGACGACCGGACCGATCCGCCGGCGGCCGGCTCGCCGCCGGGAGCGCCAGAGCGTGAACTGGGGCGCGATCACCTCCCAGAGCAGGGCGACGACGACCACGACGCAGGCCGATAGGGCGAGGATCATGCGGCCTACCCGCGGGTCAGCGTCCGCCGCCCGCGGCCCGAGGGAAGAAGATCACGCGCTCAGCCTCGCGTGGGACTTCCTCGAAGCTGCGAACCAGCTCTGCTTCACGACGCCCCCCCGACCCCGTCGTCGGCACCGCCGCCCACATCCCGGCATCCAACTGAGCCCGAAATGCCTCGACGAGTTCCCGCTCCTGCTCGGGAACCTCGACGTCGCCCTCGGCGATCACGACCTCACCGTGTCCTGGCTTCATCCGGAGCAAGCGCATCGCCCGATTATGGCAAACGATCGAACCGGCCGGTATCGGTCGTTCGGGTCAGGCCGAGCACGTCGACCGGTCCGTCGCCCCCGCCGAGTCCGATCAGTCCCCGGGCGACGGCCTCGGCGCTGAGCGCACGAGCGGTCCGCGCCGCCTCGAGCACCGATCTCCCCCGGCCGAGCTCGGCTGCCAGAACGGCCGAATGCGTGCAACCCGACCCGTGGCCGGCGCCCGGCGGATGGCGGTCGCCGTCGATCTCGACGAGCGTCTGGCCGTCCCAGTAGAGATCGCTCATCGCCGGCCGGTGGCCTCCGGTGAGGACGACGTGGCGCGGGCCGAGACGCCGCAACGCCCGGACGAGGTCGGCGTCCTCGGCGAGCCCGCCGCCGGCCGGCGTGAGGTGGGCGACGAGCCCGGCCGCCTCCGGCAGATTCGGCGTCAGGACCGTCGCCAGCGGCAGCAGCAGCTCGCCGAACGCATCGAGGGCGTCGAGCGCCAGGAGGCGTGCGCCGGTCGACGCGACGAGCACCGGATCGACGACGATCGGCACGCCCGGCGGGAGCCTGCGGAGGGCGCCGGCCACCGCGACCACGGCCTCCCGGCCGCCGAGCATGCCGACCTTCACCGCGTCAACCCCGATATCCCCGACGACGGCGTCGATCTGGGCGACGATCACGTCCGGTGGGACGGCGTGGATCAGCCCGACGCCCCGCGTGTTCTGCGCTGTCACGACCGTGATCGCCGCCATCCCGTGCACCCCACACCGGGCGAACGCCTTGAGATCCGCCTGGATGCCCGCGCCGGCGCCCGAGTCCGACCCGGCCACGCTGAGCACCCGCGTGATCACTCTGGACGTGGCCATCACCCGCGAAGTATCACCCGTGCGATCATGGCTTCCATGACTCGGCGGCCGCTCCGCGCAGTGGCACTCGCGCTCGGCCTCGCCCTGACCAGCGCATGCGGCGGCGCAGCCTCGGTCGCCGCCAACTCGTCGCCTACGCCCGCGCCCGCCCGGCCGGCCGCGAGCGCCGGTGCCGGCGAGCTGACCGACTGGCCGGAGTTCGGGCTCAACGCCCAACGCGGTGATGCCACGAGCCAGCCCACCGGCGTGACCGCGGCGGGCGTCGGGACCCTCAAGGATCGGCGGGTCTCGCTGCCCGGAACGGTCGACTCGTCGCCGATCTATCTCCATGACGTCCGCGTCGGCCGGGTCTCCGTGGACGTCGTCGTGGTGAGCACGACGTACGGACGGACGATTGCGATCAACCCGGCCAGCGGGAAGCTGCTCTGGACGTTCACGCCGCCCGGATACGCCGGCTGGGCCGGCAGCCCGCAGATCACCAACTCCAGCCCGGTCGCCGACCCCGACCGCCGCTTCGTCTACGCGGCGTCCCCCGACGGGCTGATCCACAAGCTTCAGCTCGCCGACGGCCGCGAGGACCGGACCGGGGCCTGGCCGGCCCGGGTGACCCGCGACCCGGTCCGTGAGAAGCTCGGGTCGGCCCTGAACATCGACGGGCCCGACGTGATCGCGACGACCAGCGGCTACCTCGGCGACACGCCCACCTACCAGGGCCACGTCGCCCTCCTCTCGCGAGCGACCGGCAGGCTCGTCGGGGTCTTCAACATGCTCTGCGCCAACCGCCGGTCCCTGCTCGTCCCGACGACCTGCGGTGAGAGCGACTCGGCGATCCTCTCCCGCGGCGGCGCCGTCGTCGAACCCGGCGGCCGCCGCATCCTGGTCGATACGGGCAACGGCGACTGGAACGGAACGACCGACCTCGGCGACAGCGTGGTCGAGCTGACGTTTCCCGGCCTGCGCCTCCGCCAGGCGTACACGCCGACCAACCAGGCGATGCTCAACGCCGGTGACCTCGACCTCGGATCCAGCGCGCCGGCCCTGCTCGGGCACGATCGGGTCCTCGTCGCCGGCAAGGACGCGATCATGCGGGTGCTCGACCTCGCCCGCCTCGACGGCCGGCCGGCAGCCGAGCCCGAGCAGCTCGGCGGCGAGCTCCAGACCTTCCCGACGCCCGGCGGGGCCGAGCCGTTCACACAGCCGGCGGTCTGGACCCATGACGGACAGACGTCGGTGTTCGCAGCCGACTTCTCCGGCACCGCGGCCTACACGCTGACCGGCGGGCACCTCGAGCCGGCGTGGTCGAACACCACGCCGGGAACGAGCCCGATCCTCGCCGGCGGACTGCTCTACGTCTATGACCCCCGGGCCGGTGGGATCGACGTCTACACCCCGTCGTCTGCGCAGCCGATCGCCAAGCTCGCGGGGACCTCCGGTCACTGGAACAGCCCGATCGTCGTCGACGGGCACGTCGTCGAGCCCGAGGGCAACGCCAACGATCATCTGCTGACTGGGACGATCGACCTCTTCTCCGCCGGCTAGCACCCCCTGCGCGCAGGCGCCGCCCGGCGTCCGCTCCAGCCCGAGCACCCATACGCCGATGTAGGCCCCATGTTCATCGCTCTCGGTCTCCTCGCCTGGGCCGCGGCGTGTCTGCTCGCGCCCGCGCTCTGCGCGGCGGCCGCCCGGGATGAAGCATCGGTGACCGACCGCCGGCCGGCGACCGGTCGCCCGACGAGCGCCGCCGGATACGTGACTCACGCCGGCTCCCGCCGCCGCAGGTTCTCGCCGGGACGCAGCGCCAGCTCGCCCTCCGGGTGCAGCGCGAGCGCCGCCTCGACATGGTCTGCGAGCACTCGCCGGCTTCCGGCGACGTCGGCGACCGTGCGTGCGACCCGCAGGGCACGAGCCTGCCCGCGCACGCTCAGAGCACCCCGCTCGTAGGCCCGCCGAAGCGCGGACTCAGCCCGCTCGTCGAGCTCGCAGACCCGGCCCAGGAGCGGCGTGTCGAGCTCTGCGTTGCAGGTCGCCCGCGTACCCCGCAGCCGGGCCGTCTGCCGTGCCCGTGCCTCGACGACCTCTTCCCTGATCGCCGCCGAGCTCGCCTGCGGCGGCCCGCTCAGCTCGGCCGTCGTCGGTCGGAGAACTCTCACGACGAGCTCGATCCGATCCGCCAGCGGGCCGCTCAGCTTTCGCCGATGACGGGCAAGCTCCAACTCGCTGCACCGGCAGTGGACCTCGTCGCCGCCCAGATGTCCACACGGACACGGGTTCATCGCCGCGACCAGCATGAAGCGAGTCGGATAGACCGCCGTCCGGGCCCGGCGAACGATCACGATCTCGCCGCCCTCGAGCGGCTGGCGCAGAGCCTCGAGCGCGGCCTTCGAGAACTCTGAGAGCTCGTCGAGGAACAACACCCCGTGGTGGGCGAGCACCGCCTCGCCCGGCTGCGCCAGCGGACCGCCGCCGACCAGCCCGACCGCCGAGATCGTGTGGTGCGGCGCCCGAAACGGCCGCTCGACGACGAGGCCGCCGCCGTCGCGCTCGCCCGCGACGTTGTGGATCTTCGTGACCTCCAGGGCCTCTGACCGGCGCAGCGGCGGGAGGATCGACGGCAGGCGTCGCGCCAGCATCGTCTTGCCGACGCCCGGCGGCCCGCTCAGCAGCAGGTGGTGACCGCCGGCCGCGGCGATTCGCAGCGCCCCGATCGCCCGTGCCTGTCCCCTGACGTCCGCCAGGTCCGGGCCCCCCGGCGGCCCGGCCGGCGCCAGGAAGCCGCTCCCGCGTCGCGGTCGCGGAGCCCGCCGCCCGTCCAGCAGCTCGGCGACCTCCCCGAGATTGGTGAGACCCGCGACCGGCAGACCGCCGACCTGGCCGGCCTCGACCGCGTTCGCTCGCGCGACGACCAGGCCGCGGAAGCCCGCCTGCTCGGCCGCCTGCGCCGCCGCGAGCACTCCGCGGCAGGGCCGCAGCTCGCCGCCGAGCGAGAGCTCGGCGAACAGGGCGATCCGCTCCAGCCGGGATGTCTCGACCTGGCCACTCGCCCCGAGCACCGCACACGCCAGCGCAAGATCGAAGCCGGGACCCGTCTTCTCGAGGTGAGCCGGCGCCAGATTCGCGGTGACCCGTTGCCGCGGAAACGCGAACTTCGAGTTGAGGACCGCCGCCCGAACCCGCTCGCGGGCCTCGCGCACCGCCGTGCCAGGGAGTCCGACGATGTGAAACGCCGGCAGCCCCGACCGGATGTCGAGTTCGACACACACTCTCCTGGCCTCGAGGCCCTCGATCGCGAAGCTGTGGGCGCGCGCCAGCACCCCACGATCCAACCATCTGCTTGGGATGGGACTCGTCGATCCCCGCACGGTCGGCGGTCGGCTTCCTCGTCGCTTCGCCGCCCGGCGTGCCAGTGTCACAAAGCCCAACGTCCGTGTCGCAAAGTTGTCACAGTCCTTCGCCCACCGGCCGGGTCGGCCGGCGTAGCGTGGCCAGCATGCCCGATGACCGGCGCGCCAGACTCGGACGCCGCGGCGAGCGGCTCGCGCTAGAGCACTACACGCGGCTCGGCTTTCGCCTGCTCGAGCGCAACTACCGCGTCCGCGCCGGCGAGCTCGACCTGATCGTCTACGACGGCGAGACGATCGTCTTCGCCGAGGTCAAGACCCGCCGCCTCGGCGGGTGGGATCCATTCGACGCGATCACGCACGCCAAGCAGCGCCGCCTCCGCGCGCTCGCGGCCACGTGGCTGGCCGCCCAACCCAAGCCGCCCCGAGCCAGCGAGCTCCGCTTCGACGCCGTCGGCGTGGTGATCGACTCCCACGGCCGGCTCGTCGAGCTCGACCAGCGGGAGGCGATCCTCTAGCTCGTCCCGTCCGAGGCGGCCGCGATGCGCCGGCCACCCGCCGGGAGCCGGCCGGGCATTCGCTGGGCCCGCCCGCCAAGCGCCCCGCGTCGCGATCGCGGCCAGCCGGCTACAACGCCAGCTGCTGGTAGGCCGTCGACTGGAACGACATCCGGTGGAGCGGTGAAACTCCCTGGCGACCGATCGCCGCCCGATGCTCGGGCGTCGAGTAGCCGACATGTGTCGCGAACTCCCACCCCGGGTGGAGCTCGTCCGCCCGCCGCATGAACCGATCCCGCGTCACCTTGGCGATGATCGACGCGGCCGCGATCGCCGCACTCGTCGCGTCCCCGCCGACGATCGGACGCTGCTCGAAGCCGAACTCCGCAACCGCGAAGCCGTCGATCAGGCAGAGGCAGTCGGGCCTGGCCACCCCCCGCAACGCATCCCGCAGGGCGGCGAGGTTCGTCACGTGGAGACCCCGATCGTCGATTCCCCGAACGCAGCGCGACACGACGACGACGCGCTCAGCGGTCGACATCACCAGCGGGTAGAGGGCCTCCCGCGCGGCGTGGTCGTGCTGCTTGGAGTCGTTGAGCGCTCCCAACGCCCGCAGCTCCCGAGTGGTCAGCGCCTCCTGGTCGAACATCACCGCCGCCGCCACCAGCGGCCCGGCCAGGCACCCCCGACCGGCCTCGTCCGCACCCGCCACGAAGCGAACGCCGAGGCTCCGGTCGAACGCGAACAGCCTGCGACCACTCGTCCGACGCCGGGCCGCCCGCCGCGCCCGAGCGTTCGGGCGCACCGCCCTCCGACCCCCGCTCACTGCCTCAGAGTCCGCCGATCCGGCTGATCGGCCAGTAGGTGGCGAAGGCGTCGCCGATGATCCATTTCTTCGGGATCGGTCCCCAGAACCTGCTGTCGTCGGACTGGCCACGGTTGTCGCCCATCATGAACCAGTGGCCGGCCGGAACCGTGATCGGCGTCGGCAGGTCACATCCGCTGCCGCCGGCGCATGCCGCGATGAACGACTCCTTCTGGAGCTTCCCGTTGCGGATCACGTGCCCGTCCTGAATCGAGATCGTGTCGCCCGGGCCGGCGACGACCCGCTTGATGAAGTTCACGCTCGCCTCCTGCGGGGTCGGCGTCGGGCAGATCTGCGTCGGCTTGATCGACGCCCCGCACGTCGGGTCCTGGTTGACAGCACCCTCCGGCGGATGGAAGACGACGATCTCGCCGATGTGGGGATTCTCGAAGTCGTTGCCCAACCGATCGACCAGAACCCGCTGCCCGATGACCAGGGTCGGGACCATCGACTGGCTGGGAATCCGGTACGGCTTGACCACGAAGGCCTGGATTCCGAAGGCCAGGGCCAGCGCTATGAGGACGATCAGGACGAACTCGACGACCGAGTTACCGCGCGAGAGCGTCTTGAGGATCACGCCGGTGCTTTGGACTGCGGCTGCGACGGTCCAGCTGCGTCCGTCGCCCCCTGCTGCTCTCCCTCGTTCTCCGACCCAGCCTCGTCAACCTCGGCAGCCGGCGGATACAGCAGGCCCGGCTCGACCTTCTCCTCCGGGCCGACGTAGCCCCGCTCCCGTACGCGAGCCCGCTTGCCGACGCGGTCACGCAGGTAGTAGAGCTTTGCCCGCCGGACGTCGCCCCGCGCCGCGACCTCGATCCGCTCGATCTTCGGCGAGTGGACCGGGAAGGTCCGCTCGACGCCGACGCCGAACGACTGCTTGCGAACCGTGAACGTCTCTCGTGCGCCTTCACCCTGCCGCTTTATCACGACGCCCTCGAAGATCTGCGTCCGCTTCCGAGTGCCCTCGACGACCTGGAAATGGACCCTCAACCGGTCCCCCGGCGAGAAATTGGGCACCCGGCGCAGTTGTGCGCGCTCGATGCTTTCGATGACTCCACTCATGGCAAAAGAAAGGCGCGAGCGTGTCCAACGCCAGCGCAGCCTCATGGTAGCGCTCCGCCGTCCCGGCCGTCACCACGACCCCGTCAGACGCCGGTGTCCCCCGCCAGCTCCCGGGACCGCTCGAGGCGCCACCGACGGATCTCGGCGTGGTGGCCGGAGAGCAGAACGTCCGGCACCCGCCACCCCCGATACTCGGCGGGCCGCGTGTAGTGCGGGTACTCCGGCATCCCGTCGAGCGCGCTGCTGAACGACTCCTCGACCACCGACTCCGCGTGACCCAGCGCACCCGGCAGCTTGCGCAGGACCGCGTCGCAGAGAACCATCGCCGCCAGCTCGCCACCCGACAGGACGTACCGGCCGACCGAGATCCTGTCGGTCGCGAAATGCTCGACGATCCGCTGATCGAAGCCCTCGTAGCGCCCGCACAGCAGCGTCAGCTCAGGCTCGGCCGCCAGCTCCTCGACCAGCGCGTCGTCGAGCATCCGCCCTGCCGGCATCAGAGCCACGACCCGCCGCTGACGACCCAGATCGACCGGATCGCACTCGTACCGCGCCCGCAGGGCCGCCTCCATCACGTCGACCCGGAGCACCATGCCCGCCCCCCCGCCGAACGGCGTGTCGTCGACCTGGCCGCCGCTCAGGCTCGTGTGGTCACGCGGGTTGATGCACTCCAGGCGGCTCCCCCCCGCCAGGGCGTTCGCCACGTGGCGCTGCGTGCGAAACCAGTCGAACCACTCCGGGAACAGCGTGAAGACGTCGAGCCCGATCACGGCTCGCCGAGGAACTCCAGGTTGACGTCGATCTCGCCGGCCTCGACGTCGACCCTGCGAATCGCGTCTCGAACCATCGGTACGAGGATGTCCGGGCCGTCCGGCCGCTGCACCTCGAGGCACTCGCACGACGGCAGGCCGAGCATCGACCGAACGACTCCCACCGGCCGCTCCCCGTCGACCACGCGGCACCCGGCCAGCTCCTCGGCCCACCACTCGCCATCCGGCAGCGGTGCCGCCAGCGACGCGTCGACCTCCAGGCTCGCCCCACGCAGCGCCTCGGCCGCATCACGGTCCTCGCAACCCTCGACCCGGACGATCGGCCGCGCGTCGAAACCCGCCAGCCGGACGATCTTCGTCTCGCGCCCACCCACCCTCACCGTCCGACCGAGCTCGAGCAGCGCCGGCCGGGCCCGATTCACGTGGAAGCTCCCGTCCAGGCCGTGCGGCCTTCCGACGTATCCGGCCAGCAGCCCGCCCTCGCCGACCGGGTCAGTCGACGATGTCAAGGAGCACGCGCTGTCCGTCCCGCGCGCCGGCCGCACGGACGACCGTCCGCAGGGCGTGCGCCGTCCGCCCGCCGCGACCGATCACCTTGCCGTAGTCGCCGGGGCCGACCGCCAGTTCCAGCACGATCGTCCCGTCATCCTCCTCGAACCGCTCGACGGTGACCTGCTCGGGATCGTCGACCAGGCCCTCGGCCAGATACTCGAGCAGCTCGGTCATCTCCACGATCCACGGCCTCCGCTCAGCTGATGCCCTGCGTCCGCAGGAGCTTGCGAACCGTCTGCGACGGTTGCGCACCCCGCGCCAGCCAGTCACGCACGCGGGCCTCATCGATGACGATCGTCGACGGCTCCGTCTGCGGGTTGTACTGACCCACGGTCTCGATCACTCGGCCGTCTCGCGGCGAGCGCTGGTCGGCGACGACGACGCGCCAGACCGGATCCTTCCTGCCACCCACGCGGGTGAGCCTAAGTCTTACTGCCACGGGTCCCTTTCGGAGCTTTGCTGGAACAGCCAGATTAGCGTGCCCGCCGCGGGCACCGCCGCGCCGGTCCGCCTGTCGGTCCGATCGGCCGGCGCCGGCCCGGTCCGGATCGGCTCGCCGACGGGGCGGTTCCTTCCCGCGAGCCGCCTGAGTCTGGACCTGTTGCCGGTGATCCTGCCCGGCAGATGGTCGATGCCCGCGGCGGGGGGTCGAGGCCTGAGCGTCGGCGGGAGACCGTCAGAGAAGTAGCCGCCTGTCTCATGCCTCAGGCAGTCGGCTTTCGCGGTTTATGGGCCGGCGGGGCCCGGGCGTGTTGGACGCCGGCGATTTGGCTGGTCCTGGGGTCGGGTCCCCGTTCCGGGTGATGTTTCGCGGCGGCGCGGTGCTCATGTGGCGGGGGGCTTGGCGAGCGGCGCCTGTCGAGGATCATTCGGGCCGAGCTCGGGAGGTCAGAGGGCGGCGAGCGCTCTGCGGGGGACCGGGTCGTGGAGAAGCGGACTCTCCAACGAAAGTAGTTGACTGACTCAGTCAGCTACTTTCGCGACGAAGGTCTCGCATTCACCTCCACCGCCCGGGAGGAGCCCCGGTCGATCACACCCCCCGCACCCGCACCCGCACCCGCACCCGACCCGCACCCGCCCCCACCCCGACCCGGCGAAGCCCGGTCCACGCTCGCCGCGGAGGCGGCGCTCCGGCCCCGGCCCCAGCCCCCGGTTGCCAGTCGCCGGTCGCCCCGAAAGCCTGCCGCCGGACCGAGCGAGAGCCCGGCCGATCCCAGTCCCTTAGCGGACCCCCCGCATCAGCGCCCCAAGGTCCGGCATCTTCCCCTTGCCGAGCTTGCGCATCATCTTGCGAACCTGATCGAACTGTTTGACCAGCTGGTTGACCGCCTGCACGTTGGTCCCCGATCCCCGTGCGATCCGCAGCCGCCGCGACCCCTTGATCAGCTCCGGCCGGCGGCGCTCCTCCGGCGTCATGGCGAGGATGATCGCCTCGAGCCGGTCGACCTCGCGCTCGTCGACCTTGACCCCCCGCATCTGGGCACCGACGCCCGGGATCATCCCCAACAGACCCTGTAGGGGACCCATCCGGCGCATCATCTTCAGCTGGCCGAGGAAGTCGTCGAGGTTGAAGTCCCCCGCCCTCAGCCGCTTCTCGAGCTCCTGGGACTGGCCCTCGTCGAGCTCCCGCTCGGCCTTCTCGATCAGCGTCATCACGTCGCCCATGCCGAGAATCCGCTGGGCCATCCGCTCCGGATGGAAACGCTCGAACTGATCGAGCTTCTCCCCGGTCGACGCGAACAGGATCGGCTTGCCGGTGACCGCCCGGACCGACAGCGCCGCTCCGCCCCGGGCATCGCCGTCGAGCTTCGTCATCACGACCCCGTCGAACTGCACCGCCGCCGCGAACTGCTCCGCCACGTTCACAGCGTCCTGACCGGTCATCGCATCGACGACGAGCAGGATGTTGTGCGGCTTGACCGCCGCCCGGATCGCCACGAGCTCGGCCATCAGCTCCGCGTCGATGTGGAGGCGGCCGCTCGTGTCGACGATCAGGACGTCCTTCCCGTCCTCCCGCGCCCGGGCCAGCGCCCACTTGGCGATCTCGACCGGCTTGCGGTCGGTCCCCTGCTCGTAGACCGTCGCCCCCGCCTGCGCCCCGACCTTGATCAGCTGGTCGACCGCCGCCGGCCGGTAGACGTCGCACGCGGCGACCCCGACCGAGCTCCCGTTCTCCTCGCGGAGCGCCCGCGCCAGCTTTGCGGTCGCCGTCGTCTTGCCCGAGCCCTGGAGACCAGCCATCAGGATCACCGTCGGCGGTCGCGGCGAGAACGCGATCCCCGCCGACGCTCCGCCCATCAGCTCGGCCAGCTCCTCGTGGACGATCTTCACGACCTGCTGGCCGGGGTTCAGCTGCCCGAGCACATCCGCCCCGAGGCACCGCTCCCGCACGCGGGCGGTGAAGTCCTTGACGACCTTGAAGTTGACGTCCGCCTCGAGCAGCGCCAGCCGGATCTCCCGCATCGCCCGGGTCACGTCGTCCTCGGTCAGCGTGCCGTGCCCGCGGACCTCGGCGAGCGTTGCCTGGAGCTTCTCTGACAGCGAATCGAACAAGGACTACCTCCGGAACACGACGGTCACTTCCGCCGGATCAGCGTCACGCCGTCCCGGACGGTGAGCATCACGCAGACGATCCGCGGATCGCTGACAAGGTAGTCGTTGAACGAGGCCAGCGCCCGCGTGTCCGCGCTCTCGTCCTCGTCGTCGAGCACCCGCCCACTCCACAGGGTGTTGTCGACCACGATCAGCCCGTGGCTCGACAGCTTCGGCAGGACGGCCTCGAAGTAGTGGACGTAGCCCGGCTTGTCGGCGTCGATGAAGACCAGGTCGAACGGCCCATCCAGCGACGCGATCGTCTCGAGCGCCGGGCCCTCCCGAAGCTCGATCCGATCCGCGTGGCGGCTCGCCCCGATCGCCTTGCGGGCGAACGCCGCGTTCTCCGGCGAGATCTCGCACGTCACGATCCGACCGCCCTCCGGCAGGCCGGCCGCCATCGACAGCGCGCTGAAGCCCGAGAACGTTCCCAGCTCGAGAACCAGCCTGGCCTGAACCGCGTGCACCAGCAACTCGAGCAGGCGGCCCTCGACCGGTCCGCTGAGCATCGACGGGAAGCTCAACTTCTCCATCGTCGCCAGCTGCAGGCTGGTCAGCTCGCTCGTCGGCGGGGTCGTGCAGACCTCCGCGTATGCCTCGAGCTTCGGGTCGGCGATCCCGCTCATGCCGGCGGCCCGCCGCCCGCCGGCCGCTCAGCGTCCGCCGCCGCCTCAGCGCTGCTCGGCAACGACCCGTCGCCCGGCAGCAGCCCAAACCCGGGCTCACCGGTCAGATCCTCCTCGTCGGGCAGTCCGGGGTCCGCAGCCAGCTGACCGTCGTCGGTCAGACCCGAATCGCCGATCTCCCCGTCGTCGGCGAGCAGCGGGTCCGCGGCCCCGGCGGCGGCGGTGCCGGCCGCCAGATCGTCGGCCGCCGTCGGTGAGACCCCGTCGCCGTCGCCCGTCGACGAGCCGAGCTCCGGCGTCATGCCGGCCGTGGCCCCGGCTCCGCCCGACCCGCCCAGCCCCCGCCCCACGTACTCGTTGAGAGCGTTGCCGATTCCCGCGAACGCCTGGGTGAACTCCGACGGGATCACGAAGATCTTGTTCGCGTCGCCCCGCGCCAGCTCCGGCAGCATCTGCAGATACTGGTAGCTCAGGAGCTTCTCGTCCGGGTCACCCATATGGATCGCATCGAACACCGTCGCGATCGCCTTGGCCTCGCCCTCGGCCCGCAGGATCGCCGCCTGGCGCGCGCCCTCGGCCTTGAGCACGGCCGACTGCTTCTCGCCCTCTGCCGTCAGGATCGCCGCCTGCTTGGTCCCCTGCGCCGTGAGGATCGCCGCCCGCCGGTCACGCTCGGCCCGCATCTGCTTCTCCATCGCCGCCCGGATGTCCGCCGGCGGGTCAACCGACTTGATCTCGACCCGATTGATCCGGATCCCCCACTTCCCGGTCGCGTCGTCGAGCGCTCCCCGCAACTCGACGTTCACGCTCTCCCGCGCCGTCAGCGTCGCCTCGAGCGTCAGGCCGCCGATCACGTTACGCAGCGTCGTCACCGTCAGCTGCTCGATCGCCTGAAGTGGGTTCGCGATCTCGTAGGTCGCCGACTTCGGCTCGGTGATCGTGAAGTAGAGCACCGTCTCGATCCCGACGACGACATTGTCCTCGGTGATCACCGGCTGCGGCGCGAAGTTGACGACCTGCTCCCGCAGGTCGATCAGCGGCTTGACCCGGTCGATGAACGGGACCAGCCAGGTCAGACCCGGATCCAACGTCCGGCTGTAGCGCCCCAGCCGCTCGACCACACCCGCCCGAGCCTGCGGAATTATGCGGATCGTCCGCGCCGCCAGCACCAGCATGAAGAACACCACTACGCCCAGCACGATCAGTCCAGCCATGACCTTCTCCTGCCCTTCGACTACTCCAGGACGAGCGCTGTCGCGCCCCTGATCTCTACTACCTCGACCTGCGCACCAGCCTCGATCACGCCGTCCTCCTCATAGCTGCGCGCCGTCCACACCTCGCCACCGATCTTCACACACCCGACCCCCTCCTCGTTCGCGATCCGCTCGACGACGGTCGCCCGCCGGCCGACCAGAGCCGCCGTCCCAGTGCGGATCAACGGCGGAACCCGCCGATGGCGCATCGCCAGCGGGCGCAGCAGCCCGAGCGAGAGGACCGACCCGGCGAGGAAGATCGCCACCGCGATCGCCAGACCCAGGCCCGCCAGGCTGACGACCGCCGCGAGCACCGCCCCGATCGCGAACGGCGCCAGGAAGAAGCCGTTGTTGTGGAGCTCGCCCAGACCCAACGCGATCGCGAAGATGATCCACAGGGTCCACGGCTCCATAGCACCAGTATCGCGCAACCGCGGCCGCCCGCCGACCGAGCACCGAACGCTCCGGCGACGGGACGGCGATCACCCATCGGCGCGCCGGCTTACGGCGTTACGTTCCGCCCCGGACGCGGCCATCGGTCCCGCTGCGCACGCCGAACGCTCGCCGCGCCGAGGCCGACTTCGGCCCGAGCTGGCCGGCTGCCGCTCGTCGCCGCCGACGTCGGCCGCCGGTCTCGGACGCCAGCGAGACCTGGAGCGCAGGCCAGGTCGCCGAGCACTCGACGGAGCAGGTCGACGACGACGCCCGCGGACGCCTGAGCGCGTATCAACCGACCGAACCGCGCCGCCTCCCGGCCACCGCGCTCGCCGACGACGCGGAGTCCCAAGCGCGCGGCGACGGCACTTGGCCGGACCCCGATCGGCCGCTAGACTCCGAGCCTGCTTGACCGTCGAGACTGTGTGGGGCTGAGGAGATGGCGATTCACGTTGCGGTGACGGGTGCCCGCACCGATCCGGAAGTCGGCGTGTCGCCGGATGTCGGCGAGTTGGTCGCGTCGCTGCTGTCCGGTGGCGACGCGGCGTTCGCGGCGCTGTATCTGCGCTACTGCGACCGTGCCCACCGCGTCGGGCGGATCGGGTCGGTCAATCGCGCACGAGCCGAAGACGCCGTCCAGGACGCGTTCGCGGCGATCTGGAACACGCGCGCGAGATATCGCGCGCGTCGACTGACCGCGTCCACGTCACTGCCGCCGGAGGCCCTCACACGCCCCGGCGTCAAGCCAGCCCACCACTCGCCGCACAGGTACCGCCCCGACCGGAGCGGGAGCCGCAGTGTCAAGGTCTGACGAGGACGCCGGCCGCGCAAGGCTCGAGGCAGACGGCCCGCTCGCCCCACTCGGCGCGCGAACCGTCGTCGAAGAGATCGAGCAGGCGATCGGTCACGTGCTGGCCGAGCTCGACCACCGCGAGCGCGGCGAGGCCGTCCTCGAGCAGGCCGCCCGTGAACGGCGCATCGCCCTCGCCGCGCTCGGCGTGCGGATGGACGAGGCGAGCCGCCTCGCCGGTCAGCTCGACGGCCTGCTGCTCGCCGGCGCCGACGAGGGAGCGCTGCTGATCCTCGCGCGCGTCCGGGCGGTCGTCGCCGGGGTCGCAGGCGAGCTCCCCCAACCGGCGGCGCAATTGCCCGATCAGACCACGTCCGGCGCCCTTCCCACCCGGCCACAGGCCGACCCTGCGGCTGCCGGGCAGAGCCTTGGCACGACGTCGCAGGCCGACCAGGAGGTCCGCCGACCGCCCGCCCGCACCCGACCACCAAGGGTCGAGGCGGCGATCGGCGGAAATGGCTCCCACTCGCCGTCCGCGGCAAGCCTCGCCCGGTCAGAGCCGCCGGCCCTGCTCCGCGGCCCAGACTACTTCGACCCCGCGGTGATCGTCCACGAGCCACCGCCCCCGACGCGAGTCGCGCGGCGCATCCCTGCGCGGTCGCAGCCCCCCGACCCCGCGGCCGCGACGCATCCGCACCGCCCTGCCGACCCTTGGCGATACGCGCGCCCACCAGCCGCACGAGCGCAGGTCGCGCCGGCCCCGGCCGCCGATCCCCGGACCTCATCCCCGCCACGGCCGCGTCGAGGGCTCCGCCTCACCTGGCCGAGATCCCGCCCGATCAACTGGCTGGTCGGGCGCACCGCTCGCGCTCGACCCGCAGCCCCGGACCCTGACGGGCACGAGCCGCCACGAGCAGACGCCCGGCTCTAGTCAGCGAGACACCGGACGTACCGGCGATCGCAGGCCGGCGGCCGCCGCTTCAGGCTACGGGAGTCGCCCTGGCAGGAGCGTCACGGCGCCTCGCTCCCACTGATGTGGTGCAGCTCGACTGCCGCACCGCTCAGCGCGATGCGGTCGTCCACCTCAGGCCCGTCGCCCGCGCGATAGGCCAGCAGATCGTCGCGCGAGTGCCAGCGCTCATAGACGTTGATCCGTCCGGCGTCCAGCATGTCCGGGCTGAGCGAGAAGTCCACGCAGCCCGCCGCCCGGCGGGCGTGGGCGATGATCGCCACGCGCTCTGCCAGGTACTCCTCCCGCTGGGCGGGGTCGACGTGCAGCGCGCCGGACACGATGATCGCCCATCGTCGGCGAACGGTATACGACCAGCAGCGTCGCCCCGGCGCGAGGCTCCCGACCGGCAGCGTCGCCGCGTGTGCCTCAGAGTCTCGCCGCGGGGGTGAGCGGCCGCGGTCCGCGGGGGCGACGCGGCTCGCGCGTGCCCGCGGCCGGCGGGTCCTCCGGAGCCACCGCCGGGGGTGCCGAAGCGCACCGGTCGTGCCGTCTCCACCTCCACCAGCTCCCATCGGGAGTGCGGCTGAAGTACAAGCCACAACCGCGCACGGTCAGCTGAGCGACGATGTGGCTGCGCGAGTATCGCCGGACACGCAGGCCGAGTGCCACAACGACCGCGGGTCCGGCAAGCGCAGCAACGATCGCCAGCAAGAGCAGCATTCCATAGTGCGCGTCTGCCGCCCCGCGGGACAACGCCCGTGGATACCCTCACCGCATGCGCCCCGAGATCCGCAGCCTGCGCACCGGCGACGAGGCCGCCGTGCTGGATGCCCGCGAGCTGTTCGACGACGAGCCCGACGTCGACGCGACTCGGCGGTTCCTGGCAGACCCGCGACACCATCTGCTCGTCGCCTACGACCCGGCCGGTGCTCCGGTCGGCTTCGTCTCGGGCGTCGAGATGATCCATCCGGACAAGGGCACGGAGATGTTCCTCGA
>DATCEH010000010.1:0-3338 GCA_036510225.1 Solirubrobacteraceae bacterium | reverse complement strand
CCGGCCCCGCCGATGACGCCTCTGCGTCCGCCGACGAACCCCTCGCGCCCGCCGCTCCCGCACTGCCGCCCGCCGACCGTGCCCCCGAGGCCGCAGACTCCGCCGACCGCGCCTCCGCGCCCGCGAGCCCGACACCGGCCGATGTCGCCCCAGCCGATGTCGCCCCAGCCGACCCCACTGGCCGACCGGTCCCGCCGTCGCCGGCCGACTCCCCGCTCGACCGATCCGGGAATCCCCTCATCCTCCAGGCGCCGACCACCGCTCCAGACCAAGACGCTCCGACCCGACCCACGCTTTCAAGCCAGGAGCCGCTCACCCTCGAGCGGATCATCGCCGTCTGGCCCGCCGTCCTCGCGGCCGTCGGCACGGCCAACCGGATGCTCGCCGCCGTCGTCGCCGACGCCGTCCCCGTCGAGCTCACCGACCACCGGCTCCTCCTCGCCTTTCCCGCCGACGGTGGGTTTCTCCGCCGCAAGGCCGAGGACTCGCCCAACCGCGTCGCCGTCGCCGACGCCGTCCGCGCCGTCACCGGGCGCACGCTCACCCTGGCCTACGATCTCCGCGAGCTGGCTTCACCGACCGATCCGCCCGCCACACTCACCGATGCCGAGTGGGTCGCCCGCCTCAAGGTCGAGTTCGACGCCCACGAGCTGGATGCCTGAGAAACCCTGAAGAGGAGCCCGCCATGCCTCAGCCCAACATGCAGAAGATGATGAAGCAGGTCCAGAAGATGCAGGCTGAGATGGCCCGCGCACAGGACGAGCTCGCGACCGCCGAGGTCACTGCCTCAGCCGGCGGCGGCATGGTCACCGTCAAGGTGACCGGCGCCCTCGTCGTCAACGACATCAAGATCGCCGCCGAGGCGATCGACCCCGACGACCCCGAGATGCTCGCCGACATGATCCTCGCCGCCGTCAACGAGGGCCTCCGCGCAGCCCAGGAGCTCGCTTCCGAGAAGATGGGCGGCGCCACCGGCGGCATCGATCTCGGCGGACTCGGCCTCCCCGGCTTCTGAGCTCCTCCTCCTCAGCTTTCCGAGCCCGCCCGCCCCGATGCACGCACCGCCGATCCAACGGCTCGTCACCGAGCTGTCCAAGCTGCCGGGAATCGGCAACCGCACGGCTCAGCGGCTCGCCTTCTTCATCCTCCGCTCGACCCCCGAGGACGCCGCCGCCCTCGCTGACGCGATCCGCGAGGTCAAGGCCCGGATCGGGCTCTGCGAGGTCTGCTTCAACCTCGCCGAGGGCCCCCGCTGCCGGATCTGCGACGACGACCGCCGCGACACCTCCCTGATCTGCGTCGTCGAGGAGCCGTCCGACGTGATTCCGATCGAGCGGACCCACGAGTATCGCGGCCGCTATCACGTCCTCGGCGGCGCCCTCTCGCCGATCGACGGGATCGACCCCGACGATCTGCGGATCGCCGAGCTGATGCTCCGCGTCGGAGACCCCGATCTCCCCGTCCGCGAGGTCGTGCTCGCCACCAACCCCACGACCACCGGCGAGGCCACCGCCCTCCACGTCGCCGCCGGTCTACGCATCCGGTCCCCCGAGATCCTCGTCACCCGGCTCGCCAGTGGCCTCCCCGTCGGCTCCGACCTCGAATACGCCGACGAGGTTACCCTCGGCCGGGCCTTCTCCGGCCGGCGGACCGCCTCATGAGGGGCTCGTAGCCCCGAAGTCCTCCGTGTACGTCACGCCCGGTCCCGTCCCCACGACCCCCGGCGCGGTGTCCACGATCCCGATCCCGGTCTCCCGCATCGCCGGATCCAGGATGTTCGCCCGCGCCTCCGGCGAGCCCATCCACTGGGACACCGTCGCCGCCGGCGTCCCCCCGCCGACCGACGCAGAGACATTCTCGGCGATCGAGAACCCCCCCGACCCGGCACTCAGGTAGCCGGCCGTCTCCAGCCGCCCCAGCAGGCTCCCGCCCGACGGACCGACCTGCCCGACGTAGTCGCCCGCGACCATGTCCGCCGAATGCCCCGCAGCCGCCGTGACGAGCGCCGCGTTCACGCTCAGCGGCGTTCGGCCCGCCGCCACCCGCACGGCGTTGACGATGCAGACCGTCGACCCGGCGATCCGGTCGAGATCGTCGCTCGTCGGGACGAGCGTCGTGTCCTGACAGGCGATAGCCGTCGCCGCGCGGTGCTTGTGATGTCGGTGACCGCCCAGCGCCCCATGGCCGTAGCCACCGATCATCTGGGCAGACACCGCCGGTGCCGCCGAACATCCAATACCGACGGCGACCGCGGCGATCAGGCCGCAGCGGCGGATGGCTTCTATGATTCCGTCCTCCTCGGACAGCTTTCTGATGCGTCTGTCCCGACACGCATCGGCAGCCGGCCACCGTCACATGACCGCCAGCCGCTTTCGTGCGCCCCGGCGGGCGGGCGGCCCGGGGCATTGCGTAAGGGCGCGGGCCGAGTCGGGCCCTGTGGCGGGCGTTCCGCCGAGGAGCGCTGCTCGGGCTTCGGGAGGTCAGACGCGGGCGAGCTCTCCGCGGCGGGGACCGGGTCGTCGAGAAGTGGACTCTCCAAGGAAAGTAGTTGACTGACTCAGTCAACTACTTTGCAATGAAGGTCTCAGCAGCAGCAGCAGCAGCAGCATCCTCCGCCGCCGGCCGGGAGGAGTCCGGTCGATCGCATCCCACACCTCCCGGGGGGCGACCCGCACCCGGCCCCCGCACCGATGTGCAGTCGGCCAACCTCCGAGACCGACTCGATCCTCGATCCTCGACGCCCCGGCCGTCCCCCAACGCCTACAGGTCGTACGCCCGCTTGAGTGCGGCGACCTTCGCGTCTGCGCCAGCCAACCGGGTCCTGGTGATCTGCCCCTGCTGAACGGCCTCGACGACCGCGGCGTAGGCCGCCTCGGCGTCGGCCGCGTCCCCCGGCATGTAAAGGAGATCGCAGCCCGCCTGGACGGCGCTGACCGCCGCCTGGGCGACGCTGCCCCCGGTCGCCGAGGCTGCCGCCTGGAGATCCCCGCTCATCACGGCCCCCGCGAAGCCGAGCTTCCCGGTCAGCAGGCTGATCGCTCCCGGCAGCAGGGTCGCCGGACTCGCCCCGTTGTCGAACGCCGTGTAGAGCGCGTCGGAGATCTGGATCACCGGCGCGCGGGCGGCGAGCACCCGGAACGGCCGCATGTCGTCCGCGGTCAGGCTGGCCAGGGTCAGGCCGACGGTCGCCGTCCCGAGCTCCGGATCGCGGTCGGCGGCGCCCTCGCCCGGGAAGTGGCCGACGACGGAGATCAGCCGGCCGGTCCGGTAGCCGGAGACGGCCGCGCCGGCGAGCTTGGCGACCGTCGCCGGGCTCGCGCTGTACCCGCGGCCGGCGG
>DATCEH010000009.1:0-50611 GCA_036510225.1 Solirubrobacteraceae bacterium | reverse complement strand
GGGGGGGTGGGGCGGGCTCGCGCGAGGAGGCCGGCGGGAGGGACGCGGGTGTGGCGACCGACGACCCGGCAGCGACCGGCGACCCGGCAGCGACCGGCGACCCGGCAGCGACGGGACGATCGTCGGGCCGGGTGAGGGCGGGAGAACCGGGAGGGCCCGGGGGGACGCCGGCTCCGGCGAGGGCGGCCTCGAGCCGGGCGATCCGCTCGAGCAGGGCGTCGGTCGAGGCGTCGAGGACGGGGCGGGCGGCCTTGACGAGGGCGAGCTCGAGCTGGGTGCGTCCGTCGGCGCCGTTGCGCAGGGCGGCGAGGGCGGCGGCGAGGAGGTCGAGGAGGCGGACGAGGGTGGCGGGGGAAATGCGGGTTGCCTGGTCTGAGATCTGTTCGTCGCGCTCGGGGGTGACGGCGAGCTCGGGGGGGACGACGAGGTCGAGGGTCTGGACGACGAGGACCTCGCGGACGTGGGCCTCGAGCTCGCGGACGAAGCCGGCGGGATCGCGACCGGAGTCGACGGCGCCGGCGGCGGCCTGGAGGGCGCGGCGGGGGTCGCCGGCGTGGACGGATTCGAGGGTGGCGAAGAGGAGCTCGGCATCGGCGACGCCGAGCACGGCGAGGACGTCGTCGATCAGGATGGTCGGGCCGCTATAGGTCCGCAGCTGCTCGAGCGTGCCGAGTGCGTCGCGGAAGCTGCCGGAGGCGTGGCGGGCGAGCAGGGCGATCGCTGCGGGGGGAACGTCGATCTCCTCGGCGACGGCGGTCCGCCGCAGGACGGTGGCGATCTGGTCGGCTGTGGGCCGGTGGAAGTCGAAGCGGTGGCAGCGGTCGACGACTGTGGGGAGGACCTTCTGGGCCTCGGTCGTGGCAAGGACGAAGATCGTGTTCGGGGGGGGCTCCTCGAGCGTCTTGAGGAAGGCGTTCCAGGCGGCTGTGGAGAGCATGTGGGCCTCGTCGAGGATGTAGACCTTCTGGCCGCCGGAGACGGGGGCGTAGGCGACGGACTCGCGCAGCGCGCGGATGTCGTCGACGGAGTTCGAAGAGGCGGCGTCCATCTCGATCACGTCGAGCGAGGTGGCCGAGGCGATCGAGACGCACGAGTCGCAGGTCCCGCACGGGGTGATCGTCGGGGCGTCCCGGCAGTTGAGGCAGGCGGCGAGGATCTTGGCCATCGACGTCTTGCCGGTCCCGCGGGACCCGACGAAGAGGTAGGCGTGGTGGACCATGTCGCGGGTCACGGCGTTCGACAGCGTCCGGACGACGTGCTCCTGTCCGACGACGTCGGCGAAGCTGCGGGGGCGGTGGCGACGGTAGAGCGAGGGGCTGGTCGACACGAGGATCCAGTCTACCGCCGGCCCCCGGCCGGCCTGGCCGGCGGGGGTGGGCGGAGGGTATGGACCGTGCACCCTCGGTCGAGGTGTTCAACCGGGGTCCTTACGCCGCCCGGAAGCTCCGGTCTGGACTTCCCGCTGCGCCTGCCGGTTGCCGCTTAAGGCTGCTTCCTTCCGGACCTGACCTGGTTCACAGGCCGACACCGCAGGGGACCCAGGACCATCAACGCCCCAGACGACGGGGCGACCCGGAGGAAGCACCCCTCGAGAGGGAATTCGGCCCCGCTAGAGCGGATTGCGGATTCAGGGCGCCGCTACGTCCCCGCCTAGCACGGTCCGGCAGGGATCCTACTGCCGAGCCCCGTGTTACGAGTTAGTTGCGCACGCAATTCTTTGCTATGTTGCATGCGCAACCACTTTTGTCCCGGCCGGAGTCGGGAGAGTCGAACCAGAGGAGCACGAGATGCCTACGACAGAAGAGCAGTTGATCGCGCAGGGAACGTGGAACGTCGACCCGAAGCATTCGAGCGTGGAGTTTCAGGTCAAGCACATGGGCATCGCGACGGTGAAGGGCTTCTTCGGGGACTTCGAGGGGACGCTGGAGGTCGGCGCGACGCTGGGCGAGTCGAAGGCGTACGGGAAGGTCGTCGTCGACAGCATCACGACGCGGGACGAGGCGCGGGACGGGCACCTGAAGTCGGGGGACTTCTTCGACGCGGAGACGCACACGGAGATGACGTTCGAGTCGACGTCGATCACGGCGGGGTCCGACGACGACGAGCTGACGATCGAGGGCGACCTGACGATCAAGGGCGTGACGAAGTCGATCAAGCTGAAGGCGACGGTCGACGGAGCGGACACGGACCCGTGGGGGAACGAGCGGGTCGGCGTCGAGGCGAAGACGACGATCGTCCGGTCGGACTACGGGATGGCCTTCAACCAGGCGCTGGGCAGCGGGAACCTGCTGGTCTCAGACAAGGTCAAGATCATCCTGTCACTGTCCGCGGTCAAGGCGGCTTAGGGCGCAGGAGCTGGAGACGACGGGCGTCGCCGACCGCGGGTCTGCGGCCGACCGGCGACGCCCGACTGTCTCGCCGGGCCGACGGCCGTAGAATCAGCGGCCGAGGGCGCGTAGCTCAGTGGGAGAGCGCTCGCTTCACACGCGAGAGGTCGCAGGTTCGAAACCCGCCGCGCCCATCGGGAAAGTCCTGCAGATCCGCTGCTTTGCATGACAACAGCAGCGATCCGGACGCGGCTTGGCGATACTGGCCGCGTGGGCCTGTATCGCGATCTGGTTGTTCCGCGTTTCACCAACCTCGTGATGAGCAGCCCCGAGCTCACGCCGATCCGTGCGCGAGTTGCCGCGTCGCTCGATGGCGACGTGCTCGAGGTTGGCTTCGGGTCGGGCCTGAACGTCCCGCACTACCCGGCCGGCGTCACGCGAGTCCGGGCCGTCGACCCGGCGACCCTGGGCCGCAGGCTTGCAGCCAAGCGGGTCGCGTCGAGCAGGGTGCCGGTCGAGTACGTCGGCCTCGACGGACAGTCCCTGCCCGTGGAGTCTGCCACCGTCGACCGTGTGCTGGCGACTTGGACGCTGTGCAGCATTCCCGACGTCGACCGCGCTCTGAGCGAGATCCGGCGTGTCCTGCGGCCGGGTGGGTCCTTCCATTTCGTGGAGCACGGCCGGTCGCCCGACCCGTCCGTCGCCGGCTGGCAGGACCGCCTGACGCCCTTGCAGAGGCGGGTCGCCGGGGGGTGCCATCTCAACCGGCAGATCGACCAGCTCGTGCTCAGATCCGGGCTTGAGCTCAACCGGCTGGAGAACTACTACACCAAGGGTCCCCGGTCGCTTGGCTACATGTTCGAAGGCGTCGCGACCAAGTCATGAATCCACGACGGCCGGACCCGCCTGCGGCCTACCATCCCGCCGGCACCCAGACGTTCGGTTCGCCCGAGGAGATCCTGGCCGGCCCGGCCTACGGCGACGGCGCGGACGCGTCGATCGACACCGCTACCGGCGGCGTCTTCGCGACGTGGCGCCAGGTCGGCAGCCCGCTGGCCTGGTCGGTGAGGACGCCACTCGGCTGACGCCGCGGTCCGCGGACCCTGAGCCGCTGACTCCGCCGCCGTGCCGATCCGGGCGCGGCGGCAGGTGGCTGCCAGTCGCATGCGCGATAGCGCGCAGACGTTTCGCACGCGAGCCCGACCTCTCGGTCGGGGTCGTTCACCGGCGCTGAGCGACGACCTCGAGGTACCGAGCCGGGGCTGCGACCAGCCCGTCGCCGGCGCGGTTGTAGCGCGCGATCAGCTCGCGGAGATCCCCGCTCAGCGCCTGCGCGCCGTCCTCGCCGACGCGGGCGAAGGCGACCTTCAGGGGGCCGAGGTTCTCGCGGAAGAACCCGAGCCACTGGTCGACCGAGCCGGCGCGCATGACGAAGTCCCGCGGCGTGACCTCCAGCCCGGTGATCTCGTCGCCGAAGCGCTCGCGTAGGTAGGCCTCGACGCCCCACAGGCCGGGCGGGTCGATCTTGATCGGCGGGGGCGCGTGCTTGACGAGCGTCGCAAACAGCTCACCCATCAGCCCGTCAGGCGTCCAGTTGGACATCCCGATCCGCCCGCCCGGGCGACACACACGCAGGAGCTCGCCGGCCGCACGAGCGTGGTCGGGGGCGAACATCGAGCCGAACGTGCTCAGCGCGATGTCGAACGAGCCATCCTCCAGCGGGAGCGCCTCGGCATCGCCCTCGAGCCAGTCGACCTTCAAGCGCTCGGCGGCCGCCCGCTCGCGCCCGCGTTCGAGCAGCGCCGGGACATAGTCGACGCCGGTGACGACCCCGCCGCGGCGGGCGGCTGCGAGCGCGGCCGTTCCGCTCCCGCAGGCGACATCGACGACACGCTCGCCCGGCATCACGTCGACCGCCTCGCAGAGCAGCTCGCCGACGATCACGATCCCCGTCGCCATGGCTGCGAAGTCGCCTTCCGACCACATGTACTGCTGGGCCTTCTTGACCGTCTCGAGGGTGATTCCGTCAGTCATCGCTGCCTCCGCTCTCAGTTCCCAGATCCACCAAGCCACGCCCTGCCGGCCGGTGTTGCGCTCAATACGAGATCCCCCGGTGCGACTTCGTGGCCGCCCGCGCAGCGCAGCTCCAGGCCGACCGGCGCCCCACACTCGCGGTGGCGCAGCTCGACCGGGCCGCCGGCGTCCTCGCGCCAGCGGTCACCCCATTGCATCAGGGCGACGAGCACCGGGAACAGGCCCGAGCCCTTGGCGGTCAGGCGGTACCTGTGACGGGTCCGCTGCCCGGGATCCCGGTAAGGCTCACGCTCGAGCAGGCCGTGATCGACCAGCTCGCGCAGGCGGGCGGCGGCAACCTGTTCCGTGATCCCGACCCGTCGGACGAACTCGTCGAAGCGTGCGGTGCCATAGAAGGCCTCACGGAGGATCAGGAACGCCGAGCGCGCACTCACCACGCGGAGGGCGTCGGCGATCGAGCACGGCTCGGCCGACCATCCGTCGCGCGGGTCGAGCGTCCCGGCCATCCGCACGATTCCCTCCGCCGCCTCAGCCATGCTGACTATGGTAAACCAAAGCCAGGGCGCGAGTGATCGGCGAATGAAACGCGAAGCCTCGGGTATCCCGCTCCCGACGGGAGGAATGTCCTTCGACGGGGAGGCTCAGATGGCAGCGGTAGCCGGGCGTACGGGCGATCACTCAGCGGCCCCGGCGGCCGGTCGGTCGCTGCGGCGGGACTTCGGCCGGGTCGGCCTGCTGTTCACGTCGGTCGGGTCCGTGATCGGGTCGGGGTGGCTGCTGGGTGCCCTCAACGCGACGAAGATCGCCGGCCCGGCGGCGATCATCTCCTGGGTGGTGGGCGCCGCTGCGGTCATGCTGCTGGCCCTGATCCACGCCGAGCTTGGTGGGATGCACGCCGTCAACGGCGGCCTCGTCCGCTTCCCCCACTACGCCTTCGGAAGCCTGGTCGGCTTCGGGATGGGCTGGACGTACTGGCTCGGATCGGTGACGCTCGCCCCGGTCGAGACGGAGGCGGCGCTCCAGTACGCCGACAAGTACGTCAATCAGGGCCTCGGCTTCCACGTCGTCCATCAGACCGGGGGTCAGACCGTGCTGACGGCGTCGGGCTATGCGGTGGCGGCGATCCTGATGCTCGCGTTCACCGCCGTCAACCTGTACGGGGCCCGGCGTCTGAGCCGGACGAACACGACGGTCGTCTGGTGGAAGGTCGCGATTCCCGTGTTGACGATCGTCGTCCTCCTGGTCGTCAGCTTCAGCGGGTCGAACTTCACCGCCGGGAACGGATTCGCCCCGGCCGGGCTCAAGGGGATCCTCAGCGCGATCGCCTCCGGGGGCGTGATCTTCGCCTACCTCGGGTTCGAGCAGGCGATCCAGTTCGGCGGCGAGTCGGCCAACCCCCAGCGCAACATCCCGTTCGCGGTGATCGGGGCGATGATCATCGGGGCGGTCGTGTACATCCTCCTCGAGCTCGCCTTCGTCGGGGCGCTCGACCCGTCGGCTGCGGCCCACGGCTGGGCGAGCCTCAGCTTCACGAACGACTTCGGGCCGTACGCCGCGCTTGCCAGTGGCCTGGGACTCGGCTGGCTGGCCGTGATCCTCTACATCGACGCGTTCATCTCGCCGGCCGGCACCGGCCTGATCTACAGCGGGTCGAGCGCCCGGGTCTCGTACGCGCTCGGCCGCAACGGCTACATCCCCCACGCATTCGATCGCCTGAGCGAGCGCGGCGTGCCGTGGGTCAGCATCCTCTTCAGCTTCGCCGTCGGGATGATCGTCTTCCTGCCGTTCCCGGGTTGGCAGAAACTCGTCTCGTTCATCACGTCGGCCTCCGTGATCATCTTCTCGGCCCAGTGTCTCTCGCTTGCCGCGATGCGCCGTCAACTGCCCGACCATCCCCGGTCGTTCCGCCTCCGCGGCGCCGGCGTCCTCGCACCGTTGGGGTTCGTCGTCGCCAACCTGATCGTCGTGTTCGCCGGCTGGAGTACGAACTGGAAGCTGTTCGTCGCGATCGCGATCGGCCTGGCCCTGCTGGCTGCCTCCCAGCTGAGCCGACCGTCAGGCGAGCGGGTCGAGCTCGACTGGAGGGCGTCGGCCTGGATGTGGCCGTGGCTCGTCGGTCTGGCCGTGATCAGCTACCTGGCGAGCTTCGACGGCGGCCGCCATGATCTGCCGTTCGGCGCGGACATCGCGGTGTCCGCCGCCTTCAGCCTGGCGATCTACTACTTCGCGCTGTCCTGTCGCCTGAGCGGCGACGACGCGCGGGAGCGGATGCGTGCGAGCAGCGAGGAGGAGTTGGCTGTCTAGTTGTGCGCTACTTCGACGGCAGCCGGACGTTGGAGGATTGATGGCTGATCCGACGGCCACCCGGACGACGTGGCGCCGCCTCGGTCTCTGGCAGTCGCGGGGCGCCCCGATCGTTTGAGCCTGTCCGCAACCCACGACACGCCGGTCGTGGATCTGACTCCGCCCGGCGGGGGCGAGTTCGCCATCCCGGACCCGCCGTCGAGGTTGGTCTGGGCGGCTGTCGTGGGTGCGACCGTCCTGGCCGTCGGCCTCCGGGCGGCGTTCGTCGGCGACCAGAGCCTCGGGTACGAGGAGGTCTTCACGGCCTCGGTCACCGGCCACGCGACCCTGACCGGCGTCTGGCACGCCGTGAACGCCACGGAGTCCACCCCGCCGCTCTACTACCTGCTGACCTGGATCTGGGTCACACTCGGCGGCGACCACTCGGCGGTCGCGCTGCGGATGGTCTCGCTGCTGGCCGGCTCGGCGACCGTCCCGGTCTCCTTCATGGCGATGCGGCGGTTCGTCGGCAACCGGCTCGCCGCCGTCGTCGCGTGGCTGTGCGCGATCAGCCCGCTGCTCGTCGAGTACTCGATCTACGCCCGATCCTACGCAGCCTTCGTGCTCCTCCTGACGCTCTCCCTCTGGGCACTCGGCGCCCTGCTCGAGCGGGCCTCATGGTCGCGCTGGGCGGTCTGGACGGCCGTCGCGACGGCTTGCCTGTGGATCCACTACTTCGCCGGGTTCGTCCTGCTCGGAGAGGTCGCCGTGTTGTGCGCAAAGCTGCCGCGGGCGCGAGCGCGCCTGCTGATCTGCTCGGCGGTCGCCACGGTCGGCTTCGCGCCGCTCTGGCCGCTGCTCAGCGCACAGCGGGGCAACTCGTCGGAGTTCTCGTTCATCTCCGGGAGGCCGCTCACCGCCCGCCTCGCAGACGTCGTGCGCCAGTTTGCGATGGGCACGAACGTGCCTGTCGCGTGGCTCGAGGCGGCCGGCATCCTCCTGGCCGGCGGAGCCGTCGTGGTTGCCGTGCTCGACGGCTCCCGGCCGCGAGCGAAGCGCGTTCTCGTCGGGCTCGCGGTTCTTGCAGGCGGAGTACCGCTCGTGGCAGCGATCACCGGCGCCGGGGACTACCTCCTCCCACGGAACGTCATCGGCGTCGCCGTCTGCCTCGCCCCCCTCGCGGCCCGCGGCCTGACGCGGTGGCGAGGCATCCCACTTGCGGCCTACAGCGCGGTCGCCCTCGCGACCGTGCTCGCCGTCCAGACCGACTGGCGCTACCAGGGCTCCACCGACTGGGCGGGGGCGAGCGCCCGGATCCGGGCACAGGCCGAAGACGACCCGATCGCGGTGATCCCGGGCACGGAGCTTGTCGTCGCGGGCTTCTATCTCCACCGGGCGCCGCTGCGCACGCCGGTTCCCGCGTCTGATCTGTGGGTGATCGTCGAGCCGTCGCGCGGCGCCCATCAGCGGGCGCTGACCCCCGTGGCCGCCCCCGCGCTCGGCCTCTTGGGCACCGGCTTCCGAGCTGTCGGCGAGATCGACTACCGGGGTTTCCGGATCTTCCATCTCCACTCGGACTCGCCCGGCGTGATCGCGCCGACGCAGGGCCCCGCCGGCGGACCGTCTGCCGTCGTGCTCGGCGTCTGAGCCAGCCGGCCGGTCGGCGCCGTCAGCGGCTCGCGCCGCCGAGCGAAGATCCAGCCGCCCGGCCGCGGCGTCCGGTCGCGCTCCCGCCGAGCGCGTCGTAGTGCTCGAGCGCCTGGCCGGACCCCAGCACGACGCAGGTCAGCGGCGACTCGGTGACGATCGCCGGCATCTGCGTCTCGGCCTCGACGAGGCCGGCGAGCCCCCTCATCAGGGTGCACCCGCCGGCGAGCAGGATGCCCTCACGCGAGATGTCGCCGGCGAGCTCGGGCGGAGTCTCCTCGAGAGTCTCGGTGATCGCCAGCAGGATCTCCCGCAGCGGCGCCCCGAGCGCCTCGCGGACCTCCTCGCTGTGGAGCTTGACCTCGGTCGGCAGGCCGGTCCCCAGATGGCGTCCGCGAACCGGGATGATCTGCTCCTCGGCGAGCGGGAGCGCCGAGCCGATCGACAGCTTGATCGCCTCGGCGGTCCGCGAGCCGATCGCCAGCTGGTGGACGTTTCGCATGTACTGGCTGAGCGCGTCGTCCATCTCGTAGCCGCCGACCCGGATCGACCGAGAGAGGACGATCGCGCCGAGCGAGATCACGGCGACCTCGCTCGTGCCGCCGCCGACGTTGACGATCATCCGTCCGATCGGCTCCTCGATCGCCACGCCGGCGCCGATCGCGGCGGCGATCGGCTCCTCGATCAGCTGGACCCGGCGGGCGCCTGCGGCGAGCGCGGCCTCCTCGACGGCGCGCTGCTCGACCGCGGTCACCCCAGACGGAGCACAGACGATCACCCGCGGGTGGGCCCGCCGGCTGTCGAGCACCCGGCGGATGAAATACCGGAGCATCTGCTCGGTCACCTCGAAGTCTGCGATCACACCGTGCCGGAGGGGCCGGACCGCGTTGATCGTCGCCGGTGTCCGGCCGAGCATCCGCTCGGCCTCGCTGCCGACCGCGTGGACCTCGCCGCTGAACTCGTCGATCGCGACGACCGACGGCTCCGAGACGACGATTCCCTCGCCGCCGACGTAGACGAGCGTGTTCGCGGTCCCGAGGTCGATCGCCATGTCGTGGACGCCGAAGGTCGACCCCAGCCGTCGCCGGGAGGTGGCTCCACGGGACCGGTCTCTGGTCAAGCGCATCACAACAGGGTCTCAGACACGACGACCGGCCGCCGGGTAGCGGTCACCGGACGTCGAGCCGGTAGGCGCCGCGGGCCCCCTGACGGTGGAATCCGTCCCGTGGGCAGTGGCGTTTGGGCCGCACGGCGGAATATTCGGCAGCGTGCACGTATTTTTGCGAGCCGGTGACACCGCACCGGTGGAGACGCCCGAGCCCGGCTCCACGGTCGCCCCGGCCCCGAGCACGGCAACGACGAGAAGTGCGAACCGCGATCGGCGTCGGCCGCCGGACTAGCCGACGTGGGGGCAGTCGCATCGCATAGGCTCGGGGCATGTCGGGCGTGATGTCAGAAGCCGAGCTCGAGGCGGCGATCGCCCGGGTCCTCGCCCTGCCCGACGGCCTCGCCGTCGGCGATCTGTTCGTCTTCGTCGGCGAGTGCCGGCCCGGATTCGCCAAGAGCGGCGTCCTTCCGCTCGCCGAAGGCGCCGACTTCGAGATCCTCGTCGCCCAGACGATGATCGATCTCGACCTCGCCAACGGGCCACCCGCCCGCGACCTGGCCCGGCTCGCCCAGATCGTCTCGCATGTGCGTCTGCTCGTCGCCGGCAGCCGGCTGGCGCAGGGCCCGTACGGGGACCTCTTCTACCGCGTGCTGATCGGCTGGGGCGCGGCGCTCGATCGGATCGGTCTGCAGAAGTACGGCGCGGCCCCGAAGTTCGACGAGGACGAGCGGCTTGGGCCGCCGCTCGCGCGGATGTTCCTCAACCAGGTGGCCAGCCGCTTCGACGAGGCGCTCCGGGGGTCGGAGACTGGGAGTCGCGACGGCGAGCTCGTGCCGATGCTCACGGCGCTGGCGGCAGACCTCGGCACTGCGCCACCACTGATCGCCGCGCTCGTCGGAGCGTCCCCGATGGTGATGACCGTCCACGCCCCGGTTCCCGACTGGCCGGGCAGCCTGACGCACACCGACTTCATGGAGGCCACGCTCGACCCGGTGCTCTCGGAGGAGCTCAGCACCGCCGAGCCGGTCTGACCGGCAGGGCGGTCAACCGGCCGGCCGGCCGGCCGTCAGGTGGGTGGCCGGCCGTCAGGTGGGTGGCAGGTAGCCGTCGAGGAAGGTGTCGAGTGTCTGGAGGGCGGCAGCCACGTCCTCGGCGCTGACCGCCTCGTCCGGCGAGTGGCTCACCCCACCGGCACAGCGGACGAAGAGCATCCCCGCCGGGGCGACCCGGGCGACGATGACCGCGTCGTGACCCGCCCCGCTCGAGACCGTCGGCACCGGCATGCCGGTGCTCACCTCCGCGGCCCGGCGCAGCCCGTCGATCAGCCGCGGCTCGAGCAGCGTCGCCGGGACCTCCGAGAGGAGCTCGAACTCCAACCCGATCCCCCGTCGCCCGGCCCGGGCCAGCGACTGCCGGCGGATCGTCTCGACGGCGGTCCGCCGGGCGTCGTCGTCGGCGTGGCGGACGTCGAGGCTGGCGACCGTCGCGCCCGGGACGACGTTGCCGACGCCGCCGGGGACCTGCAGCTCGCCAACCGTCGCCAGCAGTCCCGGCGTCTGCCGGGCGAGCTGCTCGATCTCGAGAACGATCTCCGCCGCCGCGCTCAGCGCGTCCCGGCGGAGGGCCATCGGCACGGTCCCGGCGTGGCCGGCCGCCCCGTCGAGCCTCAGGACCGCCCGGGTCTGGCCGATGATCGAGTCGACCACGCCGAGCGGCACGCCGGCCGTGTCGAGGATCGGCCCCTGTTCGATGTGGATCTCGATGTAGTCCGCCGGCGGGCCGGCGACCACGCGGTCCGGTCCGGCGAACGCGGCGATCGCGTCGGCCAGCGCGACACCGCCGGCGTCGACGAGCCCCTCGTCGACGGGATCGACAAGACCGAGCCAGCCGCGGCTGCCGAGGAAGCTCGTCCCGAACCGGGCGCCCTCCTCCTCGACGAAGGCGACCACGTGGAGTGGACACGTGAGCCGGCGGCCGGCGCCGGCGAGGCGTTCGGCCGCGGAGAGGCCGGCCAGCACACCGAGCACGCCGTCGTAGCGACCGCCGTTGGGCACCGTGTCGAGGTGCGAGCCGATCACGAGCGGTCGGCCGGGCCCCTCCCCCGGCCAACATCCGATCAGGTTGCCGACCCCGTCGACCCGCGTCTCGAGTCCCGCGGCCCGCATCCAGCCGGCCACCTGATCGCGGGCCCGTCGGAGCCCCGGACGACCGTACAGGCGGGTGATCGACCCGGCTTCATCGGTTGCCTGCGCGATCCGGTCGGCCCGTTCGAGGAGCACGGCCGCGGCCGTGCTCAACGCGCCACGGCCTCGCCGGGGATGACGAACCTGCCCGAGCCGGGCTCGGCGACCGCCTCGCCGTCGAGCGCCCCGGTCCTCCCGCCGACGAGGCTCCGGACGAGCCGGACGCGGCAGTGGCGACCGTCGAGCGGCGACCACCGGTTGACCGAGCGGTGCTGGCTCGCGGCATCGACGATCCACGGCGAGTCGAGGTCCCAGAGCCCGAGGTCGGCGTCGGCCCCGACCGCGACGACGCCCTTTGCGGGATGCAGGCCCAGGGTGCGGGCAGCCTGCCCGGCGATCAGCTCGGGGCAGCGGACGAGGTCGAAGCCCCGGTCGTGGAGGGCTGCGTCGAGAAAGAACGGAAGCGACTCCCGCAGGCTCTGGATGCCCTCTCCGGCGACGAACACATCCGCCGCGGTGGTCGGCCCGTCGAGGTCCCAGGCCCCGGCCGGCTGGTTGGGTGGCTGCCCGGTCAAGTCAGCCAATCCTATGGGACCAAATGGAGCCCGCCGGCCGGCGTCTGGGAGCATGGGTCGATCGAGCTGAGCGCCTTCGACCCGGAGCAGTTGGACGGCGTCCTTCGCCTCTGCGAGGACGAAGGCTGGACGACGCTGTGCGTCGATCCCGCCCGGTCGGCGCGGGCGCTCTCTGGTCCGGGAGTGCTCACGCTCGTCGCATCCGACGCCGGCGAGGTCGTCGGCTTCGCGCAGGCGCTGACCGACGGCGCGATCCAGGCCTATCTCTGCGTGCTCGTCGTCGCCGCCGCGAGGCGGCACGAGGGAATCGGCCGGCAGCTCGTCAGCGAGGTGCTCGCCCGGTCTGGGGCCAAGCGACTGGATCTGCTCGCGACCAACGGAAGCGAGCGGTTCTACGCGTCGTTCCCCCACCGGGTATCGCCGGGGTATCGGCTGGATCCGAGCTACGAGTAGGCCGCCCTGTCAGACTGCGGTGTGTTGACCAGTTCCCCACTGACCGGCGGCTGCCTCTGCGGACGCGTGCGCTTCGAGCTCACCAAGCCGCCGGTTGCGGCCGGCTACTGTCACTGCACCCGCTGCCAGCGACGCACCGGCACGGCGTCCTCGGCGAGTGCGAGGATCGACGGAACGGCGTTTCGCATCGTCGACGGAAACGAGCTCGTCAAGGGCTGGCGGCATCCGGACGGGGGTTTCGAGAAGTTCTTCTGCGTCGAGTGCGGCGGCCACCTGTTCACCCGCAACCCGGATGACCACGCGCAGATCGGGATCCGCATGGCCGCCTTCGACGGCGACCCCGGCGTTCGGCCGAGCTGGCGGGCGTTCACGAACTACGCCGCCGTCTGGGAGCCGATCCCCGACGACGGTCTCGAGCGCTTCGGCGAGGCGAGGCCACCGCGCTAGTAGGTGACCAGCCCGGGGACCTTGGGACCCCGGCGATGGCCTTGGAGGCAGGAAACCGGTGCTCGGCCAGAGCAGCTATTTGAAAAGTAGCTGCCTGACTCAGGCAGCTACTTTTCCGTGAAAGACGCCCGCCCGCTCCACCCTTCCACCCTTCGGGAAGCCGACCCCGGCTGACCCACGGCCGCCCGACCGCCCGACCGCCCGACCGCCCGACCGCCCGACCACCAAACCCATGCCAGCTCCCCCTCCGGCCGGCAACCGGCCGCCCCGCGCCCGCGCGTTCGGGAGGTCACCGAGCTCAAACAGCTAGAGCAGCCGCTCGGCCGCGATCATCAGCGTGACCCGGTCGACGCCCACGGCCTCCAGTGCCCGCGGGACGGTCCCGATCTCCCCACGGAGGATCCCGACGAGGAGGTGGGCAGTGCTCACGACCCGGTCTCCGCGGGCCGACGCGACCCCGACGGCTCGGGCGAGCGCCCGCTTTGACGACGTCGCGAAGCTGGCCTTCCGCCGGCCAGCCGCCGGCCGGGCGGCGGGCTCGTAGTCGCTCAGGGCAATGCCGACGGCTGCCAGGCTCCGCTCGGTCTCCCGCTCCAGGGCCGCGACCAGGCCGTCGTGGTCGAGGCCGCTATCGACCAGCAGCCCCCCGGCCCCCGTGCTTGGATCCGCGGCCAGGGCGAGCAGGAGATGCTCCCCCTCGAGACTGGCCGACCCCAACGCCTGGGCCTCTTCATACGCGGCCCGCACCACCACTCGCCGGGCGTCGGCGTCGAAGCGCTCGAACATCAGTCACCCCTCTCGGACGTGCCGGCTTGCGCCAGCCGCCGGGCATGCTTCTTGTGCACCGCCTGCCGCGTGACCCCGAGCGCCTCGGCGACCTGCGACCAGGTCCAGCCTTCGCGCAGGGCAAGCTCGACCTCAGCATCCTCGACCCTGTCGGCCAGGCGCCGGAGCGCGACGACGCCGGCGAGTCGGTCGGCTGGATCGTGCGGCGTGTCCACCGTCATGCGCGTCATCCGAGCAACCGTAGTTGACGGTCGCGGGGTTGTCAACCAAAGTTGCGCCGCAACGTCCGGATCAGGCTCGTCGCGGCCGGGGTCAGGCCGGCCGCGGACCGGCGCGCGGCGCCTCCGGCCGGCCGGCGGGCCGGCCTTGTGCGGGGCGCCCAGGCGGTAGGCTTGGAGCTGGCGCCGGAGCGCGCCTTCGGGTCCGCGGATGGGACACCGCCTTCCAGCAGATCACAGATGACGCCCGAGTCACAGACCAGAGCCAAAGCGCGGGCGGCGGTCGTCTCGATCGTTTCCAACACCAGCCTGATCGCGCTCAAGATCACGGCCGGCCTGCTGACGGGTTCGGTCGGCATCCTCAGCGACGCAGCCCACTCGCTGATGGACCTGATCGCCTCGGTGATCGCCTTCGCGTCGGTCCGCAAGTCCGACGAGCCGGCCGACGCGACCCACCGCTACGGCCACGAGAAGCTCGAGGATCTCGCCGCCGGCGCCCAGGCGCTCCTGCTCCTGCTCGGCGCCGCGTTCATCGCCTTCGAGGCGATCCGCCGCCTGGTCGACGGCGGGACGATCACGTCGGTCGGAATCGGCGTCACCGTCGCCGGCCTCGCGGCGGTGACCAATCTCGTCGTCTCGACCTACCTCGCCCGGACCGGACGGACGACACGCTCGGCGGCGCTTCACGCGACCGCCGTCGACCTGCGGACCGACGCGATCGTCTCGCTCGGCGTGCTCGTCTCGCTCGCCCTCGTCGGCCTGACCGGGGCCAACTGGATCGACCCGATCGCGGGCCTCGTGATCGCGGCGGCGATCTCGACGAGCGGCGTGCGGATCCTGCTCGACTCCGCGCGCCGTCTGGTCGACGAGGCGCTTCCCGCCGACGAGCTGGCTCAGCTCCACGCCGTCGTCGGATCGTTCCTCGGCGACGAGGTGGTCGGCTTCCACGATCTCCGGGCCCGCCACGTCGGCAGCAACCACCAGGTCGATCTCCACCTCCAGTTCGTGGCCGGAACCAGCCTCGAGCGGGCCCACGCGGTCTCGCACCGTCTCCAGGACGCGATCGTCGAGGCCCTTCCGGCGACGACCGTGCTCGTGCATCTCGAGCCGGAGGGCAGCGTCCGGCCCGACCGCTTCGGCGACCCCGACACGATTCCCCAGCAGCCGGCGGCGACCGGCTAGTGGCCGGCGGCGGCGCTGGGCGAGGGAGTCGGGAGCGTCAGGCCTGCACGTGTCCGTGAACTCTTTTCGGGTTGGCGGCGTCTAAGGCGGTAGATGCCCGATACGAACGACGACGCCGAGATCCTCGCCCGCTCGCTGGACGACCCGGCGGAGTTCGCGGCGATCTACACACGCCACGTCGCGTCGATCCTCCGCTATGCCCGCCGGCGCCTGGGCGAGACGGCCGGCGAGGACGCCGCGACGGAGGTTTTCGTTCGCGCGTTCAACCAGCGCGCCACGTTTACGGCGCGGCATCCGACCGCGTTGCCGTGGCTCTACTGGCTGGCCGGGCAGGTCATCGGCGACCACGCCCGGGCTCAGCGGCGACGTCTGAAGCTCCTCGCCCGGCTCGCCGAAACGGTTGCGCCAGCGAGCACGGACAGCGCCGGCGTGAGGCCTGGCCTCGATCCTGAGGTGGTCCGCGGACTGCGCAGGCTCTCGGAAGCTGACCGGGAGACGTTGTTGCTCGTCGTATGGGGTGAGCTGACGTATGAAGAGGCCGCCGCCGCCCTCGGCGTGCCGGTCGGGACGGTCCGCTCGCGGATCTCGCGGGCCCGACTGCAGCTGCGCCGGGACATCCCAGAGCCCGCGAACGCGACCAATCGTCAGACGGGAGAAGCTCATGCCTGACACTGAACTTGCCGACGTGCTCCGCGCAATCGGGGACCTCGCGCTCGGCGACGACCAGCAGGACGCCGAGCGACGCGTCGTTGACCGCCTCAACGAGGCGATCCCCGCCCTCACGTCCTCGAACCCCGCCGTGCGCGGGAGCCGCCGCTGGCTCAAGACACGGCGCCATCGCATGATCGCGATCAGCGGCCTCCTCGCCGTGACGCTCGGCGCCGGCGGCGTCGCCTCGGCGCTCCTGTCCCACGGCTCGAGCACCGAGCTCATCTATCAGGCGGTCGCGACGCCGGAACATCCCGTCACCCGGGCGTCCCTGGACCAGACCGTCGGAGTGATGCGTCAGCGCCTGCGCGGATCCGCGCCGGACGCAACGGTCCGACTCGCCGGCCGGCAGATCTCCGTCAACCTCCCCGGCGTGTCGCCGACCGCGCCGATCGCTCTCGAAGTCGGGGCGAACGCCGGCGTCGACTTCTACGACTGGGAGGGCAGTGTGATCGACGCCGCCGGGAAGGTCGCCGGGCCGAACGCGCCGGGCGTGACCGGTGGCATCAACGCCGGAAGCGCGGACGGCGGGGTGTCTCTCTACCAGGCGGTGCTGCGGGCCGTGAGGCGTCCGCCGCACAGCTACCCGACGAGCTCGACGACCGACGGCACCTTCTACGCGGTGGAGGCGGCGCACCGGCGGGTAATCGCCGGACCCGCACTCACCCGCAGCCAGCTGGCGCTCCAGCTCGCCCACGCGCCGGCGGCCGACAAGACCTCCGGGGTCGTGCGCGTCCTGCACGTCCCGGTGGGCACGACCGTCGTCTCCGGCGAGGCGCCCGACGGCCTGCCGGACCGGTCGGTGGCCGGCTACTACGTGCTCAACGACGATCCCGCCCTCGTCGGATCCGAAATCACCGATCCGACCGACGCTCCGGGCATGCACGGGGGGCAACCGAGCGTCGCGTTCAAGCTCACCGCCTCGGGCCAGGCGGCCTTTGCGCGGGTCACGAAGCTGCTCGCCCGGAGGGGGGCCAGCAACACTCCCGCAGGCGGTCAGCCGGATTTCCAGCATTTCGCGATCGTGCTCAATGACGGCGTCGTCTCGGCGCCGCTGATCGACTTCAACCAGTACCCGAATGGGATCACGACGTCAGCCGGATCGGAGATCTCCTCCGAAGGATCCGCGACAGCCTCGGCACGAGTGCTCGCGAGCCTGCTCGCTGCCGGGCCGCTCCCGGTCGCCCTGGTTCTCGTCAGGCAAGCGACAGAAGCCTCCTAGCGGGAGGCCCAAGCCCCGCTCAGGTCTCCTCGATGATGATCGGCGCCAGCGTCTCGACGACCCTGTCAGAGCTTGTCACCGCCCGGACCGGTCGCTACAGGCTTTCCCGGTCGCCGGCCTCGGCCTGATGAGCGCCGGGCTTGTGCTCCTCTCGCTCGTCTCCGGCGATCCCTCCCGGACGAAGACCGCGCTCGGCGTGGTGATCGTCTCCCGACTCCCCGAGATACCCCTGCGTCCCAGGCCGCCGCAGGGTGCGTCGCGCCCGCAGGGGACGGCCGGGCAGCCGGCGGTCGCCGAGGCGCAGGGGGGTGCCAGACCCCAGCGCGTGTGATCTGTCGGGGCAGGCGGCCCGAACACACTGTCATGCGCATCCGATCCCTCGTCCTCCCCGTTCTCTCGGCGATCGCCGTCGGCGTGCTCGCCTACACACTCGCCGACCACCGGACCGGCGGGTCCGACCGGGTGTCGAATGTCCCGGTCCACGCGACGGCGGTCACCGTCAGGATCGACAACTTCGCGTTCGCCCCGCCGGCACTCACAGTCAAGGTCGGGACGCATGTGACGTTCACCAACATGGACAGCGCCGCCCACACGGCGACTGCCGATCAGGGCGCCTTCGACACGGGCACGCTCAACCACGGGAAGAGCATGACCGTTGCGTTCGACAAGCCGGGTACCTTCAGCTACCACTGCGACTTCCACGCGTTCATGACCGCGACGATCAAGGTGGTCAGCTGATGCCCTCGCCGAGCACGGCGCGCCAGCTCCGGCGGGCCGGCGGTCTGCTGATGTTGGTGATCGCCGGCGTCCACTTCCAGCAATACGTCGACTTCATGAGCGAGGTCCCCACGGTCGGCGTGCTGTTCCTCCTGAACGCCGCCGGCGGGACCGGCCTGATGATCGCCATGCTCAGCGGGGACCGGCTGATCGGGCTGCTCGCGATGTCCGGCTCGATCGCCCTCGCGCTCGGATCGCTCGCGTCGATCGGGATCGCCCTGGGCGGGAGCTTCTTCGGCTACCAGGAACCGACGCTCCGCCTGCCGATCGTGGTCGCGATCGTCGCCGAGGTTCTCCTGGTCGGGGTCCTGACGCTCCCGCTGATCCGCAACATCCGTACCGGCTGACCCGCCCCGCCGATAGCGTGCCGGCCCATGGCGCGCGTCAAGTCCCTCAGCGCGCCCGTCGCCTGGGTCGGCGCGGGTGCCGTCGCCCTGTGGGCTGTCGTCGGTGTCGGCCTGGGCGTCGGCTTCGTCAACTACGACACGCTCTACTCGCTCGTCTGGGGCCAGCAGCTCGCCCGCGGCCAGCTCCCGGCCTACCGCCTGCCGATCGCCCCGACGCCCCACCCGCTGACCGAGCTGCTCGGCGTCGTGCTCGCCCCGCTCGGCCCGGCCGCCACGCTCGCGATCGTCGTCGGGCTCGCCTACGTCTCGCTGGCCGCCCTCGCCTACGTCCTCTACCGGCTCGGCGCGGCCTGGTTCTCCTGGCCGGTCGGCCTGGCCGCGGCCGCGTTGATCATCACCCGCGACCCGATCCTCAACTACGGGGCCCGGGCGTACGTCGACATCCCCTACGTCGTCCTCGTCCTCACCGCCCTGCTCGTCGAGACCCGCCGGCCGCGAGCCGGCTGGCCGGTGCTGGTCCTGCTGGATCTCGCCGGCCTGATCCGCCCCGAGGCCTGGCTGCTGGCCGGCGCGTACTGGCTCTACCTCGTCCCCCGGCGGCCGCCCGCCGAGCTCGTCCGTCTCGCCGGTCTCGCGGCCCTCGCCCCGCTGCTGTGGGTCGCGTCCGATCTCGCGATCACCGGCGACGCGCTCTGGTCGCTGAGCCACACCCGGGCGACCGCGCAGACCCTCCACCGGGTCACCGGTCTCGCGAACTTCCCGGTCAACGGTGCGAAGGCGATCGGCGGCGTGCTGCGGCCCGACGGGGCCCTCGCCGCGGCGATCGGCGGCGTCCTCTCGATCTGGCTGCTCCGCCGCCGGGCGCTGCCGGGAGTCATCACCGGCGCCGTGGCGCTCGTCGCTTTCGGCGTGATCGCGAGCTCCGGTCTCCCGATCCAGCAGCGCTATGCCTTCCTCCCGGCCTGCCTGCTCGCGGTCTTCGCCGGTGCCGGCCTGTTCGGCTGGCGCTCGCTCCCCCCCGAGCACCCGGCCCGCCGGCCGTGGCAGGCCGCGATGGTCGTGATCGTGCTCGCCGGCCTCGCCCTCGTCCCGTCCCAGGTCTCGAGCATCCGCGGGACGTTCAGCTCGGGCAGGCAGCCCCTCCGCTCACAGCAGCGCATCCAGGACGACCTGACGGCGCTCGTCTCCGATCACGCGGTCGACCTCCGCTGCGGGCCGATCGGCGTCCCGTTCCACACGCCGGTCCCCCTACTCGCCCTCCGCCTGCGCACGAGCCCGGCGAACGTACTCGCCGGCGAGATCGACCACGGCGTCTTCGTGGCTGCCGCGAACGCCCGCGTGCTCCAGATCTACCTCCTCGACCCTCGCGACCCACCGATCACCTATCCGGTCCCGCGTGGTTTCAAGGTCGTCGCCGAGAACCGCTCCTGGCGCGTGTATCAGCGCTGTGCTTAGGCGCAGCATGTTCTTACCTCCATCACAGGTCCCTTCGGCTCATGCATCGGACGCCGTACAGCTGTAGAGCGACATGCCCGGCGGGCCGGCCGCCGCCGGGCTCGCGCCGTGGTAGTCGACCGCCTGACAGTGGGTGGTCACCCAGGCCTGGCGGGCACTGCTGACGCTCGAGCTCCCGCGACCGCCCTGACCACCGCCACCGCCACCGAAGGCGCCGCCGCCGCGGGAACCGCCGCCCCCGGCGAACCCCCCGCCCCCGGCGAACCCACCGCCGAGTAGGACGTAATGGAGCTTCCCGTCACGCACCAGCCCCTCGAGCGCGGCCACGCTCGGCGCCGGATCGGCTCCCATGAACCCGCCCATCGTGATCACCGGCGCGCCGCTCGCAAGCTGGATCGGCCCGGCAACCTGCGAGCCGGTCGCCGCCACGAGATATTCGGCTCCGTCGCGGTGGGACCTCAGGAAGGCGACGAGCTGCGGGTCGGCCGCCGCTCCGCCGAGCCCCGCGCCCCGGCCGAAGCCGGCCCCGTCCCCGCCAGGCAGCGATCGCGCCGCGGTCGAGCCCGGTGCCGAGCCACCGCCGGCCGAACCCCGATCCGGGCGCTCTGCCCCCGCCGGGCCACGGCGACCGAACACCGCTCCAAAACCACCGCGACCGCCCCCATCTGCGAAGGCGAGCCTGCCGGCGCCTGGGCCGGCCGACCCCCGGCCGGCGCCAACCGGTCCGGCCGTCGGGTCGCTTCCGCTCTGGCCGTGGCCGAGCGTCGCGATCGCGTAGGCACTCGGCCCGCCGACCACGGCGATCCCCGCGGCGAGCAGCGCCGCCAGGCCGAGCCCGCGACGGATCCGGCGTCCGACGACGCGGCCGGCGAGCACCGCGACGGCCGCGAGCGCCGCCGCGCCCAGGACGACCCAGCGCAGCCATCCGACGAAGCCCGGGGCGTCGCCGAGCAGGCTGAACGCCAGCCAGCCCGTCAGCCCGAGACTCCCGGCGAGCAGTCCGGCCACCCACGTGCGCCGGCGGGCCCCCTCGACCAGTCCGACCAGGCCGGCCGCGGCCAGCCCGGCCACGGGCGGGGCGATCGCGCTGGTGTAGTACGAGTGGAAGGTCCCCTGCGAGAAGCTCAGCACGGCCCAGCCGGTCAGCGCCCACACGCCGAGCAGGACGTGGACCGCCCGGCCGAGGTCGGTCCGCGGGGCCGACCGGCGGACCCACAGGCCGTAGGCCAGGCCGACCGCCGCGAGCGGCAGGAGCCAGGCGATCTGCCCGCCGATCTGGGTGTCGAAGAGGCGCAGGGGACCCGTCGTCCCGCCCATTCCCCCACCGAAGCCGCCGCCGAAGCCGCGACCTCCGCCGCGTCCGGATACGCGTGAGACGCCGTTCTGCCCGAAGATCAGTCCGAACCACGAGTTGTTCGTCGAGTCGCCGACGTACGGCCGATCGGCCGCCGGGATCAACATCATCGTCCCGTACCAGGCGAAGCTGACCCCGCCGAGGACGATGCCGGCCGCCCCGGTCCGTCCGATCCGCCGGCGCAGTCGGCCGGGACCGGCGACGAGGAAGGTGACGGCGAGGGCCGGCAGGACGAGGTAGGCCTCGAGCATCTTCGTGTTGAACGCCAGCCCGACGAAGACCGCCGAGACGACGAGGTGGCGAAGGCGGCCGGATTCGAGCGCCCGGACGATCGCCCAGGCCGCGGCGACCATAAGCAGGGCGAGCAGGGCGTCGGGGTTGTTGTAGCGGCTGACCAGGACGGTCACCGGCGTCAGCGCGAGCAGCCCGGCCGCGACGATCGCCGCCCGGTGACCCAGCGTCCGGCGGACGAGGTCGTGGAGGATCACGACCGATAGGACCCCGCAGATCGCCTCCGGGAGGAGCATGCTCAAGCTGCTGAAGCCGAGGATCCGCCCGGAGATGCCGATCAGCCAGTCCGACAGCGGGCCCTTGTCGAGGCTCACATACCCGCTCAGGTCGGCCGCGTTGAAGAACATCGCCCGCCACGACTGGCTCGCCGCCTGGCCGGCCGCCGCGTAGTACGTGTTCGCGTAGCCGCTGACCGTCAGGCCCCAGATCATCAGGACGCCAGCGAGACCGGCAACCCCGATCAGCGCCGGCCGCGACCAGCTCGGGTCAGTCGGCGCGCCGCGGACGAGTCGGCGCACGACGGCCGGTCGAGCTCCGGCCGACCGGCCCGCCCCACCCGTCCGGCGGCCCCTCGGCAGGGCGATCCCGGGCATCGACATCCGCAGATTCACGCCCCCCAGTTATGCAGGCCGACCTCAGGCTCCGCTCAAGGCCCGGCCAACGGCGCGTAAGACCCGCCCGTCCGCCAGCCCCCGCGGCCGACGGGACGGCCCGTCGGGGTCAGTTCTCGATCGTGACGAGCGTGCCGATCGGCGTGTACGGCCAGACCCTGGCCGCCGCCGCCTCCGGCAGCTCGACGCACCCGAGGCTCTGGGGCGTGCCGAACGACGCCCGGTTGAACGTGTGGAGGGCGTCCCCACCGTTGAAGTAGCTGATCCACTTGATCCCCGGGTCGTTGTACTTCGACCCGTCGGGGTTCGTCCCGCTCATCGTGCCGACCGGGATGTGCTCGAAGACCGGGAAGCTCCCCAGCACGGTCGGAGCGGACGGCACGCCGGTGTTCCCCGGCGACGTGAGGACGGTGTGCCCGGCACTCCAGAGCGTCAGCAGCTGGGGAACGTTGCGGTGGACGTAGACGTAGTTGTACGGCGCCGTATGCCGCTTGCCGGCCAGGACGTTGCTCAGCAGCACCTTCCAGACGGCCGCGCCGGCGACACCGTCGGCCGCAATGTTGTTCTCGTTCTCGAACATCATCACCGCCCCCCGGGTGATCGTGTTCGCCTGGTTCGGCGTCCACAGGGCCTTCAGCTCGGGTGGCGTGTTCGGGTAGCGCCAGACGAAGCTCCCAGCCGGTGGGTCGACCGCGGCCGCGGCCTGGGCGCTGGCGGTCGCGGCCACCGGCGTGCCGCTCGGATCCCACGAGAGCGGAAGGTAGCCCTGCTCGGCGAGGAGCTGCTGGAGGCGGGCGGTCGACCCGGTCGGCACCGTCCAGGCGATCTGGCTGGTCGACTGGAGGTTCGTCCCCGACGGCCCGGTCACCGACACCGACCGGGGCAGCTCGACGTGGACCTGACTGCCGAGGGCGATGCCGAACCCGGACGGCGAGAAGACCAGGGTGTGGCTGTCGACCTTGTGCCACGAACCACTCGTCGCCGGCGAGAGCGTCGGCTTGGACGAGCCGAGCGCGTCGGTCACGGTCGACGAGAAGGTCAGGCGGATCTTGCTGGCCGGGAGGAGCGTCCCACCCGGGGCCGGGCTCGCGACCATCACGGCCGAGCTCGACTCCGGGAACCACGTCACGGTCGCCGGCTTGCTGAGCTTCTCCCACGGCCGGACGGCCGCCGCGACCTGGATCGACCCGGCCGGCGTTCGCGGCCCGATCGAGAGGCTCCGCTGGGGGCCGGCGAGGCTCCGGCGTTCGAGATGCCCGGTACTCCCATACGCAACCGCCGTGACCGGCTGGTCGAAGTTCACGGTGACCGGCGATCCCGACTGGATCGTCACCCACGGATCGGCGATGTGGGCGACCGGCGCGGTGAACGTCAGCTGCTCGCGGCGCGTCTTGCCCAACGCCCAGCTCAGCAGACCCGGCCGACGGATCACGACGTCGACCGAGACGATCTCGCCCGCGCTGACCTGGGTCAACGGGGTCAGGCGGCCGCCGCGGACCGACAGGGGGATGCTCTTGCCGTCGCGGCCGAAGGCCGACGCCTGCTCGAGCGACCCGGCCAGCGGCTGGAGACTGACCTGCGCGAGGGCGGTCGGGTCGGTCTTGAGGGTCGCACCCGACCAGACGGCGACGGCCACGACGAAGGCGACGACCAGCAGGCCGACGACTGCGCCCACGACCAGCAGCACCCGCTGCACGCCCCCCATGCCTGTGGCCCTCCCACTTGGAAGGACGGAACCCAACGCCATACGTGAAGCATAAGCCGCCGGGCAGGTCGGCCGGGCAGGCGAGAGAACTCTTGCGTGTCCCGCTAGCCTCGCCGGACATGCGCCTCGCGATTCTCGCCGACACACACCTGCCCCGCGGCCACCGGACCGTACCGGCCGGCTGCCTCGATCGGTGCCGCCAAGCCGACGCGATCCTCCATGCCGGCGACCTGATCGACACACCCGTGCTCGACCTCCTCCGCTCGCTCGGCCGCCCGGTCCACGCGGTCCGCGGCAACGTCGACTCGGCCGCGCTCCGCACGATCCTCCCCGACCGGCTCGAGCTGGACTTCGACGGCGTCCGGATCGGCATGCTCCACATCCCCGGGCCGGCCACCGGACGCCTCGAGCGACTCCGAGCGGCCTTCCCCGACGCTGACGCCGTGGTCTTCGGCCACACCCACACGCCCGAGCACGCCGAGTCCGCCGGCTTTCAGATCTTCAACCCCGGGTCGTCGACCGACCGCCGGCGGGCACCGGACCACACGATGGGCATCGCCACGCTCGCGGACGGACGCCTGACGTTCGAGCTCCACGTCGTCTGATCGGCTGCCTGATGAACCAGACACACTCCCCCGCGCCTGCCGATCACCGACGCGTTCGCCGGAGCGTCCCGATGACCAACGCGTTCGCCGGAGCGTCCCGATGAGCGAGCTGCTCGTGGTCAATGACGTCGTCTCGATCCCCCTGTCTGAGATCACCCTCCGGGCGAGCCGGTCGTCCGGGCCCGGCGGACAGCACGCAAACGTGACGGCCTCGCGGATCGAGGCGGTCTTCGTGGTCGGTGAGTCGACCACGCTCACCGACTCGCAGCGCGAGCTCGTCAGCGCACGCTGCGGGCCGGTCGTGACGGCGATCGCCCAGGACGCCCGCAGCCAGTCGCGCAACCGGGAGCTCGCCCTCACGCGTCTGGCCGAGCGGCTCGACCGGGCGCTCGCCGTCGCCCGGCCCCGCCGGCCGACCAGGCCGTCGGCCGGCGCACGCAGGCGGCGGGCCCAGGCCAAGCAGCAGACCTCCGCCCGCAAGGCGGCACGCCGACCGCCGTCGGGAGACGACCACTGATCCAGGCCGTCGGCAGGGCACCTCCTCCGGCCGGCCAGCCTGCTTTCATCCCCGACCGATGGACGAGCTCTACGAGCGGCAGACCCACGAGGTCGAGGACCTTCACTGGTGGTACCGCGGCCGCCGCCGGGTGATCGCGGAGGCCCTCCGCCGGTTGCGGATCCCCGGGGACGTCGCGATCCTCGACGCGGGGTGCGGGAGCGGTCGCAACATGGTCGACCTGTCCGCGTTCGGCCGGGTCACAGGCCTCGAGTTGGCCGACGCAAGCGTCGCCAAGGCGCGCGGTCGCGGAGTCGGCGAGGTTGTCCAGGGCACGCTCGACGCGATGCCGTTCGCCTCCGCCAGCTTCGACCTCGCGGTCAGCCTGGATGTCATCGAGCACCTCGAGGACGACCGACTCGCCCTCTCGGAGCTCCGCCGGGTCGTCCGCCCGGGCGGCAGCCTGCTGATCACCGTTCCGGCCTACCCACGGCTGTGGAGTCAGCACGACGTCGTCAACCACCACTTCCGCCGGTACACCCTGCGCACGCTCGAGGCCGCGACCGCGGCGGCCGGCTGGCGGACGGTCTCGAGCACTCACTTCAACGGGCTTCTCCTCCCGGCCGCCGTCGCCCACCGCGGACTTCAGCGGTTGCGGCCGCCGTCCGACGACACCCTCTCAGACCTCGAGCGGACGCCCGGGCGACTCAATGGCGTGCTCGAGTGGCCGCTCCTCCTCGAAGCCAGGCTGGTCGCCGCCGGCCTGCGGATTCCGGCCGGGCTGTCGCTGATGGCCGTCTTCACCTAGCTGCCACGGCGGTCGGCCTGGCCGGAGAGGAGTTTCGGGAGGGCAGCGGGTTTCGCACGTTCGCTCGGCCGGCCGCCTGTCGGTCCGGGGCGGGTGCGCGTGCGGCGGCCGGTGCGCAGGCGGGTCGGCCCCGGGGGTGTGGGATGTGATCGGCCGGACTCCTCCCGGGCGAAGGAGGACGCTGAGACCTTCATCGCAAAGTGGTTGCCTGACTCAGGCAGCTATTTCCTTGAAGAGAGTCCCCTTCTCCACCACCCAGTCCCACTGGCAGAGAGCGCCGCGCGACCTCTCGAGCCCGGCCCGAATGATCCTCGACGGGACCTTGCGAACCCGGCGATGGCCCCTTCGAGGCAACGGCTTGCAAGGATCGCTGACCTCCCGAGCCCGGCCGGTGATCCTCGACGGCATGCTCGCCCGACGGCTCCGCACTCCTCCAGCCCGTCCGGCCCCGTCTAACCCCACTGGTAGGGGAGGAACTTCCCGTCGAGCGTGATCCGGACACGATCACCGGCCGGGTCGGGAACCCGCTCGAGGTCGATCTTGAAGTTGATCGCGCTCATGATGCCGTCGCCGAACTCCTCGTGGATCAAAGCCTTCAGGGCCGGGCCGTAGACCTGGATCACCTCGTAGAGGCGGTAGACGGTCGGATCGACCGGAACGGCGCCGTCAAGCCCGCCGCGGGTCGGGACCTGCTCGAGGAGGGCGGCCACGCCCGGCCCGAGACCGAGCAGTTCGACGAGCCTGGCGGCGTCGGCCGCCGGGAAGGGATGCTGGCCAAGGACAGCCGCGGCGACCCAGACCGGCGGGCGGTCGAGCTCGGCCGCGAGCTTCGCAAACGTCACGTTGCGCTCTCGCATCGCCGCCGCGGCGGCTTCGCAAGCCTCCTGCCGAGTCATCTCGGACGAGCTTAGCCAACCCGGAAGAGGACGCCCGTCCTCGCCGCCGGATCGCCGAGCTCGCCGGTCACGTCCTGGCCGTTGGCCTGGGCCCATTCGGCCGCGGCCGAGCAGGCCGGGAGGACGTGGTACGGCGGATGCGGACAGCGGCCGTGCATGACCACGTAGGAGACCGTGTGGGCGGCGATCGCCGCCTGGAGTTGGGCGAGCGTGACCAGCGGGCGGGCGTCGACCGTCGTGAGCAGGAGGATCGGTCGGGGATCCTGGATGATCAGCGGCGCCGCGATGCTCGGGGCGGTCGCCGCGAACTCATACCTGGCGCTCCCCTGATGGTCGCGGAGGTACGTCGAGAGGGCCGCCGCCAGCCGCGGGGCGAACTCCGGCGAGGCCGCCTGGACGCCGCTGTGGTCGCGGATCAGGCTGATATCGCGGGCGATCGGGAACGCGAGGATCCCGATCAGGCTGAAGATCACGACGATCGCCGGCTCCGACCACCGCCGGCCGGCCCCGCCCCCTGACCCGGACCCGCCCCCGGACCCGCCCCCGGACCCGCCCCCGGCCCCGGCGCCGGCGCCGCCCCTGCCCCTGCCCCGACCCGCGGCCGTCGAGGTCGGGCTCGGGGCGAGGCGCAGCTCGCGAAGAGCCAGCCCACCGCCGACGATCGTGACGAGGAACCCGACGGCGAGCCCGGCGCGGGCGAGCGTGCCGGGGCCGATGGCGGTGAGCGATTCGAGCAGCGCGAGGCCGAGCCCGGCGGCGAGGACATAGAAGCTCGAGAGGTCGCGCAGACGACCGGCGAGGACGCTGACCGAGAGGCCGACCGTCACGGCCACGGCCGGCGTGAAGGCCTCGAGATAGCGGGGATGGACCCGGCCGGAGAAGGAGAACAGGACGACCCCGGTGACGAGCCAGACACCGAGGCCGATGATCGCCGCCCGGCGGATGCGCTCCTCGCGGGGCGCATCCGGCGGGGGACGGACGAGGCGCGTGGACGACCCGAGCAGCGTCAGCAGGCCGAGCACGATCCCGGCGAAGAGGACCGTCCCGACGAGGCCGCCGAAGTCGACCAGCGAGCGCTTGAAGAGGCGAAACGGCCCGGCCGGCGCACTCGACGAACGGGCCTTCGGATGCGCCTTCGCCCGCGGCGCATTCGACGACGTCGCCCCCGTGCCCGCACTCGCCCCCGTGCCCGCACTCGCCCCGACCCCCACGCTCGCCCCCGCCCCCACGCTCGCCCCGGCGCTCGCGCCCGTCGGGGCGGCCGGAGATTCGAAGCTCGACGGGCGTGGCGCCTGGGTCAGGCGGGCGGACCCGTTGTAGACGAAGACGGCGTTCCAGACGCTCCCGTTGGTCGAGCCGACCGGATAGGGACGGTCGTGACGGGGGGTCAGGGAGACGACCACGAGCCAGGAGAGCGCGACGACGACGAAGACGGCGGCGGCCGCGGCGAGCCTCCCCAGGCGCAGGCGGAGGCCGTCGGCGTACGAGCTCATCCAGAGGAAGACGAGAAACGCCGGGACGGGGATCAGCGCCTCGAAGAGCTTGACGTTGAAGTCGATCCCGAGGATGACGGCGGCGAGCAGGAGCCAGCGTAGCTGGCGGCGCTCGGCGTAGCGCAGGAGGAGCCAGGCGTCGGCGACGAGCAGCGCCATCATCAACGAATCCATCGTGTCGCTCCGGGCTGTGACGACGGCGACCGGGAGAACGGCTAGCGTCACGGCGCTGGCAAGGCCGGCGGTCCGGCCGGCAACCCTGCGGACGAGGTCGTAGAGCAGGGGAACGGCCGCGCTGGCGGCGAGGGCCGACGGGAGCTTGAGGGCGGTCGAGCTGAAGCCGATCAGCTTGACGGTGATCACCTGGACCCAGAGATCGATCGGCGGCTTGTCGACCGCGGCGCTGGCGTTGGGGTCGAAGGCCCCGTAGAAGAAGTTGTGCCACGAACCGGTCATCGATCGAACGGCCGCGTCGTAGAACGGGGTGTCCGGGACTCGGCCGAGGGCGACCAGTCGGAGGACGGCGCCGAGCAGGGTGATCGCCGCGATTGCGAGCATCCACCGGCGGTCGCCGGCGAGCCCGGGCGCCGGAGGCGACCCGGACCCCGATCCCGCAGGGCCGGACCCGTCGGAAGGCAGGCGTGACCGGGCGGTCGGGGGGGTCGACGCCGGGGACGGGCTGGACGCTCCGGCGGGGGGAGACGGGGCGGCGGAGCGCGCGGACGGGTGGCCTGGTCGCGGGGGGCGGGGTCGAGCTCGGGACGCGGGCTTGCGGCGCTTCTTGCTCATCGAGACGGCGAGCCGGGCGCGACGGGGGCGACGGGGGTTGCCCGGTGGGCGAAGGACCAGAGGCGGTTGGGGATGAAGGTGAGGACGAAGACGATCGGGAAGATCACGGCCTGGGCGATCAGCTTCTCGACGGAGAGCCAGGCGACGGCGGCGTGAAGGAGGGCGAGGTTCGTCAGGAAGGCGGCGGTCTGGACGGCGGCGTAGCGCCAGGTCGAGGACGAATGGTCGACGTCGTGGGCCTTGAAGGTCCACCGGCGGTTGAGGAGGTATCCGTTGAGCGCGCCGACGATGTAGGCGATCGTGAGGGAGACCTCGTACTGGATCTGGAAGAGGTCTACGCAAAGGGCGTAGACGCCGAAGCCGATCAGGGTGTTCGAGGCGCCGACGGCGCCGTAGCGGATCAGCTGGGCGAGGATCGGCGGGACGGGTCGGCTGGTTCTCTGGAGCGGGGTCATCGCCCACAGAATGAAGCACGAGGGGTTGGAATCCGGATCGGAGGGGTTATGGCGAGTTAAGCCGAGGGCTCGACCGGGCGACCGGCGGTCTAATCTCTGGCGACGCGTGCCGTCGCCGGTGGGACGCGTCGCAGCGCAAATCGATGCCGTCGTCCGACCCGAAACCCAGAGCGAACCCCGGCGTGAGCGAGTCGGAGGCGACCGCGCGCGTGGCGGGGCCGACGGGACGCGTGGCGGAGGCGACGGCAGTCGAGGGGAAGCCGGCGGCGGGGCGGATCGGGGGGCGGCGGACGGTGGAGCTGTTGAGCGTGTGCGCGCCGGTCTTCGACGAGGAGGAGCTGGTGGAGGCGTTCTACGATCGGGCGAGTGCCGCGTTGGCGGGCTTCGAGTACGAGTTGATCGTCGTCAACGATGGGAGCCGGGATGCGACGGGGGAGATCCTCGACCGGCTGGCAGACGGCGACCCGCGCCTGCGGGTCGTCCACCTGTCGCGGAACTTCGGCCACCAGGCGGCGCTGACGGCAGGCCTGGAGCACGCGCGGGGCAACGTGGTCGGGATGCTGGACGCCGACCTGCAGGACCCGCCGGAGCTGATCGGCAGGATGGTCGACCTGTGGGCTGAGGGATCGGACGTCGTCTACGCGGTCCGGGACCGGCGGGAGGGGGAGACTCGGTTCAAGCTGGCGACGGCGTCGTGGTTCTACAAGCTGTTCGACAAGCTGGCGCAGGTCGATCTCGAGCCGAACTCCGGGGATTTCCGGCTGCTCGACAGAAGGGCGTTGGATGCGCTGCTTTCGATGGGTGAGCGGAGCCGGTTCCTGCGGGGCATGACGGTCTGGGTGGGCTTCACGCAGACGGCGATCGGCTACCAGCGGGACGCGCGGCACGCGGGCGAGACGAAGTACCCGCTGCGGAAGATGCTGCGGTTCTCACTCGACGCGATCTCGTCGTTCTCGCACGTGCCGCTGCAGGTGTCGACGTATCTCGGCTTCCTCTTCTCGGGGATCGCGTTCCTGGCAATCCCGGTCGTCATCGTGCTGCGCATCCTCGGGTCGTACCTGCCGGGTTTCGGGGCGATCACGATCGCGATCCTGATGCTCGGGGGAATCCAGCTGATCGCGATCGGGCTGATCGGCGAGTACGTCGGGCGGATCTACGACGAGGTGAAGCAGCGGCCGCTGTACGTCGTCGGCGGCCTGCGAAACGAGCCGGGCGAGGTCGACGAGAGCACCAGGGCGGACCGCGTGTCGACCGACTGAGCACCGGCCCGGCGGGGCTGCGGGGGGGCGGCGGGCGTACGGTGTTGTCGATGGCCGGTCGACGGCGGTCGGGGGGTCGGGGGAGCGAGTCGGGTCGGTGGGGGTCGGGCAGGCCGCTCCGTTCTGGCCGACCGCGTGTTGTGAGCCCAGACAGGGGCGGTCCGGCCGGGGCGCACGACGCGGGAGTGCGTCGTTCGAAGGCGGGGTCGGGCACCCTTTGGAGGGCAAACGACGACCAGCGGAGGTCGAGCGCCGGATGCCGATCAGACTTCACGGGCCGCGGAGGGCTCTGCTCAGCCCACGACGCACCGACCTCGGCCTGCTGACGGTCGTGGTCGTGGTGATCGGCGGCTGGCTCGGCGGTCCGGCGACGGCCGTGGCCCAGGGTCCGTGCCCGGGCGACGCGGCGTGTCCGTACACCGACGTGTCGATCATCGGCCAGCGGGCGGAGGGGGTTCTGCGCTTTCCCCAGGCGATCGCGGTCGGGCCGGCGGGAGATGTGTACGTGGCCGACCAGCTGACCGACGTCGTGCAGAAGTTCTCGGCGGTCGGGGCGTTTGAGACCGAGTGGGGCGAGGCGGGTGCGGGTCAGGGCCAGCTGGGCGCGGTCGGCGGGCTGGACACCGATGCGGCGGGGAACGTCTACGTGCTCGACGCGACTCACGACCGGGTCGAGAAGTTCGATCCGAACGGCACCTTCATCAGCGCGTGGGGGTCGGCCGGCTCGAGTCTTGGGCAGCTGCGGGTCGGGGCGGGCAGCGGCAATGCGGAGGGCGCGGGCGGGGGAATCGCTGTGGCGGGCCCGTATGTCTTCGTCTCGGACACCGACAACCAGCGGGTCGAGCGGTTCGATCTCGACGGGAGCAACCCGATCAGCTTCGGGTCGGCGGGAACGGGGCCGGGTCAGTTCAAGTACCCGAAGGGCGTGGTGGCCAACGGGGCGGCCGTGTTCGTGGCCGACGACGACAATCATCGGGTCGAGGAGTTCGGGCTCGACGGGACGTTCCTGGCGCAGGTCGGGACGCTGGGGACGGGACCGGGGCAGTTCACCTACCCGTACGACGTGGCGCTCGACGGTGCGGGTGACCTGTATGTGGCCGACAACAACAACGACCGGGTCGAGGAGTTCAACCCACAGCTCGGCTACGTGACGAGCTTCGGCGCGGCCGGTTCGGCGCCGGGCCAGATGTCCTTCCCGCGGGCGCTGGTGGCCAACGGGGCGGGCGTCGTGTATGTCGCGGATGCGGGCAACGGACGGGTCGACGTGTTCGGGCCGGGTGGGGCGGTTGGAGGGTTCTTCGGCCGCTCAGGCCGGTCGGATGGCATATTCACGTCGCCGGAGGGGGTCAACGCCGAGCCGAGCGGGGCGCTGGTCGTCGCCGACACGGGCGACAACCGGGTCGAGGAGCTCCTGCCGAACGACCAGTTCGGGGCGACGGTCGGGAGCGGGGGAAGCGGGGCGGGTCAGTTCTCGGGCCCGGAGGACGCGATCTTCGATCTGTCGGGGGGCCTCGAGGTGGCCGACACGAACAATCACCGGACGCAGGAGCTGACCCGGTCGGGTGCGCCGTTCGGCGTGCTCGGGCCGAGCTCGTCGGGCGCGCCGGCAGGCGTGGCGGCAAGCCCGAACGGGGACACGATCGTCGCCGACAGCGCACAGAACCAGCTGGCGATCTTCCAGCCGGGAAGCACGACGGCCGACACGATCGGAGCGACCGGGTCGGGGCCGGGCGAGTTCCTCTCACCGACGGCCGTGGCGGTCAACACGGCGGGCGACATCTACGTGGCGGACACCGGCAACAACCGGGTCGTCGAGCTCGATCCTGGGGGCGTGTTCATCCGGGAGTGGGGCAAGCGGGGCGGGACGAACGGGCGCTTCCGCGACCCGGATGGGATCGCGGTCGACGGCGGGGGCGACGTCTACGTGTCTGACAAGACGAACAGCCGGATCGAGAAGTTCTCGGGCGAGGGTGCGTTCATCGCCCAGTGGGGGACCCGGGGGGCGGCGCCCGGGCAGATGATCGATCCGGCGGGTCTGACGGTCGACTGCCGGGGCGACGTGATCGTGGCCGACCCGGTCAACAACCGTCTTCAGCTGTTCAAGGGCCTCGCGCCGGCGACTGGGTGCGCGGCGTTCGTGAGCTTCGCGGCGCCGCCGGCGCCGAAGCCGGTGCTGAGCGTGACGCTGCTTCACCGGACGGGGATCCTCGCCCGGCGGGGCGTCGCGCTGCAGATCAGCTGCAGCCGGGCGTGCAGCCTGATGGTCCACGCCCGCGTGACGCCGCAGGTCGGCACGGCCCGGACTGGTCTCAGCTCGGTGTCGGTCACGCTGCGGGGTGGGGCGATCAAGCAGTTCCACCTGACGATGACGGCCCACGGGCTGGATCTGATGCGAAACGCGCTGGGCAAGAAGCGGCGGCGGGGGCTGCGGGCGCTGGTCAACATCTCGGCGAGCAGCGTCGCCGGTGGCGGCCTCGGCCCGAGCGAACCGACGACGTTCGGGGCCGACTACCACGTGAGTCGGTAGGGCCGGCTGGGACCTCCGGGGAGCTCGCCTCAAGCGGGACGGGGAAACGTCCGACAAGGACCGCATGGACCAGCGCGAGGAACTGATGCTGTTCGAAACCGAGCGGCACACGATCACCGGGACGGTGACGCTCCCGCGGGAGGGCTACCGGAGCCGGATCTCGGACATGCTCAACGCGTGGGAGCGGAACTTCATCTCGGTGACCGACGCGACGGTCCGACCACACGGCGGGGGCGAGGCGACGCGGCACGCGTTCCTGGCGCTGGCTCGCAGCCACGTGGTCTTCGCGGTCGGCATCAAGGCCTAGGACGGCGCGAAGCCGTCTGCCATGAGGTCCTGGGACGCCGCCGAGGAGGCCGGCCGCCGGGGAGGCCGGCCGCCGGGGAGGCACGCCGCCGGGGAGGCCGGCCGCCGGCGACGAGACCGGCTGCCGCGGTCAGCGGGCTGGCGAGCCGAGCAGCTTGACTAGGGAGTCGCGGCTGCGGGCGTACGCTGCGGCGCCGTCGCCGTCGAGCGCGGGGATCCGCACGACGGGCGGGTGGCCGACGACGGCAGCTCCGAGATCGCGGAGCGCGTCGTCGTAGGCCCGCTGGCGCTGAAGGCCGCCGATCCCGAAGCCCTTGGCGGCGAGGCCGCGCTTGAAGCCGTCGTACTCGGGAGCCAGCTTGCGGCAGAGCTCGCGGTACTCGTCGATATCGAAGCCGAGCTCGACGTCCTTGGGATAGAGGTCGAGGGTCAGCAGGCGAAAGGACGTGAAGTGGAAGGCCTCGTCAAGCTCGATCAGGGTGTTTGTCGGCTCGTGGACGAAGTCGCCGGGAACGAACATGTTGGCGCGGCAGGAGTAGCGAACCGCGAGATCGCCGCCGAGGTCGGAATAGATCTCGGCGAGGACCTCGACCGGGCGGACCGCCCGCTCGATGATCTCGTCGTCCTCGGACTCGTCGGCGGTCCGGTCGAGGCCGAGATGGCCCTGCTCGCACAGCCAGTTGAACCAGGGTTCCGCCAGCACGATGCCGTCCTTCTCCGCCTCCTGGGCAAATGCCAGCTGACACGGCCCATACGCCATACGCTCCCTCTCCCTCTTGATTTGAAACTCCACATACGACGTTAGCGTGCCCGCCTCGGCCGCCGCCGGGCGGTCGGCCCGGGGACCCGGGAACCGTCGCCGCCGGGCGGGCGTTGCGCTTCTGGTGATACGCAGTCGTGCCGTGACTGGCTCACAGGGCCGGCGAACTTCGGCCGTTCCGCCCGGGCGCCCGCGGGCCGCCGGCCAGCGGTCCCGGGGGCGTGCCGGGGCGCTAGGATCGGGGCGATGACGCCGGGCGCGCACGACCGGAGGGCCGCGATGCCGAGGATGACCGATCTCGAGTGGTGGGAGTTCGTCTCGGCGGGCACACGGACCGGCAGGTTGGCGACGACGCGCCGCGACGGATGGCTCGAGGGCAAGCCGGTGGTGTGCGCGCGGGCGGAGAGCGTCCTCGCCGTGCGCGACGTGGCCGGCTGAGCTGGGCAGCCGGGCGCGGACGGTGGCCGTCGAGACGACGATCTTCACGAGGATGACCGCCCTGGCCGAGGCGACCGGGGCGGTCAATCTGGGGCAGGGCTTCCCGGACTTCGGAGGCCCGCCGGCGATCATCGAGGCGGCGGTCGGGGCGCTGCGAGCCGGACACAACCAGTACGCGCCGCTGCCGGGCGTGCCGGCCCTGCGGGAGGCGATCGCCGCCCACCAGCTGCGTTGGTACGGTCTGGATCTGGACCCGGAGACGGAGATCCAGGTGACGTTCGGGGCGACCGAGGCGTTGGCCGCGGCAGTGCTGGGCCTGGTCGGCCGGGGCGAGGAGGTCGCCTTCCTGGACCCGGCGTACGACTCGTACCCGGCGATCGTCGCGCTCGCGGGCGGCCGGGCCAGGCCGATCGTGCTCGAGCCGCCCGACTGGCGGGTGAGGCCGGAGGCTGTGGCGGCGGCGATCGGCCGGGACACGCGGGTGGTGGTGGTCAACTCGCCGCACAACCCGACTGGTCGTGTGCTCGATGCCGGCGAGCTCGACCTGGTGGCGTCAGCCTGCCGGGAGCACGACGTGGTCGCCGTGACCGACGAGGTCTACGAGCACCTCGTCTTCGACGGGGCCCACGTCCCGCTGGCGACGCTCCCGGGCATGCGGGAGCGGACGGTGACGATCTCGTCGATCGGGAAGACCCATTCGGTGACGGGCTGGAAGGTCGGCTGGGCGAGCGGTCCGGCCGAGCTGGTCGGTCGGCTGCGCTCGGTGAAGCAGTTCACGACGTTCGCGGGGGGGACGCCGCTCCAGCACGCGGCGGCGGCCGGGCTCGGCCTGCCGGATTGCGTCGGCGAGGACCTGCGGAGGTCGCTGCGGGGAAAGCGCGACCGCCTGTCGGCCGGCTTGGCGGATGCGGGCTTCGAGGTCCTTCCGTGCGCGGCGACGTACTTCGTCAATGCAGATGCGACCGGGCTGGGCGAGCCGGACGCGGCGGCCGTGTGCGAGCGACTCCCGCGCGAGGCGGGTGTCGTCGGGATCCCGACGTCGGCGTTCGCGACCGACCCGGGTGGGGCGACGCGGTCGCTGATCCGGTTTGCCTTCCCCAAGAGCGACGCCGTGCTCGACGAGGCGGCGGCCCGCCTGCGACGGTGGGCTCGCGACGTCACGTGATCGGATTCCGATCTGCCGTGGGTGTAGCGGAGAGGGAGGGATTCGAACCCTCGAACGAGGTTTCCCCCGTTACGCGATTTCCAGTCGCGCCCGTTCAACCGCTCCGGCACCTCTCCGGGTGTGCGACGCAGCAAGGCTACGGGAAGCGATAATCTGGCGACTTCAGACACGGCGCGCGGGGTCCCCGACGTGCCGCCAACGCCTCGAACGGAGATCCCGTGCTCGCAGTGAGCCCCGCCTTAGGGAAGACATTCGGCCTGATCGCCACCTTCGGGGGGATCGGGGTCCTCGTCAACGCGATCATCGTGTTCATCGTGATCCAGGGGCGGGGCGAGCGCCAGCAGAACGAGGACTACACCGCCGGGCTGCGCGAGCACTTCGAGGACTGAGCGCCCGGCGCTGCGCCCGCGTTTGGCCGGGATGGCGCCGAACAGCCGCGGGCGGGATGGGTCCCCCGGGCCGAATGGGTCCCCCGTGCGGATGGGTCCCCCGGTCCGAATGGGTCCCCGGGCCGGATGGGTCGACCGGACGCCGGCGCGGAGGCCGGCCTATTGGAGCGACAACTCGTACACGGCGCTCTGGACAGCTCCTGAGCGGTTGACGCCGCCGGCGACGAGCAGCTTCCCGTCGGTCGTGGCGATCGCGGCGTCGGAGAGCGGGGCCGGCAGAGCCCCGGCGTAGGCGGCGGCGCCGGTGTTCGGATCGACCCGGTAGATCGCCCGGGTCTGGCTGGTTGGGCCCTTGACGCGGCCGCCGACGACGTAGACCTTGCCACCGATCACGCCGGCGGCGGCCCGGGCCAGGGGTATGGGGAGCTGACCGATCGTCGTCACGCTGTGCGTGAGCGGATCGAAGCTGAGGATCGCCCGGGTGGGAGCGCCGTTGACGATGCCGCCGACGACGATCACGTGGTTGCCGACGGCGACGGCGACGTCGTAGAGCAGACGGAACGGCAGGTGGGCGGTGGCGTGGGGGGCGCCGCCGGGCTGCCAGGCGAAGATCGTGGCGGTCGGCTGCTGGCCGGTGAAGCCTCCGAACACGAATGCCGTGCCGTCGAGGCCGGCGGCAGCCGAGTCGGACACCGGACGCGGGAGGGCGGCGACCTGCTTGGCGCTCGGGCCGGGCGCGTCCGGGAGGCTGAGGATCGCGGCGCCGGTCGGCGAGCCGACGCCGCCGAGGAGGTAGGCGGTTTCGCCGACCCGGACGGCTGCGCCGCCGCGGACGGCGGTGGGAAGCACGCCGATCAGGGAGGCCTTGGAGGCGGTGAACCGTTGGATCGTGTTGACGGCCGCGGCGGCCTGGTCGAGTCCGCCGACGACGACGATGCCCTCGCCGCTGGGGACGGGGACACCCGACGCGCTCTGGACGGGCGTTGCGAGGTTCCCGAGCAGGCGGACACGGAGCGGGGCGGTCGTGGCGGTCGGCGTCGCACCTGGGGCACGGTGAAGGCTGGTGATGACGACGACGACGAACGCGCCGACGGCTGCCGCGAGGCTGCCGAAGACGGCAAGCCGCCGGCGCCAGCGGCGGTCGGGCTCGTGGACATCTCGGGGCTCGGTCATGGGCAGTCGGGCGCCGGTATCGGGACCGTGCTCGGGCGAACGCTAACCGGTCGGCAGCAGGCGGGTTTGCCGGGGCGGACACGCGGCCGCCGGCCCGACCGCGGGGCCTCGAGCGAGCCGACTGGCGGGGCCTGTAGCGTGACGGGTCAGATGTGTGGCCGGTACACGAACACGTTGGATCCGCAGGCGCTGGAGCAGCGCTTCGGTCTGCGGCTCCCGTTCTCCGAGGGGACCCGCCGGTACAACGTCGCGCCGACCGAACCGGTCGTCGGAATCGTCCTTGACAAGGGGGGCGAGGCTGAGGCTCGGGTGCTGCGGTGGGGGCTGATTCCGTCGTGGGTCAGGAGCGGGCGAATCACCCACACGATGATCAACGCGCGGTCGGAGACGGCCGGCACGAAGCCGACCTACCGCGACCTGGTCGGGAAGGCGTCCCGGCGGGCGCTCCTCCCGGCCGACGGGTTCTACGAGTGGCTGCGCAGCGAGGACCCCAGGCAGCCGCGGCTGCCGTTCCGGTTCACGGTTGACGACGGAGGGCCGTTCGCGTTCGCCGCCCTGTGGACGCCCGGCTGGCACGACGGCGAGCGGGTCGCGAGCACGACGATCCTGACGTGTCAGGCGAACGGCGTGGTCGGCCGGCTGCACGACCGGATGCCTGTGATCCTGCCGGACCGGGCGAGCGAGCTCGCGTGGTTGGACCCGGAGCTCGACGGGCCGGCCGCCCTTGAGATGTGCGGCCCCCTGGCCGACGCGCGGATGCATGTCGGACCGGCGAACCCGGCGGTCAACAAATCCGGCGGCCCGGAGGGCCCTGAGCTGCTTGCACTGCCGGCCGGGTGAGCCGCGGCGAAAGGCCGCGTCAACGGGGCGAGCTCGTGGCCGCGGGGGCGGGAGAGTTGCGGGGTGCGGCGGGAGTCGCGGCCAGCCACGGCAGGACGACTGCCAGGGATGCACCACACGGGTCGATGTGCCTGCGGTGCTCGCCGGCCTGACCTGGGATCTCGACGAGCTCGACCGAACCACCGGCGGCGCGGGCGGCGGCGGCGTAGTCGCGACTGCGCCGGACCGAGACGGTCTTGTCGTCGGTCCCGTGGACGAGGAGAACGGGTATGCGCAGGGGCACGGCGAGGATCGGGTCGGCGATCGCATAGCGGTCGGGGAGATCGGCCGGCGAACCCTGCATCAGCACGCCGACGGCGCCGGCCGGGGCCTGTTGGTAGGCCCGGCCGAGGTCATTGACGCCGGCCTGGGAGACGACGGCCGCCAGCGTGACGAGCGGGGCGGCGCCGGGCGCGCCGGCAGGAAGCTTGTAGCGTCCGGCCGCCCAGAGCGCGAGGTGACCGCCGGCGGAGTGGCCGAGCCCCACGACCCGGGCGGTGTCGATCGGGGCGTCGAGGACGGCGAGCTGGTCGATCGCGACGGCGACGTCCTCGAAGGTCGCCGGCCAGCCGCCGCCCTGGCCGCGGCCGATCCGGCGGTACTCGATGTTCCAGACGGCCCAGCCGTGGCGGGCCAGCTCGCAGGCGACGGGGCGCATGATGATCTTGCCGTACCGGGCAGCCCAGGAACCCCCGTGGATGACGACGGCCACCGGGTGGGGTCCGGGTCCGTCGGGGACGTGGAGGTCTGCTCGCTGAGAGGGATGCTCGCCGTAGCGGTAGGTCCGCGGCCGGGCGAGCAGGTCGAGGAGGAAGCGCGTCCGGGACACGGCCGGACCGATCATATTGGCAGCGATGGCCCGGCAGGTCGGGGCGGCGCCGACTGGCTATGATCGCGGCATGGGCAGGAGGGCTGCGGCGATCCGGGGAGCGGCGAGTCGTTATTGGGCGGCCTCTCTGTTCGGTCTGGCGCTCCTGACGAGCCTGACCTGGCTGCTGGCGGGGACGAGTTCTCCCAGCCTGGCGACGACGACGTCGGTCAGCGTGACCCAGGGGTCGCTCAAGCTGACGCCTTCGGCGAGCCCGCAGGCGGGGAGCCCGATCACGATCACCGAGTCTGGGGAGGTTGGCGTCACGAGCACGCTTGCGGTCTTTGCGCAAGCCGGCCAGGCATGCCTCGCCAGCCAGGGTCAAGAGGCGGCCGGCGGTGCGCTCCGCGTCGACCAGCGGGTGATTCCGGCGGGAGCCGGGCCGTTCACGGCGACGGGCCAGTTCACGCCGGCGACGGCCGGAACCTACTACGTGTGCGGGTACCTGGACGGGGCGTCGGACGGTTCGGTCGAGGACCAGACGGTCTCGATCGCCGTCGTCGTGGCGCCGGCGCCAACTCCACCTTCATCACCGCCGGCTGCCGGACCGACGCAGGCGGCGAGCGGGCCGGCGGTGCGGCCGTGCGTGGTTCCGGCGCTGGCCCGCCACACCCTGGCAGGGGCGAAGCACGTCTTGGCGGCCTCGGGGTGCTCGCTCGGGGTGATCCTCCAACCGACCGCCCGCGGCCTGAGTCGGGAACGGCGCAAGCCGGGCGGGAAGTCCCTGGTCCTCGTCGTCGGGTCCCAGTTCCCGGCGGCCGGCACGGGGTTGCGGGCAAACCAGTACGTCGCGATCCGGCTGGTCCTGGGCAAGGCGCCGGGAACCAGGGGAAAAGCCGGCGCAAAGTAGAAGCTCGAGCCGAGGGACTGCCGCAACTCGCCGGCCGATCTGGTGTTCATACGTAAGCCGCGATGCGGCACCGAGCGTCGAGTTGCGCTGGTAGGCTTGCCCGACTTTCCGAGTCCCGGAAACTCCCGCGAGCGCGTGCTCGGCTGCGTTTGAGTCGAGCGTCCACAGTCCTACGAGCAGGGAGGTGTCTGCCATGAGCCGAATGTCCGTTCGACGTCCTCCATCAGGGACCCTTGTAGCGGTCGTCGCACTCGCCTTGGCGGCTACGCCGATCGCCGACGCTGCGACGAGCAAGAAGACCAAGGCGAAGCCAAAGTCACCACCTGTCGCGCACGCGAAGTATGCCGACAACGCTGACGAAGTAAACAATTACAAAGCGTCGATTCATCCGACACCAGACACGCTTCTGCCACTCGGCCCCGACGGAAAGTTCCCGGCGTCGGTGCTGCCGACGACCACGACGGGAGCGAGCGGAACCGGCCCGGCAGGGCCTGCGGGGCCGGCCGGTCCGGCAGGCTCGAGCGGGCTCAACTCGCCGGGAGTCGTGACGATCGTCTTCCAGGCCAACGGAACGACCGCGAACCCGCAGAGCGGGGCGGCGGAGGCGACGTGCGCGTCCGGCTCGAAGGTCCTCGGCGGAGGCTTCGACGACCTGACCCGGTCGGTCCCGTCCTTGAACGCCGGGTTGCCGGCCGGCTCTGTCGACGAGGTCGACGAGAGCGATCCGTTCGCCAACAGCGACGGGACGAGCGGCTGGCGGGTGCGGATCGTCAACGTCCCGACGACGGCAGGGCAGACCGCGGGGACGACGTTCTTCCAGGCTTACGCGATCTGCGGTGCTTCATGACCTGCAGGTTTCAGACCGTACGAGAACCCACAACGGAGGCTGGTAGATGCACGCAATGACACGCAGGATGTCCAAAGCACTGGTCATGGGGGCCGCGCTCACGGCGAGCGCGATACCGGTTGCTGCGGCTGGTGCGGCGAGCAAGTCGACTAAGCACGTCTACCCCAGGAAGGGCGCCGCGTTCGCGGGTACGAGCTCACAGAAGTCGGGCACCGTCCCCCTCCCGCTCGACATCCGGGCGTCGCCGAACGGGACTTTCATGTCGCGCTTCGACATCGAGTGGTCAGCGACCTGCACGAGCCCCACCGGCCGCGGGTCATACGGCGGCCTGTCGATCACGCTGAACAAGCCGATCGTCGCGAGCGTCTTCACGGACTCCGGATCGTTCACGAGGTCGTTCAGCAACGGTGACAAGGGCACGTTCAACATCAAGCTGTTCGGCAAGTTCACCTCCCCCCTCCGGGCGGCGGGGACGTTCCAGGTCAGCGTGGCGGTCAACGACTCGTCGGGCGCGCTGACCGACACCTGCTCGAGCGGCGTGATCAACTGGGTCGCCACCAACTGACCCGGCCGGCTGGCCCCTGGCCAACACCGGTCGCAGCTCCCGACAGAGGCCCTCGCCAACCGGCGGGGGCTTCTTTGCGTTCTAGCCCAAGGGCCCGCCGGCACGGTCGGGCAGCACGCGGGTCGGCCCGGCGCCATGCACCGAGGGCTGCGTCCGGCTCGGCGGACTGGCGCCCGCGGGCTCCTGCGGGCGGCGGACGCTCCCCCGGCGGACGCTGCCCCGGGAGCGCGCGGAGCATGTCCCGGAAGCAAAAAGGTCTGACAGGGGTCTCTTGGGCGGGCCGCCTTGGCGGCTGGGTCGGCGGCGGCGACACCGACGGCGTCGGCGTCGGCGACGGCCCGATGCGGGTGGGCCCAAGACGGGGCGTGAGGGCGCCGAGCGAGGTACTACGCCGACGGGCACCGACCGCGTTGGCCGGTGCCCGTCGGAGTGCTAGCGAAGCGTCGTGGTGGAGCCGACCTTGCGGGCCATCCGCCACGTACCGGCACCTGCACCGACGAAGAGACCGCCGATCAGGAGGAGCTTCCAGACGTCGAAGCCGGTGAAGGCCAGCTTCTTCGCCGTCGTCGTAACGAGGACCGGCTGTGCCGACGTGCCGTTGTGCCCGGCCGGACCAGAAGGACCGGCGGGTCCAGCGGGACCCTCAGGTCCTGACGGACTTGTCGTCGTCGGCGTCGTCGGAGTCACCCCTGCCGGAGTCGTCGCCGCCGGAGTCGTCGGTGTACTACCGGCGGTGCTGGCGCCGCACGAGCCCGCGGGAACGCCCTGGGGGACGTCCTGACCCGCCTGGGTCACGTCCTGACCGGCGGCGCTCTGCTGGATGCACTGACCCGGCTGCGTGAGGGTCTGAGTGCCCTCGGCCGGCTGGTTGATGTACTGGGCTGCACTCGGCTGTGTGAGGGTCTGACCGTCGCCCGCCTGGGTCACGCCCTGGCCGGTTGGGTTCGTCACGGTCTGACCGCCGCCGTTCGGCTGTGCCACGGTCTGCCCGGTGTAGGGGCTGACGACCGTCTGCGCAGATGCCTGGCCGACCGGGCCGACAGCAAGCGCGAGCACTGCCGCAGTGAGCGGCAGGCCACAGAGATATCTTTTCAACATCATCACCCGCCCTGGGTTTGTTGGTTGTTGGACTCGTTGATCAACGCCACCTGGCCGGCGTCCTGGTCGAGCGATCCAAAGATCAGATAGGTACCCGACAGGGACTGGTTGATTGACTGGTTGACGTTGGCGTTCTGCGCATTGGTTTGAGAGACATTCCCAACGATGACGCTGCCATCGACGGACTGACCGTTGACCAGGATGGTTGTGTCGTTCTGATCAGAGATCTGATCGAGGTCGCCGGTGATGACGTAGATCCCGTTACTCGACTGATTCGGGCTGTTGCTCTCGTCGAGGTTGCCACCGACGAGACCGGCGCCGCTGTCAGACACGGCGTCGGCACAGACTCCGCATTTGGCAAGCGCATCGAAGCTCTGCGCGAGCCCGCTCGCCGCGGCGGATTGCGTCCCGCCGAGGATTAGGAAGGTCCCGGTCAGGCTCTGGTTGATCGACTGGTTGATGTTCGCGTTCTGCGAGTTCGACTGGCTCACGCCGCCGAGCACAAGACTGCCGTCCACGAACTGGCCGTTCGCCAACACCGTCTCGGCGACCTGACTGGCCGTCTGGTGGAGGCTGTTGCCGATCACGAGGAAGGTCCCTGATTCGGTCTGATTGATGTTCTGGTGGGTGTTGGACTGCTGCTGGTTGCTCTGAGCCGTGCCACCGATGACAATCGTGCCGTCATCCGGGCCAACGCTCTGGTCATTCAGTTCAGCGGTCGTCTGCTGCTGGCCGGCCTGCTGCCCGCCACCTCCCACAACGATCGTTCCCGACGTCTGGTCCTGGCTCACGCCGCTCCCGTCGGCCGGGTCCGCGCTCGGACTGACCACGGCTCCAGATGATGGAGCCGAGTCAGCGAGAGCGATTGACGTCCCGCCGCCCGACACGGCACCTGCTGCCCCCACAAGGAGGGCAGCGAGGCTTACCGGTACCGCGCGGACGCAACGGGACATCAGATTCGAACTAGGGGACTGGTGCTCAGCTGCCCAGGAGTGCGACGTTGATCAGTGCGTTCGCCGAGTTCTGGTCGAGCGTGGCGAGCGAGTCGCCAGTGACGACGAGGGTTCCGCTTGCGCCCGAGGTGTTCTCGCCGCTCTGGGCGGAGTTGAATGCCTGGTCGTTGGTCTGGGCGCTGCCGCCGATGAGCGTGGTGTCGCCGCCGAAGCCGGCACCGATCAGCTCAACGTTGACCCCGATGTTCTCGGAGTTCTGCGTGAGGGCCGGGGACGAGTCGCCGAGGATCGCCGTCATCGTGCCGCCGCCGTCGCCGTTGGCTGCGACCTGCGAGCTGTTCACGCCCTGCTGGCTCGACTGGCAGAAGCAGTCGTTGCCCGGCGCGATGAGCGTCGTCGTGGCACCCACGAGGCTGCCGACGTCCTGGACGTTGACCAGGATGTTCTCCGAGTTCTGCGTGGTCGTCGGAGTCGAGTCGCCCAGGATGTAGGTGCTGCCGCCGCCGCTTCCGTTCTCGGCGGACTGGCCGCTGTTGACGCCCTGCTGGTTCGACTGACCCGTGCTGCCGATGACCGTGGTATCGGCCGACGCCGCGGTGACCCCGAAGGCCAGGACGGCCGCAGCCGCGGACATGGTGATGAGCTTCCGATTCATTACTAACTTCCTTTCTCCCAGGCGTCAGCCTGGTCGTGCTGAGAGATCGTTGTAAACGGCTTCCGCTCGCCCCAAGCGTGAATCGCTTCCCGCGAGGCGGCGTAGTGTAGTTAGCCGACCGGCAGTTAGCCGGGACGATCCAGAGCCAAGGACAGCAGCGCTGACTGCCTTGGGAGCACGGGCAGATCCCAGGACCTCCGGCGCCAAGCGACGCCGGCGAGGAGGGTTCCGAAGGCGAGGAGCGCGTCGATGCCGAGCAGCAGACTGCCGCCGACTGATCCCGAGGCGCTTCCGAAGAGCGTGGTGTTGGCGGGTCCGCTTGGCGCGGGCACTGGGCGGGGGTCGGTCGGAAGGAGTCCGGCGAACCCGGCTCCCTTCATCGTGGCCCGAGCGAAGTTCCGGGCGGGCGGCGATGTGTGGGTGTTCGCCGACGGCCGCCGGGCGCTGGTCTGACTGATGAAGACGTGGACGCCCGGGACGTTGATCTGGACAGTCGAACTGGCCGCGATCGGCGTCCTGGAGTAGGCCGGCCGCCTGGTCGCATAGGAGCCCGCGCTGGCCTGCCGACTCCTCGTCCGCGTGCTGTGCCTGGTGACGGCCGCGGTGCCGGAGGACGCGACGATCGGCCCACTCGACTGAATCTGGGCGAGCGCGGCCCGCGGGGCCGACGGCGCCTGGCGGGCGCTGCTGGAGACGATCGGCGATTCGAGGCTCGACCCACCGATCTGGCTGTCGGCCGAGGTCTTGGGAGTCGGCGCCTTGGTGGTGGTCGTCGGGTCCGGCGAGTTGAGCGTGAGCGCCCCAGACGCGGACGCGGTCGTCGAGGCCGACCGACCCTCGGTCCGGCCGACGGTCACGCGGGAGCCGGAGGTCGTGTCGATCGTGGTACCGCTCGCGCTTGCGATCACGGCCTCTCCGGCCGGCGCGGCGGCGGTGCTCGCCTGGGCCGGGGCGGTCGCGACGCTGGTCGCGCAGAGTCCGACGAGCGCCGCGAGTCCGAGCGCACGACCGCGAGAGGCGCTTGTGAGGAGTGGTTGGAGGAACATCGTCGGTATTGAGGTGCCGGTGAAGATTTGCTCGGGCCTTGGGAACGCTCAACCGATGTTCGATGACGTTGGACCGTACGTCGAGCCTTGCTGCGGCAAGCTTAACAAATCCAACGGCGGCAGCGCGCCCCCGCTGCTCGCCGCATAGTCGCCGATCCGGAGGCCGTTGTCAACCTCCAGGGGCGCTCGGCGGGAGCACTCTGGAGTCGGCGCCTGCAGACCCCGGCCGGCCGGATTGACGCTATGGTTTCCGCCGCATGCTCGTACGAAAGATCTCAGCCGGAGCGCTGGCCGCCCTCGCCCTCGCGGCGTGCGGGTCGACGAACGCCGGAAGTTCCGGGACGTCAGGCTCGACCGGGACGTCAGGGCCCGCCGGGACGAACACGACTGCGGCGGTGACCACGCGAGCCGAGTTCATCGCGCAGGCCGACGCGCTCTGCAAGACCGCGCATGCCCGCCAGGGCGCGGTGCACGGCAAGGCGACCCCCAAGACGACCGCTGCCGAGCTGGTCCCGCTGCTTCGGGCACAGGCCAAGATCGCCAAGACGCTCTCCGCCTCGCTCGACAAGCTCACGCCGCCGACGGGCGACAGGGCGACGGTCGGGCGCTTTGAGCACGCGGTCACCGAGCTGAACATCTACTCGGCCGCACTTGCCAACTCGATCCAGGCGAACCACGCGTACGCGGCCAAGGCCCTCGCGCTGAAGCTCTCGTCGTGGCGCCAGCAGGAGACGCTGCTCGGCCAGGGCTACGGCTACAAGATCTGCGCCAACGGCACCAGCTACTGACGCTGCGGCGTCGGTAGCGGACATCCCCGCTCGGGGCATCGCCGGACCGAGCATTCTCTCGCGTCTGACCCAAGCCACCCTCGACACCTGACCTCCGGGTCCCACGCCGAGCTCGGCCGACCGACGCTCCGGCCTCCCGGTCGGGACGGCCGCAGCACCGCCGCGGCCGGGTTCGCCGATCTCGGTGCTGAACCTCGACCAGGTTGCGCCACGAGGTCGCGGCGGCCGTTCCGGGATCTCGCCGTGCGCTTCGCTGATCGAATCGACCGTCGCTGATCGAATCGGCGGTCGGAATTCACACGGCGCGTAATCGACCCCATCTCACCAGCCGCGAGAGCCGCGGGCCGATTGTTGCGGTGCTTCAGTCGCTCGTCCCGATGATCGGCGCCGGGCCGCCGGGCGCGCCCTGGACGCGAGTCTGCCCCTGGCCGGTCGGCGACGTGGTCGTCGGCGTGCTTGGCGTGGGGATGGTCTGAGTGTTGGTCGAGTGCTTTGTCGGTGACTCCCCGGAAGACCCGGTCGATGTCACGGGCTGCCGTGGCCTGACGGTCGGGGTGATCCTCACCGGCTGACGTGGAACCACCGCGGGCGTGGTCCTGACCGGCGACGCCGTCGAGCTCCCAGTCGGCGATGAGGTCGCGGTCGGCGACGAGTTGGTGCTCCGATGCCCGCTTGTCCTGACCTTCACAGCCGGCTTCCGGGCCGGCCGCGAGGTCGGACCGACGAGGATCGCGTCCGACTGACTTCCGACAGGCGAGCCGCCGACGGAGGCGAAGGGAGTTGTCGGGGTGGGTAGCGGCTGACCGAGTAGCGCGGGGGCGAACTGTGAGGCCTGGAGTGTGGGCGTCACGGTCGGCGTCACGGCCTGGGTCTGGGGAACGGAGGTGCTGAGCGCGAGCCCGGTCGGCACGCTGGATGTGAGGCGCGCGAACACGGCCAGCCGCTGTGAGGCGCTGTAGAGCGGGTTGCAAGCCGTCAGGACGACTTGGTCATAGCCGGTCGGACGAAGCACACTGACGTTGTTGGGCGCGACGATCTTGTGGCCGGTGACCGTGTAGGTGAAGATGCCGTAGGGCATCTGCAAGGTGATCAGGTCGCCTGCGGCAAGCTCGTTGATGCGCCTGAACGGCGCGAGGTATGTCGTCCGGTGACCGGCGATCCCCACGGTCCCCGGCAGACCGGGAACCGAGGTGCCTGAGTAGACGCCCGGACCCTTCCGCAGGGAGGCCGCGGAGGTTCCCGCGACGACCACGTAGTCGGCCCCGATGCGGGGGATCATGATCCGCCCGATCGCCTGTGCGGGCTGGGCGGTCTGCTGGAGGTTGCTGGCGAAGAACGCCATCCGCTGCTGATCGGTCGGCAGCCCGTCGAGAGCCTTCTCGTCGGCGGCCGTCGGCCGCTGGTGCTCGAGGGCGTTGAGGCTCTTTGCCAACTGGCCCTGCGAGATGTGGGCGAGCAGGCCGGACACGGGCTCCTGCCAGACGAGGGTGAGCACACCGTCGACGATCGCGAGCAGGCCGAGCACGCCGAGCAGGACCGCCAGGGACTTGAGCATGCGACGGGCGGCGCGCGGATGACCCCCGGTGAAGCCTCCGTTGCGGAGCGCGGTCTGCGGGAGCGCCGCCGTCGCGGCGCCCGACTTGGGGACGGGCCGGGGCGTCGGGCGATCGAGAGGACGCGGTGGGGCCAGCTTCACGCCGTCAAAACTACCACTCGACCCCGCGGGCTCGGTGCGTTGGGGCCCCCACGCAAGCGGCACCCGGCATCCGAGCACCACCCGCCGCCTGCCACCGTCGCGAGCCCGGCCGGCCCAGCCGGGGGTGGCTGCCGTCCCGCCGGGCGAGACGCCGGCCGCCAACTGGCCGAACTGCCGATCCCAAGTCGCAGGCTCGACCTGAGCCTCAGTCTGGACGGCCGGGTGAGGGAGTATCGCGTAGTGAGGTGACGCCCCGGCCTGCGCGGCGTGCCAGCGCCTGCGGCCAGCCGGCACGGCCGGCGATGCAGACACAGCGCGGAGGCGGGTCCGGTCGAAGCGGAGGGGGAGGGATTCGAACCCTCGTCGGACCTGTAAGACCCGAAACGGTTTTCGAGACCGCCGCATTCAACCGCTCTGCCACCCCTCCAGTACGGCCATCCAGGCTAGATGATCCGTACGGCGGACGGATCCCCACCCGGGTGGAACGCCGGTCGCCGCAGGCCGGGAGCCGAAGGACTCCGGACGCCGTCCGGAGTCAGCGGCGTGAGCGAAAGAACCCCCGCAGGAGCGCGGCGCACTCGTCGGCCAGGAGACCGCCGGCGACCGCGGGGCGATGGTTGAGGCGAGGCTCGGCCAGGATGTCGAGGACGCTGCCCGCAGCCCCAGCCTTCGGATCGGCAGCGCCGAAGACCACGCGCGGGACGCGGGCGAGGACGATCGCCCCGGCGCACATCGCGCACGGCTCCAGGGTTACGTACAGGACACACTCCAGGACGCGCCAGCTCCCCAGCGCACGCGCCGCCTCGCGCAGGGCGAGGGTCTCCGCGTGAGCCGTTGGATCCTGCCGGCGCTCCCGTTCGTTGCAGGCCGCGCCGATCGCCTCGCCCCGGTGCACGACCACCGCCCCGACCGGGACGTCCCCATGCTCGATCGCGCGTTCCGCCTCGCGAAGCGCGATCCGCATGAAATGCTCATCGACGGGAAGGAAGGGATCGCTCATATCGGTCGCCGGCGGAGCTCGTTCGTTTGCTCGGGCCGGCGGACGTGCATCATTACTCTCCGTAGTTCGTTCCCGCCGGCCGTCGGTCGGAAATCACCGATGGCACACTCGCCCCCCATTCCCCGAGTCCTTCGCCGGCTGCTCAAGGCAGGCGCCGGTGCCATCCTGCTCGGCGTCGCCGCACCCGCCGCGGCGGCGGTCGGGTTTCCCGCGTTCAGTCCACATGTCGTGGTCGTCCGCTTCGCCAGGCACGCCTCCCCGGTCGCACGGGCCGCGGATCTCAGAGGCAGCGGGAGCCTGGACGCTGGGCCGATGACCGCCTCCACCCGGCGTCTGCGTCTCGCCCGTGGTGTCAGCGTCGCCCGCGCGCTCCGCCTGCTTCGGCGCAGCCCCGGAGTGGTCTGGGCCGAGCCGGACTACATCGCCCACGCGGCCGACTTTCCGACCCCGTCGTCGGACCCGACGCTCGTACCGCAGGTCGCGCCCACGTCCCCGCCCTTCCTGCCCAATGACCCCGGCCGGCTGGGTCCGGGAGGCTGGGCGCAGTTGCAGTGGAACTTCGCCGGCCCGTTCGGGGTCAATGCTCCCGAGGCCTGGAGCAACCTGATCGCGGACGGTCACCCCGGCGGCCAGGGAGTGATCGTCGCCGTGCTCGACACAGGCGTCGCCTACGCCAATCGTGGTCGCTTCCACCGCTCACCGGATTTCACTGCGGCGCAGTTCGTCCGCGGCTACGACTTCGTCAACCGCAACCAGTACCCCAACGATGACAACGGCCACGGCACCCAGGTCGCCGGGACGATCGCCGAACGGACCGACAACGGGATCGGCCTGACCGGTCTCGCCTACGGAGTCCGGATCATGCCCGTCCGCGTGCTCGACGGACGCGGCGACGGCGACGCTTCGGCGATCGCCGACGGCGTCGTGTTCGCCGTGCGCCACCATGCTCAGATCATCAACCTGAGCCTCGAGTTCACGAGCGACGTGACGGCGGCGTCCGTACCCGTGCTGGCCGACGCGCTCAGCTTCGCCCACGCCCGTGGTGTGCTCGTCGTAAGTGCCGCGGGCAACGAGGGAACCTCCCGAATCGCATACCCGGCGCGCGCCCCGTATGTGGTGGCCGTCGGCGCCAGCACCGAGCACGGTTGTCCCGCCGACTTCTCAAACCACGGCCACGGCCTCGACATCCTCGCCCCGGGCGGCGGCGACGACGCCCGGCTCCCGCGCGCGGAAGACCCCAACTGCATGCCAGAGGGACCCAGCGGCGCCGACATCTATCAGGAGACCCTGATCGGCGGATCGCCGCGGCGGTTCGGCCTGCCCTCCGGATACGAGGGCACGTCGATGGCGACCCCCCATGTCTCGGCGGCTGCCGCCCTCGTGATCGCCAGCGGCGTGCTCGGGCCCCACCCGAGCGCGCAGGCGATCGTCGCCCGGCTCAAGGCGACCGCTCGGCCGCTCGGGCCTGCCGCCGACACTGCCCGCTTCGGCGCCGGCCTGCTCGATGCGGGCGCGGCGACACTGCCGGGCGGACCCGGGGCGATCGCGGCCGGCGGGAGCCCACCGGCGACCGGTGTCCTCTCGACTGCTCCCTCTGCCTCTGCTTGAGCCTTAGGCTATGCCGTCGAGCTTGACCTGAACTTGATGCTCGCGGACGGGCCCGAACGACGCCACTGGCCGTAGCGGGCTGGCTGTTGAGCCCGGTGACCTCCCGAACGCGGGGGCGTGGAGTTGGCGGTTGGCGGCCGGCAGCGGAGCTGGCATGGGTTTAGTGGTCGGGCGGTCGTGATCGGCCGGGCTCGGGTTTCCCGCAGGTGGAGCAGCAGGTGTCTTTGCACAGAAGGTAGCTGCCTGAGTCAGTCGGCTTTCGCGGTTCCTGGGCGGGCGCCGGTCCGGGCGTGTTGGACGCCGGCGATTTCGCTGATCCTGGGGTTCCGCGGCGGCCATGTTCACGCGGCGGGGACTTGGCGAGCATGCCGTCGAGGATCGTTCGGGCCAGCCTCGGGAGGTCAGGGGCGGCGAGCTCTCTGCGGGGACCGGGTCGTGGAGCAGTGGACTCTCCAAGGAAAGTAGTTGACTGACTCAGTCAGCTAC
>DATCEH010000008.1:0-81171 GCA_036510225.1 Solirubrobacteraceae bacterium | reverse complement strand
GCCGGGCCGGTGACGATCGACGCGTCGGCCGGCGCGATCCGCGCCGACGACCAGGCCTACCGGACGTGCGTCGCGTCGCCGCGGACGCCGTCGATGGTGATGGTCAGCAATGCGATCTACCCCCGCCTGACCGGCGGCGGGTTGCCGGCGGTCCTCTCGCCCGAGATCTACACGACCGAGCTGCCGGCCGAGGACCACGTCACGGTGCCGACGATCTCCGACGACCTCGGTGCCGGCGCGCTTGCCAGGCTGCCGGGGGTCGCGATCGGCGCGGTCAACGCCGGCCTGGATCTTCTGCTGTACGCGACGAACGGCCGGGACGTCGGCCACGCATACGCGACCCTCGTGGCCGGCGCGCGCTCGGGCTCGCCGCGCGCGGCGCGGGTCCAGGCGGCAGGGGCGAGCATCCTCGCTCTGAAGCACAGGCTCGGGCTGCCGAACACGTGAGGGGCCGGCGGGAGATCCTCGGGTCCGGCGACCGGGCGCCGGACCCGGCGGACGACACTTCAGGTGAGGGCGGCGACGGCGGTGTGGCGGACTCGCTGGTGATCGGGGCGATTCATGGTGTCTGTGTCTCTGTTGTGTGCCACTCGGCAGGCGGACGCCCGGCACCGAGCGGGCAGGGGGACCGGCTCAGGCCGCGACGCACGTGGCGCCGGCCGGCTTGTGATGGTCGCGACGGGCGCCGTGTCAGTCGATCCTGTTCGGGTGACACCTGCCCGGCGGTGAGGACAGGAGCGCGTCGGCTCCTCCACAGCTCAGTCGGTTGGGTGCGGCCGTCTCGACGGAACGGCCGTCTTTGGGCCGCCGAGCCTGTGACCGGACTGTACAGGATGCGGTGTCGGACCACCCTCCCGGATGTACATGTTGCGCGTGGAGATTTGTGTCGTTTCCGAGGTGACAAATCTGACCGCGGTGTGTGAGGAGGGCCGGACGCCGGGCGACGGCGGTGCTCACGCGGCGCGGGCTGGCGGGCCGTGCCGTCGAGAAATTGTCAGCACGGGCTCGGGAGGTCAGCGGCCGGCGAGCTCTCCGCGGGGAACCGGGTCGTGGAGGAGTGGACTCTCCAGGGAAAGTAGTTGCCTGACTCAGGCAGCGATTTTGCGGTGAAGGTCTCAGCATGCACTCCGCCGCCCCGGACGAGCCCGGTCGATCGCATCCCGTCCCTCGCGGGTCGCCCAGGCGTCCGAATCTTCTTGCACCTGGTGGTGGTGTGCGACTCGTCATGGTGCTACCCTGACGGGCAGGCGACCGGATCCGACGGCCCAAGGGACGCGGACAGTGGCGCCGTGGCAGAGACGACGGTGCGAGCATCCGGGTCACCCCGTGGTGTTGTGCTCTGACTGCCGCAAAGCTCCTGTGACCTCACGGGAGGTCACAGGAGCGCAACCTCGACGGATCGGTGTGATCCATGCCCGACAACGAGCTGACAGGCCTCTGGAGTTGTCCGCACTGTCATTTCGCGTTCCATCCGGCGACGGCCGCGATCACGCTGGACTGCTGCCCGCGCTGCTTCGCACGGAGGCGCGTCGCGCAACCGCTGGCCCGGACCGACGCGACGACCAGCCGATCCCGGCCGGCGCACGCTCCCTGGGTGCGCGCTCCCCGATCCTGCCGGCCACGCACGTGACCGGGCCGTCATGTCGTACCCACCGCGGTTCATGACGGGACGCATGTGTTGACTCCGGGCGAGCTTGGCCCGAATCCGCCTCCGGATCCAACGGGCACCCGCGAGACGCAGCTGCATCACTGCTCGTCGTGCGATCGCCTGGCCCGCCAGCTCGCGGGAGTCGGCGCGACGTGCGAGTTCTGTGGCGGCGTACTGCGCCCGATCTGGGGGCTCGGGCAGCTCGCGGCGGGACGCGACGAGTCTGCCGCGATCGCCCCAGCCCCGGCGACGCTCATGACTTCGGTCCGTGAGGCGCGCCGCGACGCGGACGCCGAGTGATCAGGCACTTCCGCGGCCAGCTCGCCGAGCGACCGGCCTGGGCGGTCGGCGATGCCGACCGCGTCGAGCAGGCCACGCGGCGGCTCGGACCCCGACGGCTTGAGCGAGGCGCTACGAAGCGTCGAACGGGGAGCCGCGCGACGCCCGGTATCTCGGTCGCGCCGGCCAGCCCGCCGTCAACGAGTTCTGACCCGCAGGCGCGGAGGCAGTCGGCCGGATCGCTCGCCCGTGGGTGAGGCGCTCGAGCGTCCCCTTGCGCCCGAGCGTCCCTCGCCCTGCGGTGCGACGGGCCCGCCGACGACCGAGACCTCCTAGGGTTGGTCGGCGACATCTCGCCGCAAACTCGTCGCCCGGGAACCCCTGACTGAGTTCCTCGAGCACCAACAAACATAGCAACAAATGTTGCTAAGTCAAGCGAAGTCAGAGGTCGTGCTGAGGGAGACCCGCCGACGGCCGCTACCGGTTCGTGATCGACACCACGACGCTCGGCGCTTGAGCCCGACGCCGCCGGCCCGACGCCGCGGGCCGGTCAGGACGCCGAGAGGGAGGGGTCGCGCGTCGCGGCCGCGGCGACGGCGCGCTCGACCGCGTTGACGTCGCGGACGGCGCCGGTGTCGGCCGACGTCGCCATGGCGGCGTAGGCCCGCAATGCCGGGGAGACGGCCCGGTCGCGGGCAGCCGGCACGTAGCCGACGCCCGCTTCGAGCCGGTCACGGCGGTCGGCCAGCTCGTCGTCGGGAACGTCGAGCGCGAGCCGCCGGTTCGGGATGTCGATCGCGATCGTGTCGCCGTCCTGCACCAGGGCGATCGCGCCGCCGGAGGCCGCCTCGGGTGAGACGTGGCCGATCGACAGGCCGGACGTCCCGCCGGAGAAGCGGCCGTCGGTGATCAGCGCACACGCCTTGCCGAGTCCCCTGCCCTTCAGGTAGGACGTCGGGTAGAGCATCTCCTGCATGCCCGGCCCGCCGCGGGGGCCTTCGTAGCGGATCACGACGACATCGCCGGCCGCGACGCGGCCGCCGAGGATCGCGTCGACCGCGGCCTCCTGCGACTCGACGACGACCGCCGGCCCGGTGAACGTCAGGATCGACTCGTCGACGCCGGCGGTCTTGACGACGCAGCCGCGGACCGCGAGGTTGCCATAGAGAATCGCGAGGCCGCCGTCGGTGGAGTACGCGTGGGCGACGTCGTGGATGCAGCCGCCGGCGGCGTCGGTGTCGAGCGAGTCCCACCGCTCGGACTGGGAGAACGCCGTGGCCGAGCGCCGGCAGCCGGGCGCGGCGTGGAAGACCTCGATCGCCTCGTCAGACGCCCGGCCGGAGCGGATGTCCCAGGCATCGAGCCAGTCGTCGACGGTGCGCGCGTGGACCGTGTGGACGTCCTCGTCGAGCAGGCCGGCGCGCCGCAGCTCGCCGAGGATCGCCGGCATGCCGCCGGCGCGGTGGACGTCCTCCATCAGGTACGTGCCGTTCGGGGCGACCTTGCAGAGGCACGGAACCCGCCGCGACAGGGCGTCGATGTCCTTCATCGTGAAGTCGAGCTCGGCCTCCTGGGCGGCGGCCAGGATGTGCAGCACGGTGTTCGTCGAGCCGCCCATCGCGACGTCGAGCGTCATCGCGTTCTCGAAGGCCGCGCGCGTGGCGATCGACCGCGGCAGGACGGACTCGTCGTCCTCGCCGTAGTACCTCGCCGCGATCTCGACGACCGTCCGGCCGGCGGCCTCGTAGAGCGCCTTGCGGGCGGTGTGCGTCGCGAGGATCGACCCGTTCCCGGGCAGCGCCAGGCCGAGCGCCTCGGTCAGGCAGTTCATCGAGTTCGCCGTGAACATGCCCGAGCACGACCCGCACGTCGGGCAGGCGGCCTCCTCGATGATCGCGATGTCCTCGTCTGAGACCTCGTCGGCGACCGCGTCGGCGATCGCCGAGATCAGGTTCACGCGCTTGCGGACGGTGCCGTCGACGAGGGTCGCCGTGCCGCCCTCCATCGGCCCGCCGGAGACGAAGACGGTCGGGATGTTCAGCCGCAGCGCGGCATTGAGCATCCCCGGGGTGATCTTGTCGCAGTTGGAGATGCAGACGAGGGCGTCGGCGCAGTGGGCATTGACCATGTACTCGACGCTGTCGGCGATCAGGTCACGCGACGGCAGCGAGTAGAGCATCCCCCCGTGGCCCATCGCGATCCCGTCGTCGACGGCGATCGTGTTGAACTCGCGGGGGATACCCCCGGCAGCCTGGACCGCGTCGGCGACGATCTCGCCGACCGGCTTGAGGTGCGTGTGGCCCGGGACGAACTGGGTGTAGCTGTTCGCGACGGCCACGATCGGCTTGCGGCCGATGTCGTCCTTCTCGACGCCGGCGGCCCGCAGGAGCGCTCGGGCACCGGCCATGTTGCGGCCGTGCGTGACGGTCCGTGACCTGTAGGCGGGCATCGACCAAGCTTAACGGCCGCGAGGGCGGCCGCGAGGGCGGCCGCGAGGGCGGCCGCGAGGGGCCAGACCGTGACCCGCCCGTGTGGGCCGTCGGCAGATCAGATCTCATATCGTGGGGGCGTGCGCAGGGCCGAGGAGGATTCTCTCTTGAACGCGGCGGCCGAGAATCACCGGGTGTGGTTTCGACGGAACGTGGCCGCGGAGGGGGGTGTCGTCGTGGAGGTCGGCGGGTCGGAGCTGTTCGTCGGTCGCGACGCGATGGTCTTCCCCGGCGGTGCACAACTGGATGTCGACGCCCTGACGGCCGAGATCCGCGCGCGCGGGTGCTGCAGCGTCGGCTGCTGGTCGCTGTCGGCGAACGCGGAGCTCGGCACGCGGTTGGTCGCCCGGGGGTTCGCGTGGGGATGGCGACCGCTCTGGATGGCGATCGACCTCGACGAGAACGCCGGCGAGCCGTTCTCGACACGGTTCGCGGTCGAGCCGGCCGGGCCTCCGTACGCGAGGACGTTGCCCTACGCGCCGAGCGGGCCCGAGCCGCAGGGTAGCTTTCGACTGGGCGTGCGCCTGAGAGAGAAGCTCGTCGGCCAGATCGCCGTCAACCCGTGGAACGGCGTGGCCGGCATCTACTCGATGGGCGTGGTCCCGCGCGTCCGCCGGCGGGGGATCGGCGCGGCCCTGACCCGGGCGGCATGCTCTCTGGCGGTCGAGCAGGGTTGCCGGCATGCGGTGTTGAACGCCACCGACGCAGGCGAGCCGGTCTACCGCCGGGCGGGCTTTCGCCCGCTGGGGTGGGGACAGACCTGGTGGTACCGACCGGGGCCCGAGCCGACACCGCGCGAGATCGCGATGACCGAGGCGATCGGGTTCGGCGACATCGCGGCGCTGGATGCGCTGCGGCCGACGCGCGCGGAACTCGCGGGTTCGCTGCCGGGCGACACAAGCCCGCTCACGCTGGCCCTTGTCACCGATCAGCCGGGCGTGGCCGGCTATGTGCTCGGCCGATGCCCCGAGCTGGCGAAACGTCGGTTCACTCACCACGGAGCCACGTTGCTGCACCTGGCCGTCGAGCACGATCGCCCCGACTTCGTGGAGCTCGCCCTCGCCCACGGTGTGGACCCCGAGGTGTGCGACGAGACGTTCAACGCGACCGCGCGGGGCTGGGCCGAGCACTTCCACCGCGATCGGATCGCCGAGCGGTTGGCGGCGGTGCCGGGTGAGCGTCCGAACGCCGTGCCAGGCGGGGCCGGCGAAGCCTGATCGGGGCGGGTCGCGGCCGGGCGGTTCGGGCGCGTGACGGGTCGAGGGGGTCGCGATCTTGATTCTGCGGGCCGCGTGCGGGCGGTTGCGGGTGGGGAGGGGGAGCCGGCACGGGTTTGGGGGTCGGGCAGGGGTGGGCCGGCGCCGGGGTGTGGGATGGGGGATCGACCGGGGTCCTCCCGGGCGGTGGAGGTGGATGCGAGACCTTGATCGCGAAAGTAGTTGCCTGAGTCAGTCAGCGATTTTTTTGGAGAGTCTCCATCTCCACCACCCGGTCCCCCCCGACCAGCGAAATCGCCGGCGTCCAGCACGCCCGGGGACGACCCGCCGGGTAAAGCGTGCTTGACAAACCGCCAAAGTCAAGGTACCTTGACTTTATGAGAAATCGGGTACGCGAGCAGCGCGGCCGGCGCGGCCTGACCCAGGCGGACGTCGCACTTGCCCTGGGCGTGTCTCGCCAGACGGTGATCTCGATCGAAAGCGGACGCTATCTACCGTCGCTGCCGCTGGCGTTTCGGATCGCCGGGTTGTTCGAGGTCCCGATCGAGGAGATGTTCGACCCAACCGATGAGGAGCCTTCCAAGTGAGAACCAGATCGATGTCCCCACAGCTGCGCGCACCGGCACTGCTCGCGATCGCCAGCCTGATCGCGCTTGCCGTCGGTGGCTCGACACATGGATGGTCGAGCGTGGCCGATGTCATCCCGATCCCGGTCGTCGCGATCGTCGCGCTCTTCATCCTGGGCGGGCGCGACACCGATCCGGGTGCGGCGATTCGACGGCAGCTCGACGAGCGTCAGGCGATGCAGCGGCTCAAGGTCCAGGCCGTCGTCGGGCGAGTTCTGAGCCTTGCCGTGGCCATTGGGTACATCGTCGCCTCGGCGACGAGCGCCACGCTGTGGCCATGGGCGCTTCTGCTCGGCCTTGTCGGACTCTCGTTTCTGTCGGGATGGTTCGCCTACGGAGAGCGCGGCGGCTCACACGGCCAGGACACCGCGGGCTGAGGCCTGACCGCGCCGGGTTGGGCAGGGCCGACCGCCGACCCGACCCGGCGCGTGCCGGCGGTGATCGTCTACCTCGACTCGGAGTAGCCGCAACCTGGATGTCCGCACCCGTACGCGTCGTCGCGGCGGACGTGCCTACGCGGCCTGGATGTAGCTGGTGAGCAGCGCGTCGACGATCGCCCCCTCGGCCGGCGCGGCCCCGTCGGTGATCGCGCCGACGACGAGGCGCTTGCGGTCGATCAGGGCGCCGAGGCGGTCGTCGATCGTGCCGGCGGCGAGCAGGTACCAGGCCGTGACGGCGTTGTCCTGGCCGATCCGGTGGGCGCGGTCCTCGGCCTGGTCGTGCTCGGCCGGGGTCCAGCCGAGCTCGACGAACGCGACGTTGGCGGCGGCGGTGAGCGTGATGCCGTGGGCGGCGACCTTCAGCGAGCAGATGCACAGCAGCACGTCGGGGTCGTGCTGGAAGCGATCGACGGCCTGCTGGCGCTCGTCCTGACTGTCACTGCCCAGTAGATGCGCGGCCGCCGGGAACCGCTCGACGAGCCGGCTCTGGACGTCACGGTGCGAGGCGAAGACGACCAGCTTCTCACCGCTGGCGGTGAAGTCCTCGATCCAGTCGCCGGCGATCTTGATCTTGCCGGTGCCGGTGAGCTTGCGCAGGGCGTTGATCTTGACGAGCGCCTGGGCGCGCATCGCGCTGTCGAGCCGGCGGGCGAGGTCCTGCGAGTCGCGGTAGTGGTCTGTGAGCCAGCTGAGGAAGGCCTCCTCGGCGCGGGCATACTCGCCGGCATTGTCGAGTGCGACGGGCACGACGGCACGCTGCTTTGCCGGGAGCTGGGGGAGGACGTCGCGCTTGAGGCGCCTGACGTAGCAGGAGCGGCGCAGATGCCAGTGGAGACGCTCACGGTCGGCGGGTTCGGTGAACTTGCGTTCGAACTCGGCGGCCGAACCGAACTCGCCCAGTCGGCCGAGCAGCCGCAACTGCGGGACGAGCTCCTTGGCACGATTGACGAGTGGTGTCCCCGTCAGCGCGAGCCGCAGGGCCTCGGGCCGGAGCGCACTCGAGAGCAGTTGGGCCTCCTGGGTGCGTCTGGCGCGCGGGTTCTTGCAGTAGTGCGACTCGTCGAGCACGAGAGCCGCGGCGTCCAGCCCGGAGAGGGCCTCGCGATGGGCGTCGAGGATCTCGTAGTTGAGGACGAGGATCTCGCCGTGCAGCGGCGTGGTCGCCCGCCCGGTGATCACGGTCGTCGACCGGTGTGGGAGCCAGCGGTCGGCTTCGCGCTGCCAGTTGAGCTTGAGCGAGGCGGGACAGAGAACGATCGCCGGGAAGGCGCCGTCGGCTTCGACGGTGGCGAGCGCCTGGACGGTCTTGCCGAGGCCCTGCTCGTCGGCGATGAACGTGCGTCGCTGTGTGCGAGCGTAGGTCACGCCGGCGGCTTGGAAGGGCATCAGCGCGCCGGCGAGGGTCGGGATCTCGAGCGTGCCGTGTGTCGCTTGGGAGAGTGTGACCAGCTCCGTTCCCTGCTGGTGGTCGGCGAGCAGCCGATCGAGCAGGACTCGGGCGGCGGCGTCGAGCTCGAGGCCGTGGGTGGCCGCGTGGTCGCGGACGGATGTGGCGTTCCAGGCGTCGGCGAGGACCTCGATGCCGATCGTGCGATCGATCCATCGCGACCGGGGTCGGGCGCCGGGCATGGCGGCGAGGGCGCCGTCGGTCTCGTGCGCCCACATCCGGATCAGCGTGAAGGTGGCGTCGTCGTGTGTGCCGTCGTGGTTCTCGACCGTGACGATCGCCGGTGGGACGGGGGCGTCGGGACGATCGGCGAGAGCCTGGGCGCAGCGCAGGGCGTAGGGGTCGACCTTCGTCTTGGGATGGGCGGCGAGCAGGTCGACGAGGACGGCGTGGCCCTGCGCGGTCAGGGGGAGCCGCCAGGTGCCGGGAGCGGCGGAGGTGGCCGGCGGGCTTCGCAGGCAGGCGGGCGGGTCGTCGGGGTCGCCGAGCACGAGGAACGCCGGAGCGCCGTCAAAACTGCTCGCGGTCACGCGGCCGGTCCAGTGTGTCGCCGTGTGCATCCAGTCGGCGACCGACGGGGCGAGCATCACGTCGGGATGGCGGTCGCGCAGGCGGCTGATGCTCAGCGCGGCCGCGCGGTCGGCGGCGACGAGGAACGTGAACTGGCCGACCCGAGTCGGGGCCGTGAAGCCGGTGATCACGGCGTCGCGGTCGTGGCTGGCGATCTCGAGGTCGGTGCGGCCGGCGACGAAGCGGACGGACGCCGTCCGGCGTCGGCGGTTGACGGCCGCCGGGGTCGTGCGCGACCGGGCGTCGAGGACCTGCTTGATCTCGGCGGCGAGTGGGGCGGTCCAGCGGACGTCGTCGCGGCGGGCGTAGAGCTCGTCGAAGGCCAGGGCGGCGCGCCGGTCGATGACGATGCTCAGGCGACCGATCTCCGGATGGGCGTGGCGGCGCAGGCGCTTGGCGAGCCAGCGGAGGTCGGCGTCGTCCCAGTGCTCGCAGACGCTGACGCAGTTGGGGACGTCGGTGCGCCGGGTGGGCCGGACCAGCTCGAGGTCGAACGTGGACCGGTCGGCGAGGGCCGCCTCCAGGACGAGCCGGTCGCCCGGGCTGATCGCGATCGAGTGGTAGCCGATCAGGCGCAGGAGGGATCGGGGGCGATCGTTGCGAAGCCGGACACTCCAGTGGCCGTCGTCGGGGTGGTAGCCGCGTCCGGGGATCGCGAGAACGCTCCGCAGGGCAGGGTGGTCGTCGGGGGCTCGCAGGTGGGCGAGGTCGCCGGCAAGGACGACCGAGCAGGCGGACGGCCGTCGCTCGCCGCTCACGCGCGATCCGCGAGGATGTCGGCGGCGTGGGTCATGCGAGGAGGCTAGACCGTCGTCCAGACTTCCTTTCACAGGAACCTCCCCGGTCGCTCTCACGCGGTTCTTGGGGCGTCGGCGGATCGTGAGTGCAGGCGGCCAACTCACGATCAACGGACGAGGGAAGGGTGCACTCCATGTTCTCTCGAAGTCTCACCAGGTCGATCGCGATCGGCGCGACGGCCGTCGCGATCGGGGGCGGTGCCTACGGGATCGTCGGCGCAGCCGCCAGCCCGGGCTCGGGCGCCGCGACAACGGCGACGTCCGCCGCGGCAACGTCAGGGAAAGCCGTGCCGGGTGGCGGGGGATCCAACGCTCGATCCGGACCGGCCGCGGGCGGATCTGCCGGCACGGTGAGCAGCGTGTCCGTGTCGGGGTTCGGGCTGTTGACGGTGGCAGGGGAGAAGGTGACCGTCAGGGAGACGTCGTCCACGAGATACGAGAAGGGCACGAAGTCGGCGACGGCGAGCTCGGTCACCAAAGGCGAGACCGTCCTCGTGGTGGGAACAACCGACAGCACGACGATCACGGCCACGCAGGTCATCGTGCAACCGGCGAGCAGCGGGTCCAAGACATCGTCGACGGTCGTTCCGTTCAAGCCGGGTGCGCCCAGCACGGCAAGGACGGTCGGTCAGATCCCGGCGAGCTACAAGGAGGGATCCGGCAGGATCGTCGGCGCAAGCACGGCGATCAAGGCCACAAAAGCCGCGTTGGCGGCCTACGCTGGCGGCATCGTCGATCGTGTCGTGCGGCTGAGCAACGGCGAGTACGAGGTCCACGAGATCGGCGTCAACTGGCCCCACCACATCTTCGTCAACAAGGACTTCAAGGTGGTCGGCGCCGACTAGCAGCCGGACCCGTACTGCCTCAGCGCAGCTCCTGGATGCGGATCAGGTTGCCGGCGGGGTCGCGGACGGCGCAGTCGCGAATGCCGTACGGCTGCTCGATCGGCTCCTGGACGACCTCGGCGCCGGCGCCCTGCACCTGCTCGAAGGTGCTGTCGAGGTCGGCGGTGGCCAGGTTGATCGCGGCAAAGGTGCCCTTGGCCATCATCTCGGCGATCGTGCGGCGCTCGTCGTCGGTGATGCCGGGGGCGGCCCCCGGCGGATGCAGGACGATCGACGTGCCGGGCTGGTCGGCCGGGCCGACCGTGATCCAGCGCATTCCGTTGTAGGCGACTTCCCGGCGGACCTCGAAGCCGAGCGTGTCGCGATAGAAGGCCAGGGCGGCGTCCGGGTCGTCGTGCGGGAGGTAGCTGGCGTGAATCGTGATGTCCATGGCGCTCACGCTAGCTGCCGCTCGGGGTCGGCGCTTCTCGATTCCTGATCGGTCTGGTCACCTGCTTGGCGACGCACGCCGGCATCCCGGCGCTCGCGCGCGTAGCGTTACGGCGATAGATGCTGGGCGGCACGCCGACCAGCTCGGCGAAGCGAGTGCTGAAGGTGCCCAGCGACGAGCAGCCGACCTCGAAGCAGACCTCGGTGACGGTGAGGTCGCCACGATCGAGCAGCGCCATCGCGCGCTCGATGCGCCGCGTCATCAGATAGGAGTACGGCGACTCGCCGTAGGCGAGCCGGAACTGGCGGCTGAGGTGCCCGGCCGACATGTGCGCGCCACGGGCGAGCGCCTCGACGTCCAGCGGATCGGCGTACTCCCGGTCGATCCGGTCACGAACGCGGCGCAGCCACGCGAGGTCGCGCAGGTGCTGCGCCGTGGCGGGTCTGCCGGTCACGTGCGGAGATCGTGCCACAGATGACTTCATGCACTCGTCTCACGGCGTCCGCGAGGGCTCGGTCAGGTGCCGACGTAGGCCGCGAGATGCTCGCCGGTGAGCGTGGAGCGGGCGGCGACGAGGTCGGCGGGCGTGCCCTCGAAGACGATCCGCCCGCCGTCGTGCCCGGCGCCGGGGCCGAGGTCGATGATCCAGTCGGCGTGCGCCATGACCGCCTGGTGGTGCTCGATGACGATCACCGACTTGCCGGAGTCGACGAGCCGGTCGAGCAGGCCGAGCAGCTGCTCGACGTTGGCGAGGTGGAGGCCGGTGGTCGGCTCGTCGAGGACGTAGACGCTGCCCTTCTCGGTTATGCGCGTCGCCAGCTTGAGCCGCTGGCGCTCGCCGCCTGAGAGCGAGGTCAGCGGCTGGCCGAGGCGCAGGTAGCCGAGCCCGACGTCGGCGAGTCGGTCGAGGATCTTGTGGGCTGCCGGCGTGCTCGCGTCGCCCGAGCCGAAGAACTCCTCGGCCTCGGCGACCGGCATCGCGAGCACCTCGCTGATGTCCCTCCCGCCGAACTTGTACTCCAGGACCTCGGCTTGGAAGCGCTTTCCGTCACACACCTCGCAGGTCGTGGCGACGCCGGCCATGATCGCCAGGTCGGTGTAGATCACGCCGGCACCGTTGCAGTTGGGGCACGCGCCGTCGGAGTTGGCGCTGAACAGCGCCGGCTTGACGCCGTTGGCCTTCGCGAACGCCTTGCGGATCGGGTCGAGCAGCCCGGTGTAGGTCGCCGGGTTGCTGCGCCGCGAGCCCTTGATCGCTGCCTGGTCGACCGACACGACTCCGTCCCGGCCGGATACCGAGCCTCCGATCAGCGAGCTCTTGCCCGAGCCGGCCACCCCGGTGATGACGGCGAGCACCCCGAGCGGGATGTCGACGTCGATGTCGCGCAGGTTGTGCGCCGTCGCGCCGCGGATCTCCAGCGTGCCGGTGGGCGTGCGCACCGTCTCCTTGAGGGCGGCTCGGTCGTCGAGATGGCGGCCGGTGAGCGTATCGCTGGACCACAGCGCCTCGACGGTGCCCTCGAAGACGACCTCGCCGCCCGCCGCACCGGCGCCGGGGCCGAGGTCGACCGCGTGGTCGGCGATCGCGATCGTCTCCGGCTTGTGCTCGACGACCAGCACGGTGTTACCCTTGTCGCGCAGCCGCAGCAGCAGGTCGTTCATTCGGTCGATGTCGTGGGGATGCAGCCCGATCGTCGGCTCGTCGAAGACGTAGGTGACGTCGGTCAGCGACGACCCGAGCTGGCGGATCATCTTGGTGCGCTGTGCCTCGCCGCCCGACAGCGTGCCTGAGGACCGGTCGAGCGAGAGGTAGCCGAGCCCGATCTCGACGAACGACTCGAGCGTCTGACGCAGCGTTGCGAGCAGCGGCGCGACCGACGGCTCGTCGAGGCCGCGGACCCAGACGGCCAGGTCGCTGATCTGCATCGCGCAGGCGTCGGCGATGTTGACCTTCTTGATCTTCGAGGACCGGGCCGCGTCGCTGAGCCGGGTGCCGCCGCAGTCGGGGCAGGTCGTGAAGGTCACCGCCCGCTCGACGAATGCGCGGATGTGCGGCTGCATCGCGTCGACGTCCTTGGAGAGCATCGACTTCTGGATCTTTCCGATCAGGCCCTCGTAGGTCAGGTTGATGCCCTCGACCTTGATCTTGGTCGGCTCCTTGTAGAGGAGGTCGTGGAGCTCCTTCTTCGTGAACCTGCGGATCGGCTTGTCCGGGTCGAAGAAGCCGCAGCCGTTGAAGATGCGGCCGAACCAGCCGTCCATGCTGTAGCCGGGGATCGTGAGGGCACCGTCGTTGAGTGATTTGCGCTCGTCGTAGAGCGCCGTGAGGTCGATCTCGTTGACGGCGCCGCGGCCCTCGCAGCGTGGGCACATGCCGCCGGTGATGCTGAAGCTCCGCCGCTCCTTCACGGTGCCGCCGGCGCGCTGGATCGTGACCGCGCCGGCGCCCGAGATCGAGGCGACGTTGAACGAGAACGCCTGGGGGGAGCCGATCTGGGGCCGGCCGAGTCGGCTGAAGAGGATGCGCAGCATCGCGTTGGCGTCGGTCGCGGTGCCGACCGTCGAGCGGGGATCGGAACCCATCCGCTGCTGGTCGACGATGATCGCCGTTGTCAGCCCGTCCATCACGTCGACCTCCGGCCGCGCCAGTGTGGGCATGAAGCCCTGGACAAAGGAGCTGTACGTCTCGTTGATCAGCCGCTGGGACTCCGCGGCGATCGTGCCGAACACGAGCGAGCTCTTGCCCGAGCCGGAGACGCCGGTGAACACCGTCAGCCGGCGCTTGGGGATCTCGATGCTGACGTCCTTGAGGTTGTTCACGCGCGCGCCGTGCACGCGGATCAGGTCGTGGGTGTCGGCAACGTGCGGCGCAGGCGACTGCGTGTCCGTCCTCGTGGTCTTGCTCATCGTGTCTCCATTCTGCTGGGCGGGGCCGCCTTCGTGGTCTTCGTCGGCGTCGCCTGGCTCGATCTGAGCAGCTTCGAGCAGTACGTCCGGTTCTCCTTCGCTGCGCTCCGTGAAGCCTCTGGGCCCCGCCCGCGCCCGCGCCCCCGCCCCCGCCCCCGCCCCCGGGCCCGGGCACTCACGGGTCCTGAAGCAGCCCGAGGACGTTGCCATCGGGGTCGGCGACCGTGGCCACCAGGCGGCCGCCGCCGACGTCGTGTGGGGGCTCGTTCACGGTGGCACCCGCGGCGGTCACCTCAGCCAGCTTCGCGTTGATGTCCGGGACTTGCCAGTAGGCCACCGGCGAGGTCATGCCCTGCGGTCCGCCGCCGGGCACCAGCCCGATGTGCTGGCCCTCGGCCTCGAAGCCGACGTAGTAGGACTCGTCGGCCTGCGGCGCGACGCCGAGCAGGGCGGCGTACACGGCCTTGGCCGCGGCCAGGTCGGACACGGGATGCAGCACGGTCTTGATTCCCTGGGTGGAAGAGCCGGTCATGGTCGCTCCTGAGGTCGTGGGTCTGGGGGGATGTCCATGGCGGTCACGCTAGCCGCGTCTGGGGGCTCGCGCTTCTCGATTCCTGACGGGTCTGGGCACCTGTTTCGCGACGCACGTCGGCATCCCCGTGGCCGCGCGATCTTCTGATGCCGATCGGTCTGGGCTACGCGGCAGCGGCGAGTCAATGCCTACGCGGCCGCCCGGAGACCGCCTGGATGACCGCGATTGGGGTCGGCGTCGCGCTGGCCCGAAGCCCTTCGTAGTCGGCGCGGCAGGCCGGGCAGTTCTGAAGGTGGATCGCGGCGGCCGGGAAGACGGTGCCCGGGTCCCTCCCGGCGAGCTCCAGCTCGACGAGGTGCTCGAGCAGGCCGTACCCGGCCTCGCAGCCGGGGTCGGTCGGGCTGGCGGCCAGCAGGCGTCGCAGGCCGGGGATCGGAGGGGGTGACCTGCGTGGGCGCACCTCAGGCCGGGCCGATGTGCCCCGCCTCGTCGATCGTGAGGTCTCGGTCGACTCCGTGAGCGACCACGGTCTGGCCGGACGCCTTGAGCTGTACTGCGCCGTCGAGCGCGACCGTGACCTGGTCGGGCTCGAACGAGACCATCCCGGCGATCCGTAGCATCTCCTCGACCGGCGCTCGGTAGGACCACGCCGCGAGGCGTGTCTCGCCGATGTCCCAGTAGGTGGCGATTCCCTTGTAGGGGCAGAACGTCCGGCGCGCTGCCGGCGTGAGCGCGCGGGAGTCGACGTCGGCCTCAGGGACGTGCCATGAAAGTCCCATGCTCGGTATGTGGGATCGCCCACCCGGGTTCTTACCGTGCTGGTTCTCAAAGGCGTCAGCGCGCGCGTCTACGGTTGCCAAAGCGTCGGCGCGCTCGTCGCCGGACGGCGCCTAAGATGACTGCGATGGCCCCCAGCGTGAGCTCAGGCGAGTCTTCGGCTCCGGCGGCTCGGGCTGTCGGGAGCGACACGCAGCACTGGGTCGAAGGCCTTCGCTCGAGCAGCCCGCACTTCCGCCGGACCACGGCCGAGTTGCACGCGCTGCTTCTGCGCGTGGCCCGCTACGAGCTGGGGCGTCGCCGCCACGCGCTTGGCTCGATCGGCGGGCCGGAGCTGGACGACCTCGCCCAGCAGTCGGCGAGCGACGCGATGCTGAGCATCCTGTCCAAGCTGGAGGAGTTCCGCGGGGCGAGCCGGTTCACGACGTGGGCGTACAAGTTCGTGATCTTCGATGTGTCGGCCAAGGTCGCCGGCCATGCGTGGCGCCATCATCGGCCTGAGGAGGAGCCCGCGTGGGAGCAGGTCCCGGACGCCTTCGCCGCGCAGCCGGTGCAGAGCGCCGAGCGTCGCGAGCAGCTGACCGTTCTCAGCCAGGCGATCAACAGCGAGCTGACCGATCGTCAGCGTCAGGTTTTCGTGGCCGTCGCCCTCAACGACGTGTCGATCGATGTCCTGGCGCTGAAGCTCGGCTCCAACCGCAACGCGCTCTATAAGAACCTCTTCGACGCGCGGCGCAAGCTCCGCGCGTGCCTGGCTGCTGCGGGTTACCCACTCCCCGCCGAGGAGGTGAGCTCGTGAGCGAGCGAGGTCTCGACGATCTGCTGGGGGTGCAGGACGGGGACGCGGGGTGCATCGCGGGCGAAGCGATCCTCGACCAGTTCGCGGATCTACAGCTCGCGGGAGATGACCCGGCCGCGGTCTTCCCCGGCACTGCGGTCCACCTCCGGAGCTGCCCGGGTTGTCGCGCCGATTACGAGGGCCTGGTCGACGCGGCCCGCCGCTTCGGCGCCCCGCCGGAGTAGGCGCCCCGCCGGAGTAGCTCTGGGCCCGATCCGTCGCCAGGGTCGGTAAGAAGCGCCGGCCGCGGCGCACTGTCCAGGGGAGACCTCGCGGACGGGCCGCCAACCCGGCGGCCTCGCCGACAGGGGACCACGACAGAAGATGGAGGGCCAGATGGCCGGCTCACTGAAGGACAAGACCGTACTCGTCATAGGTCGCGGCAGCGGCATCGCCCGCGGTATCGCGCTCGCCGCTCGGGAGGAGGGCGCCAACGTGATCGTCGCGGGCCGCCGGCGGGAAGCCCTTGAACGCGCCTACGCCGGAGAGGCGGCGATCGGAACCGAAGCCGTGGACCTCACCGATGACGCCTCGATCTCCGCGCTCGCCGCTCGGGTCGGCCGCGTCGACCACATCGTCTCGACCGCGTCCGCTCGCGCTCGCGGTCAGATCGGGGACCTCGAACGTGACCAGGTCCGGCTCTCCTTCGACACGAAGGTGATTGGCCCCCTGATGCTGGCGCGGGCGTTCAGCTCCCAGATCAATGAGGGCGGATCGCTGCTGATCTTCTCGGGGGTGGCGGCCTTCAAGATCGAGGTCGGGACGCTCGCCGTGGCGATCACAAACGCCGCGGCGGACACCCTGACGCGGTCACTCGCGGTCGAGCTGGCCCCGATCCGGGTCAACGCGATCTCGCCCGGCGTGATCGACACCGGGGCGTGGGACGCGCTCGGTGACGAGCGCAAGGCGGCGATGTTCGCCGAGCTCGGACAGACCAACCCGGCCCGGCGGATCGGCGGGGCAGAGGACGTCGCCAGCGCGGCGGTCCTGGCGATGACGAACACCTTCATGACGGGCCTGACGATCCACGTCGACGGCGGCGAGCGGCTGGTCTGAGTCGTGGCGAGCACAGCGAACGACGGGCCCGCCGGGACACTACTCGCGGTCAACGTCGGCGGGCCACGCGACGTGGCGTGGCAGGGCCGCACGGTTCGGACGGCGATCTGGTATCGGACGGACTCCTACCGGTACTGGTCCGAGCACCTGGACCGCCAGGACTTCACGAGCGGGCTTGCTGAAGGCACGACCGGCGGGGTTCGGATCGTCGCAGCCGCGAAATGCGTTTAGGTCGGCCCCTTCGGGCGCCACGCCCCGCTCGGGAGGTCGTGCCCCTGGTTCAGGGCGCTGTCGTCGGGCGCGCGCGCCACGAGCTTGGCCAGCGCCTTCGCCAGCGCCTCGGCATACATGACGTCGCGCTTCTTCTCCTGGCGCTCGGCAACCTTTTCGGCGAGCTCGAACAGCTCCTCCGGGATCTCGATGGTCACGTACGCCGACGCGCTACGCACGTACATCCGGCTGCGCAGCGCACCCGCCGTCGCGTGCTTGGTGACCTCGATGTAGCGCTCGATCGCCTCTGCATAGAGCACATCGATGGGCTTGTCGACTTGCTCGGCCGCCGTGGCAGCCAGCTGCAGTAGCTCCTCGGGCTGTTTGAGCTTCACGGTTCGCACGCGCAAAATTATATTTCGCACGAGGCTCGCGTGCGAGGCCTCCTGGCGGTCGCGCGCTCCGCCGCGGAGTCCGCCGGCCAAGGATCACCTCCACTCAAGCGAACCACCTTCTCCGGAGCAAACTGCTGGCGTCGCGCCGCGGTGTCCGTCGAGCGACCGGCAGGCGCGCCCAAGGCGGCCCGATGGCCGGCGAGTGGGTCACGGCCGGGTGAGCGGTGGTTTCGCCAGGGCCTATGCGCCGTGATGGGCTGTCCTCCGGCCATCGGGCCTGGGTTCCCGGGACATCCGTGTATATACTTGAGAGGTGAAGATCGTCAAGATTCGCCGTGTCGGCAACAGCAACGTCGTCTCGATCCCACGCGAGCTTGAGGCCCGAGGCTACGCCCCGGGGACCTCAGTGCTTGTCGAAGAGCTCGACGGAGGCGAACTGCGGATCATGCCCACGAAGCAGGTACGCCAGCGGATCCGCAGCGCGGGGGAGCACGTCGTGGCCGAGCATACGCAGGCGTTGAGGATTCTCGCCGAGCACGATCCCGACAGCGAGCACTCCGCAGGGTAGGGCTCAGCCTCAGCGGACGAGGAGGCCGGCGAGAGCGAGCCGATCTATCTCGAGCTTGTCGACGCAGTAGAGCTTTGCGGACTGATCATCGGCGCGACCGCAGGCCAGGCCGCCGACCAGCTGCGCGACGCGGCGGGTCTGCAGAGTGCGCTCGCGCGGCCACAGATGTACGCGCACTACGAGGCCGCCGAGACCTCGCTCTGCAGGCCTGCGTTCTCGCGCACGGCATCGCAGAGAGCCAGACATTCGTCGACGGCAACAAGCGACTGGCACTCGTCGCGATGCTGACCTTTCTCTCCGTCAACGGATACCGCGTCGAGGCTTCTGATCGTGACCTCGCTCAGTGGATCATCAGCTTCAGCGTCCGTGCAACGCCGGAGCAGGTCGCGGAACGTCTGCGCTCAGCGTTGCGACCGAACTCGTAGCAGCGGGCCAGTGATGTACCCGCCGGACCGGGATCGGGGCCGTTCCGCTGCGGGATTCCGCTGCGGCGCGGCGGATCGGCTACTCGGGATGCCAGGCGGTGGTCTCCGCCCATTGCTCAGCACGACCGGTGATCTCTCGTATCACGCCGGTCTTGGCGGCGGCGTAGGCGTTCATGTCTGGCCAGTTGCGCTCAGCGAGTGCCCGCTTGGCGCTGGCGTACCGCGCCCTGTCGTCGGCATCGCAGCGCAGCCAGTCGCGAAACAGCAGGTGACGCCGCTCCCAATCGCCACCCCTGGAGCAGATGTGGACGTGAACATCCAGCGTGCGGGTCCCAAGCATCCGATGCCCCGGCTCGCGCACGCGCAGCACGTACCCGGCGAACTCGAGCGCCGGAACGTAGCCGGCCTCGTCGCCCGGGTCAGCCACGCTCAGGTCGATGTCGATGATCGGCTTCGCCGGGAGTCCCTCGACCGCGGTCGAGCCGATGTGATCGATCCGGAGCGCCCGTCGCCCCAGCGCATCCGCGATGCGAGCCCTCTCGCGCGCGAAGACCGGACGCCACGATAGACCCACGCGGGGCTCCCCGACCCGTGCGCTTCGTGGTCCGGACCGCCCACCGCGGTGTAGCGCACCCGGCGTCTGAGAGATCAATCCGCGAGGAGAGCGCCAACGCGGTCAGTGTTGCTGCCGGGGCGTGGCCGCTGCACTGCGCCGTCGCGAACGGCGCGACGGTTCGCCGGCGTCAGCCTGTGCGGTAGCGCAGGCCGTCGAGCGCGACGCTGAGGATCCGATCGACGGTGGCCGCATCCGCGTTCTGGATCTTCGCGATCCCGCCGACCATCGGCACCACGTCGTCGATCGTGACGTCGCGTCGCACGGCGCCCGCTTCCTGGGCGCGTTTGAGGAGCGGCTCGCCCGCGCCGTAGAGCGCCACGCGACAGCTGTTGAAGACCTCGGTGTCGCGGTTGGCCGCGAAGAGTTCCTCGGCGAGTGCCTGCTTGGTGGTCATGTAGGCGACGAACCGGGCCAGCCAGCCGACGAGGGCGTCCCACGGCTCGGCTGTGCGCAGGTCGTCGGCCGAGCGGCACAGCGTTTCGACCTCCTCGAGGTAGACGGCCTCGATCAGGTCGCCGCGTGTCGGGAAGTGGCGGTACAGCGTCCCGATGCCGACGCCGGCGCGTCGCGCGATGTCCTCGAGCGAGGCCGAGCGGTCGCGTTCTGTGAAGGCTGTGCGGGCGGCGGCGATCAGGTGGTCGTAGTTGCGGCGCGCGTCAGCGCGTTTGGGGCGGCGGGAGAGAGCTGATTGTTGCGTTTCGGTAACGGTCATCGCGTGGGCCTTGTAAAGCGGAGGGTCCCTCCTTTATAGTTACCAGAAGCGGAGGCTGGCTCCATATCGAAGGACGGGAGGCAGCCTCCATTTTAGGCGCATTTCGGAGCGAAAGGGAAATAAATGAGGCAAGGTCCACTGGCGGGCCGCTATCCGGCCGCTGCCGCGATGGTGATGTTCGCCCTGATCCCATACCTGGCGCTGTCGGCGGCAATCGGACCGGTCACCCCGATCATCGGCCGCGATCTGCAGATGAGCCCGCAGGCGATGAGCCTCGGCGCCGGCATGGCCAATGCGGCATACGCGATCGGGACGGTGATCGCGGTCCAGTTCGCGCAGCTGCTGCGCCAGCGGCGGATCATGCTCGTCTACGCCACGCTGCTGGTGATCGGGTCGGTCCTCGCGGCGGCGGCGCAGAATCCCGCGATGTTCATCGCCGGCCACGTGCTGCAGGGCCTGTGCACGAGCCTCCTGCTGATCGCAGCTGTGCCGCCTCTGGCGCTCGGATTCGGCGTCGAGAGGTTCCGCTCGACCGCGGTGATCATGAGCATGTGCATCTTCGGCGCGGTCACGGTCGGTCCCGCGATCGGCGGCGTCCAGGCCGAGGCCAACGCCTGGCGACCGCTGTTCTGGGTCGTCGCCGCGATCTCGGCGGGAGCCTTCGTCCTGGCGCTGTTGACGTTCGAGGACACGCCCCCGGCCGACCTGAGCGCTCCTCGCAGCCCGCTGGCCATCGGGCTCGCGGCCGCGGGTTCGATCGCCGCGTTCTTTGGAGCTTCCGAGCTTCTCACGCACAAGTTCCTCGAGGTCCGGACCTCCGGCCTGCTCGGCGGTGGGCTGGCGCTGATCGTCGGGCTGATCGCGCACCAGTACCGGGCCAGGCGAGCGCTCCTGACGGTCCGCCCGATGCTAACGAGCACGATCCCCGTCGCGGGAATCGTCCTGGCGCTGTGCGCCGCCGCGGCGTCGATCTCCGCGACGGCGCTGACGGCGAAGCTCCTCGCGGCGCGGTACGGCCCGCTGCACGTCGGGCTCCTGTACCTGCCGGAGCTGGCGGGCGCGGTCCTCACCGCGGTGCTGCTTGGCGTGGTCATCGACAAGCGGGCGCTGCAGTACCTGCCGTTGGCGGGAATGGGCTTCCTGGCCGCGGGCATCGCGGTGTTCCGCATCGAGCTGCCACCGACCCAGGCGCTCACGCTGATCGGCTCGGGGCTGACCGGGATCGGCCTCGGCGCCACCGTCGCGCCGGCGCTGTTCGCCGCGGGCTTCTCGCTGCCGGCCGCCACGCTGCAGCGTGTGTTCGCGATCGTCGAGCTGCTGCGTGCCGTCGCCGCGTTCATGATCGCGCCGGTGTTCGCGCACTTCGCCGTCACCGTCGGCGGCAACGTCCGGTCGGGCACCGGCATCGCGCTCTGGATCGGCCTCGGACTCGCGATCGCCGGAGCTGCCGTGCCGGTCCTGATCTACCTGCTCGGAGGAGCACGGCCCGAGACGCCTCAACTCGAGCGGTTCCTGGGCGGCGAGGGCCCGGCGTGGCACTCGCCGACCCTGCTGGCCGCGCGCAACCACGCTACGCGCCTACGCCCGGCTGAGGCCTCGGTGCAGTCGTGAGCGGCGTCCACGGATCCGGTCCCGTGGTCTTCGCCTACGACGGCTCTGACCTGGCCAAGCAGGGAATCGAGGAGGCAGGCCGCCTGCTCGAGGCGGGCTGCGAGGCGCTGGTCGTGACGGTGTGGCAGCCGTTCGACGTCGGGTTCCTGCCCGTCGGCGGGATGCAGTTCGACGCGGCGCAGATCGCCGACGTTCGGGCGGCGGCCGCGCAGACCGCAGCCGCGGGCGCGGCCCACGCCGAGGCCGCGGGCTTCCGCGCCCGCAGCGCGGAGGTGGAACGCTCGCCGATCTGGAAGGGCATCGCCGAGCTCGCCGACGAGCACGACGCACGCCTGATCGTCCTCGGCTCGCACGGCCGCAGCGGCCTTGCGGGGGTTTTCGTCGGGAGCGTCACGAGCGCCGTCGCGGCGCACTCACGCCGCTCGGTGCTGATCGTGCACCGCGGATCATGAGCGCGGCGTCCGACACGCGCCGCCTGCGCCGGAGTCTCGCAGCGGTCGAGTCGCGATACGTGCGCGACCTCGCCCGCCGCGGCCGCGGCGGATCGCAGGCGCCGCCGGGGATCGCAGGTCGCGCAGGCGGCGCCACAGCCGGGCGCGGGGCCCGGCGGGACGCTCCGGAGCCGCACAAGTCCGGGCGGCCGGTACGCGGGGCACCATAAGACCGCTCCTATCGCGTGGATCCAGCCGTCTCGCCCGACGCCTCGCGGGCTCTCGCACGGGTCGACGTCCGGGAGTCGGGGCGCGCCGGTTGCAGGCGTTCGCTTGGCCTGAGAGCAGGTGCCACGCGACCAAGCGCCCAGCGTGCGCATGTCGACGCGGTAACGCCCGTGGCGGTCAGCGTCGTCGTCCAGGTTGGCCAGCAACTCACTCGATGCGCGAGGCGGCTCCTCGATCGGGATGGTCAAGTGCCGCGGGGGCGTCTTTCGGCGCTGGTGGCGGCGGCCTCGAAGCGCACGAGGAGCTCGTCGGTGCTGGAGTCGTCCAGCATGAGCCTGGGGATTGGCATTGGCGTGACGCTCGTAGAGTTAGGGCCTCGCTGAGGCGCGCACAGAGCTACGAAACCGCTGCCCCGCCCACGACTCCGGCCCGCAGCGGGCCCGCCGGCGCCACGTGGAGTCACGACGCATCCCGCACGGCGCGTGCTCGCCGAGCCTCCGATTGCTCGCTTGGTTGGTCGGCGCCCGTCGCGCGATCGGCTTGGCGACGGTCCGATCCAGAGGCCGGCCAATCTTTGACGCCGGTCGCCGCGAACTCAGCGGGGCCATTGGCGGCGCTTGGTGGCGGCCGCAGAGTGTTCAGGTGAGGAATCGGATCGTGCAGCGTGGTCCAGGCGCGTTGGCGAGCCGGCCGTCGCCGGTCAGCAGCTCGCAACCGAGCAGTTCGGCGAGCGCGACGTAGGCGGCGTCGTATGTAGTGAGGTTGGCCCGCAGTTCGTAGGCGCGGCGCATGAGTAGCAGCGTTGGGTAGCGATCGAGGTAGAGGTCTTCGAGATCCTCGATGGCAACGGCAAAGCGCTGCTCGCTGATGGATCCCGCGAGCCAGCGCTTGCGAAGCACGGCCGTCGTCTCGACATCGACGAGGTCCGGCGCTGCCAGCTCGCCGGCAGCGCGCAGCTCCGTGCGAGCCCGGTGCCCATCGGTACCATCGTCGCCAATCGCGTTAGCGAGCACGCTCGCGTCGATGACGATCAACCCCGCGAGCGCTCCTCGGCAAGGTCATCGAGAGCCTGCGCGAGGCCGACGGTGCCGCCGGCGCGTCGCTCGATCCGGTCCAACACCTCGCCGAGGCTTGGCCGGTGAGCGATTCTTGTGAGCTCGCGCGTGACGTACTGTTGCAGCGACTGGCCGTCCCGCTTAGCTCGCTGCTGGAGAGCCGCGTGGACATCGTCAGGGAGATCACGGACAAGCAGATTGGCCATTGCTTGCAAAATGCTATCACGCGCATGTGCGGTCTTGGCGCGACTCGCGACGACGACGACTGCGCTGTGTTCGGCCGGCAGTCTCGAACCCCAATCTTCACGACGGCGGCCTTCTCGGGTGTGCGTCTGGGCGAGCTGCGGGCGCTTCGTTGGCGGGACGTCGACTTTCCGAAGCGGATCATCCACGTGCGCCGGTCGTACACGATGGGTCTCGAGGACGTGCCGAAGCCGGGCAGGTGAGGGCGGTGCCGATGATCGACCAGGTCGCGCGAGTGCTCGACGAGGTCAGCCGGCGAGGCCACCTCGTCGGCGTCAACGACCTCGTGTTCCCCGGGCCGAACGGCACGTTCTTCGAGGACTCGGCCCTGCGCCGTCGCTACTACCGGGCGCTGGAGGCGGCTGGGATCGAGCATCTGCGCTGCCACGACCTGCGCCACACGTTCGGCACGCTCGCCGTCCGGGCTTTCCCGCTGTCAGACGTGAAGGCGTACATGGGCCACGCAGACATCGCGACGACGATGATCTACGTGCATCACGTGCCGCAGAACGATGCGGCGGACAAGCTCTCGCGGCTGCTCGAGGCGCAGACCGGGGCGACGAGTCCCGCGGCACTCGACAAGCTGCTCGGCGATTGAGCCGGCGCCGAAGCTGGGATGGTTGAGTCCGGCCCACCGGCCCCGCGTCGTCGCTGGCGTGGCTACGAGACGGCCGCCGGTCGCAGTCCGGTCGAGGAGTTCATCGACGACCTTTCCGACGGTGACGCTGCCGCGGTCTTGGCCGGGATGCAGGGGGTGCGGACGCAAGGTCTGGTCGCCGCCCGGCATCTTGAAGACGACATCTGGGAGGTTCGGGTAGACGGCGACCGCGTGATCACCGCATCCTGTTCGCCGAGGAGGGCGGTCGTGGTCAGGTGCTGCTCGCGTTGGAGGGGCTCAAGAAGAAGACCCAGAAGACGCCGCGCGGGACGATCGAGCTTGCGAAGCGGCGCCTGGCGGACTGGCGACGGCGCGGCGACGCGAAACGTGTCGCGCAGGGAAGGCGGCCTCTCCACCGATGAGTCCCCTCCCACCTATCGCATAGATGGGATACCGTAAACGGTATCGTTTGCGGAGGACGAGCTGATGACCGAGCCTGATTTTCTAGACAAGATGATCGCCAAGCGCACGGCGCGGAACCCGGACTTCCCTAGTCTGCTCGCCGCCGCTGTTCGACGCCGCGAGCTGCTCCGCGCGCTCGCCGAGCGACGCGAGGCACAGCGTCGGTCGCAGACGGCCGTTGCCGCCGCGATGGCGACGTCGCAATCCTCGGTGGCCAGGCTTGAGACGACGGCGACCGACGCGAAGATATCGACCGTCGAGCGCTACGCAGACAGTCTGGGCTACGTCGTGCAATACCACTTGATCCCAGTCGAGAACGGCGCCGGCACGCCGCCCGTCGTCGTGCATTGAGGCGCGAACCGAGCCATGGGGCCCTTGGACGAGTCGCGCGCCGGCTCGTCGTGCTCTGACGAGATGCACGGATCCAGCCCCGGCGTCCCTCTGTCGTCTGCCGCATCGTGTTCGCCGACAGCGACGTGCGCGACGTGAACATCGCTCCTCTGCTCGACACGGCGGCGTTCGCGCCGCTCCGCGATCCGGCCAAGTTCGGTTAGGTGAGCGTTGATGAGGAAACCGGGACACTCGTCTGGCCGAAAGACGTCGACCTAGATCCTGACGTGATCTACGCCGCCAACGGGCAGGAGACCATGAGCCCGAGCAGCAGCCGACACGATCACGTTCCTACCCCCGGCGACCGAGGTGCGTGATCGCCTGGGCGACGTCATGATCGCGCGAGTGGAACAGGCCACAGCGCTGGTCCGACGCCGGATGATCGGGTTGTCGCCGACGCGATCGTAAGCCCGACAACGTCGAACTGAGCAAACCGACCGTCCGCGGCGACGCTCACGGACGGCTGCCGAGAGCAGTCGAGGGCTCCCGCCCTCCGGCTTGCTCCTGGCTGCGGCCGGCGCCGGCGCGTAGGCACACGGGTCAGATCAGCGCCGTCACGCGAGCCTTGGATCACGTCGGTCTAGGTGCCGGGCATCGACAATGCCGAGGATCATCGATAGACCGCCAGCCTCGATAACCCGGCCTCCAGGCTCGGCGGTCGACGTTCCGGACCCGGGACAGGACAGCGCGGTGCTCGCCGCCCCCGGTCAGGCCGCGGTTAAATCGGCCTGCCTCAGTTGGCAAGATCAGCCCGCCCGGGTGCATACTTGGTCTCTGATGAGCGATTCGATGACGCTGACGGCCGTGTTCACGCCCGACGAGGACGGCTGGACGATGGCGCAGCTCGCGGAGTGGCCTGCCGTCGTGACCTGCGGGCGTACGGTCGAGGAAGCGCGCGAGATGCTGCTGGACGCGGCGCGCGAGATGATTGCGTCCTACCGCGAAGAGGGCCGAGAGCCGGCGATCGGCGGCGGCCACGTCGAGTCGCTGACGATCAGCCTCGCCGCTTGAAGCGGCGCGAGCTCGAAGTTCACCTGCGCGCACACGGATGCGAGGTTCTTCGCGAGGGCGCGAACCACGCGATCTGGGGCAACGCTGCCCGCGACCTCCGAGCGCCGGTCCCGCGTCACCGCGAGATCCCCCTCGGAACCGCAAGGCGACGATGCGGTCGTCCGGTCCGACTCGCGTTGCCGACCGAAGCGCTTGCGCCCACTGAGAAGGAGTCAGCCGGCGGCACCTCGCGAGACGGTGGCGGCGGGGCCGCGCTTGGACGCGAATCGACCGCCGGTTTCGGTACCCATTCGGTACCTTTGCCTGCTATCGGCGGGGACCGCTTGAATCAAATACCGTAGGCGTTCAGTCCCCCTCGGCTCAGGTGAGCAGGGGAACTGGAGCGCCGATGCCGTGGGCGGCGTGAAGGTCGGTGAGGTAGTCGAAGAGGCTGCGCTGTTGTAGGCGGCAGGTGATCGAGGCCGTGAGGAGGCGTGCGGTGCGCGTCTCCCCATCGACGGATTGGCTGCCGAGCGAGAGTTTGCGGGCGATCACGGCTCCGCGGAGGCCGCGCTCGGCGTGGTTGTTGGTCGGTGTGACGCCCGGGATCCGGGCGAACGTCCACAGTGCGGGCCAGACTTTCAGGAGGTTTCGGGCGAGGCCACGGGTGCGCTTGTTTCTTGGTGCTTTGCCGCAGTAGCGGCGCAGGATGGGCTTGAGTTCGCGTTGCGCGGCGCGGATTCGGCGTCTGAGCTCGTCGCGGTCGTTGGTGTCCTGGAAAGCTTGGAACGCGGCGAACACCGTCTCGCAGACCTGGAGTCCGGCTTTGCCGAGTTCGGCCTGCGCGTCGAGGCCTTCTGCTTGGGCCTGGAAGTCACGGCGCAGATGGCTCCAGCAGACCTGGCGTCGAGTCAACGGGAGGTGGTTGTAGGCCCACCAGCGATCAGATGTCACGACACCCCGATGCCCGGTGAGCAGGGCGCGGGCATGATCCTCGTGACGGTCCGCGCGGATCTGAAAGACGGCGAGGCGGTCGGTGAACGCGCCCCACAACGCTCGCTGGGCGCCCTTCAGGCGCCACCCCGTCTCGTCGATGTTCAGCGCCGTGCTGGCCTGGACATGCTCAAGCAGGTCGCGGCACGGCTCCTCGAGCGCGTCAGCGGTCCGTGTGAGGATCGCCTCGATCGCGCCGGTACTGATCCTCGCACCGAAGAGCTCCTCCAAGAGCTCGACGGCGTCCAGGCGCGAGACACGGTTGCGCACGACGAGCGCCGCAACGGCGGCCTGAAAGCGCGGCCCGAACGCGCTGCCGGCGACCACGGGCGGTAGATCGGCGCGTGGCGAGCCGCCGCAGTCTGGGCAACTCACCCTGGGGCATTGATGCTCGATCACCCTGACCGCGATACGCGGCAGTTCCTCAATTTGATGACGCGCCACCGGCCCGACCGCTACCCGCTCGCCCTCGGTGAACAAGTGGCCGCACCCGCACAAGAGTGGCCAATGCTCGATGACCTCATCCACGGCCGCAGTCGGCAGCAACTCCCGGCCGTGACCCTGGTGCCCGGACTGACCGCCCGGCATGCGCGGCGACCGCTCCTTCGCCAGCTTTGGCGCCTTCGCCGGCTTGTCGGTGCTCGGCGGCCGCGACGAATTACGCGAGTTCGCCGCCAGTTTCGCCTCCAGCACCGCGATCCGCTCACCCTGACGCGCGACCTGCCCGGTCAACACCTCGATCTGGCGATCCATCCGCAACAGAACCTCGATGACGACCTCGCGCCCCGCGTCATAAATCGCCGCTGCATCCGCCCGCTCCACACCCCGGGATTCGACGCTGGCGAGTTATGTCCCCCTGACCCCTCTGAACGCCTACAAAATAGTGCCAATATGCAGGGAGTTTTCAGATGTGGCCCGGTTTCTCGGGTTGCGGCCTGCCAGGTCCTGCCAGCAAAACCGGGCCACACACAAAATCGGCAACCGGGCCACAACTGCAAATTTGGCTCTAGCAAGCCAAATTTTCATACCGGGCCACAGCAAGGGCCACGTCCCGCCGGCGCTGTTGCCCTCGTTGTTGCCCGGTTATTGGCGCGAGATTCGCCTGCAAATCAGCAGGTTTCGGGAACTCACCCAAGAACGGCCCTGATGCTGCCCGGTTTCTCCCCAACCTCGATGTAGCCCGGTTTCTGAGCGCCCCTGACGGGGCGCTCAGCCGTAGGAGCCCGCGGATGCTGGGGATGCGCCCGCGGGGCACGGCGGCCGGGGCCGGAAAGTCGCGGGTTGCGGCTCACCGGGTCGACGGGGGAGCCGTCGGAGGGTCGGGCCGGGCCGGCGCCCTACGCGAGCAGCTCTTCCCGGGTTCCTGCCGGGAGCAGCACGTGACCGGCCGCCGGCACTGCAAGTCCGGTGAGGCCGAGTTCGTCGTCTGCCTGCTTGAGCGAGAGCTCCCACTCGCCGGCAGTCGTCTTCCCGTGGGGGTCGTCCACGAACAGGAGGTGCGCGAGCCAGGCGCGCACGCCGCGAGAGCGCAGCCAGTAGACGTGCGCGAGGCGGTTGGCGTTCTGTAGAGCGGCCCGCACCAGTCATCGGGAGTCTTCGTTCTGACGCCGAGTAGCTCCTGAGTCTTGGCGAGCGACTTCTCGATGAGCGTGCGCGATACCGAGTTCGGTTTCGCCTGGCACCCGGAACCGTAGAGTTCACCGGGGTAGCTCTTGCCCTCACCAAGTAGGACGCCCGGCCGGTCGCCACCAGGCAGCTGCACGGTCGCGAGTGCATCCCAATGCGGGCCGCCCGTCGGCCAGAACGCTTTCAGGTCCGAGGCGTGGTGGCGGAGGCCGACCTGTTCAAGGAACGCCTTGTCCCAGTACTCCGCGTAGCCGTCAGCCGCGAGCGGGCTTCGCCACGTGAAGGTCGCCTCAGCGAGGTCGGTGAACTCGGCGCGGATTGCGTCGTCGAGCTGTCCGGGCCGCTGATTGACGTAAAGCTGGGTCTGGAGCTGGCTGCCGGCGTGGGCAGCGCCGGTATCATCGACACGCGCGGACATCATCCTTGAGGCTACTCGCGTTCCACGGATAGGTCGGTGTACGGCGAGGTCTGAACCGCGGCGAGGTTGTTCGGAGCGGCGCGCTCCCGTTCAGATTTGTGGAGCGCCGGTCGGGTCCTCGGAAAGGGAGATGGTGCTTATCGCGGTGCTGCGGGCCGATGCGCGGACAGCCTGAAAGTCTGCGTCCGTCCTTGAGTTCCACGACGACAATGCCCGCATCGGGGACGGCGGAGACGGCGGGGGTCAGGCTGCCCCGGTCGCGCAGCTTCCTTGGGGCTGCGACCCGCGGACCAAGTCTGGATTGTTCTGAAGGCGACGTATTGTCGTCGCGTCGTCACGACATTCTGTCGTTGCACTACACTTCCGCTATGGCCCAAGCTCTGCCGGCATTTGTCACCCACCACGAGATTGAGACCTTCCTCGGTGGAGGACCGCGCGCCCAGCGCCAGCGCCAGCGACTTCAACAGGCCCATCGGCTTCCCGCCCCGCACTGGCTCCCGAGGGTGGACCGCATCCGGACGGGCGTCTATCCCATGTTCGCCGTGGCAGGCTTGCTGGATGGGGTGCTTCAAGCTCCGCGCGCTTTGGAGCGCATCGAGCGTCTTACGGCGAAGGTATTCGCCTCCGCGGCCTTCCAGGACCTCGCCGCCGGTCTGCAGCAGTCTGTAGCCGAGGTCGTTCACGCTCAGCGACTCCCTGTCTGGCGCTTCGACACCGTGGTACAACGACTTGCAGACCTCGCAGAGCCCGCGGTCTTGGAGTGGGGGGCGGTAGTAAGCGACGCCGAAGACGAGTTGGCAGAGTGGGGTGTTCGCTTCTCCAGTGAGTTTGGGCGTGTCGACCGACGGTCCGCTGACATGTACGTCATTGCGTTGACCGAACGCAAGGAGCGCTTCTCGTCTAACCGAGTCGCAGCCCCCATGCACAAAGGCAGCGCTGTGGCCGTCGAGCATGTAACGGTCATGGGAACTGGAATGGACTTTGTTATGCCCGCCCTTGAAACCCACGCGACCCTGACCGAGTCCCCTGGACTGGACTGGTCCGCCGTGACCGATGGTGACTGGAGCGAGACGCTGCTGGATACCCAGCGCAGGGCACAAGCTTTCTCCTTTGACGCCGCCTATTGGGATAGCGACCGCCCGCGAGAAGCGGTCGCGACGTCGTTCTCACTTGCCGGTGCCGCCTCAGGACGCCGGGCAGCAGCCGAGTTGCTCGCCCACAGACGCCGCGTCTAGCCGACACGGTGTACGTCAAGCCGCGGCCCGAAGTGCTGTTCGGCGACATCTTCGAAGCCCCGTACCTGTTCGACGTGCATCTCCAGGGTGACGCCGTTCGCTTGGCGACGGCGGCGTTTCCGCCGAAGGCGCCCTTGACTGGCGCGTTTTACGCTGAGCCGAGCGAGAAGCTCCCTTTGGCCGGCGACATCCTGCGTGCCCACGGCCGCTCGGGACGCGAGCGCGAAGGTCGCGAGCACCGCGACACAATGAACCTTCCGGGTCGGGCATTGCTGCTGTCGGATGACTGCCACATCCCGACCGCGTATGGCAATCGGCCCGACCGAAGCGGCGGTCGTGGTCGCCTGCTGTTTGCCATCATCACGCCTGCAGAGGCAGACGACGTCGCGGCGTCAGCGGGCGGCACCAACTTCTCGCGGTTCGGGCTGCCCGCTGGTCACGGCTTGGCCGAGCCCGGTATCGCACAGCTGAAGAACCTCTTTCTCGTTAGGGCGCTCGGCGTTGACCCGGCGCACCGCCTGGCAAGCCTCGACGCGGACGGTCGAGATGCACTCGACAAACGCTGGAACGCGTTCATCTGCCGCCGAGGTCCAGAGGCATCTCAGCAGAACGCCGAGAAACTCGGCACACTGCTTGCAGGCGCTGGCGCGACAGCCGTAGAGAAGCTCTGGCAGACCCTCGACTTAGCTTGGGAGTTCGAGGGGCGCACGATGCGAGCGGTTTCCGACGCCGCCGAGGCTCATACGGACCCAGGAAGCTCGCTAGCTCAGGTCATCCAAGATCTTCGCGGCATTTCCGCGCTGGCCGGCGAGGCCGCCCGCCTACTCGACGCACATCAGACTGACCTCGGCAAGAAGTGAGCCGCGCCGACCATGCGCTGGGGGCCTCCGGCATATGCAGGCCACGAGAACGCCGCTTCGACGTGGCTGCACGCGTCACCGAGCCTGTCGCCGAGTGAAATCTGGGACGTATCGTGTCCCCGAAGTTCGTCCACACGAACGCCTGTGCCCTGACAGCGGTCCGTGCGCCACGCATCCGCGGGTCGGAGGTCTCATTCCTCGCCCTCGGCGACGTCCCGACGCATGAGACGGTTTGGGCTCGCAGCGCCCGCGGCGAGGAGCACATCGCGCAGTCCCTGGCGAAGTACCTCAACGAGGTGGATCGCCGGTCGGCTGGCCGCCGGCGCTCACGGTTTGCGCGGTGGTCTGGGCGCCGTCGGGCGGAGCCTGATGCGCTGGCCGGGGATCAGCTCGCCGGGATCGGCGTGGGGGTTGAGCTGCTCGATCGCGGCCACGCTGAGTCCCGTCGCCGCCGAGACCACGCCGAGCGTCTGGCCGGCGTGGACGACCCAGAACGTCGGAAATGCTCGCGTGCTCGTGCTCGCCGCCGCGAGGTTCGTCCCGACGGCGCTGCCCGGCATGAGCCTGATCGCGACGGGGACGATCAGTAGCGCCGCGATGCCAACCCCGGTGAGAGCGGCCCGCGCTTCGCGCGAGGCGCGCGGCAACCGCCGGCAGCGGGCGGGGTGTGGCGTTTGGAGCACAGCGGACCTCCGGGGCAGGTCGAACCCTCCGAAGTCACTTCCCGCTGCTGGGCGATCGACGGCCCAACCTCAGAAACATGCCCTCTACTCAAGATGAGGATACGGGTCCGCGGACAGCGCCGCTACGGCCGTCGGGTCCACCCGCAGCCGACAGCCGGGCGCAGGTCGCTTGGCTGACCGGCGCGAGAAGCCCCGTGACCTGCTGAGCGCGATCTGCCAGGATCAGGAGATCGAACACGATCCCGACACGGCGACCATGGTGGATGCTCAGCGCCGGCGCGAGGAAGCGGAGGCGCGGCTGGCGACGCTCGCCGCGCAGCGCACCGGCGAGGACTGCGACCCCGCGGAGGAGCACACCCACGCCCGGCGCTCGGAGCAGGCGTCCTACCTCCGGGAGAAGCTCGAGGAGCGCGCTCGCTCCGAACAGGGCGATACATGACAGGCCCCACCGCCAACCACCAGTCCGCGCTCGAGCCGACGCTCGCGAAGGGCGAGCAGGCCGACGACGGGCGGTTCGTCCGCCAGGGAAGCCGCTTCCGCAACTGGGTCACCGCCGACGCGAGCTCGGGCTTCGCCGCCGAGGCCGGCCGCTACCACCTGTATGTGTCGCTCGCGTGCCCGTGGGCCCACCGGACGGTGATCCTCCGCAGCCTGAAGGGACTCGAGGACGCGATCGGTCTCTCGATCGTCGATCCGATCCGCGACGACAAAGGCTGGGCCTTTCGGGACGTCCGCGGCGCCACCGGGGACCCGCTCCACGGCTGGGAGTACCTCTCGGAGGCGTACACCGCCAGCGACCCCGAATTCGACGCGCGCGTCACCGTCCCGGTGCTCTGGGACACCCAGACCGGCCAGATCGTCAACAACGAGTCGGCCGACATCGTGGTGATGCTCAACAGCGCGTTCGACGCCCTCGCCGGGCATCCCGAGCTCGACTATTACCCAGACGGGCTGCGCGGGTCGATCGACGAACTGAACGCGGAGATCTACGAGCGCGTCAACAACGGCGTCTACCGGGCCGGGTTCGCCAAGTCGCAGGCGGCCTACGAGGAGGCCGTGCTCCCGCTCTTCGAGACGCTCGACCGGCTCGACCGGCGCCTGGCCGGCCAGCGGTACCTGTTCGGGAGCGAGCAGACGCTCGCCGACTGGCGGCTCTTCCCGACGCTCGTCCGCTTCGACCCGGTCTACGTCGGCCACTTCAAGTGCAACATCCGGCGGATCGTCGACTACCCGAACCTCTGGCCCTACGTCCGCGACCTCTACCAGACGGCCGCGGTCGCCCAGACGGTCGATCTCGACCACATCAAGCGCCACTACTACGCGACCCATCCGGGAATCAACCCGTCCGGGATCGTCCCCGTCGGACCGATGATCGACTTCGCCGCACCGCACGACCGGGCGACGCTCGGCTGATCCACGGGACATGGCGGCCACCGAAACCAGTCCGACGTCGCAGCCGGATCCGACCGTTGCGGCCGTGATCCGCACCGAAGGCCTGACGAAGGTCTACGCCGGGAGTGAGCTGGCAGCGGTCGACGAGCTCGACCTCACCGTCGACGCCGGCGAGATCTTCGGCCTGCTCGGCCCCAACGGGGCCGGCAAGACGACGACGGCCGGGATGCTCACGACACGCGTCATCCCGACCGCCGGGCGGGCCTGGGTCGGGTCGATCGACGTCGTCGCACAGCCGGCGCTCGCAAAGCAGCTGATCGGGATCGTCTCCCAGAGCAACACGCTCGATCGCCAGCTGACGGTCACCGAGAACCTCTACTTCCACGGCCGGCTGTTCGGCATGCCGGCGGCCGACTCCCGGCGGATCGCGGCCGAGCTGCTCGACAAGTTCCAGCTCTCCAAATGGGCTTCGAAATCGGTCTTCGCGCTGTCGGGCGGGATGGCCCAGCGGCTGATGGTCGCCCGGGCGATCTTCCACCGGCCCGCCGTCCTCTTCCTCGACGAGCCGACCGCCGGCCTCGATCCCCAGAGCCGGCTCGCCCTATGGGAGATCCTCGGCGAGCTGAACGCCGAGGGCCAGACGATCCTCCTGACCACGCACTACATGGAGGAGGCCGACCAGCTCTGCGGCCGGGTCGCGATCATGGACCACGGGAGGATCCTCGCGCTCGACACCCCGGCCGCGCTCAAGCGGTCGATCGGCGCGGACACGATCGTCACGGTCAAGGCCGGTGGTGACGGCGAGGCGCTCGCCGGGCACCTGACGAGAGAGATCCCCGGGGTGACGCGCTCGCGCGTGCTCGACGGCGGCGTCGAGCTCCACGTGACCGGGGCCGACCGGCTCGTCCCGCGAGTCGTCACGGCGGCCGAGTCCGGCGGCTTCGATCTGGTCGACATCTCGGTCGCCGAGCCGTCGCTCGAGACCGTCTTCATCCAGCTCACCGGCAAGGAGCTCCGCGACTGATGGCGACCACGACGCCGACCACGCCGGAGCCTGCCGCGGCGGACCGCCCGAGGATCGCGATCGAGCCGAGCCGGACGATGGCCGCGGCCAGCCGGGCCGCGCTCGTTGCCCTCATCCTGCGTGACTTGACCGTGCTCTGGAAGAACAAAGGCGAGTTCATCGTCCGCACACTTATCCAGCCGTTCCTCCTCGTCTTCGTCTTCCTCGACGTCTTCCCCACGATCGGTCAGGGGATCGGCGGCGGGGCTGGTGGGGCGGGGGGCGAGTCGGCGTTCGCGACCGTCCTCGTTCCCGGGGTCGTCGCGATCACGATCATGTTCCAGGGCATCCAGGCCGTCGCGATCCAGCTCTCGCAGGAGTTCGGCTACACCAGGGAGATCGAGGATCGCGTCCAGGCGCCGTGCCCGATCTGGCTCGTCGCGATGGCCAAGGTGCTCTCCGGGGCGACCCAGGGCCTGATCGCCGCGGTGATCGTCTTCCCGATCGCAGCCGTCGTCCACGCGTCGGGCGTCCACGCCCATCTGGCGGTTCGCTGGCCGGTCATCATCACCCTGATCCCGCTGGCCTGCGTCACGATGACCTCGCTCGGGCTGCTGCTCGGGACCAAGTTCGAGCCACGGAACCTCGGCCTGATGTTCGGCTTCGTCGTGCTCCCGCTGACCTTCCTCGGGGGGACCTACTACCAGTGGACGCGGCTCGCGCCGGTCCAGTTCCACGGCGTTCACTGGCTGCAGATCCTCGTCCTCGTCAATCCGCTGATCTACGTCGCCGAGGGCATGCGGGCCGGCCTGACCCATGCCTCGCACATGCACCTCTACATCGTCTATCCCGTGCTCGTCGGGTTCTGCGCCGTCTTCCTGACGCTCGGCCTGCGGAACTTCCGCCGCCGTGTGCTCGCCTGACCGGCCAGGTCTGGCGGCTCGGGCCGCCGCAGGGACTAGGCTGCAGTGATGAGCGAAGACACGCTGACCCGTCCCGTCCACATCGGCGGAGCCGAGAAGCACTTCGGCGAGATCACGCTCGACGAGGCCCGAGCCCGGGCCAAGGAGCTCAAGGACGTCGCCGGCTGGGGCATGAACCGCGTGCTGCCGGTCGCCCGCGCGTGGGGGGACCTCGTGCGGCTGATGGAGAAGGCCGGCTTCGAGAAGATCGCCGACCTCGACCCGCAGACGCTCGACACGATGGCCAAGAAGATGTGGGTGATCCCGCCCAAGGGCGACAGCCTCATCTGAGCGGCGTCTCGTCGATCCGCTCGAGCAGGGCGCCGAGCGACTCGAACACCGCGCTCGCCCCGGCCGCCCGGAGCTCGTCCTCGCCGAAGCCGCCGGTCAGCAGGGCGATCGACGGGATGCCCGCCCGCTGGGCGGCCTCGCAGTCCCAGGTCGAGTCGCCGACCATCACGGCGTCCGCGCCGTCCGAGACCTTGGCGATCGCCGCCTGGATCAGGTCGGGCGCCGGCTTCGTCTCCTCGACATCGTCGCTCGACGTCGCGTCGGCGATCGACTCGTCGACGTCGAGCATCCCCCGGTAGTGCGCGAGATCCTCGGCGCTGGCCGAGCTCGCGAGCACCACCGCGTGGCCGCGGTCGCTGAGCCGGGTGATCAGGCGCCGCGCGTCCGGCATCAGCTCGACCTCGCCGATCAGCTCGTGGTAGCGGTCCTTCTCGACGGCGCGGATCGAATCCCCGTGCTCGCGGTCGACGTCCTCGCCGGCGATCGCCTCGACCAGCTGGTCTCCGCCCATGCCGATGTGCCGGTGGAGCCGCCAGATCGGGAAGACCAGGCCGTGCTCGCGGAACGCCCGGTACCACGCGAGCGCGTGCTGATAATTGGTGTCGACGAGCGTTCCGTCGATGTCGAGCAGGGCGGCCGGGCGCATCCACACCAATCGTAGCCCGCGAACCGGCGAGGCCGACGCGATGACGCGCCAGACGCCGCCGTCTCGCGGCAGCCCGACATTCCGTACTCTTGCGCTGCGAAAATGTCATCGAACCGTTCACGTCCAGCCAGGGCGAGCTTCGACAGATCGGCGCCCGACGGCGCTCAGTCGTCGCGGAGGGTCGTCGGCACCCGCGCCGCACTGGGCACGCTGGCCGCGGTCGGCGTCCTCTCGTGGTCGACAAGCGCAGGGGCGGCCGTCCAGCGACTCGGCACGGCGGCTTCGCCCGGTTCCCCCAGCTGCCCCGGACTCCCCTGCCAGGCGCTGACCCGGACGACCGGCTTCCAGGCAGCGGTGGCGGGTAGCCACAACGCGATGGTCGTCGGTCACGCCGGCGTCGTCGTGAGCTGGACGATCACCCTATCCAAGCCCGACGCCGACGAGATCAACTTCTTCGACCAGCTGGCCGGCGGGTTCCCGTATGCGGCGCTGGTCATCCTGCGCCAGGGATCCAACTACCGGTTCCGGGTGGTCGGCGTGACGCCGCTGGTCGCGCTGGCGCCGCTGCTGGGAGAGACCTCCGTCTTCAAGCTGGCGGAGCCGCTCGCCGTTGCGCCGGGCGAGGTGCTCGGTCTGAGCGTCCCGACCTGGGCGCCCGTGCTGGCGCTCGGAAAGTCGACCGAGACCGCCTGGCGCGCGAGCAGGGCCCACGGCAACTGTGACGACGTTACCACGGCGACCTACACGATCAGCCCGGGCGGGCTCGGCCAGTTCCAGTGCGTCTACCGCAACGGCCTGCTGGCGTACGGCGCGACGATCTCGACCACACCGCCGCCGGCCCGGGCCTCGAGAACCCGCGCGCCGTGGACGTCGAGGACCTGGGTCGGGCGGTCGGCTCTGCTCAGGTAACGCTGACGATCCGCAGGGTCCGGGCCCCGCGGGGGAGGGCGATCGTCGTCGTGTCGCCGGCCCGGCGGCCGGTCAGCGCCTTCGCGACCGGCGACTCGATCGACAGGCGGCCCTCCTTGGGAGCGGCCTCGTGCGAGCTGACGAGCGTCCAGGTCTGCTCGCCGCCGGCCTCGTCGGCGACGACGACCGTCGAGCCGAACGAGACGACCCCGTCGGTGCCCGTGCCGGTCGCCTCGGGCTCGATGATCTCCGACCGGGAGATCCGCTCGCGGAGCATCGCGATCTTGCGCTCGAGGTGCGACTGGTCGTTCTTGGCGTCGTGGTACTCGCTGTTCTCCTTCAGGTCGCCCCACTCCCGGGCGGTCTTGATGCGCTCGGCGATCTCCCGGCGACTTGGGCCTTCGAGCTCCTCGAGTTCTGCGTTCAAGGCGCTCAGGCCTTCGGCGGTGATCACGTTCGCTTCGGTCATGCTGGTGCTTCCTCTCGTGAATCGCGGTTGGCGGCCGATGGCGGGTCGGCCTACCTCCAGAGTAGAGCGCCCGAACCGGACGCGACGCGCCGATCCGGTGCGACCGCTACCCTGCCGGCTTATGCGACGCCTCCCGATCCTCCTCGCCCTGGCCAGCCTGCTCGTCCTCGGCGCCTCACCGGCGCTCGCCCACCGGGCGCCCACGAAGAAGGAGCACTCGGCGATCGACAAGGTGATGCATACGTATATTCACGCGAAGCACTCGAAGGCCCCGTCGGACGCCAAGGTCTCGAAGATCGTCGTCTCGACGGCCAACCACAGCTACGCCCTGGTCAAGCTGACCTCGCACAAGTCGGGCGCGTCGAAGGCCCTGCTCCACACGCTCAACGGCAAGTGGCGGGTGACCGCCTACGGGGTCGGCGGCTTCAGCTGCTCGGTCGCGCCGGCAAAGATCTTCAAGGATCTGTTCGGCTCCGCCGGCGCCTGCATCGCCGGCGGTTATTGAGGCGAGCCGGGGAGCCGGAGCTGTCCCACCGAGGGTGGCAGACCGCCGGCGGTTAGCTGAGCGTATGCCGACGGCACTGATCCCGGCGGCTTAGCGGGTTCGCAGCGGGCTCTGGCCCGCGGCGTACGCGCGCCGGGGGACCGCCGTCCCCCGTCGGTTCCGGGTTGGAGGGAAGGCCGGTCACCTGCCGGCGGCCGCAAGCGACAAGAGGTCCGGGGCCGCAGAGCCCTCGTGGCAACAGCGGGGGCTCGGCACCGGGTGGCTTCGGGGGCGTCGTGTGCCTGGGCGAGGCGAGTCGCTGCGCGCGGGCGGTCGCTCCGCCGCATGGACGGAAGTTGCATCGCCCTGCGATTTGGACTCAAGGACCATCGGCCGTGCGCCGACACTTGACCTAGCCGGACGAACCCCGTTCCTCCGCTCAGCTTCGATGTCGACCTCCCTCCACAACCACCGCTCTCGCCCTTCGCTCCGCTCAGCGGACGGCTTCACCCTGATCGAGCTGCTCGTTGCGATGGCCGCGGGGCTCGTCCTCGCGGGTGGCCTGATGACCTTCCTGATCGTCTCGATCGACCAGCAGGACGGAGTGTCCAGCCGGACTTTCGCGACACGCCAGGCCGAGACCGGCCTCGCCCTGTTCACGCGCGACATTCGCGAGGCTCAGAACAACGCTGACTCGACCGCGACGCTCGGCAACGACACGCCTGTCGTGATCACCTACACGACCGGAGTGAGCGCCGCGTTCTCCGCGAGCTTCTACATCGCCCCCGCCGGAGGATGCTCCGGAGCGACCACCTGCGACCACCTCACCTGGTCGTGTACCGCGGCAAGCGGCGGCGTGCCGGGGTCCTGCACCCGCACCTGCGTCGCGCCGACGGCCGCGCTTGCCAGCGGGTCGTGCACGGTTGCCGGCAACCAGCAGTCCGAGGTCGCCGGCGTTTCCTCAGCGACGATCACCCCGACCGGGACGACCGGTAACACGATCGGCACCGCGATCAGCGGCACTCCACCCGGGTCTCCGCCGAGCTTCCCCGTCTACGTGGCTGTCAACCTGGCCGTCGAGGCGATCAGCCAGAACGATCCCAACGCCAAGGTTGTGGTCAGGGGCTCGGGTACCGCCGCCGTCACGACCGGCGTCAACCTGAGGGCATGGTCGTGAACGTGCGAGGCGTCCGACGTGCGGCCGGCGAATCAGGCCTGACCCTGATCGAGGTCATGATCACGCTCTTGATCTCGCTGATCGTGGTCGGGGCGAGCGCCGACCTGTTCGTGCAGTCGAACACCAGCGCGCTGGCCAACGGACGACAGGTCACTCTCCTGTCGATCGCCCAATCTCAGATCGAGAAGGTGCGCCAGGCGGTAAGCCAGAACGGCTTTGGCGCGCTCGCCATGACGTCGATCCCGACGAAGGCGGGCCTCGACAGCGACCCGAGCAACCCGACGGACTTCATCACGAGCGACCTGCTGCACTGGGAGGTCGAGGAGAACTACCAGAGTCCCGGAACCGTGCTCGTGACCGAGCCGCTTGTCCAGAGCGCGAGCGGCGCGGTCACCCCGATCCAGCCGAACGTGACGGTCGGCTCAACGACCGCAACGGTCTACACGTTCGTCACGCAAGTGACGGACGTCTGCCAGGGAAGCACTCCGGGCGGCCTTTGCACCGGTGCGACCGGCGGAGCCACCGGGACGACTGATACCGACGTTCGGCGGGTCATCGTCGCGGTGCAGCTGAACGCTCTCGGGACTCGCAAGGACGTCGGGCCGAACACGCCCGAGTATCTGTCGACCGTGATCGCCAACCCAGTCCCGTCGGACCAGGTCAACGCTGCCAACGGGCTGCGCCTCGGGGTGAACGTGTCATGAACCAGCGCTGCAGCAGCTGTCGTCGGGCCTCGAACGCGCTGCGCCAGCGGGCGTCCGGTGAGGAGGGGTTCGTGATGATCATCGCGCTGCTCGTCCTGATCGTCTCCCTGGCCTTCGCGACGGTAGCTCTCGTCGAGACGCTCGACTCACGCAGTCATACAACCCGCGACACGCGCAGCCAGCGTGCGCTCCAGGCGGCCGACGCCGGAGTGGATCAGGGTATCTACCGGTTCAACCAGATCAATCTCTCGAACGTCAACTTCACCGCGGGCCTGCTCAGCGGCGCTCTGGCCAACGTGGCAGACTGCGTGATCCCGCAGACCAGTCTTTCCGGTGTGATCACGGCCTTCACGGTACAGGCCGAGGCGAACCTTGCCACCGGGGCGTGCGCGCTTCCCGACGGATCGGGTGTCTCCAGCCCGATCAGCGACACGGTCCAGGTCGGCAACCACGCCTTCTACGAGATGCAGCAGGTCGGCGGCGCCACGACGGTCGGCCCGAACGTCGTCCTCCATCCGAAGGTCGTCGCCGTCGGCGTCGAGGACAACGGCAACTCATCGACCTGCTCATCCAGTCGACCGACGCTGGCGACGGCTCCGACCTCCGGCTGCGTGGTGCGCCGCGTGATGGCGACGCTCGCCCCGGTCGATCCGTTTCAACTCATCGAGGCCGCCGGCAACCTGACGCTCAATGGCGCAGTGATCGCGGTGACCGGCGACATGCGGACGAATGGCAACCTTTCGATCCCCGGGGTCTGCCCGGTGATATGTCTGGGTCTCAAGGCCGCGACCATCACCGGCACCAACCTCCTCAACCTGAGCGGCCTCACCGCAAACGTGACCTACGGCGGGGGTTTCAGCAAGGCGGACGTCTTCCTGCCGGTGCTGGAGACGTTCACCCCTCAGGCCAGCTCGGTCAGTCGGCAGGCAGTGAGCGTCGACGACACCGGCTGCCCAAGCGCCTGCGTCGTCCCGAGCCTCCCGAGTGGCGTGACCGCGACGACGCTCGGAGGCAACAACGGCGGTGGCGGGACGAGGGCGTACGATCCGACGACGAACACCGTCACCCTGACCCGCAACACGATGACGCTGACGCCTGGGGACTACATCCTCTGCAACTTCAACGCGACCGGCGGCAGCGTCACCGCGAACATCACGTCGAGCACCTCGACCCCGGTCCGCGTCTTCATCGACAGCCCGACGTCGAGCCGGTGCTCGGGCAACGGCCTCGGCTCCAACCAGGGCAACTTCAACAGCACGGTCGGCGTGTCCAATCTGGTCGGCGGCGTCACGAGCCTGACCGGTTCGAGTCAGTTCCAGCTTTACGTCGTCGGGAACGGGACCGCGCACGGGACGACCGTCACGATCGGCGGCAGCCTGACCGAGTCGATGTTCCTCTACGCGCCGACGAGCGACGTCACGATCAGCGGCCTCGTATTCGAAGGCAACGCCATCGGCGACAACGTCACGCTGAACGCCGCGACGTTGCTCGAGAACGTCAGCCTCAACAACTACTCCTTGGCCAACGCCGTCGGCGTGTTCCACGTCAGCCAGTACACCGAGTGCACGCCGGTCTATCCGCTCCCCGAGCCAGATCCGACGAGCGGCTGTTGAGCGGGGACGAGCGGCGATGCTGGGCACCCTGGACCTGCCGAGCAGCGCGCACGACGAGTGTCGCGTCGGCGGTGGCCCGGTGTCACTTCACGCTTGCGCTGACGTCGCGCTCGCAGATCGCGGCGTAGCGAAGAGGGTCATCGGCAGAGCTCCGACGACAGCCTCCCCTTCCCCGGTCAGAATGGTTCGCAGGACACAGGCGCGACCTGCGCGTCTGTCGGCGCCGGCCTAGCTGACTGATCGCGATACGCCTTCCAAGATGGCCGGGGAGCGTGCGCGTGCGGAGGAGGTCCTCAGCTGCCCGGGGGTTGACGCCCGACACTCACCAAGTGAGTCGGCGGTCGCGGCGGGCCCTTCCCTCAATACCCGCACAACGTCGAGGCCGAGAATCGCGTCGTAGTCGCGGTCCTGCGTGACGGCGGGGATTCCCTGGACGATCGCAGTCGCGGCGATCAGCGCGTCGAGGATGGGCACGCGGCGCTCCCGGGCCCGCAGGTCAGCCACTATCCGCCCGAACGCTCGCGTAACCTCCGCGTCCACGGGGAGCGGGTCCCAGGTTGACTCGACCGCCGACAACGTCGCGACACGGCCGGCCCGGTCGCCATCCGCCGCCACCAGTACTCCAATCGTCAGCTCGGCCAGGGTGACGACTGAGACGTCGGTCTCAGTGACCCCGGGCATCTGGCCAAGCGCTCGGCTTGACTCCTTGGCGACAGAACGACGTGTCCAGCAGAGGGCCCTCATGCTCGTCCGTCGTGTCCGCAACGAACAAAGATCTCGGAGCAGGCCGGCATCCGCCGCATGGCGAGCGGCGGCGTTTCGCGCCTCTTCGACCGGCACGGCCCGCCGGCGTCGCAGTGAAACCAGTTCGACGACTGCCGGCGGTCGGCGGTGAGCGTGAACCGCTCCCCGGTCTCGCCCCCGGCGAAGCACTGATCTCACGCTGTTGCGAGGTTCTGGAACCTGTAGCCACGCTGTCGGGTCCGGTCACGGCGATGCGCTGTCCGGTGTCCCAGACCGCTCGGCCCAACCACGCGTCACCTCACGGTGGCGCTGACGTCCCGGCTGTAGATCACTGCGTGGGTCGTCGGATCCCGCCAGGCCAGGCGGAGCTGTCCCGACCGAGTCAGGCTGACGTGCGTGTCGAGATAGGCCGGATGCGACTTGGTCCGGGCGGTCGCGATCCGTTTGAACGCGCCCGTCGTCCCCGGACGGAACTGGATCGCGACGCTGACCGCGGCGCCGTGCGGAGCCGGGCGGACGAGTCCCCAGACGCGCAGCTTGGCGCCCTTCTTCACGGTCGGTGACGGCAGGAAGATCGGCATCCGGTAGGCCGCGAAGCTCGGCTTCGGCTTGCCGCCCTGGAACTCCAGGCCAGTCTCGAAGCTCGAGCCATACCCGCCTGGATCCGAGCATCGGGTGCACGCGATCGGCGGTGAGTCCTGCAGGAGGAACTGCGAGAGATCGCGGACTCGGGGGTTGCTGTAGGCGATGAACTCCGCCTGGTTCAGGAAGGCCGACTGCTGGCTGAGCGAGACCCCGACCGGGCTCGGCGGGTCGCTCATGTAGCCGAACTCGGTCAGGTAGTACGGGATCTGGCGGGAGCGGTGATATGCCCGCTCGATGCCGTCGAAGGTCGTCCCGAGCCGGCTCAGGTTGGCGATCGTCACGAAGTCCGAGTTCTTCGTCGAGACCGTCGGAGCGAAGGTCAGCTCATACGGGTGATGGGCCCAGCCCGTCTCCTTGAAGAGCCCGGGGTTCTGCGCGGGGAAGGCCGCCGACTGGGCGGCAGTCACCGGGCAGGCAAGCGCGGAGGCCCGCGAGCCGGCCAGCGGCTGGAGCTTCGAGTTGACGCAGTACAGATCGCGGATGAACAGCAGCGGTGAGATCGCCCGGGTCTCGCCGCGCACCGAGAGGCCCTTCGGGGCGGTCTCGCCGATCAAGATCGTGTCCGAGCCGTGCCCGGTCTGCAGGAGCGACGCGTAGCCGGCGTTGACGAGGCTCCGGTAGAGCGCCGGCGAGCGCTCGACCAGGTGACCGGCCGCGTCCGGAGCCCACTGTGGCGTCAGCCATCCCGGTTGGTTGGGCTCGTTCCAGATCGACCAGCTGCTCACGCGCGGGAGCGGCGTGGTCGTGACGATCGGCGGCGGTGGAGGGGCTGGGCTGCTACCAGTGCCGTTCGGGTTGAACAGGCAGCCGAGCAGACCAACGCACGGTGTAGGGGCCGGAGTGGGAGTGGAACTGGCGGGCGGTGGCGGCACGTAGGTGCCGCTGTAGCGCTCGGACACCGCGTGCACGAACGCCCCGAACTCGGGGCCCGACGGGTCGTAGGTGTTGGCGATGTCGGCCCGATCCGGCGTCTGGGTCGCCCAGAGCGGCGCCGGGGACGTGATGTCGAGATTCACGGCGATTCCCAGGGCGTGGGCGTCCTCGACGACCTGGTCGTAGCGAGACCAAGCATCGGCCGGGTAGGCGGCCGGGTCCGACGCGTCGAAGTTGGCCGGCCGCGTCGTCGACAGCGGGTCCGGGGCGACCACTCGCCAGTAGACCGAGACGCGAATGCTCTGGACCCCGAGCAGCGCCAGCGTTTGCATCGTCTGCTGGGTGCCGGCCGTCGTGTTGTAGATCAGGAGGTCGTCGTCCTGGAAGATCGAGCTCTGTGAGACCGAGGCCACGGCGCTCGCCGGGAGCACACAGGCGAGCGCTATACACGCGATCGCCAGAGCGGCCTGCTGTGCCCGCCGAGCGCGGGACCGTTGTATGACGACCCGGCCGGCCGCGTCGCGCTTTCCCATAGGCGGGGCGTCAGCCTACCTGGACGGCCGCACTCACCGCAAGTCGCCCGTCGGCGCCGACCGCCAGCGCGTGGCGGCCTCCGAGCAGCTCGAGCAGCTCGGCGCCAACCAGCTCGCGACGCCAGCCGTCGAGCGTCCGGAGCTGAGGCTCGCCGCGCCCGGCTCGCACGCTGGTGACGATGCGCTGGAGGTCGGCCCGCGCGGCGATCAGCTCGTACGCGAGCTGGCCCTCGAGCGCCCGTGCCCGGACGAGGGCTTCGCAGAGGGCGATCAGCGGGGCGTCGAGCGGTGAGTTCGGCTCGTGGTGCTGCGCCTCGGCCGGAATCGGATCGCGCCGCGTGCCCCGGTCGATCGCCGCCAGCAGCTCGGCCCCGCGACGGCGCAGGCTTCCCGGGTTTACGCCGCGGATCTGGTCGAGCTCCGAGGCCGACCGCGGTCGCCGCTTGGCGAGCTCGACGACCGCGGCGTCGTTGAGCACCGTCGACGCCGGCCGGTCCTGATCGGCGGCGACACGCTCCCGCCATTCGACAAGCTCACGCGCCACGGCCCGGGCGGACGCCTTCAGCGAGTTGATCCGCGGCAGCCGGGCGAAGACCTGGTCTGGATCGCGCGAGTCGCTCGCGTGCTCGAGCGCGCGGCACTCCTCGCGCGCCCACTCCAGGCGACCGCTTGCCGCGAGCGTCCGCTGCAGCTCGGTCGAGAGGTCGAGCAGGTGGAGAACGTCCTCCCGCGCGTAGCCAACCTGCTCGTCGCTGAGCGGACGCCGATCCCAGCGGGTGTAGCTCGCCGTCTTCTGCACATTGACGCCAAGCACCTCGCGCAGCAGCGTGTCGTAGCCGGCCTGAGCCGGCAAACCCGCGAACCCCGCGGCGATCTGCGTGTCGAAGAGTCGCGTGACCTCGGTCGGCAGGCACCGGCGCAGCAGCGCGACGTCTTGGCGCCCCGCATGGACGACGACCTCGACCTCCGGGTCGGCGAGCACCGCGGCCAGCGCAGCGAGGTCGATCGAGTGATCGAGCGTATCGACCACGAGGACCGTCAGGCCCGCGTCGTCCTCGACGACCAGCTGGATCAGGCAGAGCAGGGTCCTGTAGTGGCCCTCGCCGACGAACTCCGTGTCGACACCGATTCGCCCGACCCGACGCGCTCGTTCGGCCAGCTCGACGAGCTCCGCGCTCACACCGCCACCGCCACGAGGGCCGTCTTCAGCCGCAGCCGGAAGACCGTTCCGTCCTGAGCGTCGTCGACGAGCTCGAGCGAGCCGCCCATTCTCGTGGCGAGCTCCCGGCCGATCGCCAGGCCGAGTCCGAAGCCCCCTTCGCCGCCGCGGCCGCTGCCGCGCTGGAAGCGCTCGAAGATCAGGTCGCGCTCGGCCGGCAGAACCCCTGGTCCCCGGTCGCGGACCTCGATCTGGGTCCACTGTCTGGCGCCGTCGATCGCCACGCTCACGGTGGACTCGGATGGCGCGGCGCGGAGCGCATTGTCGAGCAGGATGCGCACGATCCGTGCCACGCTACCCGGATCACCCTCGGCCCAGCACGACATCGTCGCGGGTTCGATGCTCAGGCTGACGTCACGCTCGGACGCCCGGCGGTCGAATTCGGCCGCGACGGCCCGCGCCAGCTCGAAGCACTCGATCGGCTCGCTCCGCAGCTCGACGTCAGCATCGATCCGGCTGAGGTCGAGCAGATCGGCTGCGAGATTGCCGAGTCGGCGAGACTGCTCCTGGGCGTGAGTCAGTCGCCGCCGGGCGTCGTCGACATCGATCGGGTCGCCGGCGAGGTCGTCGGCCAGCAACTCGAGCATCCCGTCCAGCGAAGCCAGCGGCGTCCGCAGCTCGTGCGACGCGGTGGCTACGAACGCCCGCCGCGCGCTCTCCTGGTGGCGCAGGCGTTCCTGCAGACCGATGAACGCACGGGTCAGCTCGCCGATCTCGTCGTGTGGGCTGTCGTCCGGTTTGAGGACGGCGTCGATTCCGCCGCGGTCGAGGTTGCGCGTCGCGTCGCGCAGGCGCTCGAGGCGGCGCACGAGCGTGGCCGAGAGCCCGATCCCCAGCAGCAGGGCGACCGCGAGGCCGACGGCGGCTGCCTTGAGGAAGACGCTGCCGACCACACGCGTCGCCTCCTGGACGTATTCCAGATGCTTTCGCAGCTCGACGACGTACGGCTGGTGGAGGATCTCGACGGGTTGCGTGACGACGAGGTCGCCGTGGTCGATTAGGTTGAGTCGGCGGTGCGTCTTCAGGCTGAGCGCAACGTCGCTGACCGACAGCGGCAGGTCGGGGTCGAGGTCGGAGTTCTCGACTGGCTTCAGCTGCGAGTCGAAGACCGCGACCCGCCCGCCCGAGCGGAGCTCTAGCGAGCGTACCTGGGTTCTCAGGGAGGCCGGGTTGAGTTGCCCGGGCGTCGCCGGGTCAGGGTCGATCTCCTCGAAGCCGGGCATCGCCGCGCCGACCGTCGCCAGGACGGTCGTCGTGCTGTCCTGACGCAGGCTGTTCTTCAGGGGCGAGAGCAGCGCGATAGCCGCGAACCCCAGCGATACCGCGCTCGTCAGGACCAGCGCGGCGAGGAGGCGCGGACGGAGGCCGAAATGGCGCATCAGCGCTCCGCGAAGCGGTACCCGGCGCCCCGCACGGTGAGGATCAGACGCGGCTCGTCTGGCCGCTGCTCAAGCTTCTCGCGGAGGTGGCGGATGTGAACGTCGATCGCCCGCGGATCCCGGTAGGCCGAATCCCCCCAGATCGCACGGAGGAGCTCCTGGCGATTGAAGAGGCGCTGCGGCTCGGACATCAGGCACGAGAGGAGCTCGAACTCGGAGAACGTCAACTTCGCGGGGACTCCGTCGACGCTGACCTCGCGCTGTGCCCGGTCGAGCTTGATACTGGCGATCTTCAGCACCTCGCCACCCAACCCGCCGAGGCCGCGGGGGCCGGCCCTGCGCAGGACGGCCCGGATGCGACTGCGGAGCTCGGCCAGGCCGAACGGCTTCGTCACGTAGTCGTCAGCTCCGGCTTCGAGCCCCTGCACCGCGTCAGCCTCGCTGTCGAGCGCCGTCAGCATGATGATTGGCACGACATTCCGGCGGGCTCGCAGCGTCCGGCAGACGTCGTATCCGTTGGGGCCCGACCCCAGCGCGACATCGAGCAGGATCACGTCGAAATGGTCGCTCCCGGCCCGTTCGATCGCCGATGTCCCGTCTGCCACCGCCGTCACGCGGTGACCTTCGCGGGTGAACGAGCGCTCGAGCATCTCGCGCAGGGCGACCTCGTCGTCGACGACGAGGATCTCGAGCGTCGGGGCGTTCGCTGGCATGGACTGGAAATTAGCGTCTTCTCAGGCGCCAGAGGAGTCTTGGACGGGTCAATCCCGCCGCTTTCGAGACATCCTGTCCGTGGGCGCGTACCCACGCTGCGTCGCTCGAGCACTGGGCCAGCTGGCGCGAGGTCCGAGGACCGCAGCCGCCCTCGAGCAGTGCGTAGCGAACGGCGCCGCTCGCGACGAGCTCGGCAAGTCGGCTGACGGGCACGAGGGGGCGGGCGTTGTATGACGTCAGCACGAGCACCGGCAGGCCATCGCGGGCGATCAGCGCGCCGGCCTGAGTCGCCGCGGCGCTCGCCAGCTCGTAGTGAGCGCCGTCCCCGTGAGCGTGCAGGTATGCGCTGAGCGAGGCGGTCTGCGACGGGGCCATCGCGCCGACGTGACCAGCGTCGTCCTCGTGGTGGATGGCGAGCCCGCGTGCGATCGCCACCGGCATCACGAGCGTCGCGACGGCGAGCGCCCCGGCGAGCACCGGCCCGCGCAGAGGACGGCTCTGGGCGAGCGACGCCGGCAGCGGGACGATCGCCGCGAGGATCGCCGCGATTGCGGCCAGTGCCGTGAGCTTCCAGATATCGCTGCCCCCGCCGAGCAGGAAGTGTCCGTAGAGGACGAGGCCGACCGCGGTCAGCCCGCCGACGAGCCGGCAGGCAAGCCCGCCGGGCCCGTTCGCCGACGCCTTCCGTGCGATCCAGGCCAGCCCGATGCCGGCGGCTGCGGCGACGGCCGGCGTGAAGCCGTCGGTATAGCGAGGGTGCAGCCGGGCCATCGCGCTGAACAGGACGACCCCGGTCCCCAGCCACACGAGCAGGGACGCGGCCACGACACGTTGCTCGGCGATGCGCAGCGACGCGATCAGCGCGGCGAGGCCGAGGCCGAGCGCAGCCAGCAGGACGAAGCCGAGGCGCAGACCCGAGAGCGGGCCGTCGTGATCGAAGAGCCGCAGCGCCGAGGGCGTGCCGATCGGGACGGTCGCCCGCTGCTGCTCGCTGTTACCGGCCGGCTTGGTCGGGCCGGTCGAATCGGGGCCGTTGAGAGCCGACTGAGTCGCTGGGCTCGCGATCCGGTCATAGCCGTTGAAGACGAACGCCGCGTTCCACGCCGACCCGTTCGTCGAGCCGATCGCATAGGGGGCGTTCGGGACGACCAGCGTCGCCGTCAGCCAGGCCAGCGCGACCGCGACGAAGACGCCGCTGGCCAGCCCGAGGCGCCGAAGCCGCCTGGTGGACCCGGCCGACCACGCGAGCAGGGCCAGGGCCGGGAGTCCGACGAGTCCCTGGAACAGCTTCACGTTGAACGCCAGGCCCATCGCAGCGGCCGCGAGGTAGAGCCACCGCGCCCGCTGGTCCTGCATGAAGCGCACGAGCAGCCAGAGCGCCAGCACGCTGAGCAGCATCATCACCGAGTCCATCGTGTCGCTCCGCGCCGTCAGCACGGCGATCGGCAGGACCGCGAGGACGAGCGCGCTCGCGAGGCCGGCGAGCGAGCCGAAGACCCGGCGCACGGCGTCGTAGAGCAGGGGGACGGCGAGCGTCCCGGCGATCGCCTGGGGCAGCTTGAGGGCCACCGGGCCGAACCCGAACAGCTTCACCGAGACGACCTGGAGCCAGAGGTCGATCGGCGGCTTGTCGATCGAGACGCTTCCGGCCGGCTCGTAGGCGCCGAAGAAGAAGTTGTGCAGCGACTGCGACATGCTCCGCACGGCGGCGTCGTAGAACGGGTCGGGCGGGACCGCACGGAGCGAGCTCAGGCGCAGCGTCGCCGCGGCTGCCGTGATCAGGGCCAAGGCTACCAACGCCGCAGCGCTGCTCGGCAGGCGGCCCGGAGCGTCGATCGCTCGAGAGTCGTCGTCCCGCGCGGGTTTCTCAGCCTCTTGCGTCGCGGGACGGGCCACCGGCGGGCATGATCGCAGGCGACACCCGCTACGCTCGCCACCGATGGCAGACGAGACAGACTCCCCGAGCCGCTCCGATGACTGCCTGGCCTGCCGTGGCGCCGGCCAGGTGATCTCGAGCCTCGGTGGTGAGGCGAAGCTCGTTCCGTGCCCGTGGTGCGAGGGCAGCGGCGTGCGCCTCGCCGGTCACGACGCACAGGCTCGCTGGCGCGAGTCGGCCGCCGCCGGCGCCGCTCCACCTGCCTGAGCGCGTCCGTTAGACGCACTGTTTCGAGCCGGCCGACCGAGGCGGCCCCACGGGGGTGGTGTACGACTTTCGTCCAGACCCTCATGTTCGGCTCAGGTGCAGCCGATCAATGGGGCAGGAAGCCAGAGCCGAGGTGCCAAAGGCAAAGCGCTCGCGAGGGTGTGACGCAAAGCCACGGATCTCGACTTGACCGCAAGGTCTTGTGAGATAGCCGGGCTGCCGAAACATCGGCCATCGACACTCAAGGAGCTGGCACTCCATCTACAAGCCAAGCGGATCCAGGAGGATTCATGCTTTACAAGATGCGCCAGCGTGCCAAGGACGAGAAGGGCTTCACACTCATCGAGCTGCTCGTCGTGATCCTGATCATCGGCATCCTCGCCGCGATCGCGATCCCGTCGTTCCTCAACCAGAAGAGCAAGGCGAGCGACGCGTCGGCGAAGGAGTTGGCCCGTACCGCTCAGACCACGGCAGAGACGATCGCGACGGACAACAGCGGTAGCTACCTGACTGTCTCCAGCGCGACGCTGACTGCGACCGAGCCCTCGATCCCGACGAGTTCGTCGGGTGCCGGCAATGCGTTTCTCAGCTCGGTCACCGGCCCGGGTGGCACACCGGCCGCGAATGGTAGCGCGACGGGCTACGCCGTGACGACCACCTCGACGCCGACCGGCGATACGTTCACGGTCACGCAGAATGCAGGAGTTGTCACCCGCAGCTGCAACGTCCCGTCGGGCAACGCGACCGCAGGCGGCTGCCAGATTACCGCTGCTGGCGCACACACCGGCGCCGGGTCCTGGTAAGCGACTACTGACTCACTCGCGTCGGTCTCACGAGAGGCTCGCGAGTCACGCGACACGAGGCGGCCACGGTGGTCGCCTCGTCGTCGGCTCCACACCGCCGCATCAAGTGAAGTCCAGTGCCGCGGCGGCCGTCGCCACCCTGCTGACCAGACTCGCGTTTGCGGTCACTGGCAGAGGGACTGTTATGACGCAGCACGAACCGAGGAAGGTTGAAATGTTTTACAAGGTGCGTCAGCGTGCGAAGGACGAGAAGGGTTTCACGCTGATTGAGCTTCTCGTCGTGATTCTGATCATCGGTATTCTCGCGGCGATCGCGATCCCGTCGTTCCTCAACCAGAAGAGCAAGGCCAGCGACGCTTCGGCCAAGGAGCTGGCCCGGACGGCTCAGACGACCGCAGAGACGATCGCCACAGACAACAGCGGTAGCTACTCGACTGTGTCGAGTGCGACGCTTACTGCGACAGAGCCGTCGATCCCGACGAGCACGTCGGGCGCCGGCAACGCTTACCTGAGTGCGGTCACTGCTCCGGACGGAACGGGTTCTACGGGAAGCCCGACAGGTTATGCCGTCACGGTCACATCGACGCCGACCAACGACACGTTCACGGTCACACAGAACGCGGGCGTTGTGACGCGCAGCTGCAACGTCCCGGCCGGCAACGCGACCGCAGGCGGCTGCCAGATCACGGCCGCCGGTGCGCACACCGGTGCCGGATCCTGGTAGGCAAGTAGCAGGCAGGTCGAGCAAACTCAGAGCGGGCGGGCCATCGGCCCGCCCGCTCTTTTCGTGCGGCCGACGCCTCGAGCCGATCACGGTCGGAGCCGCGACGTCCACCGACGGCACCGGTCGCTGGCTGCCCGCTATTGAGCTCAGACTCGCTGCCCGGTGACGGGCGTTAGGCAGCGCCGAGTGGGCGAGCGCTCGGTCTACGACAGACGTCCACGTCGCGGGCTCCGTCGCTACACCGCACCTCGTGCCCGGTCGATCCATGGGGCAAGCCAGAGCCGAGGTGCCAATGGCAAAACACTCGCGAGGGTGTGACGCAAAGCCACGGGTCTCCCGTGCCTCCGGCGGAGGTACGTCGAGATAGCCGGGTTGCCGTGACCGCGGCAGGACGACCCACGGAGCTGGCGCCCGACCAACGCCAGAGGATCCCAGGAGGATTCCTAATGCTCCGCAACATGACGCGACGCGGCTCCGCCGAGACCGGCTTCACGCTGATCGAGCTTCTCATCGTGGTCCTGATCATCGGCATTCTCGCGGCGATCGCGATCCCGTCGTTCCTCAACCAGCAGTCGAAGGCCAGCGACGCGTCGGCGAAGGAGCTCGTCCGGACGGCGCAGACAACCGCGGAGACGATATCCACCGATGACGGCGGGAGCTACGCGACCGTCTCAACGGCGACTCTTGCGGTGACGGAGCCCTCGATTCCGACCACGTCCACGGGGCCGGGCAGGGCATTCCTCAGCTCGGTCACTGGTCCCGGCGGCACTCCGGCCGCGACCGGGAACAGGCTCGGGTACGCGGTGACGGTCATCTCGATCCCGACCGGGGACAGCTTCACCGTCACCCACGACGCCGGGGTCGTCTCGCGTACGTGCACCGTAGCGGCCGGCAACGCCAGCGCGGGGGGCTGCGACGTGATCGGCGGCTTCACGAAGAGCGCAGTGACACAGAGCGGTTCCTGGTAGCCGCGGTCCCGGGGCGATGGGTGATCGCCGGGATCGCTCCGACCGCCGGAGTCGAGTGACCGCGCCACGACGGCGCAGACTCGATCGCGGGCCAGGTCGTGCGGTTTGAGCGCGCGGAGGTCGCGGCCGATATGACCCGTGATGCCGAAACGCCTGTCCAACTACGCCTTCGTCCTGGCGATGTCCGCGCTCGGGATCCTCGTGATCGCGTGGCTCGGCTTCTACGACGTGGCCTGGAATGACTACGACGACGAGGCTCGACCAGCGATCGACGCGCTGATCCAAGGACACGTTCTGTCCTTCCTCACGGCGGCGCCCGCTTATGGCGGCTCGTTAATTCTGAGGGCACCGTTCGCTCTCGTGCCCGGGCTGTGGGGCGGAGGCCCGGTCGCCGTCTACCGGATGGTCTCGTTGCCGTGTCTCCTCGTCGCGGCGGGGGTCGGCATCGTGATCGTCGGTCAGATGCGAGGCCTGCACAGATCGCGCCTTGCCCGCGGTGCGCTTCTCGCCCTCTTCGTGGCCAACCCGATCACGATTCGAGCCGGCGAGATCGGTCATCCTGAGGACCTGCTGAGTGCCGGCCTGGCGATCGCCGCAGTGCTTGTGGCGATGCGCGGTCGGAGCGGCTGGGCGGGGCTCCTGTTGGGCCTCGCGATCGCCAACAAGGAATGGGCACTCGTCGCCGTCGGCCCGGTTCTCCTGGCGCTACCGGCCGGCCGGGTCAGGGCGATCGCGATTTCCGGTGGCGTGGTCGCGGTGGTCCTCGCGCCGCTCGTCCTCGCCGGCGGTGGCTTCACAGGCCAGTTGCGCGCCGCGGCGTCGGTCAGCGCGGCGTCTCCGATCTTTCAACCCTGGCAGGTGTGGTGGTTCCTGGGAACGCATGGGCATGCGGTGTACGGCCTCTTCGGGGCGCCGAAGCCCGGCTACCGTGTCGGCGTGGGATGGGCGATCACGCTGAGTCACCCGCTGATCGTGCTGATCGGCGCGCCGCTCACATTCCTGGCCGCGAGAGGGCGGCGCCGGGAATACGACGCCCTACTCCTGCTCGCGTTGCTACTTCTCCTACGGGCCGAGCTCGACGTCTGGGACACGGTGTACTACGCGCTGCCATTCATCCTCGCACTGGCTGCGTGGGAGGCGCTCACGCACGACCGTCCTCCGGTCGGGGCGTTGGCCGCCACGGCCCTGAGCTGGGTCGTGTTCGTCTGGGCGCCCGTACATCTGAGCGCCGACCAGCAGTCGCTGCTCTTCCTGGCGGCCGCACTTCCGGCGACGTGCTCGCTCGCGTTCTCGCTGTATTCACCGGGCAGCGTCCGGCGAAGGACGCTCACTGGCTCGCCGGTTCGCGGGAGTCTGGCTCCCCGAGCGGGATGAGCTGAGCGTCGGTGGCGCGGGGGCGGACTAATTCCGAGTCGATCGTCCGTCGGGCGGTCCGTGCCTGGAGGCTAATTGGAAAAGTGCGTCTGCGGGCGTGCGATTGGTCGACCGTCGAGGATCACGTCGACCTTCTCGTTGTAGAAGGCGACCAGACCGGCGATCGGCGTGAGCTCGCGGGTCGGGAAGTCGTAGGCCCAGGCGAGGTCGGGATGCTCGTCGGAACCGATCACGACCGACCAGTAGCGGCTGGTCCGGCCCTTGTAGGGGCAGGCGGTCACGGTATCGGTCGGCCTGAGATGCTCGAAGTTGACGTCGGTGCGGTTGAGGTAATAGCGGGTCGGCAGGCCGGTCTCGAAGACCATCACCGGGGAGGACGACTCCGCGAGCACGATGCCGTCGATCTCGACGCGTACGGTCCGCGTCGACCGCAGGGCGTCGACCCGGGAGTACGGGTCCCGCGGATGGACGAAGACCTCCTCGTCCTCCTCGAACCAAGCGTCGAGCGCGTTCCAGTCGAGCCTGGCGGTTCCCGCGAGGCCCTCGTGGGAGTCCTCGCCGTAGATCTGCACACAGCCCGGGCGTGCGAGCTCGCCGACCCGCAGGCCGTGCCGTCGGGCCATGCCCAGCTCCGTGCGCTCGGTGTGGTGCTCGTCGACGAGTAGATCGCGGTCGACGTCTGAGACCGGCACGTAGTACTGGGGGTAGTGGGGCCATTCCCAGACGTAGAGAGCCCGCGTCGTGTCGAGGACGACCTGGCCGCCGAGCAGCGCCCGGACGCGACGCGGAGCGGCCTCGACGTGACCGACCGGGACGATCGGCTGCGGGTAGTCGGACATACGACCGATCCTACGCCGCTCCGGCGATCTGACCGCCTGGCCCGCGGGACCCCCGCGCGGCACCCGACCCGACGCGGTGCTCAGGCGCTGGCGTGGATCGCCGCCGCCTTCGCGGCGGGCTTCGGTGCCGGGCTGGACGGTTTCTTGGCCATCGCGTAGATCCCGACGGCGATCGCTGCGACGCAGAACAGGCCGCAGACGCCGCTGATCAGGTAGAAGCCGGCCTGCTCGCCGGGCTTGCCCTTGGCCTGGTTGGCCTTCGAGAGGCCAAGCAGGAGGAAGCCGAAGGCGACGACGACGCCGACGCCGCCGAGCAGTGAGGCAAGGATGATCTTCCAGAGGGCGTCGGTGTTGATCAGTGCGGTGGCGAGCATCGTGACCGTGACTCCCTACGCCGCGGCGCCGGCCGCAGCGCGCGCAGGGGCGGTGAGCGCGGCCCCTCCGCTTCGGGCTTCGTCTTCGGGCGTCACGTGCGAGCGGTCGAGGTCGGCCGCGGAGATGTTGTTGCGCTGAGCCAGTCGGAACAGCGTGAACGCGGCCGCGGCGGCGAGGATGGCGATGATGAACGACCCGACGACGCTCCCCTTGCCGAAGAGGTCCGAGACGCCCCAGGCGAACGCTCCCATCACACCGGCCGCCGGGATCGTGAAGACCCAGGCCGTCGCCATCTGCCCGGCGACGCCCCAGTGGACGCTGGCCAGGCGCTTGCCCAGGCCGGATCCGATCACGCCGCCGGAGACGACGTGGGTCGTCGAGAGGGGGTAGCCGTAGTAGGAGGAGGCGAGGATCACCGAGGCGCTGGCCGACTCGGCCGAGAAGCCCTGAGGCGATTCGACTGTGGTCAGGCGGTTGCCCATCGTGTTGATGATCCTCCATCCGCCGATCGCCGTGCCGCTGGCGATCGCCAGGGCGCAGGACAGCTTGACCCAGAGTGGCACGGCGAAGTGGGTCGAGCTGATGTTGCCGTTGGCGATCAGGGCGAGCGAGATCACGCCCATCGTCTTCTGGGCGTCGTTCGTCCCATGGGCCAGTGAGACGAGTGCGGCCGAGCCGATCTGGCCGGCCCGGTAGCCGCGGATCGCTTCACGGTCGCCCAGCAGGCGAACCAGACGGTAGGCGCAGAACGTGCCGATCAAGGCGACCACGGCGCAGATCACCGGCGACATGATCGCCGGCGCGAGCACGGTCTGGACAAGCGGGCGGAACTTGACGGCACCGGTCCCGCTGGCGACGATCGTCGCGCCGATGATCCCGCCGATCAGGGCGTGGCTCGAGCTCGACGGGATCGTGAAGTACCACGTGATCAGGTTCCAGGCGACCGCCCCGATCAGGGCGGCGAAGACGAGCGAGAGGCCTGTCGTGCCGCTGAGGACGTTGGCGTCGACGATTCCCTTGGCGATCGTCGCGGCGACCTTGATCGAGATGAACGCGCCGACGAGGTTGAGGCAGGCCGACATCAGGACGGCGATGCGCGGTTTGAGCGCGCCGGTGGCGATCGCGGTGGCGACGGCGTTCGCGGTGTCGTGGAAGCCGTTGGTGAAGTCGAAGGAGATCGCGGTGACGACGACCAGCACGAGAATGATGTCCGAGGCGCTCATGGGCGCCATCATGCTGAGGCGCTCGCGCGAAGGCGTAAAGAAATTGAGAACGCCGGTCGATGCTGTGGCTATGGTGCCTTGCGCATGAGCGCTGCCTATGTCGTCCTCGCCGGGCTCTTCGGCGCGATCATCGGCTCGTTTCTGAACGTCGTGGTGTATCGCCTGCCGCGCGGAGAGTCCCTTTCCGTGCCGGCGTCGCACTGTCCGTCGTGCGAGACGCCGATCAAGCCCTACGACAACGTGCCGGTTCTCGCGTGGCTGTGGCTGCGCGGTCGCTGCCGCAGTTGCGGCGAGCCGATCTCGGCCCGGTATCCGCTCGTCGAGGCCGGTACCGCCGTGCTCTGCGCGGGCGCCGTGGCAAGCCAGCACTCGACGGGGAAGGCCGTGCTCGGCTTCGTCCTGGTGCTCGTGCTCGTCCCGCTCGCGCTGATCGACCTCGACCACCGGCTCCTCCCCAACCGGATCACGGGACCGGCGGCCGTGCTGGCGATCGTGATCGGCACCGCGCTCGATCCGGGCGGCGAGGTCGAGCGCCTGATCGCCGGAGCCGCGGCCGGCGGCTTCCTGCTGCTTGCGGCCCTGGCCTACCCGCGGGGCATGGGCATGGGCGACGTCAAGCTGGCCGGCGTGCTGGGCCTGTTCCTCGGCCGGGCGGTCGGACCGGCGATGCTGGTCGCGCTCGTCGCCGGCGTCGTCGTGGGAGTCGTGATCATGAAGCGCGCGGGCGTCGGAGCCGGGCGCAAGACGGCGATCCCGTTCGGCCCGTTCCTCGCCCTCGGCGGCATCGTCGGCATCTACGCCGGCGACGCGCTCGTCACGGCGTACCTCAACAGCGTCGGCTCGTAGTCGCCGACCGGCCGGCTTGCGCCGGCATCGAACGGATGTCTAGTGGCGGGCTAATGCGTGGCGGAAAAGGCGCCGATGAAGGTCCGGAAGGCGACCCTCCCGGACGCCCCGAGAAAAGAAACCGGAAGATGCCCAACCGTCTAAGCCAACCCATCAAGCTCAAGCGGCCGTCGCTACCCAGCGTGCGGTCCTCCTCGGGCTCGCGGCGCTCGCTTCCGGCGATCCGGCGCGGGCCTTCGAACAACCGCCGAACCGGCCGCCCGTTGGTCGGACTCGACATCGAGCCTGGACAGATCGTCGCCGCGCAGGTCAGCGTCGCCGGTGGACTCCAGATCGAGCGCGCGGTCGGTATGCCACTGCCTCCCGGTGTGATGCGGGACGGCGAGGTGACCGATGTCGACACGCTGAGCGCCGCGCTGGCCCAGCTGTTCGAGTCCAGCGGTCTCGACACTCGCGTACGGATCGGCGTCGCCAACCAGCGGATCGTCGTTCGCATGCTCGAGCTCCCGCCGATCGCAGATCCGAAGGAGCTCGCCACGGCGGTCCGCTTCCAGGCACAGGACGAGATCCCGATGCCGCTGGACAGCGTCGTCCTCGACCATCACTCCCTGGGTGTTGTCGACACTCCGAACGGACCGCGTCAGCAGGTCGTGCTGGTCGCGGCCAGGCGCGACATGGTCGAGAGGGTCCTCGCCGCCGCCCGCGGCGCCGGGCTCCGTCCGGAGGGCGTCGATCTGTCGGCCTTCGCGATGATCCGCGCCCTCGCGCCTGCAGGGGCGATCTCCGCCGAGCGGGTGCTGTACCTGTCGATCGGCGGCCTGACGAACCTGGCGATCGCCGAAGGCCGGGTCTGCCGCTTCACAAGAGTGATCGGCGGCGGCCTCGACGAGATCGTCGGCGACGTTGCCGAGCGCTGCCAGGTCCCGCTCGATCGGGCTCGCGCCCTGATCGGTGAGGTCAGCCGGGTCAACCCGGTCGTGGAGGACCGCGACGGCGAGTCGACCGGCCCCGGGCCGGACGCCTCTGACCAGCAGGCGATGGTCCAGGCGGCGGTGACCGAGGGTGTCAACCGGATCGCCGCGGAGGTGCGTAACTCGCTCGACTTCTACAGCTCGCAGGGCGCCCAGACCGACGTCGGACGGGCCGTCCTGTGCGGTCCGGCGGTCGACATCCCGGGCTTCACCGACGCACTCGGGGCCGCGATGCGGATGCCGGTCAGCGTCGGATCCGTTGCACAGATCAACCCAGAAGCGACTGGCGGCGTCCCGGCCAGTCGTCTGATCGTGGCCGCCGGACTGGCCATCGAGGAGGCTACGTCGTGAGATCCATCAACCTGATCCCCGCCGAGCAGCGCCGCGGCGCGGGTGGTCTCGCCGGTCGTGCCGGCGGTGCCTCCTACGTCGTCGTCGGTGCGCTCGCAGTCTTCGTGCTGATGGCCGTCTTCTACGCGATCTCGATCGGCCAGGTCTCGTCCCGGCAGTCGAAGCTGACGCAGGTCACGGCCGAGACGAGCAATACCCAGGCGCAGGCCGCGGCACTGGACCCGTACGTCCAGTTCGCGACGATCCGCCAGCAGCGCCAGCAGGCGATCACCGCGCTGGCGTCGTCCCGCTTCGACTGGTCCGACTCGATGGACCAGATCGCACGGTCGCTGCCGACCGACGTCACGCTGAACTCGATGTCCGGCACGTCCCCTGCGGCAGTGGCGCCGGCGGCGCCAACGCCGGGCGTTCCGGTCGCCGCAACCCCCGGACCGTCGGTTGCCCTGACCGGGTGCGCGACCTCACACAGTGAGGTGGCGACGGTTCTGGTCGACCTCAACCGGGTCGCCGGCGTCTCGACGGTGTCGCTGGCGTCGTCGACGAAGGCCGCACCGAGTGCCGGAGCATCCGGCGCCACAAGCACGTCCGGTGCTGCCGGCTGCAAGGGCGCCACGTTCAACGCAACCCTCATATATGCCGCGGGAGCGGGCGACGTCACGCCGATCACCGCCTCCGTGCCATCGACAACCTCAGGGAGCAAGTGATGACCACCAGGGACCGACTAGTCGCATGTGCCCTCGTGGCCGCCGCCGTGCTCGCCGCATTCTGGCTGGCGCTCGTCAGCCCGAAGCGCCATGACGCCGCGAAGCTCGGCACGGCGGTCACCGCCCAGAATGCCCAGCTCGCATCCGCCCAGGCCCAGGTCGCACAGGGCCAGGCGGCGGAGAGCGGCTACCCGCAGAACCTGCAGGTCGTCAAGCAGCTCTACAAGGCTGTTCCGTCGACGAGCGGAGTGCCGAAGCTGCTTGTGGCGCTCGACAAGACCTCTCACTACAAGCGGATCGACTTCCAGGTGATCAACGTCGCTGCACCAGCTGCCGCGGCGACACCGGTCGCCAGCGTCACACCGACGACGGGGACGACGGGGGCAGCGGGGCCGACGGCCGCCGTCCTGACGCCGGTCAGCTTCACGTTCACGTTTGACGGGGGCTACATCGCCCTGCAGCACTTCATTCACTCGATCGACAACTACACCCTGGTCGATGGGAACAACGTGGTCGCCCACGGGCGTCTGCTGAGCATCCAGTCGGTCAGCCTGACGCCGGTATCCGGGTCAGCTCAGGCCGCAGTGACGGCCACTGCCTACAGCCAGCCAGCGGCAACGCTGGGGGCAACCACCCCGACCACCGCGTCGACGGCGACGCCGACCTCCTGAGGTTCCTGGGATGAAATTCCTACGATCCATAGCTGCTGATCTCGTTGACAAACGCCTCCTCCCGGTCGTGGTCGTCCTGGTGGCGCTCGCGATCGCGATTCCCCTCGGGGCATCGGTGTTCTCGGGCGGAGGATCGTCCAAGCCGGCTCCGGTGAGCCCGGGCAGGACGATCAGCCTACCGGCGGGGACGCCATCCCCGGCGAAGGCGCTGGAGGACGTCGCCGGACCGAACACGCCGAAGGCGAAGCACTACACCAAGCCGGAGCTCAACCCGTTCCGGGCGTCGGCGGACGTGACCACGACGGCTGCCAAGACGACGACTGCCGCGGTCACCTCGAAGTCGACCGCGGCCACTCCGAAGACGACCACGACAACCAAGACGACGACCAAGACGACCCCGAAGAAGACGACGCCGGCGAAGGTGACCACGCCGAAGCCGGTCACGTCGACGCCGAGCACGGCTGGCGCGCCGGTCGCCCAGCTGGCGAAGCTGCGCAGCGTCGACAGCTACGCGGTCGACGTCAGGGTGCAGGACGCGACAGGCCTGCGGAACCTCGCGGATCTCGAGCGGTTGAGCCCGGTGCCGTCGGATACGAACGCGCTGGCCGAGTACCTCGGGGTGGCGAAGAGCGGCCGGGCCGCCGACTTCGTCCTCAACAAGGGAACCGTCGTGACGGGCCCGGGTGCGTGCCTGCCGAGCGCATCCAACTGTCAGGTCGTCGAGCTGAAGCCCGGTCAGATCGAGGCGCTCCTCGCGAGCTCCGCGGCCGGACCGATCTTCCAGGGGATCGTCACGGTGACCAACTGGGGCGTCGTCGGCCACTCGACGCCAGCGGCAGCAGCGACGGCCCGCCGCCAGGAGAGCAAGACCGGCCGGCAGCTGATGCTGGCGACGCCGCAGCCGGCGCTCGACCAGCTCGTCTACTCGGTCGCCCAGGGCGTCGTCAGCCTGCTGGGGAACCTCGGCAACACGGTGGCGGGACTCCTCAACAACGGCAGGTAGTCGGCGTGGCAGTGCCACCGCATAACGGAGTTACATCTGGAGCCGGCCATTCGATGGCCGGCTCCAGCGCATCTCTGATCCGTCAGCTCACAGAGTCCACGGCGATCACTCGGTTCGCTGAGATCTCGACGTTGATGCGATTGACCTTCAGGTCAGCCGTGAGCGGAGCCGCCTTCCCGTCGCGACGCACAACACGTACCGTGCATCCGTCCCGTGTCGCCAGAGCCGATGCCGAGACCTCCGACATCCCCAGCAGCGTCCGAGCATCGAAGGGCGAGCCGACAGCGCTGCTATTGTCGATTGCCGTTCGCGGGCATGGAAGCGGACTCGTTGCACGCATGGTCCGCGCGACACCCGGGCCGGATCGCGTCACCTGCGGGGACGACCCGCCGCATCCGGCGACCGCCACTATTACGGTCGTCGCGAGCGAAAGGACTCGCGCTCTCACCGGTCACTCAGACTACGACCCGCCGGCTGCGCTCGCTGGCATTCGTCGTGCTGGCGGGGAAGCTGTGCGGCGCCGCAGCCACGTCCAGGACGCGGTCCGCGTGGTTCGCGGACTCCCGGTCCACGCCGGGGACGGCCGCCGGATGAGCGAAGCCACACAGCAAACACCCTTGTCGCTCTTCTTCTGCTCCTCGGCGGCCTGATCGGCGCCGAGACGGTCGCTGACCCGACGAGCAACCATCGGATCCGCACGTACGACTGGGGATATCTGGGGGTCGCCACGATCGGATTCATCGCTGCGGCGGGCGCCATCGCCGCAGGAGCCACGCGAGACCGGCGCTTCGTCCGACAAGGGGCGGAATCCTCGAGTGGGTCGTGATCGAGCTGCTCCCGGGGGGAGGCTTCGCGTTTGGGCTGGGTTGGTGCCTCGTCATGCTGCTGCTGTGGATCTCATGCGCCTGGAGCCGTCGCGAGAAGTTGCTGGCACCGTGCCACGTCCGGTGATCGGCGTCGGGCGGCGGTGGTCTCGCTGGCTACGGCGTATGCCTTTGGACCGCGCGGCTGAACCCGTTGTCCTTGCCGCATTCTGCGCCGTGTCCGCGGGATGGGTTGCGACCAGTCGATGCGTCATGCTACGCTTATTTCGCTTGTTTCGATCATTTCGTTTGGATCAAATGGCCAACCGAACTACGCCCACGACACTCGCGCCCGCCGAGACTGAAGCCGCGAGCACCGCCGCGAGGATCCTCGCCGGAGTGCTCGAGCAGAATTCCAAACGCCGCGACCTGGAGCTGCGCGTGAGCGAGGGCGCGAGTATCGTCGTTCCGCGTGCGGCGCTCGCGCTGATCGTCGAGGTTCTGGAGCAACTCGGCGACGGCGAGGCGGTTACGGTCTTCGCCGAGCGGGCCGAGCTCAGCACCCAGCAGGCCGCGGACCTTCTCAACGTGTCGCGCCCCTACATCCTCAAGCTGATCGATGAGCGACGGCTGCCAGCGAGGAAGGTCGGCACACACCGCCGCATCTTGCTCGGCGACCTCGTTGCCCACAAGCGCCGCGACGATGCCGACCGCGATGCAGTCCTCACGGAACTCGCCGGGATCGGCCAAGAGCACAGGATCTGAATGGGTGCGCGATAGTCGCGCCGATGCGGCTTGTCGCGGTCTATGATGCGAACGTCCTCTACGGGCAGGTCCCGCGCGACTTCATGCTCGAGCTCGCGCGCACTGGCGGGTTTCGCGCCGCTATTCCGCCGAGATACTCGATGAGGTCTTTCGCAATCTGCGCGAGAACCGCCCCGACCTCAATGGGGCACTGCTCGACCGCACGCGTCGCCTGATCGAGCGCGCTCTTCCCGACGCGCTCGTAGACGGGCATCAGGCGCTCGCGGAATTGCTCGAGCTCCCCGATCCCGACGACCGCCATGTCCTCGCTGCCGCGATTCACAGCGGTGCGCAAGTCATCGTGACCTCCAACATCCGCGACTTCGACCATCCCGTCGTCCGGGAGCACACGGTCGACATTCAACATCCAGACGCCTTTGTCTACCGGCTAGCGGTCGAAGCCCCGGACGCGGTCCTCGCTGCCCTGGCGAGCCTTGCGGCCCGCTACCGACGCCCACCAATGACGCCCGCCCAGATCCTGGACGCCCTCGCCGCTGGCGCTGAGATGCTCCAGACGCGCGATGCCATTACCCGTCTACGTCGATGAGACGTGCGGTCAGCTCGACGCCGAGCCCGGCCGGGGCGCCAGTCGCCCAGCTGGCGGCGCCGCGGAGTGTCGACAGCTATGGGGTCGACGTCAAGGTCGGCGACGCGACCGGCACAGGAGCCTCTCGAACCTCGCGCGCCTCAGTCCGGTCCCGTCGGTCGCGGACCAGCTCGCCGAGTACCTCGGTGTCGCGAAGAGCGGCCGGGCCCGGGGACTTTGTCATCAACCCCGGACTTGTGGCGTCGGGCCCGGCGTCTGCCTGCCGAGCAGGAAGAACTGCCACGTCTCCCTGACCCCCCCGGGTGACAACGTGCCACGCTGTAGTGATGTCCGTGAATATCTCCGTGCGACTCGATGACCACCTCGCTGAACGGCTACGCCTCCGTGCCGGCGCAGCCGGCGAGAGCATGTCCAGCCGTCTGCGCCGCTACGCCGAAGAGGGCGCGCGGCGAGACGAGTACCCGATGATCACCTTCCGCGACGGACCGACCGGCCGCCGCGCGGGACTGATCGCAGGCCCCGACGTGTGGGAGGTCGCCATGTGGATCGACGACCTCGGAGCGGTCGCGGACCCGGCCGCCGAGCTCGTGTCAGACGGGACAGTCACCCGCCCGCAGATCGACGCAGCACTTGCGTACCGCGCCGCGTACCCGGACGAGATCGAAGCGTGGATCGACCTTCATCGCAGCGAGACCACCGCCGCCGAAGCGCGGTAAAGCTCCTCGTCGACGGTTCACGCGTGGTGATACATGCTGGCCTGAATCCCGGTCCGTGCGGCCCACGTCGCAATTGCGTATCGCCCGGTCGACGCGAGATCGCGATCGGCGCCGGCGCCGGCGCCGTGGATTTGAAGAGCGACGCCGTGTGGGGGCGCGATGCTCCTGAGTATGCCGGCGCGGGTGACGATCTGCGCCGCGAATCGATGGGTCCGGGTCGACAGGACGAGGACCTGCTGGTCCGTCATGGCAGCTACCTGTGGGTCGTCGGCGTCCTCGACGGATCCGGCAGAGCGAGGCGCTCCGAAGCGGCCTGCATCGAGCGTCGCTTCGACCACGCTGCCTGTGTCCGCGAACGGCGTCGGGCGGGTCTTGACCTGCCAGAGCACAGCCAGGCGGAGCGAACCGAGGAAGGCTGCCTGTGGGGCGTAGGAATCTCTTCCCTGGGCGGCGGGCGCTCGGATCGCGAGGCCTAGCGGAGTGTCTTGGGTTCCGATTGCGACCGACGGCGTTCCGTAGTCGGTGAGCTCCCCGCTTCGCGTGGTGTCGGTCCACGCGACGGCGTAGTCGCCGGCTGCGTCGACAGCAAGCGACGGGTCAGCGGCGCCGGCGTCGGGCAGGGACTGCGGCGCACCGAACGCGCCACCCGGGGGTCGCACGCTCACCGCGAGCCGCTGCGGCGATCCTGCCTCCGACCAGACCAGAACCGCGTCGCCGCGTGCGTCGGCGCGCAGATCATCCCCGCTGCTTCGGGACACGTATAGCGTGCCCCGCCCGAGATCGTCCAGCCCGCCCGCGGCACGCGCATTGTCGTCGGTCGCCACAGCGAGAACCGCACCATTGGCGCGAAGCACGAACACGAAGCTGTCGCGGCCCGTTCCAACGGCGTGGACGTCGCCTGACCCGCTCGCCTTCATCGTGAGCTTGACCACTCGGCGCGGTCGAGTCAGGCACGCAGAGTCGCGCGACCGCACGGCCGCGTAGAGCCCATCGGTCTGCGCCCAGGCGACCACCTCGTCGCCGTCCCCGTCAGACGCCGTCGCCGGTCCAACCACTCCGGAGATGACGTGACGCGTGGCGACTGTCCTCGTCCGCGTCGGCCGCTGATTCCAGTCGTCGCACGCCGCGTCGAGGGTCGTCCCGCGCGAGGCAAACCATGCGACGAGCCCGCGGCCCTGGGTATCCACGGTGGCTCGCGGGTTGGTCACCGAAGGATCGACTGAGCCGGACGCGGGGTGCAGCGTCACCGAAGCGGACCAGCCGGCGGCAGCTGGCGCAGCCGCCCAAGCCCAGCTCATCGCCATCCCGCACACCACGACAACGAATCGCATCATTGGACTCTCCGATCAGACCGGTGGGCCTTTCGAGCGGCTGGTCCTCCCAGGCGACGAGTGTCCCACCGCGGAGCCAGTGCGCAACCGGGCGCGCCGCGGAGCCCGAGAAGGTGTCCCGTATCCTTGCGAGCCGTGGAGCCGATCCGTTTGATCACAGCAGGAGAGTCCCATGGGCCGGGTCTGACCTGCATCGTCGAGGGGCTGCCGGCCGGCCTCGAGCTCGACCTCGACAGGGTCAACCGGGACATGGCGCGCCGCCAGCTGGGGCACGGTCGGGGCGGGCGGATGAAGATCGAGCGGGATGCGGCGGAGGTCACGGGGGGCGTGCGCCACGGGCGGACGCTCGGCGGGCCGATCGCCCTGCAGGTCGCCAACCGGGACTACAAGAACTGGGCCGAGCGGATGAGCCCGTGGCCGATCGAGGGTACGGTCGACGAGGTCCATCTGCCGCGACCGGGACACGCGGACCTGGCGGGGACGCAGAAGTACAAGCTGTCAGACGTCCGCGACGTCCTCGAGCGGGCCAGCGCCCGGGAGACGGCCGCCCGAGTCGCGGGGGGCGCGGTATTGAAGGAGTTCCTGCGCGCGCTGGGCGTGGACATCGTCTCCCATGTCGTGCAGATCGGCAGCGTGCATGCGCCGGACTACGACGAGCCGCTGGCGCTCGACGACTTCGTCGAGGTCGACTCCTCGCCGGTTCGGTGTCTGGATGCGACGGCGTCGAAGGAGATGGTCGGCCACATCAACGTCCAGCGCAAGGCAAACGAGTCGCTCGGCGGGGTCTTCGAGGTCCGGGCGTACGGGCTGATCCCCGGCCTGGGGTCGCACGTCTCGTGGGAGGAGCGGCTCGACGGCCGCCTGGCGGGCGCGCTGTGCTCGATCCAGGCGATCAAGGGCGTCGGGCTGGGTGAGGGATTCGGCCTGGCTGGGAAGCCGGGGTCCGAGGCGCACGACGAGATCTTCTACTCGCAGGAGCGCGGCCTCTACCGGGAGACCAACCACGCGGGCGGCCTGGAGGGCGGCATGACGAACGGGGATCCGCTGATCGCGCGAGCCGCGATGAAGCCCCTGCCGACGCTGACCAAGCCGCTGCGGTCGGTCGACATCGCGACGCACGAGCCGGCGGCAGCCCTGCGGGAGCGGACCGACTCGTGCACGGTGCCGGCGGCCGGCGTCGTCGGCGAGGCGATGGTGGCCTACGTCCTGGCGGGGGCCTACCGGCAGAAGCTGGGCGGCGACCACATCGACGACGTGCGCGGGGCGCTCGAGGCCTACCGCGAGCGGATCGGACGCTAGGCTGGCGCTCGTCTTCATCGGCTTCATGGGGGCCGGCAAGTCGACGGCTGCCCGGCAGGTCGCGGCGATCCGGGGGAGCCGGTCGATCGACACGGACGCGCGGATCGAGGAGCGCCTGGGCCACACGATCGCCGAGGAGTTCGCCCGCGGCGGGGAGGCCGGCTTCAGGGCGCTGGAGGAGGAGGTCACGCTGGCCGAGCTGGCGGCGGCCGGGCCGTCGGACGCTTTGTCGCTCGGGGGTGGGGCGATCCTCTCGACCCGGGTCCGGGACGCGCTGGCCGGGCACACGGTCGTGCTGATCGACGTCGACCTCGGCCGGGCGTGGGGTCGGGCGGCGGGTCGCCGGCGGCCACTGGCTAGGGATCGGGAGCGGTTCGCGGCTCTTTTTTCGGAGCGCGCTCCTCTGTACACGCGTCTCGCGAAGGTGATCCTCCCGGCGGTCGGCCGGGAGCACGTCGCGCGATCGCTGGGCTCGATCGAGGCCCTGGCGGGGGCGCCGGAGGGGACCCGGATGCTGTGGGCGACGAGCTCCTCAGGCGACTACCCCGTGCTGATCGGCCGCGGCCTGGTCGGCGCCGGCGTCTGGCCGGTTGGGGCGCCGACCGCGGGCCGGCGGTTCGTGATCACCGACGAGCATGTCGGTCCGCTGTACGCCGAGCGGCTCGGCCGCCGGGACGGTGTGGTCACGATCGGGGCGGGGGAGACGAGCAAGACGCTTGCCACGGCGGAGGTCGTCTGGCGGGAGCTGGCCCGCCGGGGTGTCGCCCGGGACGATCATCTGGTCGGGCTCGGCGGTGGGGTCGTCGGCGACCTGGCCGGCTTCTGCGCGGCGACCTACCAGCGGGGGGTGCCGATCGTCCATGTGCCGACGACGCTCGTCGCGCAGGTCGACTCGGCCTACGGCGGCAAGACGGGGGTCGACCTGCCGGAGGCCAAGAACTACGTCGGGTCCTACCATCAGCCCGCGGGCGTGGTGGTCGACACCGAGACCCTGGAGACGCTGCCGGCGGCCGAGCTCTCGGCAGGCTTCGCCGAGGTGGTCAAGACGGCGCTGATCGCCGGGGGCGAGCTGTGGCGGCGGGTGGCCGGGGACGAGCCGGTCGACGACGACGTCGTGACGGCGTGCGTCCGGCTGAAGCTGTCGGTCGTCGCCGACGACGAGCGGGACGCCGGCCGGCGGCAGGTGCTCAACCTGGGTCACACGGTCGGCCACGCGATCGAGGTCGTGACGGGGTACGGCCGCTACCGCCACGGCGAGGCGGTCGGGCTCGGCCTGCTGGCGGCGCTGCGCCTCTCGGGTCAGGATGCCCTGCGGGGCGAGGTCTCCGACCTGCTGGCGGCCCACGACCTGCCGGTCGAGATGGCCGGGGTCGACGTCGACGCGGTCCTGGCGGCGACGGCGCGCGACAAGAAGCGAACCGGCGGAAGCGTGCCGTTCGTGCTGGTCCACGCCCCGGGCGACGTCCGGCCGGGGGCGGCGGTCGCGGACGGCGAGTTGGCGGCGGCCGTGCGAGAGTTGTGCCGATGAACCGGGTCGCGGTGATGCACGGGGTCAACCTGGACATGCTCGGCCGGCGGGACCCGGCGGTCTACGGGTCGCAGACGCTCGCCGAGCTGGAGTCCGCGGTGACGGGCTTCGCGGCGGAGCTGGAGCTCGAGGTCGGCTTCTTCCAGACGAACTTCGAGGGGGAGTTCGTCGAGCATCTGCACGGCCTGCGGGAGACGGCGGACGGGATCCTCCTCAACCCGGGGGCGTGGACGCACTACTCGTGGGCGATCCACGATGCTCTGGAGATCGCGGGCCTGCCGGCGGTCGAGGTCCACCTGTCGGCGGTCGAGCGGCGGGAGGAGTGGCGGCGGGTGTCAGTGATCGGCGATCTCTGCCTGGCGACGGTCTCAGGGCAGGGCGTCGACGGATATCGGGAAGGGCTCGTGCGACTGAGGAGGGGAATCGAGGGATGAACGCGGCTGGTGGCGGGAGCAGGGCGGAGCGTCTGGCGGGGCTGGTGGGCGAGGAGGGCCTCGACGGGGTGATCGTCGGGGGGGCGGCGAACCTGCGCTACGTGACGGGATACACGGGATCCAACGGCCTGGCCCTCGTGACGACGTGCGGCGTCCAGCGGTTCCTGACGGACTTTCGCTACGAGGCGCAGGCTGCGGCGGAGCTGACCGCGGGCTTCGGGTGCGAGATCGTCACCGGTGACCTGCTGGACTCGCTTGCCGGCGAGCTGCCGGTCGGGCGGATCGGGTTCGACGACACGGAGCTGAGCGTGCGTCGCCATGCGCGGCTGGTCGAGCTGGCGCCGGACGGTGTCGAGCTGGTCGCGTCGGGTGGGCTGGTCGAGCGGCTGCGAAGCGTCAAGGACGCGGACGAGCTGCGGCGGATCGGGGCGGCCGCGGCCCTGGTGGACGAGATCTACGAGTGGCTCGTCGAGCGCGGCCTGTCGGGCCGGATCGAGCGGGACGTGGCGCTCGAGCTGGAGCACGAGATGCGCCGGCGGGGAGCGAGCGGGCCGAGCTTCTCGTCGATCGTGGCGTCCGGCGTGCGGGGGGCCCTTCCGCACGCGACGCCGACCGGCGAGCCGATCGCGGCGGGGACGCTGGTGACGATCGACATCGGCGCGGTGCTCGACGGGTACTGCTCGGACTGCACGCGGACGTTCGCGGCCGGGGGGGAGCCGGAGGGACTGGGGCGGGAGATCTACGAGTTGGTGCTGGAGGCGCAGTTGGCGGGTCTGGCGGCCGTCTGCGCGGGTCCGACGGGCGTCGAGGTCGACGCGGCGGCGCGGGCGGTGATCGAGGCGGCGGGGTACGGCGAGCGGTTCGGGCACGGACTGGGCCACGGGGTGGGGATCGAGGTCCACGAGGGTCCGCGACTGTCGAAGCTGGCGCCGGACGACCCGCTGCGGGCGGGCCAGGTCGTGACGGTCGAGCCGGGGATCTACCTGCCGGATCGGCTGGGGGTGCGGATCGAGGATCTCGTCGTGGTCCGGCCGGATGGAGCCGACGTGCTCAGCCACTTCACCAAGGACCTGGTGATCACCGACTGAGGCCGCCGGGCGGTGGATGTTGGTCGACCGGGGTCCTCCGCGGGCGGTGGAGGTGGATGATGGTGAGACCTTCGTCGCGAAAGTAGCTGACTGAGTCAGTCAACTACTTTCGTTGGAGAGTCCACTGCTCTACGACCCGGTCCCCCGCGGAGAGCTCGACCGCCTGCGGCGAAGGCAACCCAGCCGAGATCACCTGGGCGGCCAAGCTTGAAGCTACGAGCGGAGCTTGACCCTACGCGCGGAGCTTGACCCTACGCGCGGAGCTTGAAATGGGTGACCGACTTCGGACCGTGGGCGGTCGAGATCGCGACGGTCGCCTGGAGGCCGCGGGTTCCGGCCCTGACGAGGCGGCTGCGGACGCTGAGGGGAATCGTGAAGTGGAGGTTGGCGACGTTCCCGTTCGAGACGGAGACGGTGGCGCGCGCGATGATCGGGCCGGAGGTCGTCGTGCCGAGCCGGAGGTTGGCGGTGCCGTGGCAGCCGGTCGGATCCTCGTGGCAGCCGATCTTGAAGGTGATCCTGCCGCCGACCGTGCCGATCGTGTTGCCGCTGAGCGGACGGACCGATCCGGTCTGGGTGAAGCCGGCGGGCGGGAGGAGGGCGCTTACGTTGGTCGTGTCGACGCCGGCGGTCACGGTGACGGGCGCGCCGCCGCAGACCGTGCAGGTGTCGGTCGGGCCGGGCCCGGGACCGCCGAAGATGACCGACTGGTAGTCGATGTTCGTCTTGGCGACGACTTGGGCGTTGAAGCCGACGTCATATGAGCCGGGCGCGAGCTCGAGGATGTACGTGCCGTCGGCCTTCGACTTGGTCGTCACGATCGTGTCTCCGCCGACCGGAACCGCGGCGACCGTGATGTCGCCGAGCGGCACGCCGTTGCCGTCGGTGACCCGGCCGGTGATCTGGCCGTCGCCGGTCGCGGCACCGGCCGGGAGGGCGCCGGCAAGGCCGAGCACGAGGAGCGCGGCGGCGAGCAGGCCCGTGAGATATGACTGGACTCGAGACATCGCCAGTCAGTCTAGCCCCGTGGACAGGCTTCAGGGCAAAGAGTCGAGGGACCGGCCCCGCCGCGCAGCCGCCGGCGGGACTGGTCAGGACTCGATCGTCACCGGGACGCCGGGCGAGATCCGGCCGACGAGCCATCGCATGGCTTGTGCGGCCAGGCGGACGCAGCCGTGGGACACGGCAGTCCCGAGCGTGCCTCCGAGGTTCGCGAGACCGTGGATCGCGATCTGGCCGGGGCCGCCGTCGAACTCCTGGAGGACGTTCGAGCGGGCGCTCAAGGCCAGCGCGAACGGCGCTCCGGGGCTGGCGGGGGGCAGCTGGATGCTCTCCTCGACGAAGAACAGGCCCTCTGGGGTGGGCGTCGCAGGCTTGCCGACGATCGCGGGAAAGGCCTGGATCAGGTGGCCGGAGTGGTAGACGCGCAGCTGGCGGGTGGACGTCCTCACGACGAGGTGCCAGCGCGTCGTGCGCAGGCTCGTGCCGCGCTGGGTGATCCACCCCGTGGCTGCATTCGGCCGGCCGGGGAGCATGACGTGCAGCCAGTGGGCCCCGGTCGTCGTCGTTGCCCGGCCGATCACCGGGAGGACGGTCTGGACGCCGGTGATCGGCCGTGACGCGGCCACGATGGTCGTGTGCGACCGGCCCGGCGGAAGGGCCGACCGGGCGTCGTGGGCGCTGAGCAGGGCAGCGAGCTCCTGCGTCGGGCCGACTGCCGGCGGACTGCCGGCCCGCGCCGGCCGATTGCCGGCCCGCGCCGGCCGATTGCCGGCTTGCACCGGGGGACTGCCGGCTTGCACCGGGGGACTGCCGGCCTGCGCCGGCGGACTGCCGGCCTGCGCCGGCGGCGCGGCGGTCCCGACGGCGGTGAGGAGCAGCCCGATGGCCACGGCGACGCCCCTCACGGGGAGTCGTAGTGAACGTGTCCGGCGCTGTCGAGCTCAGTGACGACGAACCGCGTGGTCCCGCCGTGGAAGACCGCCGTGCAGTAGAAGACGAGTCCCTTCTGCTGGTGGACGCCGGACGGGCAGCTCACGTTGACGCGGATGTGGCGCTGGGTCAGGCTGCTCTGTTCGATCGCCCGCTCGACCTGCTCGGTGTTGAGGATGACCGGTGGCGGCGTCGAACCGCAGGCCGCGAGCGCGAGACCGCTCGCGAGGAGCCCGAGCACGGCCGCCGCGCGGCGCGCGTGTCCGCTCGCGAGGAGCCCGAGCACGGCCGGCGCGCGGCGCGCGTGTCCGCTCGGCGTCGGGATCATTGGACCCTCTGGACGATCAGTGTCGCGCTGACCGGGTGTGTTCCCCCGGCCTGCGGCGTGATCGTCAGTGTCGTGGTCTCGCCGGCGGGATTCACGACGGCGAGCACGGAGTTCGCGGACGTCGTCTGGACCAGCGACTCCCCGGCGATCTGGGAGGTGCCGGTGGCCCGTCCGACCACCGTGTAGGGAAGCTCGGCTCCGTCGAGTGTGACGTCGAGCTGACCGGCCTCGTCGACCGAGACCGAGAACGACACACGGTAGGTCCCGATCCGGGCCAGTTGGAAGGTGCTCGTGCTGAGTCGGGTGATGTCGACCGAGCCGTCGGTCGGACCGTTCTGGGGGAAGCTGACGGCTGAGCCCGTGGCGACGGTGGCCGGGTTGTCCGGGGGCATCAGCGCATAGAACTCCGCGAATGTCGAGCTGGCGCTGGTGCCTGCCGGTCCGGTCGCGCCGACCGCTCCCGTTGCGCCGACCGGTCCGGGCGTCCCGTTGGTTCCGGCTGGACCCTGCGGGCCGGTCGACCCGGCTGTTCCGGGCGTTCCGGGGGGCCCCTGTGACCCCGTGGTGCCGGGCGCTCCTGGCGCGCCGGTGGCGCCGGTGTTGCCTGTGACTCCGGCGTCGCCCGTCGTGCCCTGAGGTCCTTGCGGGCCGGCGGGTCCGGGAGTCCCGTTGGCTCCGGCGGGGCCCTGCGCGCCTGTGGTGCCCGGCGCGCCGGTGGCGCCGGTGTTGCCTGTGACTCCGGCGTCGCCCGTCGTGCCCTGCGGTCCTTGCGGGCCGGCGGGTCCGGGGGTCCCGTTCGCGCCGGCGGGGCCCTGCGGACCTGTGGAGCCGGGCGTTCCGGGAGCTCCATTGGTTCCGGCGGGCCCCTGTGGACCTGCGGCTCCGGGCGAGCCGGTGGCGCCGGTGGCGCCCGTGTTACCCGTGACGCCTGCGTCGCCGGTCGTGCCCTGCGGGCCGGCGGGTCCGGGGGTCCCGTTGGCTCCGGCGGGGCCCTGGGGTCCGGCGGAGCCAGGTGTTCCGGGAGCTCCATTGGCCCCGGCGGGCCCCTGTGGGCCTGCGGCCCCGGGCGTTCCGGCGGGGCCCTGTGGGCCTGCGGCTCCGGGCGAGCCGGTGGCGCCGGTGTTGCCCGTTACTCCGGCGACGCCAGTGGTTCCCTGCGGTCCTTGTGGTCCGGCGGCGCCCGGTGCTCCCGGAGTCCCGTTGGCTCCCGGTGCTCCGGGAGATCCGTTGGCGCCGGCGGGGCCCTGTGGGCCGGCGGCGCCGGGTGCTCCGGGCGTTCCGTTGGGTCCGGCGGGGCCCTGTGGACCGGTGTTGCCTGTGACCCCTGCGTCGCCTGTGGTGCCCTGCGGTCCTTGCGGTCCAGCGGCGCCCGGTGCTCCCGGAGCTCCGTTGGCTCCCGGTGTTCCGTTGGCTCCCGGTGTTCCGGGCGTTCCGTTGGGTCCGGCGGGGCCCTGTGGTCCGGTGTTGCCTGTGACTCCTGCGTCGCCTGTGGTGCCCTGTGGTCCCTGCGGTCCGGGGGCGCCGGGTGTTCCGGGAGTTCCGTTGGGTCCGGCGGGGCCCTGGGGTCCGGGTGTTCCCGCGGGTCCGGGTGTTCCGGGGGTTCCAGCGGCTCCGGGGGTTCCGGCGGGGCCCTGCGGTCCGGTGTTGCCCGTGACGCCTGCGTCGCCTGTGGTGCCCTGCGGTCCTTGCGGTCCGGCGGCTCCCGGTGCTCCCGGAGTTCCGTTGGCTCCCGGTGTTCCGGGACTTCCGTTGGTGCCGGCGGGTCCCTGTGGGCCGGTGTTGCCTGGCGAACCGGTGGCGCCGGTGTTGCCTGTGACACCGGCGACGCCCGTGGCGCCCTGCGGGCCGGCGGGTCCGGGTGTTCCGTTGACCCCGGCGGGGCCCTGAGGGCCTGCCGTGCCTGTGGCACCCGGCGAACCTGCCGCACCAGTGTTACCTGTGACACCCGCCGCGCCCGTGCTGCCTGTGACACCTGGTGTGCCGGTGACACCCTGAGGACCTGCGGCGCCCGCTGGTCCGGCGACACCCTGAGGACCTGCGGCACCCGTATTGCCCGCGACGCCGGCGAGGCCCTGCGCTCCTGCGGCGCCGCGAGCCCCTACGGCGCCGGCTGCTCCTGGAGCTCCGGTCGCACCCGGCGATCCCGCGGCGCCGGTATTACCAGCTACGCCTTGAAGACCCTGTGCACCGGCCGCACCGCCTGGTCCGATCGCGCCGTTCAAGCCCTTCGCGCCGGTCTTCCCGGTCGCACCCTTCCTGCCGGTGAGTCCGCGGGGTCCTCGCGGACCTCTGGCGGCGGTGCAGGTCGGCGGCGTTGTGACGCATAAGGGCGCGTGGGCCCCCACGCTGCCCGTGAACGCGGCCGGCTTGCAGGAGGGCGGGGGAGGGGGGCAGCTCGTGGCCGCGAGGCTCGTCGACGACAGGAGGACTGAGCAGGCCGTGACCAACACCATGAGCCTGACGCATCCCACACCGCACATCGCGTTTGCCTCTCGTGCGTCCGGTCCGGGGCAACCCGGTCGAATGCAGATGAATCATTGGGTGAGGGCGGATCGGCGGGCCCGTGAGAAGTCGGGGCACCCGGACGCTTTCGTTCGACATGTATATCACAGTCCTCGTGAGGCCCCGTGCCCGGCGTACATGTACATCGGGCGGATGTGAACGCGTGCGAGACGAGGCCCGTCGCCCGCGGCGCGGCCGGCTGGGTCGTTCGGCCCCCGTGCGACTGGCGCGGCTATCCTCAATTCGGTGATCACGACAAACCAGTTCAAGAGCGGGAACCACATCGACGTCGACGGCGTGGTCTTCAAGATCCTCGACTTTCAGCACGTCAAGCCGGGCAAGGGCGGGGCGTTCGTCAGGACCAAGCTCCGGCGGGCGGCCGACGGCAACGTGATCGACCGGACGTTCCGGGCCGGCGAGAAGTTCCGGCCGGTCCACACCGAGTCGCGAAAGATGCAGTTCCTCTACTCCGACGGGGACGACGCCCACTTCATGGACACCGGCTCCTACGAGCAGATCGCCGTTCCCCAGAAGAGCGTGGCGGAGGCCCTCCGGTGGACCAAGCCGAGCGACGAGGTCGACGTCCTCTACATCGACGACGAGCCTTCAGACGTCCAACTCCCGTCAGCCGTCGACCTCGAGGTGACCTCGACCGAACCCGGCCTCCGGGGCGACACGGCTTCGGGCGGCGGGTCCAAGCCGGCGACGCTGGAGACCGGCGCCGAGGTCGCCGTCCCGCTGTTCGTCAACGTCGGCGAGAAGGTCCGCGTCGACACCCGCACCGGCGAGTACGTCTCGCGCGCCTGATCGCGAGCCCCGTGCGCCGCTCCGACCAGCGCCGGGCAGCCGTGATCGCCCTGTATCAGCACGATCTGACCAAACGGCCGCTCGTCCAGACGCTCGGCCGCGAACCACGCGAGTTGACGCGGCTCCTGGCGCACGCGGCCGCCGACCGGGCGGTCGAGCTCGACGCGATGATCGAGGCCCATGCCCACGGGTGGACGGCAGCCCGGATCGCCCCGCTGGAGCGGAACATCATGCGGGTCGCGCTGGTCGAGATGCTCGACTCCGACGCCGTCCCCGCGCAGACGCCGATCGCCCCGGAGGGGGCAATCGACGAGGCGGTCGAGAGCGCGAAGATCTTCTGCAGCGCGGAGGCCCCGGCCTTCGTCAACGGCATCCTCGACGCGATCCTCCGCGACCTGCGCGAGAATGCCAGGCTGTGAACGACTCGGAAGACGACACGCTCGATGGCCTGATCGACCGGCTCGACCGCGCGGCCGAGCAGTTGCGCTCGGGCGAGCTCTCGTCCGACGCGGCCGCCAGCCTCGTCGAGGACTGCGCGCTCGTCGCGACGCGGACCGGCGCAGAGCTCGACCGTCGGGCCCGCGCGGCCGTCGAGGAGCCCCTGCCGGGACAGGACACGCTGCTGTAGTGACCGTCACGCGGACCGACCCGCCGACTCGCCCCGACGACGCCCTGGGCCCGTCGACGGTCGCCTATCCCGAGCACCTGCGCCTGCGGGTCGACGCCTACCTCGAGCAGATCGCCTTCTCGACCGTCGACGGACTCGCCGGCCTTGACGGCCTCGAGGAGGCGATGCGCTACTCGCTGCTGGCGCCCGGCAAGCGGATCAGGCCGGTCCTGGCGCTCGCGACGGCCGCCGCGGTCCGCGTCGATCCGGAGACCGTTCTGCCACTGGCCGGGGCGCTCGAGTTGATCCACACGTATTCGCTGATCCACGACGACCTGCCCGCGATGGACGACGACAGCCTCCGCCGGGGACGACCGACCTGCCACGTGGCGTTCGGCGAGAACATCGCGATCCTCGCCGGCGACGCCCTCTACGCCGAGGCCTTCCGCCACCTGCTCGTCAACCAGGTCGCCCCGCCCGAGCGCCTGCTCAGAGCGGTCGCCCGCCTCGCGGGAGCGACCGGCGTCGCGGGCATGGTCGGCGGCCAGTACCTCGACGTGTCCGGCCGCGGCGAGGCCGGCCCGGAAGGCCTGCGCCGGCTGCACGCGCTCAAGACGGGCGAGTTGATCGCCGCGGCCGTCGAGTGCGTACTACTTCTGAGCGGTGTCGCCGACCCCGCCAGAATTCACTTCGGACGATTCGCGGCCGAGTTGGGCGTGCTGTTTCAGATCGTGGATGACATCTTGGATGTAACGGGTACAGACGCGGACCTCGGCAAGCCGAGCGGCAGCGACGAGCGCCACGGGCGGCGGACCTACGTCTCCGAGCACGGCCTGTCCGGAGCCCGCGAGCTGGCGGCGTCCTCCCACGCGAACGCCCGCCGCGCGCTGGCGGCCGCCGCGCCCGGCGGCGCCGGCGACCTTCTGCGGATCACCGACTTCGTCTTCACGCGCACGTCGTGACGTCGGTCAGCCCCCGCCACCGGATCCTCGAGGCCGTCGATCGCCCCCAGGATCTGCACGGCCTCTCCGAGCCGGACCTCCAGCGTCTGGCCCAGGAGGTGCGCGAGCACATCATCGACACGGTCGGCGAGATCGGCGGGCATTTCGGCGCCAACCTGGGGACCTGCGAGCTGGCCGTCGCGCTCCATTCACTGCTCGACTCGCCCCGCGACAAGGTCCTCTGGGACGTCGGCCACCAGGCCTACCCCCACAAGATCCTGACCGGCCGCCGCGACGAGCTGGCGACGATCCGCCGGTACGGCGGCCTCACGCCGTTCTGCTCGATCGGCGAGTCCGAGCACGACATCATGGGCGCCGGGCACGCGTCCACGTCGATCGGCTACGGCGTCGGGATCAAGGAGGGGATGCGCCGGCGGGGAGAGCTGAACGCCGGCCGCGTCGTCGCCGTGATCGGTGACGGGGCGATGACCGGCGGCGTCGCGTTCGAGGCGATCCATCAGGCCGGGGGTCTCCAGACGCCGATGGTCGTCGTGCTCAACGACAACGGGATGTCGATCGCGCCGAACGTCGGCGCGATGAGCCGCTACTTCAATCGCCTCCGGCTGAACCCGAGGCTCTGGCACGCGCGCGAGGGCGTCGAGGGCGGCCTGACCCGGCTGCCGGGCATCGGTTCCCGGGTCGAGCGGCTCGGCCCGCAGATCAAGGAGTCGATCAAGGCCTTCTGGGCACCGGGACTCTGGTGGGAGGAGCTCGACTTCGCCTATACGGGGGTGATCGACGGCCACGACGTCAGGGCCCTGCGGATCGCCCTGGCCGAGGCGCTGGCGGCGCAGCGGCCGGTCGTCGTCCACATCGCGACGATCAAGGGCAAGGGGTTCGGCCCGGCCGAGCACGGCGGGCTCGAGGGCATGGAGCGCTGGCACGCGGCCAAGCCGCTGTCGATCGCCCACGGCGTGCCGACCGCGACCAAGCCGCCGGCGGCGGTCATCCCACCGCCGCAGTACACGGCCGTGTTCGGCGAGGCCCTGGTCGACGAGTGCCGCCGTGACCCGCGGGTCGTCGGGATCACCGCGGCGATGAACTCGGGCACCGGCCTGAACATCCTCCAGAAGGCGATGCCAGAGCGGTACTTCGACGTCGGTATCGCCGAGCAGCAGGCCGTCCTGTTCGCGTCGGGGCTGGCCCTCGAGGGAGCCAAGCCGGTCGTCGCGATCTACTCGACCTTCCTCCAGCGCGCGTACGACCAGATCGTCCACGACGTCTGCCTCCAGAAGCTCAACGTCGTCTTCGCGCTCGACCGGGCCGGCCTGGTCGGCGACGACGGGCCGACCCACCATGGGGTCTTCGACATCGCGTACATGCGCTGCCTCCCGAACATCGTCCTGATGGCCCCGCGAGACGAGGCGATGCTCGTCAACATGCTGCGGACGGCCCTGCTCCACGATGACGGCCCGATCGCGATCCGCTACCCCCGCGGCCAGGGACTCGGCGTTCGGGTCCCCCGACATCCCGTGACGATCGAGATCGGGACCGGCGAGATCCTCCGCGAGCCTGACCGACACGCCGGCTCCGGACCCCGGGTCGCCCTGCTCGGATACGGCAGCGGTGTCGCCAGGGCGCTGGCCGCGGCCGAGCTCCTCGCCGACGACGGGATCCAGACGACGGTCGCCGACGCCCGCTTCGCCAAGCCGATCGACGCCGGGCTGGCCGTCCAGCTGGCCGCCGAGCATGACCTGCTCGTGACCGTCGAGGAGGGCGTCCTCCAGGGCGGCTTCGGCACGGCGGTCTGGGAGACGCTCAACGACACCGGCGCGGGAATGCCGCAGATCATGCGGGTCGGCCTGCCCGATCGGTACGTGACCCACGGCGAGCCGGACCTCCTCTACGAGGAGGTCGGTTTCACGGCCGAGCGGATCGCCGATCGGATCCGCCAGGCGATTCGCCCGGGTCGCAGAGCCATGCTCGACGTCTGAGGCCCTCCCGGCCATCCCGGCCGGCGTCCCGACGGCCGGGGTCAGCGTGACCGGAACCGAAAAGGCCCGCCGGGAGAGCGGGCCTTTTCTAGGGAGGAGAGTCGTGGCGCTGGTGTGTCGTCAACCATCATCACCCAACAACAGCCCGAGTTGTGTGACGTTGGTCACACAAGCGGGTCGGATACGGTTCGGCCATGGCCAAGCGCCGGCTCGACGCTCTGCTGGCTGATCGCGGCCTGTTCGAATCGCGCAGCCGGGCGGCCGCCTCGGTGCTCGCCGGCGAGGTCCGGATCGGTCCGGACGGTGTCCGGGCGGCCAAGCCCGGCCAGCTCGTCGCCGACGACGCCGAGCTCCACCTCGACGACCGGCCCCGGTATGTCTCGCGCGGCGGGATCAAACTGGCCAACGCACTGGAATCCAGCCGGCTCGATCCGCGTGGCCGGCGCTGTCTCGACGTCGGGGCTTCGACCGGCGGCTTCACCGACTGCCTGCTCCAGGCCGGCGCCGCCCACGTCGTCACGCTCGACGTCGCCTACGGCGAACTCGCCTGGTCGCTGCGGACCGATCCGCGGGTCACCGTGATCGAGCGGACAAACGCCCGCTACGTCGAGCCGTCGATGCTCCCCTACGCTCCCGACCTGATCGTGGTCGACGTCTCGTTCATCTCCCTGAGGACCGTCCTCGGCCCGGTGCTCGCCACGGCCGCCGGGTCGTTCGACATGCTCGCGATGATCAAGCCTCAGTTCGAGCTCGGCCGCGGCCGCGTCGGCAAGGGCGGCGTCGTCGGCAGGCCGGCCGACCGCCGGGAGGCGCTGATCGCCGTCGGCGACGCAGCCGGCCGACTCGGCGTCACCGTGCTCGGCTTCCACTCGTCCGGACTCCCCGGACCCAAGGGCAACCGCGAGACGTTCATCGCCCTGGCCGAGCCCGCCCGGGCCGGTCGGCTCGACCGGCCGTCGATCGAGGCGCTCGCACTCGAGGTCGAACCGGCGTGAGTCGCCCGCGCTTCGTCACCGTCCTGACCCACGCCCGGCCGGACGAGACGGTCACGGCTCTGCGCCAGCTGGCCGACGTCGCGACCGCGTCCGGGGCGACCCTGCGTCTCGATGCCGAGGAGACCCGCAAGCACCCGAAGACCCACCCGGCGATCCTCGGGAACGCCGAGCTGATCGACGACGTCGAGCTCTGCGTCACGCTCGGCGGAGACGGGACGATCCTCAGGGGCCTGCGGGCGTACGCGAGGACGAGCGTCCCCGTCTTCGCGGTCAACTTCGGCGAGGTCGGCTTCCTGGCGACGGTCGAGCCCGAGGACCTGCCCGAGTCCTTCACGCTCGCGCTATCTCGCGACTTCGATCTCCTTCCACTACCGGCCATATGCATCGGCCCATCCGATGCCCGCGAGATCGCGATCAACGACATCTCGATCCAGCGCAAGGTCGGCGACCGGGTCGCCGAGCTGTCCTACGCGATCGGCGGTGAGGAGGTCGGCAGCGTCCGGGCCGACGGCCTCGTCGTCGCGACGCCGGCCGGATCGACCGGCTACAACCTGGCCAACGGCGGACCGGTGATGGCGTGGGGCGTCGAGGGGATGGTCGTCTCGTTCATCGCCCCGCACTCGCTCAGCGCCCGGGCTCTGGTGATCGCTCCGGCCGACGTCCTGACCCTCCACAACCGCTCACAGCGGGCCCTCGACTTCTCGATCGACGGCCGTCCGGCCGGTGAGATCGCCCCGGGCGCGTCGGTCGACGCCCGCTTCGTCCAGAACGTCGCGACCCTCGCCCAGATGCACGGGTCGAGCTTCTATCGACGCCTGCGGGAGAAGTTCGGCCGCCTGTCCCGGTGACCGACGCTTGACGGGTCGGTACGATTCGCCGCCTGCGGTGGCCGGAGCCTCCGTGGGCATGGGGCCGAGTTATGGGGAGCTGCCGATGGGGAACGAGGATTTGCGGACGGTCGTCCCGGCTGCACGCGACCGCGGTCGCAGGCGGCGCCCCGAGCTCGACACGGCTCGAAAACGACAAGACAACGGAGTGGGGATATGAAGAAGATCGCTGCGGTGCTCGGCGCGTTCGGCGCCTTCGCGGTGTGCAGCCCGGCGCTCGCCACCGGGGGGCCGATCCTCGTCAAGAGCGGCCAGACCGTCCACCTGGGATGCAACGTCCCCGGCGCAGTCGACGTCGCCTCCGGCGGGTCGGTGATATCGAACTGCGACGGCCAGACGACGATCGGCGGCTCGGTCGACGTCCACCCGGGCGCGTTCATCGACCTCTGCCAGACGACGATCGGCGGGTCGTTCATCGCGCGCCACGCGGCCGCCGGGTCCTACCTGGAGGAGAGCACGATCAACGGGGCGAACCTCAACGACGGTTCCGTCGGCGTGAGTACGACCGAGGGTTGCCGCGACAGCGTCTGAGCCCAACCGGAGGCCTCGGGGACGGAGGTCCGCTCGCGCTGAGCGGACCTCTCCCCGGCTCGCCACCCGCGTCCGGCGACCGGCTGGGGCCGAGACGTTCGGTGCGGGGCGTCGGGGTTGCTGTCCTGCTGAGGGGGGGGAGCGTCGATCGGGGTCACGAACAGCGTTCGATAACGAACAACGTTCGATAACGAAACGGGCGGCTGTCCCGCTCCGGTGGGTGAGCGTCGATCGGGCTCACGAACAGCGTTCGATAACGAACAGCGTTCGACGAACGAACAGCGTTCGTCAACGAACGGCGTTCGACGAACGAACAGCGTTCGTCAACGAACGGCGTTCGCGACACGTATTCTCTCGACCGATGGACGAGGCCACGCTCGCGGAGTTGGCTCGGACGTCGCCCGCCGGGATCCTCGTCGATGCCTCGGGCGCCCCGGCTGCGGGCCGGCGAACGCGAGCCTGAAGTCCCACCGGATTCGTCTCTCCCAGCTCGCCACCCGAGCCCGGCGACCTGCTGGGGCCGAGAGCGTTCGGTTCGAGCCGTCGGGGCGCCTGTCCCGCTCCGGTGGGTGAGCGTCAATCGGGCTCACGAACAGCGTTCGATAACGAACAGCGTTCGATAACGAACAGCGTCCGCGACACGTATTCTCTCGAACGATGGACGACGACATGCTCGCGGAGTGGCTCGGACATCGCCC
>DATCEH010000007.1:0-57894 GCA_036510225.1 Solirubrobacteraceae bacterium | reverse complement strand
ACACTCGTCGCTCGCGACGACCAGCCGTTACCTCGATGCCAACGCCAACCGCCTGCGCGAGGCCGTCGCCGGGCACCCGTCACAGCGCGCCGTCGACGCCTTCCGCTGAGCCCGTCCCCGCGGTCAGCCAGCCGGGGTTCTGCCGGGTCCGCCCTGGGACGCGTCGCCGGGAATTCCCGCGCCGTCCTGATGGTCCTCGGTCATCGAGAACCGCGGGGGATCGGACGTGTCGATCGACAGGATGCACGACGGCGGACATCCGTAAGGCACCTGCATCTGGTTGGGCGCCCACCACCAACTCGTCGCGGTGACCACCGCCGCGTCTGGAATGTCGAGCTCGAACAGCACGCACGAGTCCGCGCCGAGGTCCATCGCCCGGCGCCACGCATAGTCGCTCGCCAGGTCGCGGCTCGGCGCGACGAACGATCCCGGCCGCAGACCCTCGGCCTCGATTCCGGCCCTGCAGTCGGCGGTTGTTCCGTGGTAGACGATCATCTTCTCGGTCGCTGGCCGCGGTCGTGTCCGACGCGAAGCGCACATCGACCTTAGCAGCGCGGGCCGGGAACTCCGGTACCCCCGCGTGATCCGGCTCGTCGCGCCTGCGGATCCGGCGCGGCCGGCAGGGGCGCGAACGCCACTGCCGGCCGGCGCGGACGCAGCTACGCCGCCGTCTCGACCTCCTGGGCCGCCGCGGTCGGGTGGTAACCCTTGCCCTGCTTTGTGATGTGACCCTCGCGCTCGAGGCGCGGGAGCACGCGGTAGAGGTAGTTCGGCGCGATCGACATCGCCTTCGCCAGCTCCGATGCCGTGATCCCCGGCTGCTCTGTGATCAGCTTCGCCGTCAACTGTGCGCGACCGCCGCCGCCGCCTCGACGCGACCGCTTCGGCGCGCCTGCGCGTGCCGCGGCAGTCGGCTTGGCGGCTGCGCGCGCCCGACGGCGGGTCGTCTTGGCGTCGGAAGAGGCCCCGGCCGCGGGGAGGCCGTCGCTGCCGAACATGGCCGACACGCTGCTCAATTGCTCGAGCTCGGCACGCAGCGGAGCGATCAGCTCCTCGAGCTCCTGCAGCCGCGCCTGTACCTGCTGATGAATCGTCCCTGCGTCGGGCATCCGCCCTCCTCCTTGAGGTTATGTGTGCGTCTGCTGAGAGAACATCCGACCTCCTGCAAACCATTACCTGCTGCATTTGTGAACCTATCACACACGACCGACGCGACACGTGTTTGTTTGCACCTCACCATCCAATCTGACCGCTCAAGGATATTTGACCAATGAGATGTGTTGACGCAGTCTGGCGACACTCAGCGAACCCGGCCGGATGATGGTGACCTTCACGCCGGCTCCGGCGGCCGTGACTGGCACTCGCGCCGTGGCACGACACACGAACTCCTGACCCGGGCCGAGCCGTCGGGCCGTGCGGCGGCGCTCGCCCGCTCACCCGACCGGCGGGCCGGCCGGGCCGGGGCCTTATCCTGTGAGGAGTGAATCGCGTGCCAAAGCCGAGCGGCTTCTGATGCCCAGACGCGCCCGGATCGCGATCTCGATCGGCATCGCGGTCACGGTTGCGGCGTTCCTGATCGCCGGCAGGGCACCGCGGACGATCGTGGCCCCGGCGCTTCCGAGCCGGGCGATCGACGGGTCGAGCGTGTCGATCGCCTCGCTTCGCGGCCACCCGGTGCTGATCAACTTCTTCGCGAGCTGGTGCCATCCCTGTCAGCAGGAGGCGCCGGCGCTGGCCCGGTTCGCGTCCAGTCCGGCGGGTCAGGGTCACCTGGTCGGGATCGACACGGGCGATACGAGCGTGACGGACGCAAAGCGGTTCGTCGCCCGCTACGGCTGGGGGTTCTCGGTGCTCAACGACGCGAACAGCACGACCGCGAACGACTACGGCCTGAGCTACCTGCCGACAACGTACGTCGTCGACGGCGACGGCCGTATCGTGAAGAAGCTGCTCGGGCCCCAGACCGAGGCGTCGCTCACCGCGGCGCTCAAGGCCGCCTGACCTTCCGTGCTCGCGGTCGCCGCGACCAGCGGGTCCGGACTGGCGCAGGATGTGCTGCTGCCGGTGCTCGGCCTCGCCTACTGGCGCCCCTACCATCGGCGGGCCCGCCTCCTGGCTGCCAACGGCCGGCCGATCCCCCGCTGGCGCGAATGGATGTTCGGCGGCGGCGTCGTCGTTCTCCTGATCGCCCTCTCGTCCCCCTTCGCCAGTCTCAGCGGCGACCTCCTGGTTGCCCACATGGTCGAGCACCTCCTGATCGGTGATGTCGCCGCCCTGATGATCGTGCTCGGTCTGACTGGCCCGATGATCGCCCCGCTGCTGCGAATCCGGCCGATCGCCCGCCTGCGGATCATGGTCCACCCGCTCGTCGCCGCGCCGCTCTGGCTGATCGACTTCTACGCCTGGCACCTGCCCGTCCTCTACCAGGCGGCGCTCCGCCACGACGCGATCCATGCCCTGCAGCACGCGTGCTTCTTCGGCTTCGGCTTCGCGATGTGGATGGCCCTGCTCGGACCGCTGCCCAAGCCGGCGTGGTTCGGCAACGCCGCCCGCCTGCTCTACATCGGCGGCGTCCGGCTCGCGGGCGCGGTGCTCGGCAACGTGTTCCTCTGGTCGCACACCGTCTTCTACCCGTACTACATCGGCCGCGACTCGACGTATGGGATCTCGCCGCTCAGCGATCAGAACGTCGCCGGGGCGGTGATGATGGTCGAGGGGAGCATTCTCACGCTCGGCCTGTTCGCCTGGCTCTTCCTCCGGACGGCCGCCCAGTCGGAGGAGCGCCAGGAGCTCCTCGACTTCGCGCAGGCCAACGCCTACACGCTCGACGAGGCGCGCGCGACGCGTGCGGTCGCCGCCGGCCGGGGGAATGAGCTCCGCGTCCGACTCGAGGGGGACGCGGTCCGCCGGGCCCTGGAGACGGCAGCCGACCCGGACGCCGCCGAGGACGGCGCCGACACTGGCGCGGCGCCCCGCGTGGGCATCTAGAGTCCCGCTGCGCGCCCAGAGCCGATGACCGATCCGAGCACCCCCACCCCCACCAGCGTTGAGGACGAGCAGCCGGCGGCCGCGACCGCGGGTCCCGTGCCGCCGCCGGGCAGAACGCCTCGCCCGGCCTGGCGGAGCCTGCTTCCGGTGCTCGTACTGCTCGTCGTGATCGCCGGCCTGGCCGTCGTCCTGATCCATCCGACCAAGCCGAAGACGGCGCTCCCTGGCGGCGTCAGCGAGGCCGCGACCGGCGACGCGTTCGACGGGGGGACGCTCACGCCGGTCAAGCCGGCTCCTGCGACGACGCTGCGCAACTACCTCGGGCAGACCGTCTCGCTCTCCCGGTATCGAGGCAAGGCCGTCTTCGTGACCTTCCTCTACACCCATTGCCCGGACGTCTGTCCGCTGATCGCGTCCAACCTCCGCGCGACCCAGGCGGCCCTCGGCAGGGAGGACGCCAAGGTCCAGATGCTCGCGATCTCGGTCGACCCCAAGGGCGATACCCGGAGCGCGGTCGCCGACTTCCTGAAGGTCCACAGGATGGTCGGCCGGATGCAGTACCTCGTCGGATCCGCGGCCCAGCTCGGCCGGGTCTGGGCGGCGTGGAACGTCGGCTCGGAGCGCGACGCCAGCTCGCCCGAGCTCGTCGACCACAGCGCGCTGGTCTACGGGATCAGCGCAAAGGGAGACGTCACGACGATCTATCCGGCCGACTTCAAGCCGTCGGATCTCGTCCACGACACGCCCTTGCTGCTTGCTCGGTGAGGCCGGCAGGGTGAGGTCCTACCCGCCTGAGGCCTCCGCGCCGCGGACATCGTCCTGGGGCTGATGGGGCGCCGCAGAAGCTCGGCGGCGATCGCCTGGGCGGTGCTTGCCTGGCTCGCCTTCCCGGCGAGCGCGTCGGCTCACGGAATCGTCGGCAAGGCCGATCTCCCGATTCCCGCGTGGCTGTTCAGCTGGACTGCGGTTGTCGTGCTGATCGTCTCGTTCGTCGCCCTCTCCACGCTGTGGACCACCCCGCGACTCCAGGGCGCACGCGCCAGGCGCCTGTTCGCCGTGCGTCCACGGTTCGAACTGATCGGCAACGCGATCGGGCTGGGGCTCTTCGTACTCGTCGTCTACAGCGGACTCGCCGGCGCCCAGGTGCCGTCGGCGAACTTCTGCGTGCCATTCATCTACGTGATCTTCTGGGTCGGCCTCCCGGTCGCCAGCGTGCTCTTCGGCGACGTCTTCCAGATCTTCAACCCATGGCGCTCGGCGGCTCGCCTGCTCGGCCTGGTGACCCGGCGCGGCGGCGGCGCCAGATGGAAGTACCCGTCGCGGCTCGGCGTCTGGCCGGCGGTGGCCGTCCTGATCGGCTTCGGCTGGCTCGAGCTGGTCTACGTCCCGGCCGACCGGGAACGACCTTCCACCCTGGGCTGGCTCTCGATCGGCTACTTCGTCGTGATGGTGCTCGGCATCCTCGCCTTCGGCGTCGAGGACTGGGAGGCCGGAGCCGACGGCTTCAGCGTCTACTTCAACCTCCTCTCACGGCTCGCGGCCCTCACCTGGCGCGACGGCGTCGCCTATCTCCGGGCCCCCCTCAGCGGGCTCGCGAAGCTCGAACCGCGGCCGGGGACGGTCGGCCTGATCTGCGCGATCATCGGCACGACGACGTTCGACGGGGCGAGCAACGGCGCCTACTGGCGCGATGTCGAGCCGAGCCTCGACAGCATGTGGCAGTCGCTCGGCTTCGGCCAGACGCCCGCTGGCGAGCTTGCCTACAGCGTGGGCCTGGCCTTCTTCATCGTGCTGATCGCAGCGATCTACCACGTCGGCGTCCGCGGCATGCACGGCGTGAGCAGCCGCTACGGCACGGCCGAGCTGACGCGGACGTTCGCGCACACGCTCGCGCCGATCGGGTTCGCGTATGTGTTCGCCCACTACTTCTCGTACCTGATCTGGCAGTCACAGGAGATCGGCTACCTCGTGTCGGACCCGCTCGGCAACGGCGCCAACCTGTTCGGCACGGCAGGCGCCCAGATCGACTACGGGATCGTCTCGTTCGCGGCGATCTGGTACGTCCAGGTCGCAACGCTCGTCGCCGGCCACGTCGGTGGTCTCGCGCTCGCCCACGACCGCGCGCTCGTGCTCTACTCCGACGTCGACGAGGCGACCCGCTCGCAGTACTGGATGCTCGCCGTGATGGTCGCGTTCACGAGCTTCGGACTCTGGCTGCTCTCGGCGGTCGGCACATGACCCGACCGACCGGCTCCGTCGACATGCGGCTCCTCGCCGGGACCGCCGTCGTCAGCCTCGTCGTGATCGTCGGGCTGGCCCTGGCCGTCGCCGCCGTCTCGGTCGATCCCAAGGGCGACACGCCGGCTGCGGTCAAGGCCCGCGCCCTGATCACGGCCGGCGTCCCGGTGCCGCCGGGCGACCTCGCCTACGATCTTCGTGCCCTCGTATGAACGCTCGCCTTCGAGTTCGGATGATCACGACGGCGCGGCGGCTGCTGGTCGCCGCGGCGGCCGTCCTGGCCCTGGCCCCGCAAGCGGCCGTCGCGGCTGTACCGAACCCGGCGACCGAGAGCGGCAACCCGATCAGTGACCAGGGCTCGAACTACAACTACCGCTCGAACATCACCAGCATCGCGCCCCGCGTCCCCGGCCTGAGCCTCCAAGTCCTCGAGTTCGCCGATCGGATGCTGCTGATCAACCACACCGGCAGGACGGTCACGATCTATGGCTACGACGGCGAGCCATACGCACGCGTGCTGGGAAACGGGACGGTCGAGCAGAACCTCCGGTCGACGGCGGTCTACCTCAATACGAACTTCTACGCCGACGTGACACCACCGGCTTCGGCGTCCACCAACCCGTTGACGCCGCCCGAGTGGCAGGTCGTCGACAAGACCGGCCAGTTCGAGTGGCACGACCACCGGATTCACTGGATGTCGCCGCAGACTCCGCCGCAGGTCAAGAACAAGGACAAGCTGACGAAGATCTTCAACTGGACGGTTCCGATCTCGGTCGGCGCGCAGAAGGGCACGGTCGACGGCCAGCTCTTCTGGACGCCGGAGAACTCGAAGGCCCCGGTCGGGGCGATCGTCGCGCTCGTGATCGTCCTGCTCGGGTCCGCCGGCCTGGTGATCGTCGTGCGTCGCCGGCGGCGCAGGTCTGTGGCCGCGGGTGGGAACTCGTCCACCGAGGTCTGGTAGGCGCCCGGCCCGCCCGCCGGCGCTGTCAGCCGACGAGCGTGAAAGTGCGCTTGACCGTGCTCAGGCCGGTCGTCCGCAGCGACGCGGTCGTTCGCAGGCGTCCACCATGGCTCTTGAGCTGGCGCTCGCCGGTCGGTGTCAGGCGAACGCTGAGGTCCTTGCTCCTGCCGGCGAGAATCGTGAAATGTGCGAGCCCGACGGTCGTGTTCGTCTTCAGGCTGACGGTCCCGGTGCAGGTGCGCGTCGCGCAGGACACGCGGACCGTGGTCAGCCGGCTGTGAACCTTCGCCGTCGTGCTCGTCAGGGTCGCCCGGCCGCTGGTCATCGGGATCGCCGCGTGAGCCGGGGCGGCACCGGTCGGCACGGGTGGCGCGGTCAACTGCTGACCCGCGGCCTGTGCGGCTGAGCGGATGAAGTTCTGGATGTCGGCGTTCGCGACCCGCACGTACACGCCCGGGTCGCCGGCCTGCGCGCAGCCAGCGCCGAAGTCGACGAGCCCGGCGAGGACGTAGTCGCTCGGCGAGGTGACCGGATTGTTGAGATCCACGACCAGCGGCCCGCCGCTGTCACCCGAGCAGGCGTCCTTGCCGCCGGCCGGCTCGCCGGCGCAGATCATCCGCGCGGTCAGCGGGGGGATCCCGACCGGACCGAGCGGGGCGTAGTCGTCGGCGCAGGTCGCGTCGGGGATCAGGTGCGTCTGGACTGCCTGGAGCTGCTGCGGCAGGTCGGCGTTCGGGTCCTGCCCGCCGACCGCCAGCGGCGTGGTCTCGCCCCAGCCGGTGACCGTGACCGGCTCGGCCGGCGTGACGTTGGGGTTGGCGTAGGTGTCGGCGAGCGCCGTCGAGATCAGCGGGATCGGCGCGACCACGGTCGTCCCGTTGTCCGGCGGCGCGCCGGCGTAGAGCGGGGTCGAGAGGGTGACGACCGCAGCGTCGTAGTCGGCCGTGACCGGGTTGTAGCTCGGATCGACGGCGATGCTGGCAGCGACGGGGGCCGCCGGAACCGAGAGCGGGAGCGTCGCGGTGCCGGTCAGCGCCGTCACCTCGCCGGCGGGGACCGTCTGGCCGGTCGTCTCGTTGGTGACGCAGTGCGCGGCGGTCAGGATCTGGGTCGGGTCGATCACGACGCCGCCGCAGAAGGCCAGCGTCCCTGCGGCCGGTCCGAATGGAAGGCTCGGCGTCTGCACGAAGAGGGCCGCCTGGAAGGGGAACGCGGCGATCGACGGGACCGATGCTCCCCCGACGATGCGCGTGCTCACGCCGGCCGGCAGCGCCTGGGCGACGCCGATCGGGCTCGCCAAGGCCAGCAGTAGCCCAAGCAGGCCCGCACGCGATTTCATACGAGCAGGGTGCATGACGAGCATAAGAGTGCCCTAAACCCCGCGGCCGGTAGTCTGTGGGTACGGCGGACCGCCTACTCGACCAGCGCGCCTCGCGCGTGCAGCCGGCCAACGCGGCGATCTTGCGATCGCCGGCCAGTCCGGTGGTTGGGAGTGTCAAGCCGCCCAGGCAAGACACACAGTCCTGGGACGTTGTAGTTCAGAGGCGATCCATGACCGCGCGGATACGGGCGAGTCCTTCGGGGCTCGCCCGGTTCGCGTTCTGGGGCCTCGCCCAGTCAGCCGGGTCGCCCGGTCCCGCGCGCCGGTCGGTCCTCCTCGGCCCGCGCAGGGCAGCCCGGCGACCGTCGCCGCGGCCCGTCGGCGGCGGGTTGTTTAGAGAAGGGGTGGACGGGGTACGCAACGCCGAGGTCCCTGTCGCTCCTGTCGCGCACGATGTCACTCGACACGCGGGAGTGCCAGGTGAATGACAAGTGCTCTGACCGCTCGTGTTTCGCACTTTTCGCTCGGCCTGCTGAATCTCGGGGAGCGGGGCGGGCCCGGGGTGTCGGACGTGATCGACCGGGCGGCTCCCGGGCGGCGGCGGTGCACGCGAGACCTTCGTCGCGAAAGTAGTTGCCTGAGTCAGTCAGCTACTTTGCTTGGAGAGTCCACGTCTCCACGACCCGGTCCCCCGCGGAGGGCTCGCCGGCCTCTGACCGCGTTGAGCCCGGCCCGAATGGTCCTCGACGGCATGCTCGCCAAGGTCCTCGCCGCGTGAGCATCGCCGCCGCGCAACATAACCCGGAACGGTAACCTGACCGCCCAAGACCAGCGAAATCGCCGGCGGCCGACGTGCTCGGGCCGCCGTCGGCCCATAAATCGCGAAAGCCGACTGATCGGACATGGCGTCGGCTCGGGCAGGCCGGGGACTCGTCGCCGGAGAGGACCAGCTGCGCCGTGCCCGGCGAAGCCGCGCGGGCCTCCGCGGATGTCAAGCAGGGCCGCGGGCGGTGTCATCGAGCGCGTCAAGGTCGCCCCAGGGAGGTCGCCCAGGGAGGACGACTCGGGGGCCGAAGTGTCGGTCGGAGAAGGGTTCTCACACATTCGCCCGGCAAGAGGTATACACTGTAAGAGCAGTGCCCATGAGTGCCTCCCCCGCACTCATGGTTCGAAGAGCCCGGCGCGCCCCACGCCAGGGCTCTTCGCTTTTCTGGGACCGTCCGTCCGCTTGCCGGCCCGTATCCTGGGCGCGGCATGGCCGCCCACCGAAAACCGCGCCGGGCCTCCGGTCTGAGGCCGCAGATGGGCGTCGGTCCCGATCCGCGTCGTCGCGGCTCGAGCCGGGCCGACGGTGCCGCGGGTTTGCGCCTGGGTCGCCGTGGGTATCAGGCTGCCGTGGATCGGCCGAGCCTCAGATCGCAGCGCACCGGAGCGTGTCGTGGATCGTCATGCTCGCTGTGACCCAGGCCCCGAACGTCCGCCTGGCTCTGACGAATCTGCCGGAGAACGTCTCGCTCGTGCGCGAGGTGCTCGCCGGCCTGGCCGGCGTGGTGCCGCTCGAGGATGGGCAGCTCGACGACGTCAAGACGGTGGTCAGCGAAGCCTGCAACAACGTCGTGCTGCACGCCTACGACGGCGCGCTGGGCCCCCTTGACGTCGAGATCCGGGTCGCCGACGGGACGCTCGAGGTCACCGTGCGCGACTGCGGCGGAGGTCTGCGGCCGCGGCTGGGTAGAAAGGGCGAGATGGAGGGGATCGGGATTCCGGTGATCCACGCGCTGACCGACAGGGTCGAGTTCAGCGGTGGAATCGGCGAGGGCACCGAGGTCCGCATGCACTTTGACGTGCCCGAGGCCCGGGAGCTCGGGCTGGCGGGCGTTGACGGGCGTGCGCACGATGGCGCCGGCGACGGTCGGGGTCGTGGCGATCGTCAGGGCCGTGCGGCGACCGATTCGGATCCGGTTGTCGTCGTTCCGGTCAACGGGGCCACGGCGACGCTCGACGTCGCGCCGCTCAGCCTTGCCAGGAGCGTCCTCAGCCGTCCGCTCACGGCGCTCGCCGCACGGGCCCGCTTCTCGATCGACCGCCTCTCGGACGTACAGCTCGTCACGGATGCGATCGCCGCGCACGCTGGGCGCTCGCTCCACGGCAGCCGGCTTCAGGTCGTCGTCGCAACCGCCACGAGAGACCTCGAGCTGCGGGTCGGCCCGCTCCTTCCCGGAGCGGCCACCCAGTTGATCGGCGACACCGCCGTCGGCGGCCTCGAGCCGCTGATCGAGACGCTGGCGGACGAGGTCACCGTCGAGAGTCTCGGCGACTGCGACGTGCTGACGCTGCGCCTGCTCGACCCGCGCTGAGCCCGACCCGCGCTGAGCCCGGCTCGCGTCCCGGCGGTCACGCCCCGCCGATGTCGACGGCCTCGCGCAGCTCGGCGAGGGCGCTCCTGAGCAGGCGGGAGACCTGCATCTGGGAGACCCCGACTCGTTCTGCGATCTGTGTCTGGGTGAGCCCCCCGACGAAGCGCAGCTCGATGATCTTCCGGTCGCGGTCGCCGAGCTGGTCCATCGCGCTCGACAGGGCCGAGCGGACATCGACGAGCTCGAGGGCGACGTCGTCGGCGCCAAGCGCCTCGCTGCGCGCGCCGGTCTCCGTCTCGTCGTCGAGTGCAGCGTCGATCGACTCGGTGTCGTGGGCCGAGCGAGCCTCGAGCGCGTCGAGCACCGCCTCGTTGCTCAGGCCGGCCGCCTCCCCCAGATCCTCGACGGTCGGCGCACGACCCAGCTTGGACGACAGCTCGCGCTCGCACCGCTCGACCAGGAGGATGCGCTCCTTGAGTGCTCTGGGGACATGCAGAGCCCAGGCCGTGTCGCGGAAGTGACGCTTGATCTCCCCGATCATCGTCGGCACGGCGAACGACGAGAAGGCCAGGCCGCGGTCGGGCTCGAACCGGTCGACCGCCTTGACGAGGGCCATGCTCGCGACCTGGAGAAGATCGTCGAACGGCTGCGGCGTGTGCCGGTAGCGGCTCGCGACGCTCCGGGCCAGCGGCAGGTGCAGCTCGATCAGGTGCTCGCGGAGACCCGGCGTCGGGTTTGCCCGCAGCTCGAGGAACATCGACTGGGCGTCTCCCGTCGCGCGAGCCGCCGCCCGGTTCGGGCCACGTCCGCCCGGATCCTGGTTATCCGGCGTCACTGGAGGCAAGCGCCGCGAGTGCGGCTTCGCGGGTCGGAACGATCGTCAGGAGCTGATCGACTCCCGCGACCTCGAAGGTCCGCGCGACGCTCCCGCCGGCGTCGATCACGACGAGCCGCCCGCCGAGGCTGTGGGCGCGCTTCATCGCGAGCATCAGCACTGCCAGACCGCTCGAGTCGATGAACACGGTCTGCGTGAGATCGACGATCAGGTCGCGGGCGTCGTCGGCCAGTGCTCCCGAGATCGCCTGCTTGAGCTCGGGCGCGGCGAACAGGTCGAGCTCCCCGCGGACGATGATCATCCGAAGGCCAGCCGTAAGCGTCTCGCGGTGGATGGCGAACGTTTGACTGGTCAACTGAGCCTTCGATCGGGACTCTGTGGATCTACCCCTGTGGGACCGCCCGCCAAACCGCACGACCGCGCGCCGCGCGATCCGGGGTTGCGCTCCGCGGCCCGCCGGTCGCCGGGCGCCCGAGCGAGGACCTGAGAGCCGCCGGTTGATCCGGGGCTCGCCGGCGACGGCTGGTTCGTCGGGTCAAGCACCCCGACCGGTCACGCGGAGCGTTCCGCCGTCCGCCGCGATCACGTCTCCCGGGCGGAGCTGGCGCCCGCGGCGCTGCTCGGGCTCGCCGTTCACGGTGACCGCCCCCCCGGCCAGGAGCAGCTTGCTCTCGGCGCCGGACCCGACCAGGCCGGCCAGCTTGAGGAGCTGGCCGAGACGAATCATCTGGCCTCTGATCTCGACGTCCCGGGTGTCGGGTCCGCCGGCAGTCACGGGTTCGATGCGGTCTGGACGATCCGCCACGGATGCTCGTCGTCGCTGGCTTCGAGGGCCAGCGTCCAGCGCAGGCCGAAGCGCGTGGCGCTCGACTGTGATCCCTGGAGGATGGCCGCGGTGTCGCGATCCTCGATGTAGCGGCGCCCGCGTACCCGAAGCTCGACGGTGATCGTAGGCGGTGCCGTCTGCGCATTGAGGTCGCTGATCTGGATCTGCTCGATCGCCGGGCCGCGGATCACCAGCCGCGTCTGTTCGGTCGGGTCTCCCGGGTGGAGGAGCTCGGACACGACACCCGGACTGGCCAGGCGGCGCAGGTCGGTGTCGTCGCCGTCGACCGCGTCCGCCCAGGCGGTCACCGTCCGGCTGACCTCCGCGCCGAGCACGTCCGGCGAGAACCGGCCGTCGACGAGCGCCAGGTCGAGCGCCGCCGTGCGCGCCGCGCCGGTGAACTCGGCGGCGGCGACCTCGCTCGCCGCCACCCCGTCCGGGAGCTTCGTCGCCACGGCCTGCTCGACCAGCGAAGCCTCGGTGAGCCGCTCGGTGTCCGACCACGGCGTCGGCACGACCGGCTCGGAGAGCTGGTGATCGCCCTCGGCACGCTGCTCGATCGACAGCACGATCCAGCGCCCGGCCGGCTTGCCGAGCGTCCAGTACTCGCAGACGCGGGTCGTGTCCGACCGCGTGTCCCGGCGCATCACGACTGCCCCGGACCGGTCGACGACGAAGTCGCGCAGTTGGGCCGTCAGGCGGACGACGGCCCGGTCGTCGCGGTCGGCGGTCCGGTTGGTCAGGCCGATGTACTCGACTCCGACGCTTCCGAGGACCGCGACCTGATTGCTCCAGCCGCGCCGCTCGAAGTCGTCGAGCCGTCGGCCCCACTCGTGCATGAGCTCGGGCCCGCACAGGCGCCGGAGCGCGGCGCGGTCGCCGGCCGACCACGCGACCTGGACACCGGTGAAGAGCCCTTCGGCGGCAGTGCGGACGAGCTCGGGCGCGAAGTCCGGGTCATCCTCGGCGGCCTCGATAGCCGCCAGGTGCACGGCCGCTGCTCGCTGCCGTCGCCGGGCCGCGTAGCGGGCCCGGGCGACCAGTCCGGCCACGAGGACGACGAGCGCGACGACGACGATGATCACGACGAGCCCGATCGCAAAACCCGAACCGAGATGGACACCATGGCCGATGCCGCCGCCGAGCCCGCCGATCCCGCCGCCGAAGCCGCCGCGGAAGCCGCCGCCGCCTCCGCCGAAGCCGCCGCCGCCCCCGCCGAAGCCGCTGCTGCCCCCTCCGCCGCGGGCCTCCGCGGCGGTCGGAACGGTGAGCATTGCGATCGGCACAAGCCCTGCGAGAGCCTTCAGGCGTCGGTGCGCCGCGTTGTACATCGTCAGCGATTCAAGCAGAACCGCTCACCTGGCCTCGCCGGCCCGGCGTGTAGGCTTCGACGACCTCCGCCCGGGATCCGCTCCTTGGACATCGCCGACACCGCCCAACACGAGGGGCCGCCGTCGTTCGCGCAGGCCGCGACGCTGGAGTTCCGTAACGTCTCCAAGCGCTATCCCGGCAACCGCGAGCCGGCGATCGAGGATCTCTCCTTCGAGGTGCCGGCCGGCGAGGTCTGCGTCCTGGTCGGCCCGTCCGGGTGCGGCAAGACGACGGCGATGCGTCTCGTCAACCGGTTGATCGCGCTCACGGGGGGCGACATCCTGCTGGGCGGGCAGAGCGTGCTCGACCGTCGGCCGGACGACCTTCGCAAGGAGATCGGCTATGTGATCCAGCAGATCGGCCTGTTTCCGCACCTGACGATCGCCGACAACATCGCCACCGTGCCCCGGCTGCTCGGGTGGGACAAGCAGCGGATGACCGAGCGGACCGACGAGCTCCTGCGACTGATCGGGATGGATCCCGAGGAGATGCGCAATCGCTACCCGGCTCAGCTCTCGGGTGGGCAGCGCCAGCGGGTCGGCGTGGCACGCGCGCTGGCGGCCGACCCGCCGCTGATGCTGATGGACGAGCCGTTCGGCGCGATCGACCCGATCAGCCGCGAGCGTCTCCAGGACGAGTTCCTCCGTCTGCAGGCGGCGGTCCGCAAGACGATCGTCTTCGTGACCCACGACATCGACGAGGCGATCAAGATGGGCGATCGGATCGCGATTCTCCGGGAGGGTGGGAGGCTCGCCCAGTTCGCGACGCCCGCCGAGCTGCTCGCCCACCCGGCTGACGATTTCGTCGCCCAGTTCGTCGGCGCCGACCGCGCGCTCAAGCGCCTGGCCCTGAGCACCCTGGCCGACCTCAAGCTGATCGCCCCGAACGGCACGCCGGCCAACGGCGAGCGGGTCGCCCTGCGGACCAACGTGCGCGACGCCCTCTCGCTCCTGCTGGCGGCCGGCGGCCGTCCACTCACCGTGGTCGACGATGGTGAGCGGGTCGCCGGTCTGGTGACGATCGATCTGATCGGAGGGGTCCTCGCCGAAGCGGCGTCGCCACCTGACCGGCGGGCCGCCCATTGACCGTCGTCATCCCGAACTTCAGTTCCGGGGGCGGCGGCAGCTGCGAGAGCGAGAACCACCTGTTCTGCGTCGACTGGGTCCGGCGCAATTGGAGCGGTGTCCTCGAGCCGGCTCTCGGCCAGCACGTCGTCCTCACGCTGATCGCGGTCGGGATCGGCTTCGTCCTCGCGCTGGGGATGGCCCTCGCCGCGTACCGGTTGAGCTGGCTGGAGCGGCCGCTGGGCATCGGCACGGCGATCCTCTACACGATCCCGTCGCTCGCCCTGTTCGAGATCCTCGCACCATTCTTCGGGCCGACCAGGACGACCGCGGAGATCGCCCTCGTCGGTTACACGCTGCTGATCCTCTTCCGCAACATCCTCACTGGACTGCGCGAGGTCCCGCCCGAGGTGCGCGACACGGCTCGCGGCATGGGCATGACTGCCCGGCAGTCGCTGTTTCGCGTCGAGCTGCCGCTCGCCCTCCCGGCGATCATGGCCGGCCTGCGGATCGCGACGGTCACCGTGATCAGCCTGGCGACCGTTGCCGCGTACATCTGTAACCAGGGTCTCGGCGCGCCGATCTTCACGGCGATCAACGAGAACGTCTTCAAGACCGAGCTGATCTGTGCCGGCGGCCTGGCGATCATGCTGGCGATCGTCGCCGACATCATCCTCGTCGGCGTGCAGCGGCTGCTCACACCGTGGGCGAGGACTCGATGAACGACCTGATCGGAGCCCTCCATTTCATCGGTCGCAACGGCGTCGACCAGCCGGGCGAGCCGACGCTCGTATACCTCGCGCTCAAGCACCTCGAGATCGCCGGTGCGGCGATGGTCGTCGCCTGCCTGATCAGCCTGCCGCTCGGCGTCTGGCTCGGGCACCTGCGGCGGTTCTCGTTCGTCGCGATCAACGTCGCGAACATCGGACGCGCCCTTCCCGAGCTCGCGGTGATCGCGATCGGCGTGGCGGTGATCGGGCTCGGCTTCTGGAACGTGCTGGTCGCCCTCGTCGTCCTGGCCGTCCCGCCGATGCTGACCACGGCCTACGTCGGCGTCGCCGGGGTCGACCCCGACGTCGTCGACGCGGCGCGCGGGATGGGAATGCGTGAGCTGGAGATCCTCCGCTCGGTCGAGCTGCCCCTGGCGCTCCCGATCATCTTCGCCGGGATTCGCATCGCCGGGGTGTTCGTGATCGCAACGGCGACGATCACGTCGCTGGCCGGCTACAGCGGGACACTCGGCGACATCATCGCCAACCAGGCGAGCTATCGCGTCTCGGGCGTGCTCGGCGCGGCGATCTGCGTCGCGGCCCTCGCGCTGATCGTGGATGGTGCCTTCGCGCTGCTCCAGCGCGGGCTGACGCCGCGCGGTCTGCGCCTGGACCGACGCAGGCTGCCGCAGGTTGGCCTGCAGCTGCCGGCGCCTGACTGACGCGCCGGGATACTTGACGTTCGTTGACAACCAGAGGGGGATCACATGCGATTCATCAGGCGGCTCGGGGCGGGAGGGCTGGCGCTCACGGCGGCGGTCGCGCTCGGGGCCTGCGGCAGTAGCTCGAGCTCCAGCGGCACGACGACCTCCGGCGGGACCACGCTGCCCGGCACGGGCAAGCCGGCGATCACGCTCGGCGACAAGAACTTCACGGAGGAGCTGATCCTCGGCCAGCTGTACGCCCAGGCCCTCCGCTCGAAGGGCTTCACCGTGAACCTCAAGGAGAATCTCGGGGCGACCGAGCTCGTCGACAAGCTGCTGACGAGCGGGCAGATCGACATGTATCCGGAGTACACGGGGACGATCCTCGCGGTCATCGCCAATCAGAAGACCCCGCCGAAGACCGCGGCAGCGGCGTACGCGCAGGCCAAGGCGTTCGAGCAGACCCGCGGCTTCACGCTGCTGGCGGCGACGCCGTTCTACGACTCGGACGCGCTTGCGACGCTCCCGGCCTACGCAAAGGCGCATTCGCTGAAGACGATCGCCGACCTCAAGCCTTTGGGCAAGAAGGTCAGGCTGATCGCTGCACCCGAGTTCGCCACGCGGACCGAGGGCCTGGTCGGTCTCAAGCAGGTCTACGGGATCAACCCGACCTTCAAGCCGTTGAGCATCGGCCTGACCTACACGGCGCTCGACAGCGGCGACGCCGACGTGGCCGACGTCTTCACGACCGACGCCCAGCTGGTCGGCGGGAAGTACGTCCTGCTGAGTGATCCGAAGTTCGTCTTCGGCTTCCAGAACGTCGCTCCGGTGGTCAGTCAGAAGGTCCTGAGCGCCGAGGGTCCGGCGTTTGCGCAGACGCTGAACGCGGTCAGCGCGACGCTCACCACAAAGGCCGTGCAGACGATGAACGCAGCGGTCAGCGTCGACAAGCAGACGGCCAAGAGCGTCGCCAAGACGTTCCTCGCCGCCAACGGCCTCGGCTGAACGGCGCAGGCGGTCTGGCTCGGGCGATCTCCAGGCACCGACGGCGCGGGCCCCCGCGCCGTCGGTGCTGGGACGTCCGTCGGGTACCTCGCGTTCGCGGCTCATCGGCCGGTCGCGGCCCACGCGTGCCCGACGCCGGCGATTTCCGCTGATCCTTGGTCAGGCCCCGTTCCTCCGGGTGATGTTCCGCGGCGGCCCGGTGCTCACGCCCGCGGGGCTTGGCGAGCGGCGCCTGTCGAGGATCATTCGGGCCGGGCTCGGGAGGTCAGAGGCGGGCGAGTTTCTCTGCGGGGGACTGGGTCGTGGAGAAGTGGACTCTCCAAGGAAAATAGTTGACTGACTCAGTCAGCTATTTTCGCGATGAAACTCTCGCATCCACCACCACCATCACCACCACCACCATCCTCCTTCGCCGCCCGGGAGAAGCCCGGTCGAGCAGATCCCGCGCCTCCCGGCGCGCTCGTGGGTCGCCACTCGGCGAGGGCTCCTCGGCCGACCCGGACGACGCCCGAGTCGGGCCGCCCGACCCACCGGAGGAGCCCTCGGGCTGCTCGCGGGGGCGTCGCGTCCCGGCCTCGGGAGCGCCCACCCACTAGCCTCCATAGGGTGCTCATCTCCCGCGAAGATCTCCGTAACGTGGCCATCGTGGCCCACGTCGACCATGGCAAGACCACCCTCGTAGACGCGATGCTCTGGCAGTCCGGTGCGTTCCGCGCCAACCAGGACGTCGCCGAACGCGTGATGGACTCGACCGATCTCGAGCGTGAGAAGGGCATCACGATCCTCGCGAAGAACACCTCTGTCCGCTACGGGGACGTCAAGCTCAACATCATCGACACCCCCGGCCACGCCGACTTCGGCGGCGAGGTCGAGCGCGGCCTGACGATGGTCGACGGCGTCCTCCTGCTGGTCGACGCGAGCGAGGGCCCCCTCCCCCAGACGCGCTTCGTCCTGCGCAAGGCACTCGAGTCCCGGCTACCGGTGATCCTCGTCGTCAACAAGGTCGACCGCCCCGACGCGCGGATCGCCGAGGTCATCGACGAGGTCTACGAGCTGTTCCTCGACCTCGAGGCCGACGAGGAGCAGATCGAGTTCCCGATCGTCTACACGAACGCCCGTGCCGGCTGGGCCTCGCTCACCGAAGGCGACGAGGGCACCGACCTCGCGCCGCTGATGGACCTCCTGATCGAGCACATCCCGGCTCCCCGGCACGACCCCGACCACCCGCTCCAGGCGCTCGTCACCAACCTCGACGCCTCGCCCTACGTAGGCCGCCTCGCGCTCTGCCGCGTCCGCCACGGCGTGATCCGCAAGGGTCAGCAGATCGCCTGGTGCCGGTCCGACGGGACGATCGAGAAGGCCCAGGTCGCCGAGCTCTACGTGACCGACGCGCTCGATCGCGTCGACGCCGCCGAGGCCGGGCCCGGTGAGATCATCGCGGTCGCCGGGATCGCCGAGGTCACGATCGGCGAGACGCTCGCCGACCCGGTCGACCCCCGCCCGCTCCCGGTCATCACGGTCGACGAGCCGTCGCTGTCGGTGACGATCGGCATCAACACGTCTCCCCTCGCCGGCCGCGAGGGCACCAAGCTGACCGCACGCCAGATCAGGGCACGCCTCGAAGCCGAGCTGGTCGGCAACGTCTCGCTCCGCGTCAGCGACACCGACCGACCCGACGCCTGGGACGTCCAGGGCCGCGGCGAGCTCCAGCTCGCCGTGCTCGTCGAGCTGATGCGGCGTGAGGGCTTCGAGCTGACGGTCGGCCAGCCGCAGGTGCTGACACGCGAGATCAAGGGCAAGGTCCACGAGCCGGTCGAACGGCTGGCGATCGACGTGCCCGAGGACTACGTCGGCGTCGTCACCCAGCTGATCGCCCTCCGCAAGGGTCGCATGGAGCAGATGGTCAATCACGGGACCGGCTGGGTCCGCATGGACTACCTGGTCCCGGCCCGCGGCCTGATCGGCTTCCGCACGGAGTTCCTGACCGAGACCCGGGGCACAGGGATCCTCCACCACGTCTTCGACGGCTGGGAGCCGTGGTTCGGCGACCTGAAGATGCGCCCGACCGGAGCCCTCGTCGCCGACCGGCGGGGCACGACCGCCCAGTTCGCGCTGATGAACCTCCAGGAGCGGGGCACGCTCTTCGTCGGACCGGGAGCCGAGGTCTACGAGGGGATGATCGTCGGCGAGAACGCCCGGGCCGACGATCTCGATGTGAACGCCTGCAAGGAGAAGCACCTCAACAACATCCGCTCGTCGACCGCAGAGGTCCTCGTCCGTCTGGTCCCGCACAGGCAGCTCTCGCTCGACCAGACGCTCGAGCTGCTCCGCCCCGACGAGTGCGCCGAGGTCACGCCGGTCACGGTCCGCATGCGCAAGGCGGTCCTCAACAAGACCGAGCGCATCCGGGCGTCCCGTCGTTCAGGCGAGCGCGCGACCTCCGGGGTCGCCTGAGTCCGGAACGGGCCCCCGCGGTCGGGGTGCGTGCGTGCAGCGTCGAGTGCTCACCGCGTCGACGCCTTGAGCCGCAGCGCCGGCCGCTCGACCAGGCGCCAGGAGAGCGCCGAGAGGACCAGGATCACAGGGATGCCGACGACGATCAGGAAGACGAACGTCCGGTGGTAGAGGCCCTCGTCGGGAGCGTGGTAGGACAGCTCGGTGAGGACGCCCAGCTGATAGAGGTAGAAGCCGTAGGAGCGGGCGCCGAGCCACCGGAGCGCCCGGTTGTCGAGCCACCGCCAGCAGCCGGCACCGCCCCGCTGGAGCAGCACCGGGACGCCGACGATCAGGACGGCCGCGATCGACGAGACGATCGAGATCGACCGCTCGAAGTCGAGTCCGGGTATCAACCCGAGCGGCGATCCGGGGTACTGCATCCAGATCAGCGTGACCACGCCGGCCGCGAAGCCGGCGAACCCCAGCGCCCGGCCGGGCCGGCTGGCGAGCCAGCGCCAGCTGCCGCCGAGCTCGGCCGTGGCGAGGACGACGCCGCCGAGCAGGAGATAGGCCTGGGCGATCGGCCTGAAGTCCTCCTGCTGGGTGTCGCGCGGGAAGGCCTGGAAGAGGTAGACCGACGCGGCCGCGGCGATCAGCCCGATCAGCCAGAGCCGAGCCGCCGGCCGCCGGGGGCGACCGCCGAGCAGTCGCGTCGCCCCGAACACGACGGCCGCGAGGATCGGCACCGCGAGGTAGTAGCGCACCTCGACACCGAGCGTCCACGCCTGGCCGAAGTCGAAGCGTAGCGGGCTGGTCGACCAGTCCTCGGAGAAGCCCAGCAGCCGCGGGGCATCCGACCAGGTCCGGCCGTGCGGCCCGGCGACGAGGATCACCGCGGCGAGCGCCACCCAGTAGGCCGGGACGATTCGCAGGAACCGGTTGCGTAGGTAGGCGGCGACCCGCGGCAGCTTGCGGCCGGCGGCGTAGGCCGCCAGGAAGGGTCGCGAGATCAGGTATCCCGACAGCACGAAGAAGATGTCGACACCGTTCGCCCCCGCTCCGATCGGCGCGCCCACGATCGGTCCGAACGGTCCCGGCCAGCCGCGAACCAGGTCGCCGGAGTGGCCGGAGACGAACAGCGAGACCGTCCCCGCGTGGTAGACGCCGACACCCAGGGCGGCGAGGCCGCGGAGCGGATCGCCGGCCAGGAAGCGGCGCGGGGCCGACCCGGCCGGAGCCCGGCCGCCGCTCGCGGCCGGCGCGTCGCCGCGCGCTGCAATCGCCACTCCGGCATCCATCAGGTCACCCTCGGCAGGCTCGTGACGTGGACGCGACGCGCCTAACGACTGCGCTTGCGTTGACGGCGGGCGGCCTTGCCCTTTGCGCGGTTGCGCTCGACCCGCTTGGCCAGCGGCGGCACCGTTCCCCGCGCGGCGCCCCGTTCGGAGGTCGTCGCCGTCGGGGCGTGTCTCCGGGCATCCCGGCGGATCACGAAGACGATCGATCCGATCAGGATGATGGCGATCCCGAAGATCAGCGCCTCCTCGTTCTTCGACAGGCCCCGACCGGCGCTCGACGTGTCGGCGGACGTCGTCGTCGTGGGCGCCGGTGTCGTCACGGTCGGCGTCGGCGCCGCCGGAATCGTCAGCGGATTCTGCGCCACGGCCGGCGCCGGGGCGACCATCAGCAGGAGACCGATCAGCGCGGCGAGCGGCGGCGAGGAGGCCTTCACCACGCGAATATATCGGCGCCTGCACCGAGAGGGTTGTCGGTGCGTACACTTCGCCGAGATGGCCAAGCAACGACAGGTGCGCATCGAGCAGGGCCTTTCTCCGGCGTTGATGGACGAGATGCAGGAGCGCACGACGGAGCAGCTCGAGGCTGAGACCAAGCATCGGTCGATCGCGCTTTCGATCCTCGGCTCGCGGGCTGCCGAGCGCTACGACGCCGAAGCCACACGAACCTACTTCCGGCGGGCGCTGGCCGCCTCCCGACCGCAGGAGCGGCCGCAGATTCGCCGTATGGCCAACGCGTCGCTCGCGCTCGCCGAGCACCGTGCCGGCGACCTCAAGGTCGCGGTCGAGAAGCTCGGCCACGAGGCGCCGCCGAAGCGGGCGTTGATGGGTCTCCGCCTGATGGGCCTGATCGCCCCGCCGAAGGGCGCGCCGATGATCCGGCGCGTCCGCGGCTTCGCCGTGATCGCCCTCGTCGTGATCCTCCTGCTGCTGATCGGACTCGCCCTCGTCGAGCTGATCTCGCTGCCGTTCGGCGGCGGCATCGACGTTGCGCAGGGCACGCTGCTCGGCCTGCTGCTGGTCGTCGTCGTCCTTTCCTGCCTGGCCGTCTTCGGCCGCCGCCGCCAGAAGGCGGCTCAGGCGAAGGCCAAGGCTGCGAAGGCCCGACCCACGGCTGCCGCAGCGGCGCCGGCGACCGGTCGCCGCTCGCGCGGGGCCGCGGCGAAGCCGCCGACACCGACCGGCAAGTCGTCGGGACGCAGCGCGCCGACCGAAGGACGCTCGCGCGGGTCGCAGCCGGCCAAGCCCGCCAAGGACGCCCCCAAGGCGGCCGGCCAGGCGCGCAAGCCGACCGGCCAGACCGCGGCGCGCAAGCCGACCGGCCAGACCGCGGCGCGCAAGACGACCGGCCAGACCGCGAAGCCCGGCGGTGGGTCCAAGCCGGCCGGCCAGAGCGGCAAGCCGAGCGGGACGACAGGCAAGCCCAGCCGTCGCACAAGGGGCTCGGGCCCGGCCAAGTAGGACCGCCGGTCGGCGTCGGCGCCGACCCGGCCGCATCACGCACCAGCCCGGTCGCGTCAGGCCGGCCCGGCCGCGTCACGCACCGGCCCGGTCGGGTCAGCCGACGGACGCCGCCGGGAACACGAAGTCCACGCCGGTCAACTCGGCCGAGACATCCCACAGGCGTTCGGCGCTCGCCAGGTCGCGGGCTGCCGGCGACGCGCTGACCAGGCGGGGACGGCCGCGACGCTCGCCGGGACCGTCCGGCCCGAGATACGAGCCGCCCGGCAGGTCGGCGCTCGCCGCGCAGAGGATCGGCAGCGCGCCGGCTGCCGCGCTCTGGGCGAGGAACGGATTCGCGACGGCAAGCACGAGGGCGAGCGGGCCGCCTGACGCCGCCTGGAGATTGGTTCTCGCGTAGCCGGGGTGGGCCGCGAGGCTGGCGAGCTCGACGCCGGCCGCCCGCGCCCGGCGGTCGAGCTCGAAGGCGAACAGGAGGTTGGCCAGCTTGGACTGCCCGTAGGCCTTCCACCGGCTGTAGCGCTCGACCGACTGAAGGTCGTCGAAGTCGATCCGCCCGGTCCGGTGGAGCACGCTGCTGACGGTGACGACCCGGCCGGCCGGGGCCGCGAGCAGGAGGTCGAGGAGGAGCCCGGTCAGCGCGTAGTGCCCGAGGTGGTTCGTCGCCAGCTGGAGCTCGAACCCGTCGGCGGTGAGCTGCCTCGGCGGGGCCATCACGCCGGCGTTGTTGATCAGCAGATCGACCGGCCGGGACTCGGACTCGAGGCGTCCGGCGAACTCCCTGACCGACCCGAGGTCCGCGAGGTCGAGTCGACGGGTCTCCAGCAGGGCCCCAGGCACGCGGGTCGAGATCGTTCCGACGGCGGCCGCGCCACGTCGGAGGTCGCGACACGCGAGGATCACGTGCGCCCCGGCGCGGGCGAGCTCCTGCGCGACGACGATGCCGAGGCCGCTGCTGGCTCCGGTGACGACCGCCCGGCGTCCGGTCTGGTCCGGGATCTCGCTGGCGCTCCAGCCGGCGGCCATCGCCCGAGCATAATGGGAAGGTGGAGCTCTCCCGCCTGGCCGAGGCATACGACCATGTGCTGCTGGACCTCGACGGGTGCGTCTGGGTCGGCGACGAGGCGGTTCCCGGGTCGGTGGCGGCGATCGCCGCGCTGCGCCGGGCCGGCAAGCGGGTGGGTTTCGTGACCAACAACGCACGCAGCGCCGGCGAGGACTTCGTCCGCCGGCTGTGGTCGGTCGGGATCCAGGCCTCGCTCGAGGAGGTCGTCACTGTCGGCGGGGCCCTCCAGCACGTGCTGGCCGAGCGCCACGCCGGCGAGACCGCCGTCGTGATCGGGTCACCGGCGATCCACCGTCACGTCAGTGATGCCGGCCTGCGGATCGTCAACGGCAGCTCGTTCGTCAGCCGGGCCCAGGTCGTCGTCGTCGCCGGGCACGACGGCTTCGACTACGCAGAGCTACGCGACTCGATGCTCGCTCTCCGGCGAGGCGCGATCCTGCTGGGCGCCAACCGTGACCCGAGCTACCCGATGCCAGGCGGCTACTGGCCGGGGACCGGAGCGATCCTCGCGGCGGTCGAGGTCGCCGGCGACGCGACCGCCGAGATCGTCGGCAAGCCGCAGCCCGGGCTCTTCCGGACAGCGCTCGACCGGTTCGGTCCGGGCCGGACGCTGATGGTCGGCGACCGGCTCGACTCCGACCTGGCCGGCGCGCACGCCGCCGGCCTGGACGGGGCGATCGTCCTCAGCGGGGCGACCGACGAGGCGCAGGCGCGTGCCGCCCGCGACCCCGAGCCGGTGGCGATCGCAGCGACGCTGGCCGACCTCCTGTTGGCTTCGGATGACGACGCCGAGCCGGCCCGGGTCGGGCGCGGCTGAGTGGCGCGCAGGCAGACTCACCACAAGCATTCCTCCACCAAGGCCTACCGGCGCCTGCTCGACCGGCTCGCCGACCACCCCGACGTCCATCGCGTGGCCACCGGGCGCGTCACCCCGCGAATGGGCTCCGGCCGGCCGACCTCGGCGATCTCGAAGGTCCGCCGGGTGGCGTCAGGTCTGTCGATAACGATCAACGCCGACGGGGCGGTGATCGACGCGTACGTCGTGACCGACAAGCCGGACGCGGTGATCGCCTTCATGGCCGACGAGGGCTGGACCTGAATACCCTAGAGCCGTGCCAGCCGCCCGCCTGATCGTCAACCCGTCGGCCGGCGGCGGTCGCGCCGGCCGGGTCCTGCCGGACGTCCAGGCCGCGCTGGCCCGACTCGGCGTACCCCAGACGACCCATCCGACCCGGGATCTCCCCCACGCCCGCGAGCTCGCCGGCGAGGCGGCCGCGGACGGTGCCCTGGCGATCGCGCTCGGCGGTGACGGCCTGGTCGGCGCCGTGGCCGGCGCGCTGGCCGGGCATCCCGGGAGCGTGCTCGGCGTGCTTCCCGGTGGGCGGGGCAACGACTTCGCTCGCGTGCTCGGGATTCCCGGGGACCCGGCGCAGGCTTGCGAGGTGGTCGCAAATGGCGTCGTCCGGCCGATCGATCTCGGCTCGGTCGACGGACGGTACTTCGCGTGCATCGCCAGCACCGGCTTCGACTCGGACGCCAACCGGATCGCCAACGGCGCGCCGTCCTGGCTCGGCGGGCAGGTCTACACCTACGGTGCGCTCCGGGCGCTCGCCGCCTGGAAGCCGGCGACCTTCACGATCGAGCTCGACGGAACCGAGCGGACGTATCGTGGGTACAGCATCGTCGCCGCGAACTCGAGCTGCTACGGCGGCGGCATGCGGATCGCGCCGGACGCCGTGCTCGACGACGGCCTGCTCGACGTCGTCCTGACCGAGCAGATCGGCCGCGTCCGGTTCCTGCTCAAGCTCGGCAAGGTCTTCAAGGGGACGCACGTCCGCGAGCCGAACGTCCACGTTCTCCGGGGTCGCGAGCTGCGGATCGCGTGCGACCGGCCATTTGAGATCTATGCCGACGGCGATCCGATCGGCGAGCTCCCGGTCGTCGTCCGGGCCGTGCCGAGCGCCGTCCGCGTGCTGGCTCCGGCGGCTCCGGCGACCTGATGCTGTTCTCCGTCAAGCGGGGCGTCGCCCGCTCGGCCGGGGCACTCTCCCGCCTGCGGGGCGGCGGCGGGACGAGCATCCCCGGGGCGGTCCTCCTGCGCCTTGATCCGCGGGCGATCGCCCGGCTGGCGGGTGAGCTGCCCGACGGCAGCGTGATCGTCTCGGCAACCAACGGGAAGACGACGACCGCGGCGATGCTCGCGAGCGTGATGCGCGTGGCCGAGCTCAACGTCGTCCACAACCGGGCCGGCGCGAACATGGCCGGGGGGATCGCCTCGGCGATGCTCGAGGCCCGCGGCCGTGGGACGGCACCGGCCGACATCGGGCTCTTCGAGGTCGACGAGTTCTACGTCCCGCAGGTCGCAGACCAGCTCGACCCCCGGGCGATCCTGCTGGGCAACCTCTTTCGCGACCAGCTCGACCGCTACGGCGAGCTCGAGACGATCGCCGACCGGTGGGCGACCGTCGTCGACGGGTCGACGGCCCGGCTGGTGCTCAACGCCGACGACCCGCTGATCGCCGATCTCGGCCGCGGCTCGCCGGCGGCCGTCTACTTCGGTGTCGAGGATGACACCCTCGGCCGGGGCTCGCTCGCCCATGCGGCCGACTCCAAGCACTGCCGGCGGTGCGGGCAGGCCTACGACTACGCGGTCGTCTACCTCGGCCACCTCGGCCGGTACTCGTGCCCCGGCTGCGGCGCCCGCCGGCCGGCCCCCCAGGTCAGCGGCCGGTCGGTGTCACTCGACGGTGTCCGCGGGGCCTCCTTCGAGCTCGACACGCCGGCCGGGACGGCGCGCGTGCGGCTGCCGCTGCCGGGCCTCTACAACGTCTACAACGCGCTCGGCGCGGCCGCCCTCGCGCTCGCGCTGGAGATCCCCCTCGACGTGATCGTCCGTGGACTGGAGGGTGTCGCCCCGGCCTTCGGGCGGGCCGAGACGGTGGCGATCGGCGGACGGGAGCTGTGCATCCTGCTCGTCAAGAACCCGACCGGCGCCAACGAGGTCCTCCGGACCCTGGCGCTCGAGCCGGGCGACCACGACCTGCTCGGCGTGCTCAACGACCGGACGGCCGACGGCCACGACGTCTCGTGGATCTGGGATGCTGACTTCGAGCCGCTCGCCCGGCGGATCCGGCGGGCCACGTGCTCGGGGACGCGGGCGGCCGAGCTCGCCGTCCGCCTCAAGTACGCCGGTGTCCCGCCCGAGCGGATCGCGGTCGAGCCGGAGCTCGACGAAGCCCTCGACCGGGCGCTGGAGACAGGCGCCGGCGGCGGGACGCTCTACGCCCTGCCGACCTACACGGCGATGCTCGAGCTCCGCGCCCTGCTCGTCCGCCGCGGCGCAGCCGCGAGTTCCTGGGCGCTCGCGTGAGCCCGTCCGGCTCGTCGACGGGCGACGGCGGCCGGCCTGCGGCCGCTGTGGTCTGGCACGACGTCGAGTGCGGCGGATACACGGCCGACCTGCCGCTCTGGCTCGAGCTCGCCGCCGGCGCCGACGGGCCGATCCTCGATGTCGGGGCCGGGACCGGACGCGTCGCCCTAGGCCTGGCCCGGGCCGGGCACGCCGTCCACGCACTCGAGCGCGATCCCGACCTGGCCGGCGCCCTCGAGGAGCGGGCCCGGGGGCTGGCGGTCGTCTGCATCGTCGGCGATGCCTGCGCGTTCACGACCCGCCTGCGCTTTCCCCTGTGCATCGTCCCGATGCAGACGATCCACCTGCTCGAGGATCGGCCGGCCTTCCTGCGCTGCGCCCACGCCGCCCTCGAGCCGGGCGGCCGGCTGGCGATCGCCCTGCTGGGCGACGGAGTCGAGGAGTTCGAGATGGAGCTCGACGCCGACCGCGCGAGCGTCGACGGGGTGCTGTACGAGAGCCGCCCGACCGCCCTGCGGTATCAGCCCGGCGCGATCGTCCTCGAGCGCCGTCGGCGGACAGAGACGGGAAAGCTGGTCCAGAGCGCTGACGATCTCGTGCGGCTCGCGGTGATCGACCCGGACGACCTCGCGGCCGATGCCCGGGCGGTCGGCTTCGTCAGGCTCGAGTCGCGGTGGGTGGCGCCGACCGCCGATCAGGTCGGCAGCGAGATCCTGATGCTCGTCCGGCCGGCGGGTCCGTCGTGAGCCGGCGGGTGCGGGTGTGCGCGCTGTACCCCGACCTGATGAACATCTACGCCGACCGGGGCAACCTCCTGATGCTCGAGCGGCGCTGCGCCTGGCGGGGGATCGACTTCGAGCTGGCGGCGGCCGGCCTCGGCGATCGCCTCGCGGTCGGTGCACATGACATCTACTATCTCGGCGGCGGCCAGGACTCCGACCAGCGGCGCTGCGCGGAGGACCTCCTCGAGCGCAAGGCCGACGGCCTGCGGGCGGCGGCGGCGGCCGGCGCGATCGTGCTCGGCGTGTGTGGTGGGTATCAGCTGCTCGGCCGGTCCTACGCGCTCGGTGATGACACCATCGAAGGTGTCGGTCTGCTCGATGTCGAGACGATCCGGCAGGACGGGCCACGACTGATCGGGAACGTCGCGATCGCGCTCGATGGTGCCATCTCCGCGGAGCATGCCGGGATGGTTCTGGCCGGTTTCGAGAACCATGGAGGTCGGACACATACCGCGCGCGGCCAGGCGGCGCTCGGGCGGGTTCTGCGGGGGCATGGTAATGATGGTCACAGTGGGTACGAGGGTGCCCGGACGGGGAACGTGATCGGCACCTACCTGCACGGTCCGCTGCTCCCCAAGAACAGTTGGTTCTGTGACTGGTTGATCTCGACCGCGCTCGGCGTTGGTGAGCTCGACCCGCTTGACGACCGGCTCGAGCTCGAGGCCCACGCCGCGGCCCGCCGGGCCGCCGGGGTCAGCTGACGATGACCGTCCGACGGCGCCTGGCGTCCGGCCCGCTCGCTGTGCTCGCATGCGTCGCACTGGTGTCCGGGACCGCCGGGGCCGCGCCCGCGGGGACGGCCCCGAGCGCGTCGTTCGCGGCCGGCGCAGTCGCCTGCAAGCCGCCGCACTACCCGAGCCTCGGCTACTTCACGTCGATCAAGGTCACCGGTACGACGTGCACGACCGGGACCAGGCTCGTCCAGGCGTTCTTCAGGTGTCGAACGAAGTCCGGCCTCGCCGGAAGGTGCCGGAAGACCGTCCTGGGTTTCAGGTGCACGGAGGTCCGCAACGCGATTGCGACGGAGATCGACGCTCTCGACACTTGCCGGCACGGCGCCGAGACGGTCGTCTCGGGCTGGCAGCAGGACATCGGCTGACCGGGGTCGGCCGTTCACCTACGCCCCGCTCCAGCCGGTCTCGAGCCGGCGGACTCGGGCGAGCAGGAACGGGCCGAGCGTCGTGCTGTACAGATTTGTCATGTGACTTCCATCCTTGTAGACGAGGACCCCACCGATCACCGGCGGGCAGAGTGTCAGACCGCAGAAGAACCCGGTCATGTCGATGACCGTCGCCCGCGGCTCGTCGTCGTAGGCCGCGGTCGCCTCGGCGTCGGGTTGGAGCGCCGAGGACCGAGGCAGCCCGCAGGCGGCGCCGGCCGGCTCGTGCTGGGTGATCGCCTGGCCGACGCACCGCCCGGTCGACAGGTCAGGGACCGGAATGTCGCGGAGCACGACGATGTGCCGGACCGACGGCGGGAGGGCCCGCCAGGCGTTGAGGTAGCCGTCGACCTCGGCTGCGAACACCGTCGCGCCCGGCGGCGGAACCACTCCGCCGAGGTCGTTGTCGGAGACGAAGACCGTTGCGACGCGGGGGTTGGCCCGCAGCCACGCGACGACGCCGTCGCGCCACGCGACACACCCCGACGCGAGCGCCACAGCCAGCATCGGGGTGGCGTGCGAGTAGGCGCAGCTCGAACGGGTGAGTGACACTCCGGACGCGTGGAGCCGATCGGCGACCACCGTCATCGCCCCTCGCCACATCTCGGCGTGGCTGTCGCCGACCAGGGCGATCTCGGGGGTCGTCGGACTCAGGGGTGCGCCGAAGACGCACGGGATCAGCAGGGCGTCGGCGCCAGACGGCGTGCACGGGGCGTTCGGGGTGATCAGCGCCTCGTCCGGCGTCGGCCTGACGTCGAGGCTCAGGCTGGGATTCCGACACGGCTCCAGCGGATCGTGTGACGCGGCTCCGAAGCAGCGCGGCGTCGCGCCGGCCGGCGCCGGCGCCTGTGTCGAGCTCGCGTCGATCGGCCGGGCGCCGCCGATCGGCGTGAAGGTCGCCCTGGCGCTGACCCGCAGGACCGCGACGTGGCTCGCCGCCTCGGCCTCGAGCAGGTCCCGCCCGTCCGGCGTGAGCCTCATCGTCAGCCGACCGCTCCCGGCGGCGGGGAAGCTCACCGTCCCGGTGGCGAGCAGCAGCGTCCTCGCCTGTGCCGCTGCGTGCCCGCCGGAACGTGCGCCCGGCGGGACGTTGTACCAGTCGACCTCGGCGCGGCCGGGGATCAGCGACCTGACCGGGAGCGTCGCGCCCCCGGCCTTGAGGATCGCACCGATCCCCGCGGCGCTGCCGACCGGCAGCATCTCCGTGCGCCACTGCGCTCGGATCTCCGATCGCGTCCGCGACGCCGTTCCGGTCGCGTCGACCTGATCCGCGGCCGCCCGCAGGCTCGTCGGGCCGGCGGACGTCAGCGATTGCGCGGTCGCCGGGCCGGGGGCGGCGGCGGCGGCGAAGCCGGCGCAGAGCATCGCGACGAAGCCGAGCCTCAACCGACGCGATCGGTTCCGCCCGTCGATCGTCGTCTCGCCCACCCCCAGCCCGTCGCCCAAGACTCGGGCCGGCTCTAGGCCAGCGCCTGGGCGATCGCCTTGGCGCCGGCGAGATGGACCTTGGGGACGTCGAAGGCCCAGGAGGATCCGTCGGCGAAGCTCAGCTCGAGCACGCTGGCGATCCGGCCCTTGTCGATCGTCGCCGCGCGAACCTCGCTGCGCGGCGCGGACGCGATCACCTCGGTCGTCGGCTTCGGCCGTAGGGCGCCGCGTTTGGCGCGAAACATCGCGATCTCGTCCGGAAACACCCCGAGGTAGCCGATCTGGCCCCTGCCGAGCGGCGACGCGTCGTCGGTGCCCGCCGAGGCGGCCAGCGTGGCGGCCGTCGCGCCGACGGCACCCGCGAGCTCGCTGCCGGCCACGCTCGCGACGATCGACCGGACCATGCCCCGCGGCTCGACGAACGTCGCGGCGAGCGCTGCGTTCGGATCAGACATCACGTGTCCCCCTGCGTCGATTACCCGCGTCAGCCCGGCCGGACGATGCGGCCTTCGTCGTGCGCCGAGCCTAACACGACTCCCGTGCGACGAACTCGCGCAGCGTCGCGGCGTTGCGGACCGCGTTGCCGCCTCCGTCGTTGTTGAAGTAGGCGAACACGTCCGTCCCGTTCCGGTCCCATTCGCGCAGCCGCTGCGCCCACCAGGTCAGGTCGGCGTGGGAGTAGGAGCCCGCGTAGAGGTTGGCCGGGTCGGGCCCGTGGAGGCGGACATACACGAACGGCGCCGTCGCCCGCAGGACGCACGGCAGGCCGGCCCCGCTCATCACGCAGTAGGCGGCGCCATGGTGCTCGAGCATCCCGAAGACGTGCTCGTCGTTCCAGCTCGGGTGGCGCAGCTCGACGGCCGTGCGGATCCAGTCGGGCAGCAGCCCCAGGAAGTACCCGAGCCGCGCGTCGTCCCGGGCGTGGTCGGGCGCCAGCTGGACCAGCAGGACGGCGCGCTTGTCGCCCAGCTCGTGCCACGACGCGGCGATCCTCTCGACCCAGGCCTCCGGCGCGTACAGCCGCTTGGCGTGGGTCAACCCGCGCGGCGCCTTGACCGAGAACTGGAAGCCGTCCGGGAGCCGGGCCCGCCAGCCGCGAAAGGTCGCGAGCCTCGGCCAGTGGTAGAAGCTGGCGTTGAGCTCGACTGTCTCGAAGGCCCGCGTGTAGTGCCCGAGCCGGTCGGCCGGCGGCGCGCCCGGCGGGTAGAGAACCCCGCTCCAGTGGTCATAGCTCCATCCGGATGTGCCGATGTGGATCGTCATCTGGTCACGTCATTGTCGCCCGGATCGGATGGTTCGGCCGAGTCTCTGACCGCCGCCGTCGACTGCGTCGCGCCCGTTCCCGAGCTGGCCGCGGCCGGCTGAGCGCTTTCCGTGTCACAGAATCGGCCGGGGAGCAAACCTGTCTGTAGATGGCCGCGACACCCGAACTCGACGAAGCGGCGCTGGTCGCCGCCGTGGCGCCGGGGACAAGGTGACGAAGACGAGGAGATCGTGGAGAGCGCCGAGAAAAAGCAGTTGGTGGGTGGCGCTCTTGGAAACAAGTTGACTGACTCAGGCAGCTATTTCCGTAAAAGACACCTACCACTCCAGCTTCGTGAAGCTGAGCCCGCCGTCGGCGTCACGGCCGCCTACCCCCAAACCCATGCCGGCTCCCCTCCCGGCCGGCAACCGCCCACACCGCTCGCCCGCGTTCGGGAGGTCACCGGGCTCAACATCTAGCCGCTGGAACCGAACCCCCGGCCGGCCCGTTCGCTGGGCGCGAGGGCGCCGACCTCCTCGAGCTCGGGCGTCGACACGTCGACGAGCACGAGCTGGGCGATCCGGTCGCCGGCGGCCAGCTCGAAGGTGGCGGCCGGGTCGGTGTTCAGGAGCAGGACGCGGAGCTCGCCGCGGTAGCCGGAGTCGATCAGGCCGGGGGCGTTGACCAGGGTGATGCCGTGCTTGGATGCGAGGCCCGACCGAGGGAGGACGAGGCCGGCCTGGCCGGGCGGAATCTCGACGGCCACGCCGGTCGGGACCTGAGCTCGGACTCCCGGCTCGAGCCGGGCGGACTCGGCCGCGTAGAGGTCGAAGCCGGCGTCACCGGCGTAGGCCCGCGTCGGGAGGATCGCGTCCGGGCGCAGGCGGGCGACCTTCACCGGTGCTCTGCCGGGCTGCTCGCCCCAGTCCGGCCGGCGCCATTCGCGCCCCTCGCACCGTTGACGGCGTACCGCTCGAAGCGGTCGGCCGCGGCCGGCGGGAGCAGCGCCGAGACTCTCACCCCCTCGGGTGTGTCCTCACGCTGGAGCTCGCCGGCGAGGTCGTGCAACTCGGCCAGGCTCGCCCCGTCGGCGTACGGGAGGAGCAGGTCGACGGAGCGCAGCGTCCGGAGGAACTCCTCCTCGATCCGCTCGCGGAGCGCTTCGATGCCCTCGCCGGTCGCCCCGGACACGAGCAGGGCGTCGCGGTTGCCGTTGCGGACCTGGGTCAGGCGCTCGGCGTCGAGCAGGTCGATCTTGTTGAGGACGAGGATCCTCGCCTGCTCGCCGGCGCCGATCTCGTCGAGCACGTCCTCGACCGACCGCTTCATCGCCTCGAGCTCGTCGTCGGACGCCGACGCGTCGGCGACGTGGACGATCAGCGCCGCCCGGCGGGTCTCCTCGAGCGTCGCGCCGAACGCGTCGACCAGCTGGTGGGGCAGCTTGCGGATGAAGCCGACCGTGTCGGTCGCCAGGTATGCCCGGCCGTTGATCCGCAGCGTCCGGGTCATCGGATCGAGCGTGTGGAAGAGGCGGTCGGCGACCGGGACCGCGCCGCCGGTCAGGGCGCCGAGGATCGTCGACTTGCCGGTGTTCGTGTAGCCGGCGAGGGCCAGCTCGGGCAGCCTGGCCCGGCTGCGCTCGGCGCGCATCACCTCGCGTGAGGACTGGACGCCGGCGAGCCGGCGGCGGAGCGCCGCGATCCGGTCGCGGGCGAGCCGGCGGTCGGTCTCGATCTGGGTCTCCCCCGGCCCGCGCGTCCCGATCCCGCCGCCGAGGCGCTCGAGGTGGGTCCAGAGGCCGCGCATCCGCGCGAGGTTGTACTCGAGCTGGGCGAGCTCGACCTGGAGCTTGCCCTCGGCGCTGCCGGCGTGCGCGGCGAAGATGTCGAGGATCACGGTCGTCCGGTCGACCACCGCGATCCCGAGCTCCTGCTCGAGGTTGCGCTCCTGCCGGGGTGAGAGCTCGTCGTCGCAGGCGATCACGTTCGCGTCGCACTCCTTCGCGTACTCCGCCAACTCGACCAGCTTGCCCGGCCCGAGGTAGCTGTTCGGGTGGGGGTTCTGCCGGTGCTGGACGAGCGTCCCGACGACTGCGACACCGGCGGTCCGCAGCAGCTCCTCGAGCTCGGCGAAGTCCTCGCCGGCCGGCAGCGAGGCGATGCAGACTGCGCGCTGCTTGGCGCGGCCGGGCTTGCCGGCGGCTGCCGGATCGGTCGTCGACTTCCGTCCGCTGCGGGTTCGCTGCATACCTCAGTCTATGTCGAGCCCGCGAGCGAGCGCCACGGGGCGGGGACGCTACGATCCGCCCGGGACGTCGACGCACGAGGATGGCCACCTCCTGTGGCTCGAACTCATGGACTGAGCCGGGGCCGCGGGCGACGCAGTCGGGATGCTCGCTGCGGCTAAGTCGACGGTTCGCCGGCCGGCCAGTCCAGCCGCTCGGAGAGCTCCTCGGGCCCCAACGGGATCAGGTCGCTCCGCGCGATCGGGTCGTAGCCGTCGCCGCTGCGGCCGAGCCAGGTGACGGTCTGCGCAGCCGGATCGACGATCAACAGCTCGTCGACCTGATGGCCGGCGTAGAACGCGAGCTTGTTCCAGGTCTCGTCGCCCGGCGAGAGGATCTCGATCACCAGGGCCGCGGTCGCGCTATAGAGCGCGCCCGGACTGGGCCGCTGCAACCCGCCGTCCGGGATCCGGTAGTCGTCGCGCTCGCCGAGGTTGAAATTCCCGAGGACCGTCAACCCGGCCTCGCGGCCGAGTGGCACCAGCAACGCGAGCAGCTGCGCCTGGATCATCGCGTGCTGGCTGTGGGCCATCGGATTCATGTGGAGAACTCCACCCCACACCTCGTCGTGGACGTCGGCGCCACACAGCCGCCGACGCTCGAGCAGTCGTTCGAACTCGACGGGCGGCGGGTCCGGAAGTAAGGTTCGCATCGCTTCGCGACAGCGTAGCGCCTGTTTCCTCGGGCCTCCGTCACGCCGCCGCCGCCGAAACCCCTCCGTTCACGCCGGCGCCGACAGCCTCCCGAGCCGGTCGACCGCCTCGGTCAGCCGGTCGTCAGGGGTGGTCAACGAGATCCGGAAGAAGCCCTCGCCGTTGGGCCCGTACGCCCCACCCGGGGAGATTACGACGGCCGCCTCCTCGAGCACGTGCTCGCAGTAGGCGGCGGCGTTCGCGAAGCCGGCGGGCACCGGCGCCCAGACGTAGATCGTCGCCCGCGGTGGGCTGACGTCCACGCCGATCTTGGCGAGCGCCGTGCAGACGAGGTCGCGCCTTCGCGTGTAGACCGCGTTCATCGCGGCGACTTCAGAATCCACCTCAGGAGCGAGGGCGGCCGCGCCGGCCAGCTGGACGGCCTCGAAGAGCCCGGAATCGATGTTCGTCTTGAGCTTCCAGTACGTCGCGATCGCGTCCGCGTTGCCGAGGATCGCCGCACACCGCCAGCCGGTCATGCAGTAGCCCTTCGACAGGGAGAAGACCTCCACGCCGACGTCCTTCGCGCCGGGAGTCGCCAGGAAGGACGGGGCCACGTAGCCGTCGTAGGTCGTCTCCGAATACGCGTTGTCGTGGACGATCAGGATGTCGTTGTCGGAGCCGAACTCGACGAGCCGCTCGAAGAAGCCGTCGGGGACGACCGCGCCGGTCGGGTTGTTCGGGTAGTTGACGAACAGCAGCTGCGCCCGGTCGCGGGTCTCTGAGTCGATCGCGTCCAGATCGGGCGCGAAGCCGAGCTCGGGCACCAGGGGCATCAGGACGGCCTCGCCGCCGGCAAGCAGTGGCCCGCCCGAGTAGACGGGGTAGCCCGGATCGGAGGCGAGGGCGACGTCGCCGGGGTTGAGGAACGCGAGGTTGAGGTTGAAGATGCACTCCTTCGCGCCGATCGCCGGGATCAGCTCGGTCGCGGCGTCGAGCTCGACACCGAAGCGACGGTCGTAGAACGACACGAGCGCCTCGCGGAAGTCGGCGCGGCCGCGGTTGGACGGGTAGCGGTGGGTTGCCGGGTCGGCGACGGCGGCCTGGGCGGCGGCGACGATCGGCGGGTAGGTCGGCGTGTCGGGGTCGCCGATCCCGAGGCTGATCACGTCGACGCCGGCCGCCCGCTTGGCGGCGATCTTGCGCTCGAGCTCGGCGAACAGGTACGGGGGGATCTGCGAGAGGCGCTTACTCGGTCTCATCGAGCTCCTTCTGGAAGGTGTCGCTGAGCTCGCCGCGGTAGACGGGCCGGGCCCAGCCGGTCAGGTTGACGTTGAGGTCCGGTCCGATCACGACGTCCAGCCGACCGCCGTCGAGCTCGACGCCGACCGCCGGGGGTCCGCCGGCGAGGTGGTAGGCGACCGCGGCACCGCTGGCCCCGGTCCCCGAGGCCAGCGTCTCCCCCACGCCCCGCTCGAAGATCCGCACGCGGAGCAGGCCGGGCTCGAGCTCGGTGAACCAGGAGACGTTCGTCCGCCGCGGGAAGGACGCGTGGTGCTCGATCGCCGGGCCGATCGCCGGGAGGTCGAGCGAGTCGAGCTCGTCGGACCGGATCGCGCACTGGGGGTTGCCGATCGAGACGTGCTGGAAGCGCCACGTCCGCCCGCCGGCGACAAGCTCGCCGCGGCCGTCGGGCCGGCCGCCGGGGAAGTCGGCGGAGACGGTCGACGCGCGGCCCATGTCGACGCTGCACGTGTCCGGCCCGGTGATCTGAGGCCGGATCGGCCCGGCGGGCGTGTGGATCGCGAACTCGTCCTCGTCTGTGAACCCCCTGTGGCGAAGGTACATGATCGCCTGACGCGCGCCGTTGCCCGACAGCTCGGCCTCCGACCCGTCGGGGTTGAAGATCCGCAGGCCGGCGACGAACGCGGCCGACGGCGGCGGCGAGAGCAGGAGGATGCCGTCCGCGCCGACCCCGGTGTGCGGGTCGCAGATCCGGCGGATCCGCTCAACCGTGAGCTCGAACGGCAGCTCGGCGTCCTCGATGATCAGGTAGTCGTTTCCAAGGGCCTGCCACTTCTCGAATCGCACGTCGCCTCCGGGGTGTCTGTGCGCCGATCATCGCAGCGCGGCCGCGACCTCGTCGGGCGAGCGGTCGGTCACGTCGACGGTCTCGACGCCGGCGAGCTTGCGCATCCAGGTCAGTTGCCGGCGGGCGTAGTTTCGACTCTGGCGCTTCATCCGCTCGACGTCGCCGGCCAGCAGGGCGGCGAAGCCGAGCGCCTGGCGGACGCCGGACGAGGCTCCGGCGGCGTCGGCGGCGCGGACCTCGTCGAGGGCGCCGGCCGCGACCATCCGCTCGACCCGGTCGTCGATCTTCCGGTAGAGAGCGTCCCGTTCCATGACCAGGCCGACCAGGCGCGTCGGGTGACGGGTGTCAGCCGTCCAGAGCTGGGATCGGCCGGCCGGCGGGTCGAGTGCGTCGATTTCCTGGAGCTCGAGCGCCCGAAGTATCCGATGGCGGTCAGCATCGTCGATGCGTTCGGCCGCCAGCGGCGCGCGGGCGGCGAGCACGGCGTGGAGCGCCTGGGGCCCGTCGCGTTCGAGCGCCGCCCGCCAGCGAGCCCGGACCTCCGGCGGGGCGGGCGGCCGGAGGCGAAGGTCGGTGAGGGCCGCGCGGAGGTAGAGCCCGGTCCCGCCGATCACGATCGGCGTCCGGCCGGCGGCCAGCAGCCCGTCGATCTCGGCGTGGGCGAGCCCGGCGTACCGGGCGACGTCGAAGTGGTCGTCGAGTCCGACGAACGAGATCAGGCGATGCTCGAGCGCGGCCTGCTCGGCCGGACTGGGGACGCCGGTCAGGATCTCGATGCCCCGGTAGACCTGGAGGGCGTCGGCCGAGACGGCGACCGGCCGGCGGCGCTCGGCGCGCATCGACGCGGCGAGTGAAACCGCGACGGCCGTCTTGCCGACGCCGGTCGGCCCGAATATCGCGATCACGGACGAGGGTTGTGGGCGATCGGGTGCGGCGGGGGCCATCGCGGGAGTATCGTCACGACGATGGGGGTGCGGATCGGCTGCGGCCTTTCAACCGCCGCGGGCGGGCGATCAGCGGCGATCGCGGCGGCTCAGAGCGCCGTCGCCGGCCTCGGCGGGCGGAGCGTGGATCTGGCGGTTGTGTTCGCGTCGGGGTCCCACCTCGCAGCCCCCGAGGCGACGCTCGAAGGCGTCCACGAGGCGATCGATCCGGGTGCGCTGATCGGCTGCGGGGCGGCCGGAGTGCTCGCCGAGGAACGCGAGATCGAGGACGCGACGGCCGTCGCCGTGTGGGCGGCGACGCTCGGCGGCGGTTCGGTCGAGGCCTTCCATGCGAGCTCGTCCGACGCCGGCTTCGCCGGGATCCCGCCGCTCGCTGGTGCGAGCGGTCTGATCCTGCTGCCCGACCCCTACTCGTTTCCGACCGACGCGCTCCTCCCGCGTCTTCACGCGCAGGCGCCGGGCGTTCCCGTGCTGGGCGGGCTCTCGAGCGGGCGGACGTTCGACGAGACGGGTGCCCTGTTCGTCAACGAGACGGTCTACGAGTCGGGGATGGTCGGCGCCCGCCTCGAGGGGGTCGAGATGCTGCCGTGCGTCTCGCAGGGGGCGGCGCCGCTCGGCCCCGAGCTGACGATCACGCGTGGCGAGGGCCACGTGATCCACGAGCTGGCCGGGCAGCCCGCGCTCGCGAAGCTGCGGGAGATATTCCTCGAGCTCGACGAGCGGGAACGCGGCCTGGTCGACGGCGGGCTCCTGCTCGGCATGGTGATCGACGCGGGCAAGCCGGATTACGTGCAGGGCGACTTCCTCGTCCGCGGCCTGCTCGGCGGCGACCCGGAGGAGGGGTCGATCGCCGTCGGGGCCGACGTCCGCACAGGCCAGATCGTCCGCCTCCACGCGCGAGACGCGCCGAGCGCCGACCGCGACCTGCGCGAGGCCCTGGCGCTCCGGCGCACGGCGATGGGCGGGCGTGAGCCGGCCGGCGCGCTGATGTTCACGTGCAACGGCCGGGGCAAGGGCATGTTCGGGATCCCGGATCACGACGCCGAGACCGTCGCGAGTGAGCTCGGTCCGGTGCCGACCGCCGGCTTCTTCGCGGCCGGGGAGATCGGGCCGGTCGGCGGCCAGTCGTTCCTCCACGGTTTCACCGCGACGATCGCCGTCTTCCCGGCTGGGGGGTAGTCGGGCTGGTTGCGGCGCCTCGCGCAAGTGTGCGTTCAGCGGTCTGGAGAGAACTGAACGTCGCTGAGGATCCCGACGCCGCCTTCAAAGGTGACCCCGGGGTGGGAGAAGTCCCGGGTGATCTCGCGGAAGCCGAGTTCGCGGTGCAGACGCAGCGACGGTTCGTTGCGTGCATTGGCGAAGTACCACGCGGTGCTGGCCCGTCGCGCGATCCAGGACAGCCGAGCCCTGGTGATCGCTCGTCCGACCCCGCGGCGTTGGTGGTGCGGTGACACCCCGAGTCCGATCAGGTAGTAGCCGTCGGGAGCAACTCCAGGCGGTGCGTCGGCTGGGGCTTAAAACCGGTGAACACGTCCGTAGCCGACGATCTCGCCGAGTTCGGCCACCCACAGTGCGCGCTCAGGGTCTGCCAGGTCCTCGTGAAGGTGCTGTGACCAGGTGGCTCGGTCCCCGCCCGCGCCGGCCTTCGCACCACTCGCTTGCAGGTTTCACGCCACTGTCCCTGGCTGCGACGCCGCGGGGGCGATGATCGGCCGTGACGACGGGTTGCGACGCCGCGGAGCGCGATGATCGGCCGGTGCGAGTCCGACGACGCGCCAGACGGAGTTGGTCGCTGCTGCTTGGAATGGCGGCCGTGATCGGGCTGGTCGCGTGGGCCGGCGGTGGTCGGGCGGCATCTCCCGGTCCACCGAGCGGACGGTCCGATTCGGCCGTGAGCCGGGCGGAGTCGGCCGGGGTGGTCGACCACGTCGTCGACGGAGACACGCTCGACGTGCGCGTCGGCGGCCTCTTCGAGCGTGTCAGGACCGTCCAGATCGACGCGCCGGAGAGCTCGTCGACCCGGTTCGGCCGCCCCGACCGGTGCGGCGCGCGGGCAAAGGCCTACGCGGAGACGCTGACCCGACCGGGCGCGACCGTCTGGCTCGAGTTCTCCGGCCGGGACCGCCGCGACGTCTACGGCCGCCTGCTGGCGCTCGTCCATCTCGGCCGGCCGGGCGGTGAGACCTGGCAGGAGCGGATCGTCCGGGCCGGCTGGGCGGAGGTGCTCGTGTACCGGGGCAACCGGACCCGCCTGGTCGGGTCGCTCGTTGCCGATCAGGCGTACGCGAAGGCCCACCGCCTCGGGGTCTACGCGCTGTGCGGCGGAGACTTCCACGACGGCGCCGGGTAGTCTCGGAAGGGCACGATGAGAACGCTTCCCGGCACCGATCTCGACGTCTTCCCGCTCTGCCTCGGCGGGAACGTCTTCGGCTGGACGGCGGACGAGCGGACGTCGCGCGCGGTGCTCGACAAGTACATCGAGCAGGGCGGGAACTTCATCGACACGGCGGACATGTACGCCGGCGGAAAGTCCGAGACGATCATCGGCGACTGGCTGGACGAGCGGCGCAACCGGGACTTCATCGTGCTCGCGACGAAGGTCGGCATGTCCCCCGTGTTCGAAGGACTCCGGGCCGGGACGATCAGGGCGGCCGCGGAGGCGTCGCTCGAGCGGCTGCAGACCGATCGGATCGACCTCTACTACGCCCACCGTGACGACCCGGACACGCCGCTCGACGAGACGCTCGGGGCGTTCGACGACCTCGTCAAGGACGGTCTCGTCAGGTACATCGCCGCGTCGAACTACACGGCCCCCCGCCTGGCCGCGGCCCTGGCGACCTCCGAGCGGGAGGGATTCGCGAAGTTCGTCGCCCTCCAGCCGCACTACAACCTGGTCGAGCGCGACCAGTACGAGGGCGAGCTGAGCGACCTGTGCGCCAAGCGGGGGCTAGGCGCCCTCCCGTACTTCGGCCTCGCGCGGGGCTTCCTGACGGGCAAGTACCGCCCCGGCGGACCGCGGGTGCAGAGCGCGCGGGCGGCCGGCGCGCTGGCCTACCTCGACGACCGGGGAATCGCCGTGCTCGACGCGCTCACGGAGACCGCCGGTGCACATCGCACGACCGAGGCCGCGATCGCGCTGGCCTGGCTGGCGGCCCAGCCGACCGTGGTCGCGCCGATCGCGAGCGCCCGAACCCCCGAGCAACTCGCCGAGCTGCTGCCGATGGCGAGCATCGAGTTGGCCCCGGACGAGCTCGCCCGGCTGGACGCGGTCTCCGCCTGACGGGAGGCGTCCGCTGGCGTAGGATGGCCCGATGGCCGTGGGACCCTCGATCGCACCCGGCGTGCCGGTCCTCGAGGCCCAGGAGCTGTGGAGCCCGGCGGGGACGTATCTGAACACCGCGAGCTACGGCCTACCGCCGAAGCCGGGTTGGGATGCGCTGCAGACGGCGCTGGCCGACTGGCACGCCGGTCGGACGAGCTGGGAGGGCTGGGGCGCCGCGACCGAAGGATCCCGGCGAGCGTTCGCCGGGATCGTCGACGTCGATCCGAGCCACGTCGCGGTCGGGGCTACCGTGTCGGGGTTCGTCGGCCTGATCGCGGGGTCGCTTCCCGACGGGGCGCGCGTGCTGGCCCCGGAGATCGAGTTCACGTCGAACCTGTTCCCGTACCTGGCGCAGGCCCATCGGGGGATCACCGTTCGCACGGTCCCGGCGGCGGACCTCGTGGCGAGCATCGACGAGACGGTCGACCTCGTCGCGTTCAGCGCAGTCCAGATGGCCACGGGCGAGGTCGCGGACATCGCGGGGATCACGGCTGCCGCGCGGCGCGAACGAGCGCTGACGGTCTGCGACGCGACCCAGGCGGCCGGGTGGCTGCCGGTCTGCGCCGGCGACTTCGACTTCCTGGTCGCCAGCGCGTACAAGTGGCTGATGTGTCCGCGGGGCGTCGCCTTCCTGACGGTCCGCCCCAGCCGGCTCGCGTCGATCGTTCCGGCGTCGGCCGGGTGGTTCGCGGGCGAGGACGTCCACGCGAGCTACTTCGGTCCGCCGCTTCGCCTGGCGGGTGACGCCCGCCGGCTCGACACGTCGCCGGCGTGGTTCTCGTGGGTCGGTGCCGAGCCGACGCTCGAGCTGCTCGAGGCGATCGGGATCGACGCGGTCCACGCCCACGACGTCGGCCTGGCCAACCACTTCCGCGAGGGCCTCGGTCTCCCGTCGGGCAACTCCGCGATCGTCAGCCTTGACCGGCCGGGCGCCGAGCTGGCCTTGGACGCAGCGGGGATCCGGGCGGCGGTTCGGGGGGGTCGGCTCCGTGTCTCGTGGCACCTCTACAACACCGACCGCGATGTCGAGATCGCGCTCGACGCGCTGAGCTGACCGGGCCGGTGCGAGGCCGGCCAGCTGTCTCGCACGGCAACGCCCGGCCGGCCGTGTCGGGTAGTCCGGCGGCCGCCGGACTGTCTCCTACCAGTAGGGGAATGGCCGCCGGATTCGCCTGCATGTCACAGACTCGACGGTAGTGGCACCTTAGAGGTGCATGCCCGCCTCCGGCCTGAGCATCTCGTCGCTCTATGCGCGCCACCGCGACGACCTGCTGGTGTTCCTCGTGCGGCGGACCGCCGACGTCCAGCTCGCGGTCGATCTGTGGGCCGAGACGTTCGCCCAGGCGCTCGCCAGCCAAGGCCGCTACCGCGGATCCGGCGACGAGGAGGCGGCGGCCTGGCTGTACGCAATCGCCCGCCACCAGCTCGCCCGCTACTACCGGCGGGGCCGGGCGGAACGGCGGGCGATGACGCGTCTGGGGATCGAGCGTCCGGTGCTCGACCCCGAGACCGAGGACGAGATCATCCGGCGGGCCGGACTCGGCGAGCTGCGCCGGGAGCTCGAGCTCGCCGTGGCCACACTGTCTGACGACGTCCGGGCGGCGATCACGCTCAGGGTCATCGACGAGCTCCCCTACTCGGCGGTAGCGTCCGAGCTCGCGATCTCCGAGCAGGCGGCTCGAGCCCGCGTCTCACGCGGGTTGCGGACGCTCGGGAGCGCGCTTGACATCGCATCGATCACCGAGACCCTGCGGACATGACCGGGACCGACGGCTACGAGCGGCTGTTGGACGACTTCGGCCGCCGGCTCGACGCGGCGGTCGGCCGGCCCGCAAGACGGCTCCGGCCTCGCCGCGCGGCCCTCGGTGGCCTGGTGGTCTGCTGCGTCGCCGCCGCCGGACTGGTCGGTGCAGGCATCGGTGGCGGCGTTCGTCTGGACGTCGTCGGCCGGGCGCAGGCCGCGCTCTCACCGCCGAGGGAGGTCATCTACCTCGTCACGTCAGCCAGCTTGCGGAGGCTGGGAGAGCCGAGCGCGAAGGAGCCGCCGGCCGTGACCAGGCAGTGGTCGACGGCCGCACCCGAGCGGTGGCGGATCGCGACGAGCACGGGCGAGGCCACCGTGGTCGGCCCGCACGGGAGTGTCAGGGGCGCGGAGCAGTTCTCCTACGCCGACGGCACGGCCGAGTACTACGCCGTGCGGCGCAACTTCCTCGACGTGACGACCGGCATCAGAAACGCGACGGCGACGGCCCCGCTGAGCGCCGGACTCGGCACCGATCCCGTGATTCGGCTGCGAGCGATGCTCGCGGCGCGGCAGCTCCACGACGGCGGCAGCGCGGTCGTCGACGGCAGGATCGTCCGGCGGCTGGTCGGCGAGCTGCCCCGCGGGACCAACCCGGCCTGGCCGGTCGAATACGACGTCGACCCGCGGAGCTTCGCACCCGTCCGGGTCACCACGCGGATGCGGACTGTCTCGCCGGCCGCCCCTCAGATCGGCACGGAGATCCTGATCGAGACGGTCGACGCGTACAAGCGGCTTCCACTGAACGCCGCGACCGCCGAGCTCCTGCGGATCAAGCCGACCGGGACGCCGACGGTCTACCGCCACAGCGCCGGTGACCCGGCGAGCGATCGCTGACGCACGGAGGCCGGACGATCAGACTGGCCGACGGCGATGATCGCGAGCCCGCGTCGGGACCCGCCGGCATCGGTCCAGCTCAGGTCTGCGACGGGAAGATCGGAGATCCGGCGTGAAGCCCTGGAAAACCGCAACTTTGCGTGCAGGTGGAGGTCGGATAGCCGGGTTCTCGACGACGGTTGTTAGGGTCGACGCGTCTTGCCGACGACGACCCGCATCTCCCCCCGTCTGGTCGCCCGCTGGACGGTCGCGGCGGCCAGCGCGCTCGCGGTCGGGCTGGTCAGCGTCGGCTCGAACGCTCACGCCGATCTCCAGAGCAGCATCGACTCCAAGCGGGCCGCGCTCGACGATCTCCATGCGGCGATCGCCAGGGACACGACCGAGATCCATTCGGGGTCGGCCGGGCTGCTCCGCGCCGAGCACACCCTCGCGGTGACCAGGAGCGCCCTGGCTGGGCGCGAGGCGCAGCTGACCGGGGTCGAGAACCAGCTGATCGCCGCCCGCGACCACCTGACCGCGGTCGAGAACCGGCTCGCGAAGGCGACCACCGCGCTGGAGGGGAACCTCGTCGCGACGTACGAGGGCGACACGCCGGACGTCTTCAGCGTCGTCGTCGACTCCCACGGGTTCACCGATCTGCTCAACAGGCTCGACTACCTCCACACGGCCGCCCAGCACGACGCCTCGATCGTCGGCAACGCCCGGGCCGCCCGGATCGCCGTGACCAGGCAGGCGGACTCGCTCGGTGCCCTCGAGAAGCGCGACCAGCAGCTGGCGGCCGCCGTCGAGGCCCAGAACAACCAGGCGACGGCGCTCGAGACGGCGCTCTACGACCGGCATGCGGCGATCCTCACGGCTCGCGCCAACAAGGCCGGCCAGGCGTCAGGCGTGGCCGGCCAGCTCGCGGCCCTACAGAAGCGCGAGGCCCAGATCGTCGGCCAGGCGGCCCCGGGATCCGGCGGCGGCATCCAGGTCAACACCGGCGGGATGGTCCAGCCGCCCGCCGGCGCCCCGGCCGCGGTCGCCCAGGTGATCGCCGCCGGCAACGCGATCGCGACCCTCCCGTACCTCTACGGCGGTGGGCACGCGTCCTTCCACGCCGACGCGTACGACTGCTCCGGCTCGGTCAGCTACGCCCTCGCGGCCGCCGGCCTGGTCAGCGCGCCCATGACATCCGGGGCATTCGAGAGCTGGGGCGACCCGGGCCCAGGCAAGTGGATCACGATCTGGGCGAACGCCGGGCACGTCTTCATGTACGTGGCCGGCTGGCGCTTTGACACCGTCGCCCTGGCCGAGGGCGGCACCCGCTGGTCGCAGTCGGCGACCGGGACCGGCGGGTTCGTCGCTCGCCACCCGCCCGGCCTCTGAGCCGATCTGGCGTCCGTCGGGACGGCGGACCTCCGAGCTGATCGGTCTTCGCCGGACGGGAGTGCCTATGATCGGTGGCTCGATCACCCTGCAGCGGAGGTTTCAAGTGGCATTCAGCTCAGGCGACAACGTCGTCGCGGAGATCACCGGGCGCCGCAAGCGCTCACAGCTCGGCGCGATGCGCCCCCAGCGTCACGGCGTCGTCGAAGAGGTGCTTCGCGGCGACCCCAAGCCGAGGTACCGGATCCGGTGGAACAACGGCGAGGTCACGATCTACTCGCCGGCCGAAGGCGCCCTGCGGCCGACGCCGGCTCCGAGCGCGGACTTCCAGCCTGCCGAGTAGACGGTGAAGCTCGCCGGTCAGCGGGTGCTCCTGACCGGCGCGACGGGCGGGATCGGCGCCGCCGTCGCCCGCCGGCTGGCCGGTGACGGGGCGAGGCTCGTGCTCAGCGGGAGGCGGGCCGACGTGCTGGACGGGCTTGCGCAGGAGATCGGAGCCGACGTGATCACGGCGGACCTTTCGGATCCAGCCGCCGTCGAGCGCCTGGTCGAGCGGGCCGGGGAGATCGACATCCTGATCGCCAACGCCGGCCTTCCGGCGACCGGTCGGCTGGCCGCGTACACGACGGTCCAGCTCGACCGGGCGCTGGCCGTCAATCTTCGGGCGCCGATCGTCCTGGCGAATGCCCTGACCCCGGCGATGGTTGGCCGCGGCCACGGGCATGTCGTCTTCATGTCGTCGATCGCCGGGAAGAGCGCGACGCCGAGGAGCTCGGTCTACAACGCCACGAAGTTCGGACTCCGCGGTTTCTCGCTCGCCCTGCGGGCGGAGCTCCGGTCGGCCGGCGTCGGCGTCTCGGCGATCTTCCCGGGGTTCATCCGCGACGCGGGGATGTTCGCCGACACCGGGATCAAGCTGCCACCCGGGGTGGGCACGAAGACGCCGGAGCAGGTCGCCAAAGCCGTGGTCCGGGCGATCCGCCACAACAGGGCCGAGGTCGACGTCGCGCCGTTCGGGCTCCGCTTCAGCGCCGTCCTCTCGGGAATCGCGCCCGAGCTCGTCCTCCAGTCCGGCCGCCTCCTCGGAACCGACCGGGTGGCGCGCAAGTTCGAGGACCGGCAGGTCGACAAGCGCTAGGGGTCGTCTGAGTAAACGCGGTAAAACGGTCAACAATGCGTCCACTAACGCGGGTTAGGCGCAACGGGCGGTCTGCGGGGGAGCGCGAGGACGCCGGGGATGTCGAAGGTCAGGGTGCCGTAGGGGTTGATCGTCTCGAACTGGCCGGGGCTGAGGTGGGCGATCGCTTCGTCGCTGACGCGGCGCCCGTCGGCGCGCTCGGCGAGCACGGCGTCTTGGAGGTAGCCGGTCGTGGAGAGGATGCAGAGGTTGACGAGGAGGGTGTGGCAGTGCGCCTGGGTCGTTTGGTCTTCGTGGTCGGAGTAGCGGACGGTCCCGCGGTTGGCGAAGAAGATGAAGCGGCGCAGGTCGTTGAGTGCTTCGCCGCGGTTGAGCTGTCGGCCGATCCGACGCCGGAACGCCTCGTCGGTGAACCAGCGCAGCGCGTGCAGGGTCCGCAGCAGCTTGCCGTATTCGAGCATCGCCTTGGAGATCGGATGCTGCCGCGATCCGGCCTGGAGCTTGGCGATCAGCAGCGCGGCGGAGACGTAGCCTTGTTTGAGCGACGCGCCGATCCTGAGCAGGTCGTCCCATTGCGCGGCGATCAGGTCGATTTGGGCGTGGTGCTTGAGCAGCGCGCCCGCCAGCGGCCATCTCTTGTAGTGGCTGGCCGCCCGGGGTCGGTGGAGCTGCTTCTCGGTGAGCTTCGCGATCCGCGGCGAGAGCCGCTTGTCGACGAGGTCGAACATCGCGAACGTCGCGAGCGTCTGGCCGTGGCTGTCGGTGGTGTGCTCGAGCAGCGGCAGCTCGGTCGTGTTGCCGAGGATCTCGTCGAGCGTGAACGTCGCGTCACGCTCGGTCGAGACGATGATCTGCGTGCCGAACGTCGAGTGCTGGTCGGAGACGTGGGTGTAGCTCGTCAGGCCCTCGTGAACGAAGTATCTGGAGAGCGCCCGGCCGGTCAGCGACTTGCCGCGGGTCGGGAGACGCAGGCCGTCAGACGAGGACAGCGTGCCGTCGCCGAGCAGTTGGGCGAGCGGGTGGTGGTAGTGGGCGTTGACGACGTCGGTGTTCGACGGTCGCAGCGTCTCCTCGCGCAGATACCACTGCGTGGTCCAGTCGATCGTGTCGGCCGAGATCCCGGTCAGCTCGGCCATCCGGGTGCTGCCGTAGTTGCAGGCCTGCGCGAGGACCGCGACGTACAGGTTGCGCTGATGCTCGAGCGGCGGGTGACGCGGGCTTCCGCCGCCGGCGTGCGTGAAGTGCCGCGACCAGTGGATCTCGCCGTCGGTCTTGATCAGCACCTCCGTCAACGGCACGACCGGCACGCGCGCGACGACGCCGTCACGCTCAATCAGGACCGCGGGGTCAACGACCTCGGCGGCAAGTGGGTGGAGGTGCAGCTCGCCGGCGTCGTCGATGCTGACCGGGCCGTCGGGGTCGGCGAGCAGCGCCTCGAGGTCGTCGAGGTAGCGCGCCATCTCCGCCTCGATCTCGACGAGGCGCTCAGCGAACGTGGCGGGCTTGCCGGTCAGCTTGAGCAGCTCGCCCCGGTCGCGCTCCCACACGTCCGGCGGGATCAGGTACGACGCGGGGTTGGCGTAGCGGCGGGAGCCCTTGACCCAGATCTCGCCGGAGCGCAGCGCGCCCTGCAGCGCGAGCAGGACGCAGAGCTCCCAGTAGTGCTTGAAGCGTTTCTCGTTCGCGTCCTCGCGGGCGGTGTCGAGGTATGGCCGCCAGCGCGCGGCGATGAAGCCGGTCGGCGCGTCGTCGGGGACGTGGCGGCGCCCCTCGGCGTTCATCGTCTGGAGCAGCTGCGCGGCGTCGAGGATCTCGCTTGGGGCGACGCTCGCGGCGAACGTGAGCGCGCCGAGGATCTGTGGTGCGAACGACCTGACGTGCGAGAAGCGGGCCTCCATCAGCTCGAGGTGCCCGCCGTCACGCGGTGGGCGCTCCGCCTCGCTGCGGACGGCGTTCGCGAGTCGTTTGGGGCCAAGTGCCCGCACGGCGCCGCCGACTTCGGTGTCGTCGAGGTCGGTGTCGAGGACGACGTCGAGGATGTCGTCGAGCAGCTCGAGCCGCTCGAGGTTCGCTTGGAGCGCGTCGAGCTGGCGCTTGGCGACTACGTCGCGGGCGCTGGTGTCGGTCGCGCTGAGCATCATGTCGAACACGCGGACCGTCTCGTCGACGATCTCGGTGTGCGCGGCGGCCAGCGCGGCAAGCAGTATCGGGTGGCGTCGCTCGGGGTCCATCAGGCGCAGCGCCCGCGGCGTCGAGCGCCTCGCGACGGTTGCGAGCTGGCGCAGCCGCTCGGGCGGGATCGCGCTCAGATCGAGGCGATCCGCGCCGATCCCTTCGAGGTAGGCGAGCTTCGCGACTTCCATCTTCGCTGCGTCGCTGGACGCCGACGTCGCGCCGGCGTTGAGCCACACCAGGCGCGCGACGCCGAGCGCGGGGTCGGTGACGAGCAGCTCGTCGAGCTCGACGCACCGCTCGGGCGTGAGCTCTGGGTCCAGGCGGCGGCGGATCTCCCGGCGGCCTTCGGCTCTGGCGGTCGCGACGGTTCGTGTCAGCCGGTCGAGGCCGGGCTGGACGATCCGCTCGGCGCGCAGCTGGTCGAGCGCCTGCCCGAACAGGATGCTCGGCGTGTCGTGCTCGAGCGCCCGCTCGGTCAGCCACCCCGCGAGCGACGCCCAGTCGCCGGGTCCGCAGGTCCGCCAGCCGGCGTGCTCGACGGCCATCGCGGCGTGGCGGCGGCGAGTCCGCGCGTCGACGTCTCGTGCGTAGCGCGCGAACGTCGCGGGTGCCACGCCGATTTGCTCGGCAACGTGCCGCGCGACCTCGCGGGGAGTCTCGGCGAGCTCGTCGGGGATGAAACCGAGGAACCTCAGCGCCGCGAGCTGGACAGCCAGGCCGATCCGCTCGCCGGCGCCGCGGTGACGGCGCAGCCAGCGCAGATCCTCCAGCGAGAAGGTGAAGTACGCGGCGAGATCACTCCTGGCGACCTCGCCTGGCCAGCTCGACAGCCGCTTCAGTTCGTCGCGCGGCACGAGGCCGCCGGGCGCGCGGGCCGGGGCGCTCCCGGTCACGGTCAAGGCGTCATGTCTCGACCACGACCGCCTCGAGCGCGGCATCCTTGTCGGCCTGCGAGGGCAGGCTGTAGCGGCGCGTCGTGTCCAGCCGCCGGTGACCGGCGATCTCGGCGACCAGGACGACGTCGGCGCCCGAGCGGATCAGGTTCGTCACGCACGTATGTCGCAGGACATGCGCGGACAGATCGAGGCTGGCCTCGCGCGCCAGGCGCCGCACGACCAGGTCAACCGCCCGGCTACCCATCCGCGTCCCCGAGCGCGACAGCCACACCGCGGATGGCTCCGAGACCACGGAGGGCGCCGTCGCTGCGTCGCCCGCCCTCGCCGCCGCGAGCGCAGCCAGCTGCTTGGTCCGGGCCGTGAACCACTCCTCCATAGCGGTCCGGCACGCACTGTTGAGCGGGACCTCGCGGTAGGCGTCGCCCTTCCCCGCCCGGATCGTCACGCGGCCGCGTCGCGCCGAGATCGCAACGTCTGTCATGTCCAGCGCGGCGAGTTCGGAGAGACGCAGCCCCGTGTAGAAGAAGACCGTCGCGATCGCGCGGTCACGAGCCGACGGGCTCGCCGCCACGAACCGCAGAAACGTCCGCTGCTGCGCCTCGTCGAGCGCCCGCGGCGCCGTCTGCGCGAGCTCCTCCCGCGCGACCTCCGGCCGCCCCGTACCAAGCGAGCGGTAGAAGTTGTCGATCGCCGCCAGCGCCTGGTTCACCGACGCCGGCCCCCACCGCTTCGACGTCTTCGCCAAGCGCTTGTAATCCCTGACCGCCCAGTCACGCACGTGCGGATCGGCCAACGCCTTGGCGCCGTGCTCCGAGCCCTCAAGCCACGTCACGAAGTCGCGGACCTGCGCCAGGTACGCCTCGCGCGACCGCGCGGCGAGCGGCTGACGCTTCAACCAGCCGCCGTAGCTGGCGAGGATCGCGTCGACGTCGACGTCCTCGGGCGCTCCCGTGGTCGGCATGGCCCTCCTGTTAGCGGAAGCGGATTCCCGGGGCTACGACCCGGCCGCCGCACACGTTAGTGGAAGCCCAGCCCGGATGTACTTCCACTAAGCATGTTTAGAGGAAGTCGCTGCCCTACGGTCGACACCACGTCATGCGGGGGCGCGAGTGAGTTCAACGAAACGCCGCAACTGGGAGTTCGTTCGGCTCGAGGATGCGCGCGTTTCCGTCGTTGTCCAGGACGACGTGTCTCACAGTCCCGTCGTCCTCGGGGATCTGCACGACGGTCCGCCCATCGCAAAGCTGTCTCGTTCTGGGCTCGGCGACCAACTCGCTTGCCGAAGATGCCCAGAGGTTGGAGAGCGGAACGACAGCGTGGCGAACGCCATCCTCGTCCGTCCACGAGTCCGCGCGAACATTGGTGATTTCCACGCGGGATTCTGGGTCGAGAAGACTCATCACGAAGCGATCACCGACTCGCTTGACGTCGAGGTCTAACGCGGCCGCGTCGATCGGTTCGCCAGCGAGCTTCCACTTGTCGTCCCGACCGTCATCGAGCTCGAGTATCGCGTTGTCGCCGTATTGGGTGCGGAGGCTCTTGATGAACGCTCTTGCGACGTTCAGGGCCCTGACCTCCTCGCGAAGCGCCGGGTCTCGCTGGAGCGCAGCCAGGCCCAAGCGTAGTACGTCGGCGCGACTGCAAACCATCTCATGGGCGAGCTGGTCGAGGCGCCGTCGCTCACGGTCCGCGAACCGAAACGTCGTAGTGGGAGAAGGCATGTAGCTCAGTAGTGTAGCTACAGGCGTCGCCGGGACCGAGAGTCGGGTCCTGCGCACGGATCCTGGTCGGCGCCCGCAACCCTTTCTCGGCAGGGCGGACGCACCGCGCACCAGGGGTTCGAGTGGTATTCGCCACGCTGGCTTTCGCGTCTGGCACGCCAGGCAAACGGCCGAAGCGTGCACGCGGGATCCGCTCTTGCCGAGCACCGTAGGATCGGCCATCGTGATCTTGTTCGGCGTCCTCGGCATCAGCGACGCACTTGCCGGCGTAATTCTCGGCTGGGGTCTGGCAACCGTGACGGCGGCCGCGACCGCCGCCGCCGGCGAGCTACGAAGTCGGCGTCATGCGAGCGCAAATCGAAGGGCGGCCGCGACCTTGATCCTCGAAGAGCTCCGCGTCGCCAAGCGTGCCGCCACTGAAGATGACGGCGGGCTACTTGCTGCATGCACGCCGCTCCCAACAGATGCCTGGAACCAACGGCGCGAGCAGCTCGTCGGCAAAGCCGGATGGCAAGTCATCGCCGATGCATTCGCCGCGGTGGGCCGTCTCAACCTGAAGCGAGACGCCCACGTCATGTGGCACACCGACGACACCCGGCGGGAGCTTCACGAGGCCTACGCCGAGGTAGACCGGAAGGCTCTCGAGGCGATCGATGCACTGGCCGCTATCGCGCGATGAGTCGTCGATGGACATCGCCTCCGAAATCGACCAATCTCGACCGCGGTCCGCGCCGCGCCGCGCCGCGCGCGCGGATTCAGGGAGGATGAGGGGGGGACCATGGGTTACGTATTGGTGTTGATCTACGTCGCGTCGATCATCTGGGTTGCCGTCGACGCCGGTCGCCATGACTGGTCTCAGCGTCGCCGTGGTGCGAAGACGGCAGCGGGCCAAGTGATCGGCGTGGTGATTTTGTGGGTCGTGTTCTTCCCGCTCTACCTCGTGCAGCGCCGACAAGTGCCGATGATCGGGCGGCGCATCGCCCTCGGAACCAAGAAGTGCCCCGATTGCGCCGAGGTAGTCCTGGCTGAAGCATTGGTTTGCAAGCACTGTGGACGGCGGTTCGACTCCCCGACAACGCCGACGGCCTCCGCCTCGTAAGTACAAGCGGCTGTATTGCCGGCCCGACGTTCGGGCGCCCGTAGCGGAACGCTGGCGTCGCCCCAACGCCACTAACGCGCGTTAGTGGACGACTTGTTGGCCGTTTTGCCGCCGTTACTCAGACGACCCCGCTAGTCGGAGTCCAGGTGACCGGGTGGTCGCCGGTTCCTGACGAGTCGAGGGTCAGCGTGCCGGACCGTGCCCGGCCGAGTCGATCGCCGCGCGAAAGCGACCGGCCTGCTCGACCTGACCGCCGAGGATTCGACCTCGGTCGGCGAGCGCGCGGTCGGACGTCACGACCCGGACGGTCTCCGGCTGGCAGTCAGCCGCCAGACGGCTGACGATCTCATCGTCGGCGGCGTCGCGCCCGGCCCGTGGGGCGTGGGCGATGGCGACGCGATCTGAGGTGATTCGGGCGGATGGCCGGCGCTCGAAGACCACGGTGACCTCTTCGCCGGTCACCTCGGCCCAGACCTCGAGTCGGGCGACGAGGTCGACCATCGCCTGCTGGCGGTCACGCCACCACCCGTCCGGGCGGCTGCCGATCACGTTCATGCCGTCGACCATCCAGCGCATCGTCCAAGAGTAGGCCGACCATCCCGATACCCTTTCGCAGATGCCGACCGTCGCGGACCGAACTCGGCGGGGTCGGTTCGTCTCGTTCGAGCTCTGGCCACCCCGGTCGCCGTGTGCGAACCTCGGGTGGGACACGGCTCGGATGCCGTGACCGACCGCCGGCGGCGCCGGCGACGCCGGTCGCCGGGGCTGGTCATCGCAGCACTTCTCTCCTGCGCCGGCGCGCTTGCCGGCGCTTGGCCGGTGGCTGCGGCGGCGCCCGACCCAGCGGCGAACCTGCAGATGGGTCCACTGCCCCTGCCGTGCTACGGGCGTCCGGTCTCGGCCGCGTGCGAGGTCCCGGTCGTCGGGGACCTCGACGCCGCCCGCCAGGCGCTCGGCCTCGGGCCATATGTCCTGCCGCCGGACTTCGCCGTGCTCCCGCCCGAGCGACAGCTGTTCATCCTCGTCGATCTCGACCGCAAGGCCTACTCGCTGCCGCTGATCTCCGGGCTCAGCCCCCAGCTTGACGCGGCCGCCGGGGCGGGCGCGGCGAGCAACGAGGATCCGACGGCGCCGAGCTCGGACCGGGCGGTCTGGGCGTCGGCTTGGGCGGCCGGTCTCGTCAACGTTCTCGTCGCCTACTACCAGTGGATGTACTCGGACGGCTTCCCCGGTCTGAACATCGACTGCCCGAGCCCGGCTGCCACGGGGTGCTGGGTACACCGCCACGGCGTCCTGTTCGCATTCGGGCCGTCAGTGAGCCTGACGATGGGAGCGGCGATTGCCACCGACCGGGCCGGCCGGCCGGCGGTCGGGATGCTGATCGCCGCGACGCCGAAGTCGACCGGACCGGGCGAGGACTACACGTGGGCCGACGCCGAGGCCGACGGCGCGGGTCGGGGCTTGGCCGCCGCGACGAAGGCCGGCCCGCACCGAGCCGGCAGGCTGGCGGCCCCTCGGATCACAAGCGTCCGGGTCATCCCGGGAGCCCGGACGGCGGGGGTCGACTTCACCGGCGGGAAGGGCGCCCACTTCTCGTGCGCACTGGTCCCCGAGCTGAACCCAGACCATCTGGCCCGGCGATACTCGAGCTGCCGATCGCCGGCCCGGTACTCGGGGCTGCGAGCTGGGGCATACGACTTCTTCGTCCGGGCGGTCCCCTCGGCCGCGGGACGGTCGGCTTCGGCCAGGGCGCGGTTCGTGATCTCCTGACCGCGGCGGGAGGTCTCCGGATCTGGTGATGCGCGGTCCGGCGGGCGATCAGCTGCCTGGGGGCTGCCGAGCGAGCTCGTCGGACGGTTCCCGGAGCGCTCCGGGACCTGGCTCGACGGCGACGTCGGCGGCATGGAGATGACCGCCGCAGACCGAACAGTGGAGCTCCGCCGTCGTGATGTGCCCGCATGTCCGATGGCGGAGGAGGGCCGGCCGGCCGGCGTCGCCGGCGGTCCAGCGGTCTCCCCAGGCTGCGATCGCCATCAGGACGTCGCAGAGCTCGAACCCCTTCGTGGTCAGGACGAACTCGTCGCGCGGAGGCCGGGTCGAGTAGGGGCGCCGTTCGAGTACGCCCTGGTGGACCAGCCGGGCGAGGCGCTCGGAGAGCACCTTGCGGGAGATTCCGAGGCTTCGCTGGATCTCGTCGAAACGGTTGATGCCGACCCAGACATTCCGGACGATCAGCGGCGACCAGGATTCGCCGGCGACCGCGAGGGTCCGAGCGATCGAGCAGGCCATCTCGCCGAAGTCGGTTCGTTGCACGCGTCCAAGCATACAGTCTCCTCAAGAGACGATCTCTGGTAGAGTGCGTTCCTTCGAGAAACGGACAAGGAGCAGATCGATGGCATTTCCACCCGTTGTCTCCCCGACCGACTGGCAGGCCGCGAGGGATGCGCTCCTCGTGAAGGAGAAGGAGGCCACCCGCGCGCTCGATGCGCTCGCCGCCGTGCGGCGCCGGCTGCCGGTCGTGGAGATCGCGAAGGACTACGTCTTCGACGGGCCCGACGGGTCGTCGGACCTGCTCGACCTGTTCGATGGCCGGCGCCAGTTGATCGTCTACCACTTCATGTTCTCCCCGGGTACCGACGATCCGTGTTCGGGATGCTCGGCGTTCACCGACAACATCGCCGAGCTCGCCCACCTGCATTCGCGTGACACGACCTTCGTTCTCGTGTCGCGTGCGCCGCGTGGCGAGCTCGAGGACTTCAGGACGCGCATGGGCTGGACGGTTCCTTGGTTCTCGTCCTACGGGAGCGACTTCAACGAGGACTTCGGCCTGACGCGTCCGGCCGGTGAGACGTTCGGCCTGAGCGTCTTCGTCCGCGACGGCGAGCGGATCTTCCGGAGCTACTTCACCGACCGGCGGGGGGTCGACCGCCTGCGGGGGGACTTCAACCTGCTCGACCTGACGCCGTACGGCCGCCAGGAGGACTGGGAGGACTCCCCCGAGGGCTGGCCGCAGACCCGGCCGTACACGTGGTGGCGCCTCCACGACGAGTACGACCAGGCGTCGTGAGCTCCGGCCGGTCAGGCTTGATCGCGGCGCTGGTGCCTGCCGGTCAGGCTGATCACGGCGTTGGTTCGTGCCGGTCAGGCGGAGAGCCGGGCCAGCGCCCGGTCCAGGGCGTCCTCAAGCGCCGCGAACTCGGGTCCGTCGCGGTCTGCGATCAGTTCGCGGAGCGTCGTGAGGCCCTCGGTCAGGTTGGCCAGCGTCCGGCCGAAATGCTCGCCCGCCCATTCGCGGAGCTCCGCGTGGAGGCCGAGCAGGTCGGGGGCCTCGAGGGCGCCGTCGGACGGCCCGCGCGGGGCGGGCGCGAACGGCGCCGGCCCAACGTCGATCGCCTCGTCGAGTTCGGCGCTCGCCGTTCGGGCGGCCGTCGCGTCCACGAGGACGTCGGCCAGCGTCGCCCGCAGGGCGTGCCGCTGGTCACGCGAGGCTCCAGCCACGGCCCGAGCGCCGGCCGCCGCGCCTTCCAGCTGTGTGATCGGCGGGACGACGGCCCCGACGCGGTCGGCCACGTCGACGACATGGGCGTGGAGAGCCTCGAGCGCTGCCTTGCGCTCGTCGGCCAGGGCGTCGAGCGTTCCGATCGCTGAGATCGCCTGCGAGCAGGCCACGATCACGGGGAGGGCGTCCGCTTCGGTGAAGGCAAGCGTCATGAGCCAAAGGTACTCGCGCCGGGATTTGGGCGACCGGGCACACGCTCAGAAGAGGCTGGTCTGGGCCGGCGCCCTCGCCGTGCCGCCGGTCGGGCGGCCGATCACCTCGGAGCGGCGCCTCAGGAAGCGCTCGGCGCGGACGTGGCCAGGCATCTTCCGCTGCTCCTTGCGCACCAGGCCGGTCAAACGCCTGCGCTCGTCGGCCGGGGCGTAGGACCCGCGGCCGTAGAGCTCGCCGTAGCGCTCGAGCAGGTCGGGTCGCTGGGCCGCGAGCCAGTCCATGAAGACCTCCCGCACCCCGGGCCGCAGGTGGAGGGCGATCGGCGTCACGCTCCGCGCGCCGGCCTCGTTCGCGAGATCGAGGATCCGTTTGACCTGTTCGGGGTCATCGTTGATGCCGGGCATCAGCGGCGCGACGAGGACGCTCGTCGGCACGCCGGCTCGGTTGAGCTCGGCAACCGCCTCGAGCCGGGCCCGCGGGTGGGGCGTGTGCGGCTCGGTCGCCCGCCAGGCCCGCTCGTCGAGCGTCGGCACCGAGAGCGCGGCCGAAACGAGCCCCTCCCCCGCGAGCTCCACGAGGAGCGGAAGATCCCGCAGGACGAGCGGCGACTTGGTCAGCACCGAGCACGGCGTCTCACTGTCGCGGAGGGCCTCCCAGATTCCCGGCATCAGCCGGTAGCGCGCCTCGACCCACTGGTAGGGGTCGGTGTTCGTCCCGAGCGCCACGTGCTCCCGCTTCCAGCTCGGGCGTGCGAGCTCCCTGCGGAGCACCTCGGGCGCGTTGACCTTGACGACGATCTCCCGCTCGAAGTCCCGGCCCGCGTCGAATCCGAGGTAGGTGTGCGTCGACCGGGCGAAGCAGTACACGCAGGCGTGGCTGCACCCTCGATACGGATTCACGGTCCAGCTGAACGGCATCTGGGAGTTCGCCGGGACTCGATTGAGGGCCGAGCGGGCGTGGACCTCGTAGAAGCGCATGTCGAGGGCCTGGGGCGCGTCGAAACGGCGCACGACCGCATCGTCCCGGTAGCCGGGCAGCGGCTGCTGGTCGTCGGGGGATTCGGTGAGGGCGGTCCAGCGCACGAACATATGTTCGCATACACGACGGACGGACCTCCCGACACCCTTCTCGTGCCCGGCGGACTCGCGGTGTCTGCGAGATTGCTCGGGATGGTTGGTGATCTCGATCGACGCGCCTTGGCGGCCGCCGGCGCGGTTGCGTCGGCGCACGGGCTGTCGCACGACGACGCCGTCGTGATCTACTCGGGGAGCAACGTGCTGGTGGCGCTCCGCCCGGCGCCGGTCGTCGCCCGCGTGATGACCGGAACGGTGGCGCTCCACGACGATCCGTCAAGGTGGCTGGAGCGCGAGATCTCCGTGCTTGAGTTCCTCGCGCCCTCCGAGTTGGCCGTCGCCCCGAGCCCGTTGATCGCACCGGGACCACATCACCACGACGGCCTGTGGATGACCTTCTCGGAGTGGATCCCCGACGTCGAGCCGATCCAGCTCGATGACGCTCACCGGCTCGGTCGAACGCTGCGAGATCTGCACGATGAGCTGCGACCGTTCGACGGTGACCTCGGCGACCTGCGTGCCCTCGGCGAAAACATCGAGCGCCTGGTTGGCCGGCTTCGGCCGGCCGACGCCCGAGAGGCCGACGGGATCTCGTCGCTTCGCGCGCGACTGGACGCGCTGCGAGAGGTCGTCTTCGAGTCGACGCTTCCCACGCAGGCGCTGCACGGGGACGTATCGCTCAGCAACCTGCTCCGCACTCCGCCGGGCCTCGTGTGGAATGACTTCGAGGACACCTTTCGTGGGCCGGTTCACTGGGATGTGGCCGGCTACGTCATCAGCCTGCGGACCCACGGGGCGAGCTCGCGTTTCGTCCGAGAGATGCTCGATGCGTACGGCTGGGGCGATGCGGAGGAGCTCGGTCCGTTCTTCGCCGCTCATGGCGTGTACGACGAGATCTGGCGGATGTATGACCGGCAGCGTCGCCGTCGCCACCAACAGCCGGGTCAGGCCGAGCCGTCGAGCGATCCCAAGACCGACCGAACAGGTCCGTGCGGCTGAAGGTCACGCAGCGCTCAAGGACCCGACTGGCGAGCAAAACCTGACCTCCGGATCGTCGCTTCCGAGCGATCGGTCCTCGTCGGAGGGCGTTCGCGCCGGCCGATGCCAGAGTTGCGTAGTGCGCTACGCAGGACACGGGGCGCCTGTCCACGCAGGATTCTGCCACCGGCGGCGCGACTCGCCGCCCAGCCAACGCCGGAGTTGTCATGAAATCGACCGCGGAGGAGGGTGAGACCAGGGAGCGCGGCAAGCGCGTCTCCTGGGTCGAACTGTACCTCGACCTCGTGTTCGTGCTCGCGATCGGGGAGCTGGTCAACCTGATCAGCAGATCGACGAGCGAGTCGGTGATCTCCGCCGTGCGCGACCAGCACAGAACCGCGAGCAGCGTCAGCCTGATCGGCTGAGGCAAGCCGCCAGCGGAACCGCTCTGGCCACGTCCCGCTGCCCGAGCTCGCTCGCATTGCAGCAGCGGGGCCACGCTGGTGCTGGTTTCGCGGGTTCGGCGCATTCTCAGGGGGCCTCGCGGGTACCGTCGGAGACGTGAGCAGTCTTCGGCATCGTCTCGCCGTGTACTACGGCTTACGGAACGACCCTGTCTTGGAGGGTCAATCGAAGGCCGCTCAACCCGACGCCCTGACGCTGCTTATCGGCCTTCCACTGGGCGTCGTCGTGATGGCCGCGATACTCGGTGCGATCGTTTGGCTTGAGCGTTTTCTGGCCGGCGGAAATAGGGGCCTCCTGACGTTTCCGTGGGTCGGTCAGTGTGATTTCATCGCGGTAGTGGTGGGCAGAGGTCGGCGAGGCTGAGCATCGCGAGGGCGATCAGTGCGTCGGGGCTGTGAAAGCCGAAGGCGCGGCGGGTGAGGAGCCGGATCTGGGTGTTGATCGCTTCGACGCGCGCGTTGGACAGGCCGTGCTCGATCGCTGCCTGGATCCCGGCGCGCTGCTGGGTGATCGTCTTCGCGAGTTTCACGAACGGTTTGAGGCGGCACCGCCGCGCCCAGGCCAGCCAGCTGTCGAGGAGACCGGTCGCGGCGTCTGGGGGCTCTCGGTAGATCTGGCGGAGCTGCTCTTTGAGGAGGTAGGCGCGGTAGAGCGGCTCGTTCGTCTTCTGGATCTCCGCGAGCCTCCTGGTCTGCTGCTGGGTGAGGTCCTCGGGGTTCTTCCAGAGCGCGAAGCGG
>DATCEH010000006.1:0-12404 GCA_036510225.1 Solirubrobacteraceae bacterium | reverse complement strand
CAAGCCGAGCGGCGGTCCATCAGGAGATGGACCGCCGCCGGCCGGGTGCGTCCTGCGGGCGCCGTCGGGCGGTGCTCTACCGCTCTGCCCCCTCAGCACTGAGGGATCGGCGGGCTCCACTGGTCGATGTTCGGGGTGTCGATGTAGAAGTCGGCCACCCACGAGCCGCTGGTCAAGCGGTCCCAGACCCCGGACGACGCGGAGCTGTTGCCGACACGCTCCCCCCGCGCCTGACAGACGACGTCCGCCTCGCCACCCTCCGGGATCACGCCGACCTGGGCGAAGCTCGTGAATCCCGGGCCGGTCCGGACCTTGAGCCCGCAGGCGCCGTCGCGACACGTGCCATAGACGTGGTGCACGAAGACCGTCGGCGTCGGCGTCGGCGTGGGCGTCGAGACCGGCGGCGGCGGGTCGGTGACGACGGGCGTGACCTGACCCGTACGCCAGATGTTGACCTGCAGGCCATAGGAAGCGGCCTGGGAGTACGGGTTCCAGCTGTGATGACGGACGATGTCGTCGTTCTGCGAGTTGCTGTCGACAACATCGAACGTGTTCGAGCCGCTCGCGTGTCCGACAACGACTGCCGTGTGCATCCCGTACTTGTAGGTGTTCGGGCTTCCCGGCACGCTGAGCTGGATGATGTCCCCCTCGACTGCGGAGTCCCGACCGACCGACTGGGCGCCGACCCGGACGTAGTCGTTGTAGTAGCTGCCTCCCAGGCGGATTCCTCCGTTCGATGCCGCGGCGACCCAGTCGTTGACGGCTTGCTTGCACTGACCGTGGTCGACCGAGCCGGGCGTGTAGAGGTTCTGCCCGACCTTGCTGAGGCCGATCTCCGCGACCCGTGCGTTGTCGAACGGCCCTGACCCGAGTTGGTCCGTCGGGCCGGCCGGCTCGGCGTTACCGAGATCCACGGCTCCTCCGGCCGAGAGATTCGGGTCGGGGGCCGCAGGCTGCGTGGGCGTCGTCGTCTCCGGCTGGGGCGTCGGAGTGGCAGGTGGGTTGGTGGGCGCGGGCGGGGTCACGGGCGGCAGCGGTGTGACCGGCGGCTTGGGCACCGCCGGCTTGTGGGCCGCCGGCTTGTGGGCCGCCGGCTTGTGGACGGCCGGCTTGTGGGCCGCGGACTTGTGGACGGCCGGCTTGCCGGGATGGGACGAGCGGTGGCGAGACTTGGAGTGCGAGCTGACGCGGTGATGAGCAGCCTTTGCCGGGTGCGACGCGGCGGGGGCGGCGACGGCGGCGTCGGTCAGTCCACCAGTCAACAGAGCTGTGCTGCAGGCGACTGACGCAAGCAGTCGAGCTGTACGAGGCGACATCTGCGCTCCTTTCGGCGGGTGCCGCGACCCGATGCCACGGCGGTCTGTGGAGCATCCGTGGTGGTCGACCGTGCGAAAAGGGACCCCTGGTGTCATCGCGTCCACCCTGGGCCGTCGTCCGGGTCCCGGGCGGCGGCGGCTGCGCGGCCGCCCGGCCGAGGATGGCCGTTACGCCGGGAGCGGGATCGGTCGGATGCCAGGACAGGTGTAGCCCCGGCACACCTTGGGGCCCTGGCCCGGCCGATCCGCGACGGCGAACCTGCCGGGAGCTGCCGACCAGGCAGCACCAGAACCCGATCCTCAGCCCTTGGAGGCAGCCGTGCACCCCCCCGAAACACCTCTGACTGTGAACCTGTACGGACGCCTTCGAGCCTGCTGGGCGCTCGCGGCGCTCTGCGCCTTCCTGACGATGGGTTCGCTTGCGGTCCCGTCCGCCTCACTCGCGGCGAATGCGTTCCCCAACTCGCGGATCGCGGATATCGCCGAGAGCCTCAACGGCACTGAGCAGGGCCAGTGCATCGTGTTCGTGGCCAACGTCCTCAAGCAGGCAAGCGGTGGCACGATCAGCCTGTCGGCATACGCCAGCGGATATCAGGGGACCTACGCCGCGAACGGAGGCACTCAGGTGGCTGCGGCCGGGGCAGCGCGCGGCGACATCATCCAGGTGACCCCCGCCGGAAGCCTCGACAGCCAGGGGCAGTCCCTGGACGCTCGCACGCCGCTTCACACGATGGTCATTCGCCAGAACCTCGGCCAGGGCCAGTTCGCCGTGGTCGACGCGAACGAGTTGAACGACGACGGCGTCGTGCGCGAGCACAACGTCAACCTGGCGACCTACCAGAGCGAGAACGCAGTCATCAAGATCTGGCGCATGGGCCAGGTCGCGAGCCCGCCGGCATCCGGCCCGAGCCAGTGGGTCGGCCACATCGTCCAGTGGAACGGCGACCGCAAGGCCCAGAAGACGGCCTGGCTCGTCGGCCCGGACATGCACCGGCGTTGGATCGCCAGCATCGCCGTGTACAACTGCCTCAGGGCCAACGGGGCGCAGGGACCGACGGCGCTGCCGGCGGCGACCCTCAACCAGTTGCCGGACCTCTCGGGCGTGCGGGCGGCGTGCACTCCGAGGAGTGCGGCGCCCGCCGCCCCGGTAGCCCAGCCGGTGGCGGCTGCGGCGCCGGGTCTCCCGGTGTTCGGGGTCATGAACACCGACAGCCCACCGCCGGACGGCGTCTGGTTTCGCAACAGCCCGCGCCTCGCCGACACCGATCGGGTCACAGGGCACGGCGTCTACATGAACGAGCAGGTCCAGCTCCAGTGCTACGGGTGGGGCGATGCGGTCGGGCCGTACAACGACACACTGTGGTACCGCGTCGTCAACCTGACGCGGCCGACCAACGCCGGAGTCGCGAACGTAGGCTGGCTCAACGCCCACTACATCAACGACGGCAAGGCCGCCAATCAGGTGGACGGCGGCGTGCCGGCCTGCTGAACACGAAGGGTCGCAGGTTGCTGCTGTCCGGCAGACGCGCCGCGGCGATCGCTCGCCGCGGCGCGCCGTCCCGGGTCATGCGCGACCACGTCGAACCCCGCGAGGGGGCACGAGACGACACCTTGGGTGCCTGTCGAGGGCTCGCGTGCGAGGTCAAGCTGCAAGGTGCGGGCGTGGAACACGTCTCGCAAGAAGGCGATTCGCCCCGCGGGGGCCAGGATCGCAACGCCAAAGTCGAGCGAGGGGAAACACTGTGTCCAGGTTGCCGCGGAAGCTGTGGTTGGTCGGTCTGGTTGTGGTCACGGGAGCAATCGCGCTGGTCTCGACCGCCGCGCCGGCGCTGGCGAACAGCGCTTCGATCAGCGTGACGAACACGGGAGGAACGTCTGACCCGGCCTCGGGCGTGCCGCGCGTCTACACGCTGACCGGGGATGCGCCGGTCGGGGAGGAGATCTTCGTCAAGTACCGCGCTCCGGGGGGAGCCGCGTGCGCGCCGACCGCGCACTCCGACTCGGGCTCCCTCGTGCCGAACGAGGACGGCGACTACTCGTGGTACGGGAGCGCTGTGAACGGATCGTTCAGTCTTCAACATGCCGACACCTGGGAGCCGGCCGGGACGTTCGTCTTCTGCATCTGGCTGGCGCCGGACGAGACGACGGTCGCGACGCCGATTACGCAGACGATCACGTTTCGTCCGCCGACAGGAACGATCACGGCGACGGTGTCGCCGAGCACGCCGACCGTCGATCAGCAGGCGACCGCCACGATCACCGGCATGAGCGAGGCCCCGGAGGAGGTCTACGCGGCGATCAGGGTGGCCGGCGGGGCTCCGTGTGCGCCGACCTACGAGGCCGACACCGGCTCGGGCCTGGTCAACGGGCGCGACGTCAACGGTGCATTCTCGGTTTCGGCGACCTTCACCGAGGAGTCGGCCGGCAGCTATGTGCTCTGCCTGTGGCTTGCGAGCTCGTCGACTGACGTCTCACCTGTTGCCGGCCCGCAACCCGAGACGTTCTCCGTGGTCAACGTCCCGACTCCGCCGCCACCGCCGCCGCCGTGCGTGGTGCCCGCGTTCGGGCTCGCCAACAGCCTGGCGCTGGTCGTGGCGAGCATCCACTCCGGGGATTGCTCGGTCGGTCGCGTTGCCTACTCGGCGAACGTGAACGTCCCGCGGGGCGACGTCGTATCCCTGAGTCCCGCACCCGGGACCCAACTGACGGCGGGCAGCCCGGTCGTCGTCGTCGTCTCGACCGGACGACCGTGTGTCGCGCCGTCGGTCAGACGCGGCACGCGGCTCAGCGTCGTCCAGCGGGCGATCCGTGCGGGTCACTGCAGCGTCGGCCGGTCGATCGGTGTCCACAGCGCCCACGTTCCCAAGGGCACCGTCGTCGCGTTGACAGTTCGCGCGGGTGCCCGTCTGGGCACGGGCGCGCTGATCGGGCTCGTCATCTCGAGCGGTCCAAGCACGACGCGGGGCTGACCGACTCGGCCAGCGCCCACCGGCCGTCGCGTCGGCTCGGCATCACGAGGCGCCGGCGGCGGTCGCCGGCGCCTCAGTCTCAGGCGACCTTGAAGCTGACAACCCGGCTGAGCACCACGGCCTTCGTCTTCGGGTTGGTCCAGCTCAGCCGGAGGGATCCCGACCCGGGGACGGCGATCCGGACGTCGAGGTACTCGCGTGCGTGGTCGGTCGTCGCGTTGGCGATCGTCTGGAACGTGCTCCGGCCCCTCGGCTCGTACTGGATCTGTGCGGTCTGGGCGGTCCCATACGGCGCGAGGCGGACGAATCCCCAGACCCGGAGGCGGCCGCCCCGCTTGATCCTGGGTGACGGGAGGTAGACCGGCAGGCGGTAGGCGTTGTACGCCGGCTTGTGGGTTCCGTTGCTGAACTCCAGGCCGGTCTGGAAGGTCGAGTTGATCTGGGCGATGCTGCTCGCGCTGGTGTTGTCGTCCTTGAGCAGGAACTGCGCCAGCGTGCGGACCTCGGGATCGGTGTAGGCGATGAACTCCGACTCGTTGAGGAAGGCCGCCTGCTGCTTGAGGGTCACCCCGAGCGCCGACGGCGGGTCGGATTGGTAGCCGAACTCCGTCAGGTATAGCGGCAGGCCGCCCTGCGTCGGGTGGGCGTAGACGCCGAAGATCTTCTGGAGCGCGCCCGACAGGACCGGGAGGTTGGCGATCGACACGTCGTCCTTGTCGGTCGGTTTGACGTTCGGCGCGAAGATCAGCGAGTACGGGTGGTGAGCCCACCCGGTCGCCTGGAAGAGCCCGGGATTGTCGGTGGCGAAGCTCGCCTGACCGGCCGCCGTCGTCGGACATCCCCGGGCGGCCGCGGCCGACCCGGTCAACCGGTGGTAGCTGTCGTCGAGACAGTAGAGCTGGCGGATGAAGTGGAGCGGCTTGATCGATCCCGTGCATACGCTCGGCCCCTGCTTGGCCGAGCATTTCGCCAGGCCCTTCGCCGTCAACCCCTCGGGAGCGGTCTCGCCGATCAGGATCGTGTCGTTCCCATGGCCGGTGCTCCCCAGCGCGGTGTAGGCCGCGTCGACCAGCTCCCGGTAGATCGTCGGCGACCGCTCGATCAGCTGGCCGCCCGAACCCTGGACGAGCTGAGGCGTCAGCCAGCCAGCCTGATTCGGCTCGTTCCAGATCGACCAGTAGTTGACCCTCGGGAGGTCTCCGGCCGGTCCCGGGGCCCCGGTGTCCTCGATCGGGATCGGCGCGACGAAGGTCCCGCTGTACCGGGTCGCCACCGCCTGCACGAACTCGCCGTACTCGCTCGGTGACGGGTTGTACGTCTTCTGGATGTCAGACCGCGGCGGCTTCCCGGTCGCCCACAGCGGGGCCGGGTCGGTGACGTCGAAGTTCACGGCGATCCCCCGGGCCTTCGCGAACGTGACGATCGTGTCGTAGCGGGTCCACGAGCCGGCCGGATACGCGTTCGGGTCGGCCGCGTCGAAGTTCGCCGGCCGGGTCGTCGACGTCGCGTCCGGGGCGACGATGTCCCAGAACACCGACACGCGGATCCGGTCGACGCCGAGTGCCACCAGCGTGTTCATCGTCCGGGCGACGCCGATCGGCGTGTTGTAGACGAGCAGGTTGTCGTCCTGGAAGGTCGACTCCCGCGCCCCGTCAGGGAGCGCGGCCGACGCGACGCCGCAGCCGATCCAGAGCACGGCGCCGACCACGCCGGCCAGCGCCAACAGTCGCGCGGCAGCCGATCGCCGACGCCTGGTCATCTCGTCCCCGACGCGCCGGCCGGCGAGCTCGTCGTGACCCCGGTCGGCGCGACCGTGCTCCCCGGCGTCGTGATCGCCGGCGTCTCCCCGGCCGTCGCCCCCGGCGCCGTCGCCCCCTGCGCCGGCGCGGTGGTCCCCGACGTCCCCGACGTCCCCGGCGTGCCCGTCGTCCCTGGGGCGAGCGTCGTCCCAGGCGTGACCGTCGCTCCCGGCGTGACCGTCGCTCCCGGCGTGACCGTGCTCCCCGGCGTCACGGCCGTCCCCGGCGTCAACGTCGTCCCCGGGGCCGCGCCGGTCGCGGGTGTCGTCGTGGTTCCAAGGCCGCGCAGAGTATCCAGGTACTGGGAGATCCCCGCGTAGGACTGCGGATCCAGATAGAGGGCCGGCCCGAGATCGGCCAGCGCGGCGCTCCGATTGCCCTGGTCGAGGTCGAAGCTGGCCAGCTGCTCCCAGGCGGCCGCGTCGGACGGGACGAGGCGGACTCCCCGGACGAGGGCCGCCCGGGCGGCCGTCGGATCGCCGGCGGCCAGGTCGATCGTCGCGAGGTCGGAGAGCGCGTCGATCGACAGGGGGTCCCGGTCGATCGCGACCTGGACGTCGGCCCTGGCCGCCGGGTAGTTGGCCTGGGCGAGCGCCGTCAGGGCCTGTCCCTGGGCGTCCTGTGAGCGGAGCGGCTGCCATTGCGACCAGGCGACGACCACCGCCAACCCGGCGACCGCGACGGCCAGGGCCGCCCGCGGCGGGCTGCGGAGCTCGGCCAGCCTCGGCCGGACCCTCGGACCGGGCTTCGCCGCCGGGTCGCGCAGGATCGACCGGTACGGCCCTCGGCCGGCGATCCAACCGGCGCAGAGCAGGCCGATCACGGCGTCGCCGGGGACGAACCAGGTCAGGTCGATGAGTGAGTGGAAGGTGAAGATGATCACGCAGGTGATCAGCGTCAGCAGGCCGACTCGCTCGGCCGTCTCCGACGGCGTCTCGACGATCGAGGCTTTCGACCGGCGGCGGAAGGGCCCCGTCGTGCGCAGGGCGGCGCGGACCCAGGCGCCACACAACAGGAGGCTGATCGCCATCCCCGCGATCCCGAGGTCGGCGAGCGTCTGGACGACGTAGCCGTGGGCCTGGAGGACGTGCAGCGTGTCGGTTCGCACCTGCGTGCGGGCGGTCGCGTAGCCGCCGGCGCCGACGCCGACGAAGACGTGGGCCTTGGCGATCTTGAGGGCGTCGTTCCAGTAACGGGCCCGGACGCTGCCGACCGCGGTCAGCCGGCTCGGGTCGTTCGGCGGGGTCGTCGCGTTCGGGTCGGTCAGCGACCGCCAGGCGTGGGAGACGGACCCGCCGAAGCCGCGGGAGCTGACGGCCAGGCTGCCGGCGAAGGCGACCGGGACGAGGGCGATCACGACGAGCACGGCGACGCCGGCCCGGCGGCGGAGCCTGGCCGACGGAGGGCGGGCGGACGTGGCGAAGCGGATCCACAGTCCGGCGACCGTGACGATCACGGCGACGCCGATCAGCATCAGGCCGAGCAGGTGGCCGAAATGCGTCCGGGGAGCGAGGGCGACGTTGTCGGCGGTGAGGGCGTCCTGGTGAAACGTCCACGCGACGACCGGGAGGGCGCCGAGCACGCCGAGGGCGAGCACGGTCAATCCCCGCAGGCGGACGGGCACGGTCGCAAACCAGAAGGCCAGGCCGACGGCGAGGGCGAGCAGGGCGCCGCGGGAGTAGGCGAGCATCAGGGTGACGAGGAGGACCATCAGGGCGGGGTAGGCCAACGCGCCGACGGCGGCGTGGCCCGACCGGCGGGCGCCGAGCCAGAGGCACCCGGGGACGGCGAGGGCGGCGGTCAGGCCGACGGCGTTCCAGTATCCGAACGGGTCGCGCAGGCGGGCGTAGATCTCGTTGGGGTTGAGCCGGTCGGGAAAGATCTTGGTCGCCAGGGCATACGCGGAGACGACGATCCCGGCGAGCAGGACGCCGACGATCAGGCTGGCCCACCGCTGGGGAGCCAGGCGGACGAGGGCGATCCCGGCGAGGAAGGTGAACGCGTAGGCGAGCGTCCGGCCGGCCTCGATGAACGACGAGTCGGGGGCGACCGACCAGATCACCGAGGTCGCCGTGAAGACGGCGAGGCCGAAGATCATCGCGAGGGCGCCGGCCCCGTAGAGGGGGGCGCGGGTCTCGACGGCGAGGGCTCCGACGACGAGCGACGCCCCGCCGAGGGTCAGGCCGATCTCGACGGTGGTCTGCGAACCGAGCTGGAGGCCGCCGCCGGCGTCGAAGCAGATCCCGCAGAGGACCGCGGCGATCCCCAGGCTCGTCCACGTGGCCGCTCCGACCCGGGCGAGGACGGCCGTGCCGGGGAGGGCCCTGCGGCGATCAAGGGGCGCGGCGTGCGCGGACAAACTTCCTCGCGCGCGACCCGCCGAGGGCCAGCGCGATCGATACGAGGATTGCCAGGGCGATCAGAAGCGGCGTCGGCATGCCGTTGAAGATCGACGACGTCCGGGCGGCGACGACACCCGGCTGGATCACGCTGCCGCCGAGCTCGACGCTCCGGGCGCCGTTCTGCGCGGCCTGGGCGACGTCCGTCCGCTCGACCGGGGCGGCCGTGTCGAGCGGGTTGGCCCGGGGGTTGGCCGGCGCGGCGGCCGCGGCGGCGGCCGCTGTCTTCCCGCCGGCGGCCAGGTTCTCCTCGGCCCGGCGGATCACGTCCGGGCAGTCGCTGTACTCGTTGACGTCGGTCGGCAGGTGGGCCAGCGCGTGGATGTAGTCGGCGAGCGGGTAGTGGCCGACGATCTTGCCGTTGGTCACGCAGTCGTCGATCAGGCTGGACGCGCTCGCGTCGGCGGCGACCGGCGCGATCATCAGGCCGCAGGCGGCGACGAGCCAGACGAGCCCCGAGAGTCGCAGCAGCGCCGCGAGCAGGCTGGGCCTGGGCCGGGACCGGGGCCGGGGCCGGGGGAGCGCGGAAAGCGGGCTAGACCGGGGCATTCGACCAAGCTAGCAGGGGGTCCCGGGCGACTCCGGCAGTCCGCAGGGCGGCCGCGAAGCCGTCGACCCAGGCGGAATGCGTGAAGGCGAGGACGTCGCGGGTTCCCGCGTCGGCGAGGCCCGCCCGGAGCTCGGGAGCCCCGGCGAGCAGGACGAGGGCCCCGGCCAGGGCGTCGGGATCGCCGGCCGGGACGACGAGGGAGTTGCGCCGGTCGCGGAGCATTCCGCCGGCGGCGGCGCCGACCGCGTCGGTCGTGAGGATGGCTGTCCGCTGGTTCATGGCTTCGTTGGCGACGAGTCCCCACGGCTCGACGAACTCGGGGGTCGGAATCGACGGTATTGCGAGAACGTCGGCCGACCCGTAGAAGTTGCGCAGGGCGACCCGATCCAGACGGCCGACCCGGACGACTCCGGGCGGAACCCGGCCGTCGTGATCGCCGACGAGGGTCAGCGTCGCACCCCCGGCCGCGAGGCCCGACCGGCCCCACCCGTCGAGCAGGACGGCCTCGCCCTTGGCTGGGATCCGACGGCCGACGAACAGCACGCGCAGCGGCCCCGGCTCCCGGTCGACGCCGGCTCCGACCGCCCAGAAGTCGTTGTCGACGGCCTGCGGGGCGATCAGGATCCGCCGGGCGCCGCGGGCGGCGACGTATGCGGAGACGTGCTCGCCGTAGGTCACGACGGCCGCGGCGTCCCGGTAGATCCACAGCATCAGGGGGAGGCCGGCGAGGTGGGCCGGCGTCCGGGGGGTCCGCCAGAGCGCGGCCCAGAGGATGAACGGCAGCCTGACCCGCCGGGCGGCCAGCCACGCGGCCGGCAGGGCGAGCCGGCCGCCGGTCCCGAGGATCACGGCCCGGTAGTCGCCGGAGGCGACCAGCCGGCCGACCTCGGCCTGGGAGACCGCGCGGGACGGCACGCCCGGCGGCGGCCCGCCGGCCGGGGCGCCGTGGGCGTCGGGGCCGCCGAACAGGGCGAGTTCGATCGCCTCGCGGTCGTGCAGCTCCCGCAGCGCGGAATGCCGCTCGGCCGGGACGTGGCCGGTGACGAAGAGGACCGGCCTCACCGCAGGGCGTCCTCGTAGGCCGCGACCGTCCGGGCACCGCACGCAGCCCACGTGAAGTTCTCGATGATGTTCCGTCGCGCAGCGGCGCCGAGGCCCGCGCGGGCGGGCTGATCGCGGACCAGCCGGTCGAGCTCCGCGGCGAGGGCCGGCGGGTCGCAGGGTGCGACGAGGACGAGGCCGGGGCCGATCTCCTCGGGTCCGGGCTCGCCGGCCGCGCCGATCGCCGGGATGCCGGCGGCCATCGCCTCGATGTAGGCGACGCCGAACGCCTCGTCGGTCGACGGCATCGCGAACAGCCAGGCCTCCCGCGCCCGGCGCAGGGCCTCGGCCGGCGGGAGCTGGCCGGCGAACTCGACCCGGTCGGCGACGCCGAGCGTCCGCGCGAGCGCCTCCAGCGTCCGCCGGGCGGGCCCGTCGCCGATCACGAGGTAGTCGACGTCGGGGATCCGCGAGATCGCGTGGATCACGTCGGCGTGGCGCTTGCGGCCGACGAGGTGGCCGACCGTCGCGACCAGCGGCCGGGTCGCCGGGGACGCCGGGTCGGGGACGTCGGTGCCGAGGTGGACGACCCGCGTCCGCCGGGCCCCGTGTTCGACCGCGAGCGCCTCGATCCCGCGGCTGTTGGCCAGCACGAGATCGGCCGCGTCGAGCGTCCGGCGGACGGCCTGCTCGCCGCCGGGGACTCGCGAGTTCGTCCAGAGGACGTCGCCCCCGTGGACCGATACGACCAGCGGCGGGCCGAGCCCGGCCCGGAGCACGGCGTCGCCCGCGGGGACCGCGTTGTGGGCGTGGATCACGTCGAACCGGCCAGCCCGGCCGACGGCCCGCGCCAGCCGGGGTGCGGCGCGGGCGCCCCAGCCGGCGTAGGCCTTGGCCCGCCGGCCGGAGACGTAGGGGATGTAGTGGACCTCGATCCCATCGCGCTGCTCGACGGCCGGCTGGCTGATCAGGCTGCGGAGCTCGCGTGGGGTGAAGGCGGCCGACGGGGGGACGACGCGGTGGAGGACGAAGACCGTGACGTCGGCCCCGGCGTCGCGGGCCGCGACAGCCTGGCGGTGGGCCCAGATCCCGAGCACGGGGTCCGCGGCGCGGGGGTAGAACTCGGCGACGACGGCTACGCGCAACGGCGGTGGACGACCAGCGTCCGCTGGGACTCGGCGGCCGGGAGGTAGGCATGCTCGGAGAGGAAGGCCCGCGCCTCGGCGAGCGCCTGCTCCCGCGAGTAGGCGTCCCCGGCCGGGCGGGCCCGGTGGGCGATCGGCGTCGCGTCGACGATCCCAAGGCGCCAGTTGCGCTCGGCCGCGAGGGCCGCCCAATGGGCATCGAGCCCCCAGCCCATCCGCAGCGGTGGGAACGGCAGCAGCGTCTCGAAGGTGTCGGGATGCAGGAGGGTCAGCGGGCCGATCTCGACGAAGCGGGTCTCCCGGACGAGGCTGCCGGCCCGGCGGCGGGTCAGCCGCCAGGCGGCGTGCGAGCGGATCCGGTGGGCCGGTTGGGCCAGGCGCAGGTCGAAGTGCTCGGCGAGGCCGAGGAACCGGTCGAGGAAGCCCCGGGGCAGCTCGATGTCGTCGTCGGCGATCACCAGCCAGTCGTATTCGGCCAGCCGGTGGCGGGCCAGCAGGGCGTTGACGTTCTCGAACTTCCCGTGCTCGCCCGGCGGACACGAGTCGATCGTCACGTCGTGGGCCGACGAGTGCAGCTCGGTCGCCGCGCGACGGACGTCGTCGCCGTGGTCGGGGCGGGCGACCGTCAGCACGAGGACCCGCCGCCGGGCCGGCCCGGTCCGCGTCGCGCCGGCCAGCGGGGGCACCCGGGACGGCGGACGCCGGCCGTCGAGCAGGCGGCCGAGGGGGCGCTCGGCGTCGAGCAGGCGGGCGAGGGGGCGCTCGGCGTCGAGCAGGCGGGCGAGGGGGCGCCGGCCGTCGAGCGGGCGGGCGGGCGGACGCTGTCCGTCGACCATCCGGCCGGGCGGGCGCTGGCCGTCGAGCAGCCGGCCGGTGCGCAGCCGTCCGTCGATCAGCCGGCCGAACACGAGCTGGCAATCGAGTGCGAGGTCGGCCGCCCGGCGGACGAGGTCCCGTCTCCCGCCGACCGTGCCGCTCTCGCCGGAGAGGAAGTCGTCGGCCCGGTCGCTGCGGTCGAGCGTGTCACGGTGGATGCTCCCGCCCCGGGCGGGCTCGACCGGACGCTCGAGCGCCGCGCGGATCCGTCCGGCCGTGTGGGCGGCCATGATCGGCCCGTTCTCGCACCGGCGTCGCACGGTGTGCCAGAGGCAGCCGCCGAGGACGACGAGCTCGCCGGCGAGGCTC
>DATCEH010000005.1:0-16919 GCA_036510225.1 Solirubrobacteraceae bacterium | reverse complement strand
GCGGTAGCGCGAGCCTCGCGACGCAGTCGTTGAGCGTCGGGACGCACACGATCACCGCGGCATACTCCGGCGACTCCAACTACGCCGCGACCACGGCCACGATCACCTACACCGTGACCGCCACGACAACGATCACCGGGAGGCACGTCGGGGCACTGACGCTGAACTCGGGGGCCACGCTGATCACGGGCGCGACGATCACAGGCAGTGTGACAATAGGGTCGGGGGCGTCGGTCGACATCGACAGCTCGACGATCGCCGGGGCGCTCGTCGCTTCGCACGGCGGCGCGCTGCGGATCTGCGGCAGCACGATCTCCGGGGCGCTGTCGGTCAGTCACGCGGGTGGCCTCGTGGTGATCGGCGATACGGGTGACGCTCAGTGCGCCGTGAACACGATCCACGGGCGCTCGTGCCGACCAGCAACTCGAACGGCGTGGTGGCGATCAACAACCACGTCACTGGTGCCGTGCTCAGCAGCGGCAACTCCGGACCGGGGCCGTTCCCCGGCGACCCGACGACGATCTCCGGCAACGGCTGATCGAGTCGGCCTGCGTGGGCAAGCAGGACGCGTAGGCGATCACGGGTAAGCGATCTGGCTCTCCGCGCGGCGCCCGTCGCGCGGAGAGCGTCGCGCGGAGACCGTCGTTTTCGGGCGCGACCGAGTGTCCGCAACCGGCGCCGGGTCCGCGAGCGCGTCGCGGCACGCCGCGGCCCGGACGTCGCATTGCGTCTAGGCGTATCCTGGGCGTAACGGACTGCGGAGGGCGAGATTGGACCTGGTCTCACAGATGGAGATGAGCGACGGCGGCCTGGAACGCCAGATGCGTGACCGCACGGGGACCGCCAGCCGACCGGCGGCACGACGACCTGCGGCGAGGCGAGCTCACCCGGGCGCTCGCGCCCGGCTCGTGATTTGGCTGGCGGTCGCGGCGTGCTCGCTGTGGTGCGCCACCCCCGCCGCGCTCGCCGACTTCGACGTCGGCCCGGCCCAGGCCGTGCCGGGCACAGCCGAGCTCGGCGGGGTGGCGTGCGCCGACGACGACGAGTGCTTCGCCGTGGGATCCGCCCCGATGGCGCCCGGCGCGAACGGCGGACCGGCTGCCGTCGTGGCGGTCGCCGACGGCGTCGCCGGCGGGGTCCAGCCCGTTCTGCGCGGCGTCTCGACCAACCTCCGCGGGATCGCCTGTCCGGACGCGGGGGATTGCCTGGCCGCCGGCTCCGTCCGCCTCACAGGTGGGGGGATCTTCGCGGGTGGGCTCGTACCGATCACTGCCGGAGCGGCCGGTGACGTTGTGGCGACGAGCGCCGCCGAGTTCAGCGCGCTTGCCTGCGCCGGCCCCGGCGGTTGTCTCGCCGCGGGCGACGCCGGCGGCGTCGGAGAGGTGACCGCGGTCTCGGGCACCGGGGCCGGGGCGCCGCAGAGTGTCGCGGGAACGTCGCTGCTGGAGGGGGTGGCGTGCGCGGGCGCGGCGGACACGTGCCTCGCCGTAGGGGGGAACTCGCTGGGCGAGGGCGTCGTCGTGCAGATCGTCGGCGGGATCCCGGGAGCCGTGCTCCCGCCGCTGACGGGCGTGTCGCAGCTCAACGCCGTCGCCTGTGCAGATGCGATGTCGTGCCTTGCGGTCGGGGCCGGCGTGTCGGGTGACGGCGTGCTCGTGACGATCACCGGCGGCGTCGTCGGTGCCGTCGAGGACGTGCCGGGCACGAGCAGCCTGGAGGGCGTCGCCTGCGCGAGTGAGTCCGACTGCGTCGCGGTAGGCTCCGGCAGCCCGGTGGACGGCGGGTCGACGACGGGGGTCGCCGTGCCGATCACCGACGGCGTCGTCGGGTCCGCGGCGTACGTGACAAGCCCGGACGCGGGTCTGGTCGGTGTCGGCTGCGCGACGAACGGCGAGTGCCTGGGGGTCGGGACGACGGTGACAGGGTCGACGTTGGTGGGTGCCGTGGTGCCGATCCTGACCTCCGGACAACTCGGTGCGCCGACCGCCGTCGTCACCTCACCGTCCCCGGGCCAGACCTACGGGCTGAATGCGCCGGTGAGCCTCGCCTTCGCCTGCCAACCGGCGTTCGCCGGGACTCCGGCGCCGTCGGGCGCGTGCGCGGCGAGCCTCGCCGGGCGCGCCGTGACAAGCGGGCAGGCACTCGACACGACGCACGCCGGGACGTTCACGCTCACCGTCACGGCCGGTCAGAGCGACGGACAGCAGAGCGCGACGACGGTCCCGTTCACCGTCGAGAAGGGACTCGACCAGGTCTTCTTCCCTCAACTCGGTCCGTACGCGTTCCGCCACGCGGCCGTACCGCTGAGCGCGATCGCGGCGTCCGGACTGCCGGTGCTCTACACGGTGACGAGCGGTTCGTGTGCGGTGAGCGGATCGACCCTCACGCTCGGGGCGCCGGGGCAGTGCGTCGTGCGGGCCGATCAGCCGGGCAACTCGAATTACCTCGCCGCGACGGCGTCGAGCACGATCGTCGTCGGAGCGCCGACGCCGCCGGTGTGCGCCGGGCTGCCCGTCGGCGTGCTCAGCGGACAGGCGGCGACGGTGGCCCTCGGCTGTGCCGACGCTCCGGCGGATGCCGGCGATTCGCTGGTCTTCGCGATCGTCAGCGTTCCGTCCCACGGCACGCTGACCGGCTTCGACGGCGCGGCGGGAACGGTCACCTACACGCCCGACCCGGGCTACGCGGGCGCTGACGCCTTCTCGTTCGATGCGATCGACGCGCAGGGCGTCTCCGGGGTTGCGAGCGTCGCGATCGCCGTCTCGGCGCCGCCCGCGAACCTCACGCGGCCGGTCCTCACGGGGACAGCCGCGGTCGGGCACGCGCTGCGCTGCTCGCCGGGAACCTGGTCCGGTACGGCACCGCTCGCCTTCGCCTACCAGTGGGAGCGCCACGGCGCTCGGGTCGCCGGGCGCACCGCCGCGAGCTACACGGTCGGTCGGTCGGATCTCGGCCGAAGCCTCGCGTGCACCGTCACCGCGCGCAACGGCGTCGGCAGCGGGAACGCCCAGAGCCCGGCCCTTGCGGTCCCGCTTCCGTCGAACGCCTTCGTGCTCGGCAAGCCCAAGGCCCGCGGCCAGGCGCTCGCGGTCAGGCTGGTGGCCCCCGGTCCCGGGCGCTTCCGCGCCGCCGCGACGCTCGCGGCGCCGAGCCGAACCGCGGCGGGCGGCGCACGCGGTGCAAGGGCGAGCGGTGCCGCGGCGATGAGCTACGGCGCTGGTTCGGCGACCGCGGCGAAGGCCGGCGCCCTGTCGCTCGAGATCGAAGCCACCAGCCACGCGAGGGCTGCCGTGCGGACCCGCCCCCACGCCACGGTGAGCGTCTCGGTGACGTTCACGCCGACCTACGGCAAGCCGAGGACGAAGACGACGAGGCTGACGCTTTGACGGCCGCGAGGCCCAAGGGCCGTGCCGCCGAGGTCACACGGGCCGTCGTGTTGACGCTCGGCCTGATGATCCTCGCGGTGCTCGCAGTCGCCGGCGCGGCCCGCGCGAGCTCGACGGCACCGCTGTTCGGTGGCCCCAGCGTGATCGATCAGAGCGGACCCTATCCCGGCTTTCCCGCCGTGCAGCTGCTCGGCATCTCCTGCGGGACGGCGACATCGTGCGTCGCGGTCGGCGGTCAGGTCGCCCAGTTCACCACGAACGCCGGGGGTGCGGCACCACCCACGTGGTCGGCGCCGCTCTCGGTGACGACGAACTTCCTCTACGGCGTCTCCTGTCCGGATGGCTCGCTCTGCGTGGCCGCAGCCAACGGCGCGGTGCTGCGCTCGACCGACGGCGGGCAGTCGTGGCTGCCTCCGGTCAGCCTCGGCGCCGGCGTCGGCGCCGTCACGACGGTGTCCTGTCCCGACGCCGGCCTGTGCGTGGCCGGCACCGCCGGGGCCGTCTTCGTCTCGACCGACGGCGGACAGACCTGGTCGGGCCCCGACGACACGGGCAGCTCGCTCGCGTTCACGTCGCTCTCGTGCCTGTCGAGCGGCGTCTGCGTGGGCATCGTCTCAAACCAGGTCGTCGTCTCCGACGATGTGCGGGGCGCCGCGCCGACCTGGACCCCGAGCCGGTTGAGCTCCCCGGCGCTGAGCGATGTCTCGTGTACCGAGAACGACGTCTGCGTCGCCGTCGACACCGCCGGCCAGGCGTTCATCACGAACGACGTGGCGTCGGGCAGCCCCTCCTGGTCGCAGTCGGTGATCGTCGGGACGGCCAGCACCGTCGACGGACTGATCGGCCTGACGTCCGTCTCGTGCGTGGAGAACGCCGCCGACGCCGCAACCGACCTCTGCGTGGCCGGAGACTTCCGCGGCAGCACCGTGATCTCCGGGGACGTCGGGGGGGCCGCGCCGGCGTCGTGGGTGGTCGTGCCGACCTTCGACACGGGAAACGTCGTCGCGTCGGACGCCGGCCAGGGACTCGGCATCCTCTACCCGATCACCTGCGTCGGCACAGGCTGGTGTGTGGCTGCCGACAGAGCCGGGGATGCGACCTATGGTGTCGTGGCTGCCGGGGACCCCGCTGCCACCGCCTGGTCGCCCGAGGCGTCGATCGACGGCTTCGACATCATGAACGCGGTTTCGTGCGCCCCGACCGGGCAGCTGTGCACGGCGACAGACACAAGCGGCCACGTGGTCACCTCGACCGATGGGGCGGCCGACTGGGGGCCGCCGCTTCCAGTCCTGGGGCCGTCGGTGGGACAGGGCGTCTTCGGCGGCGCGCGAGCAGCGGTGTCGTGCGTCACGACCAGGTGCGTGGCGATCGCCGGCACGACGTTCGAGGTGGGGCTGCCCGGCCCGTCCGGGATGAGCTGGGGGGCGAGCGGAAGCGATCCGTACGCCGAGGACGTCACCGGCGTGTCGTGCCTGGACGCCGGTCTGTGCGTCGCGATCGACGCCCAGGGCGCTTCGCTGATCTCGAATGACCTCGGCGCGACCTGGACCGGACTCGCCACCGGCGTCGGGACGGGCCTGGTCTCGATCAGCTGCGCGACGACGACCCTCTGCGGGGCGGTCGATACGGCGGGGGAGGTGATCGTCTCACGGGACGCGGCGTCGGCGAGTCCGTCGTGGTCGGCCCCCCTGATGATCGATCCGAACCCGACCGGCAAGAACGCGCTGTCCGCGGTCTCGTGTGGGGCGCCGGGATTGTGTGTCGCGGTCGACGGCGCCGGGCGCGCGACGATCTCGACGAACGGCGGCGCGTTCTGGTCGAAGCCGGCGGCGATTCCCGGGGCGTCCGGGCTGGTCACCGTATCGTGCACGGCCACCGCATTGTGCGGCGCCGTCGACGGCGCCGGACGGGCGTATTTCACGATCAACCCGGCGTCGGCCAGCCCGACGTGGACGCTCTCGAGCTCCGACACGACCCCGCTGACCGCGATCTCCTGCGCCGGCACGGGGTTGTGCGTCGGCGTCGACGCCACCGGGGATGCGGTGCTCGGCACCAGCCAGGTCGGGAAGGCGAGTGTGTCCGGTGCCAGCGGGGCATTTCCCGACACGGTCCTCGGGACCTCCAGCGCCTCGCAGACCGTCACGGTGACCAACAGCGGCGATGGCCCGCTGAACGTGGCAACCGCGACGCTGGCGGGCGCCGACGCCGGTCAGTTCGCGATCTCGAGCAACACGTGCGGCGCGGCGTTCGTCCCACCGGGGGCGAGTTGCGCCGTCGGCGTCAACTTCTCGCCTGCCGCTCCCGGAGCGTACGCGGCTGCCGATCTCGTCATCGCGAGCGACTCGGGATCGTCCCCCGACACGCTGGCCCTGCGCGGGACCGCCGTGCTCGGTCCGGTCCTCTCGTTGACGGGCGGGCCGGCCGCGTTCCCGGATACCGCGGTCGGGTCCAAGAGCCGCAACCAGGTCTTCGCGGCGACCAACAGCGGTCATGCGCCGCTGCACATCTCCGTCGCGGCGCTGACGGGCGCGGACACGGGGCAGTTCGCGCTCTCGGGCGCCAACGGCTGCGCCGGGGCCGTGCTCGCGCCGGGCGCGAGCTGCAGCGTCGGAGTCGTGTTCGCGCCGACCTCCGCCGGGGCTCACAGGGCCAACCTCGAGCTCGACAGCGACGCCCAGCCGGCCCAGACCGAGGTGGCGCTCGGGGGCGACGCACAGGTTTCGCCGCCCGCCGCGAGCCCACTCAGCCTGCTCACGCTGAAAGCCGGGAAGGGGGGCGTGATCACCGCGCGGCTGCGACTCGCGCGAGCGGGCTCGCTGTCCCTGCGGACGACCTCGACGCTGCCCTCGTCGGCACCCCGGACGGCGAAGGGCGCGGCGGCGGCGTCCCGCAGGGCGAAGACGACACGCGCCAAGTCGACGCGGATCGCCTACGGCCGCACCGTCGTCGCGGCGATCAAGGGTCCGACGACCGCCACGGTCAGGATCACGCCGGCCAAGGCGGCGGCGGCCGCGTTGCGCCGGGACGGGAAGCTTCGGGTCGTTGTGTCAGTCGCCTTCTCCCCGACCGGCGCGGCCCGCCGGACCGCGACGGCCTCGGTCACGGTCCACGGTGGCTGACACGTCGCGCCCGGCCCCTGGACGGCCTCACCGGGCGGCACTCGCGCTGGTGCTCAGCGTGCTCGCCGTCCTGTCACTGGCGGCGGGCGCGCTGCTCCCGGCGGCGGCCGAAGGTGCGCCGGACGACGGCCAGGCGGTCATCGACGTCACCGTGGCATCGGTCACGGCGACCGGGATCGTTCCGAGTGGCACGTTCACGATCCCCTGGAGCGAGGCGGCCGCATCGCAGTTTCAGGACGTCAACGAGATGACGACGGTCAGCGCGATCATCGCCACGGCGCCCGGGAGCCGGTTCGAGCAGAACTACGTGCAGCAGCCGTACACGGGCATCAGCCTGGTGGAGCTCGCGCGCCTCGCGGGGGTCGCGCCCGAGAACCTCAGCGCGGGTCCGGCGCCCGCGGTGACCGTGACGATCCCCAGCGGGAACAGCCTGATGACGTTGTCGAGGTCGGAGGTCCTCGACGGCTTCGCGGATCCCTGCGAGCCCGCGTCGGCCTGCCTGCCCGGGGCCAGCGACACGAGCCCGAACTTCGCGGTGATCGAGACCGGCGCTTCGGCCGGCACCAACTCGTTCCTCGCGCTGCGCCCGATGCGCTCGTTCGGCGACTACAACGGCGACGACCAGGTCCAGACATCATTCGGCGGTGTCCTGGACGTGCAGTTCGTCGTCGCCAAGAACGTCCTCACGGTCGGGACGCCGTCTCCGCTGCAGAGCACGCTCCCGGGGGGCGGCGGCTCCGTCACGTTCACCGCGCCGGCAAGCGTGCTGCTGGGCTCCGATCCTGACACCGACCAGCTGTCGTACTCCTGGGATTTCGGCGACGGACAGACCGGGAGCGGTGCCTCGGCGACACACGCATATACGACGCCGGGAACATTCCTCGTGTTCGTCACGGTGACCGACGGCGCCGGGAACCGAGGCGTCAGCCCGCCCGTCACGGTGACCGTGGCCGCGCCAGCCCGGATTCCGCCGGTCCCGACGCCCTTCCCGACGCCCCCAGCGCAGCAGCCCCGACCGCCCGCGCCGCTGCCCAAGCCGGCGATCCCCACCCCCGTGAGTGCGGCGCCCGTCTCGCATGCGTCGGTTCACACGGCGGCTCCGACCGCCGCGGCGACGGTGCGGCCCGGCTCGGGGAGCCCTGCGACCGCGAAGGTCGATCTCTCGTCCGAGGACGGCGGTGGCTCCGGTTCGGGCAGCGGGTCGGGCAACGGGACGGGAGCGGGCTCGGGCAACGGATCCGGGACGGGCGCCGCGGGGGGGAGCGGCACCGCGGCGCAGGGCGTGGCGCTCGGCGGTTCGGCCACGTCAGGGAGCCCGACGTCGCAGCAGGGCGAGACCTCGGCCAGTCCACCGCGGACGAAGGTCAGCGGTCTGGTCGGCGTCCTCGTGGACCCGTCCGGTGCGATCGTGCCGGTGAGCTCGGCGGCGGCCGCCGCCGCAGCCCGTGTCGCCGCTGCGGCCAGGGCGTTGGCCGGCGGTGGGCGAAGCACCGGCGTCAGCTGGCTCGGCTGGCTCCTCGGGGGCCTGCTGGCAGCGGGCGTGGTGGTAGCCCGCGGGCTGCTCGAGTTCGAGCCGCGGGCGCCGTACCGCAGGCTCCGCGGGCGCTGAGCGGGTCGTGCGCGACGACTGGCACTGTGGCGCTCCGCTCGACCCGGGCCCCCGAGACGACTGCGTCCACGTGCCTAGCCGCGCGTGGGTGGCTCCCGTCAGGGGTTCGTCGTGAAGGTACCGACGGCGCCTGCCGTCGTGCCGGTTGCGTTGGTGGCAACGACTCGGTAGCGGTAGTTCGTTCCGGGGCTGAGTCCCGAGAGGGCTGCGCTCACCGGTTCCACCTGGCCGGCGTTGTCGAGCGCGACCACGGTACTGATCGACCCGAAGTTGTTGTTGGGGCCGTATTCGAACGTGAACGTCGTCTGCTCGGCGTTCGGGTCGACGGTCCCCGCGAGCGTGGCAGCTGTACTCGTGATGCCGGACGCGGCACCGGTTGCGACGGTCGGTGCTTCGGGAGTCCCGGTTGTGGTGAAGCTCGTGACGGGCCCAAAGCTCGTGCCCGCCGAGTTTGTCGCCACGATCCGGTAGAGATAGAGCGTGTTCGGTGCGAGGCCGGTCAACGTCTGGCTGAGCGGCTCGGGCGTGATCGCGTCGTCGAGCTCGACGACCGGGGTGATCGATCCGAACTGCGTCGAGGTCCCGTACTCGAAGGTGTAGGCAGTGGTGAGGGCATCGGGGTTGACCGTCCCCGAGACTGTGGCACCCGACTTTGTCTGTCCGCTGGCAGTGCCCGTCACAGCGATCGGTGACGTGGGGGTGTCGGGGAACTGGGCGAAGTCCGACTGCGTGATGTTGCCCACCGTGTCGAATTGCCCACCGACGAGCAGTTGGGAGCCCGAGTCCGCGAGCGCGAGTACCGCCGGGGCGAACTCGTTGCCGGTCTGCGCGATCTGCGGGGCGAACGCGCCGACCGTGCCCTTGACCAGGTCGACGTCGGCGAGTCCGGTCCGAGTCACGGCCCCGTTGTTGACGGTGGCGAAGTCGCCGCCCGCGTACAGGACGTTGCCTGAGATCGCGAGTGCGTCAACTCGATCGAACGGGCCATTGCTGTTGTTGTAGGGCCCCGGGCCGATGTTCGGGTCGAAGTTCGGGTCGGCGATCCCCGTGGTTGCGTCGAGTGCCGCCAGGTCGTCCCGTTTGACTGTGTCGTTGACGGTCGAGAAGCCTCCACCGACGTAGAGCCGTGAGCCGGAGTACGCCAGCGCGTCGACGTGATCGAGGGCATCGAGGGCGTCGGAGGTGCCGACGTGAGGGTTGAAAGTAGGGTCGGGGGTGAAGCTTGCCGGGTCGACGGCGATCACGGTGTTCGGGCTGGTTCGCAGGCCGCCGTCGTCGCCTTCGCTCGGATCGGGTCGGGGAAGCTGCCCGCCACCGACGTACAGTTCGCCGTTGCCGAGCGCGAGGGCCTCGACGTTCGCTTCCGTCTCGCTGCCGGGCGCGGCGAACCCTGGGACGACGGCGCCGGTTGTCGTGCTCAACGGAGCGAGCCCGGCGAAGCTCTGGTTGCTGGCCTGCTGAAACGTTCCGCCGACGTACAGCGTCGTACCGGACGTCGCCAACGCGTCCACGACGACGGCGCCGTTGGTGAACGGCTTGAGGTTTGGCTTGAACGCCGCCTCGAGTGCGCCTGTCGCGTCGAACGCCGCGAGCTGGGTGCGCGCCGTGCCGCCGGCGGATGTGAAGTCGCCTCCGGCGTAGACCACGCCCCCGGTCGAGACGGCGAGCGCCTCGACCTGGCCCTGGTCGATCGCCGGGCTGAACGTCGTGTCGAGTGAGCCGTCGGCGCGGATCGCTGCGATCCGGTCGCGGGTCGCCGTCACGCCGGCAACGGTGACCTGGGTGAAGTTGCCGCCGATGTACGTCTCGCCGCCGGCTTGGACGATCGCCTCCACAACGCCGTTGGTTTGGATTGGCGGGGAGACCGGGGCCGGGCTTGCCAGAGCAGCGGCGCTCGCCGGGACTGCGAGGAGAGCGGCGCATGCGACGAGGATGCCGGTTGCGCCGCGGGCCCGGGGGTGGGCGATCGCCCCGCGCAGCGCCGATTGCCTCGCGGTATTGGGGCCGTTCGGCATGTCCGCGCTGACTCTAGCGCGTCGAGCGAGCCCTGGTCAACCAACGTGCCGAGGCTAGATCTATGCACGCCAACGTCGCTTCGGACCGCCCGGGGCCTGCCCGGGCAGGCATTGCCGGGCTACTCGACTGTCGATACGTGGTGGGAGCATCGACGGCGTAGCGAGCATGACTGCAAGGCACACGGCAGGCGCCGACCGCGGCGGCGGGTGGTGCCAGCAGCGCCGTGACGAGCAGAGCGGCCACGGTCGTCGGGTCCGTCGATCGAACGCTGAGCACACGACGTCCACGTTCGCGTACGGCCGAGACACCGGCTTTGGTGCGACCAGGACCGTCTTAGCATTCGACGACGCCGGCAGGTCGAGCCGTTGAGTCGGTCTCTCTGGCCGACCTCGCCCCGAAACACAACTTGTCTACCGGCTCGTCGCCACCAACGCGACGCGGACGACGTTCGGGACCCTGCGCTGCTTCATTACCGGATCGTGACGCTGCGCCCACGCGCCGGGTTCGCGTGGCTCTCGGCGTCGGATGGCTGCCAGAACTTCAGTTCGCTGTCCTCCGCGGCGCGGGCAGAGTGCCGACGCCGCGGCGAGCTCGGGCTGCCCTCGCCGGCGATCCATGGAGCGGGCCGGGGCTCGCGATGGCATCCAAGCGCGGGATCTCTTGTCTAGGCATTTGGTCGGCGAGGCGCCCGCCCACTCTGGTAGGGTTGCGACGGAAGTCAGACATTGACCATCTGCCCGGTCGGGCGGACGACGGGAAAAGATGAGTGCTGACGGCCTGGGAGACCCTGGCGCGACGAGATTCGGATTCGCGGCTCCGAGTGCGGCCGTCGACACAGGCGCAACGCCATCGAGTTTGACGGCGGAATCCGGCGGCCTGCCGAGGTTGTCGGTGCCGTGCCGGCGCAGGCCCGGGCGAGCGGCGGTTCTGCTCGTAGCGGCCGTGCTCGTCGTCTGTGGATTGACTTGGGCGCCGGCGGTGCCGGCGGCCACGTTCAGCGCGACGGCGTCAACGCTGCCGTCGCCAGCCTCGGAGGCGAGCGCCGCAGTCACGTCGATCGCCCTTGGGAATTCGCAGCCCGGCCTGCTTGCCACCTATAACAACAATAGTGTGGAGGCTCTAGCCAATGGCGGAAGTACCATTGGTTCCACCGGGCAACAGCCGAATACCGTCGTGACGGGCCGCCTCAACGGCTCCGGCGGAGATGTAGTGCTCGTCGCGAGCGGCGCTCAGAGCGTGGTCTCGGTCTTCACGCCGAGCCTCGCTCCCCTGACCGGCTATTCAGCGTCACAAATCAGCGAGGCGGCGTTTCCCGAGGCTGACCTGGACGATCCGATCGCGCTCGCGATCGGGGACCTCAACGGAGACGGACTTCCCGATCTCGCCGTCGCCAACGCCGGTGACGGCACGGTCCAGATCTTCTACGACACCGGGGCCGGTACCGCCAACGGCGTCGCAGGTGCGTTCACCGTGGGACCGCTGTTGACGGTGGGGGGCGACCCGACCGCGCTGGCGATCGGGGACCTCAACGGTGACGACCACCCTGACCTCGCGGTCACGAATAGCGCCGCAACCGACGATGCCGGCGACGGCTCGATGAGTCTGTTTGTCGCCGACCCGAATGGCGACGGCGGCTATGCGACGCAGACGGTCGCGACGGGTGTGAGCCCGTCGTCGGTCGCGATCGGCGATCTCAGCGGCAACGACGTCGGCGGCCAGGACCTCGCGGCGACGAATTTCGGCGACGGCTCGACGGCAGGCACGGTGACGCTGTACCTCAAGGATCCGAGCGATGACAACTATGCGACGACAACCCTCCCGACCGGAGTGGCGCCGGGTGGCGTCGCGATCGCTGACCTCGACGGTGACGGGCTTGAGGACTTTGCGGTCGAGGGCAGCGGCACCGTCACCGTGTTCCTCAAGGACACGACCGACGCCGGCTTCACGCCGACCACGCTGAACTCGACCGGTACGGACTCGTTGACGCGAATCGGCGATGTCGTCATCGGCGACCTGACCGGCGACGGCAAGCCCGACATCGTGACGACCAACACGGGCAGCTCAAGCCATCCGTTGACGCTGTTCACAAGCACGCCACCACGTCCGGCGGCGTTCGAGGCGGATACGCCGCAGGCGGCGGCTTCGATCGGGCGTCCGTACGCGTACCAGTTCGTGGCGTCCGGCCTGCCGGCTCCGTCGTTTGCTGTCGTATCTGGGTCCTTGCCGGACGGGTTGAGTCTCGATCCTTCGACCGGGCTGCTCTCCGGCACGCCACTCGCGCCTGGGAGCTTCGTGTTCAAGGTCAAGGCCGCGAACGGGTCGGGTGCGGACGCCGTGAGCGGGTCGATCACGATCACGGTGACGGGGACGCCGGCGGCCCCGGTGTTCACCGCCGACACGCCGCCGGCGGAGGGGAACCCCGCCGCGTACTTTAACTACCTCTTCGTCGCGTCTGGGAACCCGGCGCCGACGTTTTCGCTTGCCTCAGGCAACCTGCCATCATTTGGCACTGGTTCGGGGATCCAGTCGGACGGGAAGCTTGTCATCCCGGGGCAGGCGCAGGGCACCAGCTACGCGTTCCGGATCAGGGCGAGCAATGGCGTCGCGCCGGACGCGGTTTCTCCGCCGATCACGATCACGTTTGGTACTGCTCCGTACCCGCCGGTGTTTGCGTCCGGCGGCACCGGGCCGGCAGATGACACGCCGCCGCCCGCTGCGACGGTCGGCGCGGCATACCCGCCTTATACCTTCGGCGCCGTTGGTTCCCCGACGCCGACGTACGGGATAGCGTCGGGGGCGCTGCCGGGCGGCCTGGGCTTGGACCCGGCAAGCGGGGTACTTTCCGGGACGCCAACGACGGCAGGGACCTTCATGTTTACGGTCAGGGCCGCCAACGGTATGAGTCCGGACGCGACGACACAGCCGATCACGATCACTGTCGGGGGAGCGGCGCCGGCGCTGACGGCAGACTCGCCGCCGACAGGCGGGACGGTCGGCGGCGACTATTCGTACACGTTTGCGGCGACGGGCAATCCGGCACCTACCTTCGCGGTGGCGTCGGGGGCGTTGCCCGTCGGTCTGAGTCTGAATGCCGCGAGCGGGGTCCTCGCGGGGTCGCCGACAACTCCGGGATCTGCGACGTTCACGGTTGCCGCTTCGAACGCGGCGGGTCCCGTCGCGACGAGTCCGCCGATCACGGTCACGACTCGGGCTTTCACTGCGGACAGTCCGCCGACTTCGGCGAATGTCGGCGCACCGTATTCGTACACGTTCGCAGCGTCCGGTACGGCGGCCGATCCGCCCCGTTTCTCCTTCGGGTCGGGCACGCCGCCGGATGGTTTGACGCTCGACGGGAACACCGGCGTGCTCTCGGGGACGCCGACGGCGTCGGGCACGTTCACGTTCAGCCTAGGCGCGAGCTACGAGGACGGCGCGACCGCCTCCAGCGGCCCGATCACGATCACCGTTCCGCCGGCGTCGGTGGCGCCGGCCTTCACGGCGGATGCCCCGCCGGCACTACTCGAGGGCGGGGCCGCGGACTCGTACGTGTTTGCGGCGTCCGGCAGTCCCTCGCCGAACTTCAGCGTGGCGTCAGGCTCGCTCCCGCCGGGTCTGCGGCTCGCGCGGTTCACCGGACAGCTGTCGGGCGTCCCGACCGCGCCGGGGACCTACACGTTCACGATCGGCGCGTCCAACGGGGTCAGCCCCGATGCCACCAGCGCATCCGTTTCGATCACGGTCACCGCGGGCTCGATCGTCGCGCCCTCCCTCACGGCGGACTCGCCGCCGGCGACGGGCACCGTCGGCAGCGCCTATGCCGGCTACTCGTTTGCGGCTACCGGAGACCCAGTGCCGAGCTTCGCGCTCGCGTCGGGCGCGCTGCCGGGAGGGTTGAGCCTCGATCCGGCAAATGGCGTGCTGGCCGGGACGCCGACCACGGCGGGGACGTTCACGTTCACGGTCAAGGCGCTCAACGGCGCCCCGCCGGACGCGGTGAGCGACCAGATCACGATCACGGTGTCGCCGGCGCCGGCGCCGGCCGTCTTCACCGCCGATGCCGCGCCGTCGACGGCGACGGTCGGGAGCGCCTACGGTCCATACGCCTTCAGGGCAAGCGGCTTCCCCCTGCCTACGTTTGCCCTCACCGCTGGCGCGCTGCCCGATGGGCTGAGTCTTGACAGCGCGAGCGGAGTCCTGTCGGGCACGCCGACGACGCCGGGCACCTACACGTTCACCGTCGGCGCGTCCAACGGCCTTGGTCACGATGCGGCGAGCGTCACGATCACGGTCGCCCCGGCCCCCGCCGCACCGGTGTTCAGCGCAGAGGCGCCGCCCGCGGCGGCGACGGTGGGAAGCGGCTACTCGTACTCGTTCGTCGCGTCGGGGAGTCCGGCGCCGACGTTCGCCGTCGCGTCCGGCGCTCTGCCGTCCGGGCTGAGCCTCGACTCGGCGACCGGGCTGCTCTCGGGCACGCCGAGCCTGGCGGGCTCCTCGACGTTCAGCGTGAAGGCCACGAACGGCGTGAGCCCGGACGCGACCAGCGGGTCGATCACGATCGCGGTCGCCCCGGCGGGCCTCGGCCCGCTCGTGACGCCGCCTCTCGCGCCGCCGCCGACGCCGCCGAAACCGGGGGCGCCGGCGAAGCCGTCCAACGTGATTCGCTTCTCGAGCGTAAAGGCGGCCGGCAAAGGCGTGATCACGATCACGGTCGCGATCCCGGGCGCCGGACGCCTCGTCGTCCGCTCGACCGCGAAGTTCCAGCCGAAGAAGTCCAAGCACGCAAAGAAGGCACCGAAGGCGAGGACGATCACCTACGCAGCGAGCCTGGCCGCCGCCCGCAGCGCGAAGGCGACCGTGCCGCTCAGGATCACGCCTGGCAAGACCGCCGCGGCGACGCTCAAGACGTACAAGACGCTTCACGTCGTGATCTCGGTCACGTTCACGCCCGTCGGCGGCACGGCACACACCCAGACCGACAGCGCAACCGCCCGGCGCTAGCTCGCTCGGACTCGGGCGGACCTATGGCGGGCCACGGCCGATCACCTAGGTAATCCCTCGGAAATCTGCTTGACAGAGGACAATGCGACTACTACGCTGCGCAGCGGCGAGTGGGCCTGAGCGGTGTCGGACGAGATCAGTCGCGATCGACCGGGCGTGCGCCGACGCAACCATCCGAAATCGGAGGAGAGAAATGATTCGCAGAACCATGGCCCTGACGGCCACGGTGCTCGCCGCTGGGGGGATCGCCGCGCAGGCGGCCCAGGCGACGCCGGTGCTCAACGTCTGGGGCACGTCGGACATCAGCGATTCCCTGCTGCTCAGCAAGGTGCTGGTACCGGGATTCGCCGCATACGCCGGGAACACCGACTCGGCGACGATCTCCTACACCGCGGTCGGGACCGGCGCCGCGATCGCCGAGGCGGAGGTCGCGGCGAACCACGTGGACGCGATCGTCGTCCATTCCCCGTCGCTGGAGGCCGGGTTCGTGTCCGGCGGCTTCTCGCTCGAGCCCCTGGGCCGGCCGACGTTCTACAACGACTACGTGCTCGCCGGACCGAAGACCGATCCGGCCGGCGTGCTGGCGGCGTTCCCCAACGATGCCGTCAAGGCGTTCGAGCAGGTCGCGCGGGCTGGGGTGACCGGTGGGGCGACGTTCATCACGCGCGACGACAACTCCGGGACGAACGTCAAGGAGCAGCAGATCTGGGGCCAGACGACGGCGGTCGCGACGCCGGGCATGCCGGCTCCGGGCGTCACGCAGGCGTGGAACGGCCTGACCGACGCGTCGCGCAAGACGCCGTGGAGCGGCGTCACGCCGACCGCGGGCGCGACGTTCCCCGGCTGGTACCACCGCAACGGTCTGACGCAGGGTGCCAGCCTGTCAGCCGCGAACACCTGCCTCACCGCGACGACGACCAACTGCTACACGCTGGTCGATCGCGGCACCTTCGTCGCGGTCAACCCGAGCAACATGAAGATCGTCACGCAGAACAGCACGGCGGGGTCGACGGGCGGCCTGAGCGAGCTGACGAACCCGTTCCACGCTTATGTCGTCGCCACGTCGACGCAGCAGACCGACGCGACGCACTTCCTCAACTACCTGACCTCGACGGATCTCCAGAACTCGGGCATCACCTACCCGGTCGGCGGAGGGCGCAACGTATCGTTCACCGCGGACGCGTATCCGGCAATCACAGCGACGACGATGCCGTCGTCGGTGGTGCATGGCACTTCGTTCACGATCACGGCGACGCTCTCATACCTGCCGCCGGTGTCACAGCCCATCGCCAGCATGCCGGTCGAGTTGCAGTCGTCTACCGACGGCGGTGCGACATGGACCAACGTCAGCTCAACCACTACGAACGCCAGCGGCGGCGTCACGTTCACGCCGACGATCGGCACCTCCAACACGAATTACCGGCTCGACATCGCCCAGTTCGATGACTCCGCCACGAAGATCGCATCACGGTTCGTGCACAGCGACAACAACCAGTTGGGGACGACGTCCGGGTTCGTCATGTCGACGTAGCCACAGGCACTTCGTTCCACGATCAGGGAGTACGGCCGCGCGCCCACGGTGGATGCCGTGGGCGCGCGGTGAGTCTGCGGCTGCCTCCCAGGGCCGCCGTGATCGGAGCCAATCTAATTTGGAGGTGGGTAGGTCGTGGTTTTGTCTTCGGTTGTGTCTGCGCGGGGTGTTCGCGTGGGGTTGAGTGGGAGGGTTGTCGTGGCTTGTGCTGCGGTGGCGGTGTCGGGGTTGGGTTGGGCTGGTGCGGCGCAGGCTGCGGG
>DATCEH010000004.1:0-16611 GCA_036510225.1 Solirubrobacteraceae bacterium | reverse complement strand
CCCAGCCGACGATCGCCGGTCTGCTCGCCGACGTCGGTCAGGGAGCCGGCCGCCGGCGTGGAGACGTGCCGGTGACCCGGGTGCTCGACGTTCGCGAGCGGGTCGAGCAGGCCTTCCTCGCGCTGTGCATCGCCCTGCCGGAAGCCGGCCGCCAGGCGCTCGAGGACGTCGAGGTAGACGCGATCTTCACCGGCGAGGTCAATCGCCGGGCGGCGCTCCACCTCCGGCGGAACATTGACTCGCCGGGGGCCGGCCTCGACGACGACGCCGAGCTCGCGGCGCTGCTGGCAGAACTGGCCGTCCGGTCGACCCAGGCGCCGGCGCACGTCGCCCAGCTCGAGGTCGAGCGCCTCCAGCTCGAGCTCTCGCGGATCGACCGGGAGCTCGCCGCCGCCCGGGCTACGGGGAACGGCGGGTTGAGCGACCTCGCGGCACGCCGCCGGCCGGTCAAGGCCGACCTCGAGCGGGCCCTGACCCGGGCGCTGGAGGCCACCGCCCAACGACAGGACTAGCCGCCGGCTTCGCGGCGCCGGCCCGCCCGTCTCGGCCGGTATGCTCCCACGTCTACGCCGAGGTGAAGGCCGGCCTCCCAGGCCGCGTCCAGCGCAGCTCGAGTGGACGGTCCGGGGTAGCTCAATGGCAGAGCGAACGGCTGTTAACCGTTAGGTTGTGGGTTCGAGTCCCACCCCCGGAGCTCCTCACCGCCCGCGCGTCGCGAGCTGCTCGACCAGCACCGCGGCCCGCCCGCCGGCACCGGCGGCCACTCCCGAACGTGCGAGGTCGCCGGCGTTCGCGCGCAGCCTCGCGTCGTCGAGCGCCCGGAGCACCGCCAGCCTGATCCCGAGCCGGCCGACCAGCCGGCGGGGAACGCGCACGCCGACTCCGGCCCAGTCGATCCGCGCGGCGTTCTCGTTCATGTCCCCGGCCGCCGGGCACGCGACGACCGCCGCCCCGCAGCTCAGCGCCCGCGCGACCGTCCCGTGGCCGCCGTGGCAGACGACGATCGCCGCCTGCGGCATCGTCTGGGCGTAGGACAGCCACTCGACGACCCGGGCGTTCGCCGGGCTCGGCAGCGGCCGCCGTGGGACCCGGCGGTTCCAGGTTGCGAGGACCCGCAGCGGCAGCCCGTCGAGGCCGCTCAGGCACGCCCGCAGGAGACCGTGATCGGGATCCTGGGACGTCGACGGAGCAACCAGGACGAGCGGCTCCGGCCCCGGCGCAACGGCGACCGCCCCGGTCGGCGGCTCCCAGAGCAGCGGTCCGACGACGTGCTCGTGCGGCTCCCAACGGCGCGGGTACTCGAGCGCCGGGAACGTCCCGACCAGGCAGAGCTGCCGGCTGATCCCCCCGTGGTGGTGGGCCTGCGGCGCGAGCCCGAGCCGCCTGCGCGTCTCGTTGAGCTCCCGCCGACCCTGTTCCAGGCCCACTCGAAGCGGCCGCTCGAACGCTCGCCAGAGCCCCCGGCCGGCAGCGGTCCGCGGCAGCCGGGCACCGGCCGAGTAGGCCGGAAAGCCCGGCGGAGACGACGGATGGACGTGGGGGATCAGCGTCGCCACCGGCACCCCGGCGAGCTCGCCGGCCAGGGCCGGCGCCAGCGTCAGGATGTCCGCGACGATCACATCCGGCCGCAGCTCGTCGACGATCGGCCCGGCCTCCCGCGCCGCCCGCACGACGGCCTCGTACGGTTTGAGGGGCCGCTCGAGCGTCGGAAAGACGTGGTACTCCGGGGCCGGCGAGAAGCCGATCCCCTCGCGCTCGATGTCGGCCTGCCACCGGCTCCACGTCTGGATCGTCACGTCGTGGCCGCGGGCCCGCAGCGCCCGGCCGAGCGCGATGATCGGGAACGCGTGGCCCGGGTCGCCGAAGGCCCCGAGCAGGACGCGCAGAGGCCGGGTCGCCGGCTCAGCCGGCAAGCTCTGCCAGCAGCCGGAGTTGACCGATCCTCTCCTGCGCCGTCCAGGCCAGCGGCGCCACGCCGAGCGTTCCGACCCCAGCTGCCCGGTAGACGTCCAGGCGGGCGCGGACGTGGTCGGCCGACCCGCACAGCGCGACCGCGTCGATCAGGCCGTCGGGCACCGCCGCCACGGCCGCGTCCCTGTGACCACCGAGATAGAGCGTCTGGATCTCCGCGGCCGCGTCGGCGAACCCGTAGCGTGAGACCAGGCGGTTGTAGAAGTTCTGCTTCGCCGAACCCATCCCCCCGACGTAGAGCGCGATCAGCGGGCGGACCGCGTCTCTCGCGGCGGCGACGTCCTCGCTGATCAGGAGGTTCACACTCGGCGCGATGTCGAAGCCGTCGAGCGACCGTCCGGTCCTCGCCGCGCCCTCCTCGAGCAGCGACCGGGCATCCGCGAGGTGCTCCGGCGAGAGCAGCATCGGGATCCACCCGTCGGCGATCTCCCCGGCCAGTGCCGTGTTCTTCGGGCCGATCGCCGCCAGGTAGATCGGGATCCGCTCCTGGACCGTCGAGATCGTCAGCTTCAGCGCCTTCCCCGGACCGTCGGCCAGCGGCAGGTCGAGCGTCTCACCGTGGAACTCGACCCGCTCCCGGGCCAGGGCCATCCGCACGACGGCGACGTACTCGCGGGTCCGCTGCAACTGTCCCCCGAAACGCTGTCCGTGCCAACCCTCGGCGACCTGCGGCCCCGACGATCCAATGCCCAACACCATCCGCCCGCCCGAGAGCTGATCGAGCGTCGCCGCCGTCATCGCCGTCATCGCCGGGCTCCGACCCGGCATCTGGAAGATCGCCGAGCCCAGCCTGATCCGCGTCGTCGCGCCCGCAAGCCACCCGAGGACGGTCGCCGCGTCAGATCCGTAGGCCTCTGAGGCCCAGACCGAATCGAAGCCGAGCCGCTCGGCCTCCTGGACGATCTCCAGCTGGTCGGCCGCGCTCAGGCCGAGGCCCCAGTAGCCGATGTGGACGCCGAGCTTCACCTTGCAATCCAACCACACCCGCCGGTCCTGATCGGGCCCGCGACCCCAGCAGCTGGCGGCCCGCGACCCCGGCGGCTGGCGGGCCCGCGACCCCAGCGGCTGAGTCCGCCCAAAAAGAAGGCCCCGCCGGAGCGGGGCCTTCTCAATCAGACGCTGCGCGTGAACAGACCGCGCAGCCGTACTACAGCTTCCTACCCGACTTCGTCTTGACCGTCAGGCTCAGCGTCTGCTTCGACGTGACGTGCGTCGAGTTGAGCTTCCCGCGGTAGTCGTACTCGATGCTCCGCGACGTCAGGTTCAGCGGCAGGATCAGCGTCAGGAGACCGCCTGGCCGCGAACGCAGACCCGTCTTGATCAGGTGGCGCGTCCCATGGATGATGTGGATCACGTCGATCCGTGCTCCGACGATCGACTTCGGCTTCGAGCCGCAGCTGATGATCCGTCCGCGGGTCACCTGACGGCGGCCGTAGATGTTCGTCAGCGACTTCTTGTGGTTCGTGGCGAAGTACATCGTCAGGTGCCCACAGGTTGCCGGCGGTCCGTTCGACGAGCCGATGTTCCCGTTGAACGCCTGGTTGGTCAGCGGCACCGTGCTGTTGCCGCTGCCGTTGGCGCCGCCCGTATTCCCACCCGTTCCACCGATGCCCGGCGGGATCGTGTACTGCTTGTTCGGGTTGCAGATATCAGCGCTGTCGTAGCCGCCGACCGCCTGGCCGACGATCAGGTCGACGACTGGGGCGTTGGTCGTCGAGTTGAGGATCGTGATGTGCAGGGCGTTGACCGTCAGGCCGGTCGCCGTGCGGATCTGCTCGTTGACCTTGATGCTGATGATCTCGTGCAGCGGCGCGAGCAGCTGCGAGACGGCCGTCAGCAGCGGATCGAGCGACAGCGTCGATCCACCGAGCGTCAGGTTCACCGCCTGGCTGGTTCCCGTCAGGGTCGGTGTCCCGTTCGCCGAGCACGTGCCGGTGACCGACGCGTTCGCAGCGCCGACGCCGAGGATCGTGGTCGGGCCGCCGAGGTTCAGGGCGAGGTTCTCGACGCCACCCTTCGCGACGAACGTCTGCTTGAGCGACGGGCTGATCTCCGGAGTGATCGTCGTCGACGCATCCGCCGTCGGCGCGGAGAGGAAGTTCGCCGGCAGACCGACCGGCGTCGCGAGGTTGTTCTCGCCGACGTCGGAGTTGACGCACTGCGCGTAGTTCGGATTGCCGCCGTTCCCGGTGTCCGGGTTTCCATTCGCGACGACCGGCTCGACCCGGTTCATGCCGCTGACCGACGCCGACAGCGCGCTACCGCGACAGGTCCAGAGCGGGCTGCTCGTGAACGCGCTGGCCGGAGCGCTTCCGATCATCAGTCCACCGATGATCGTCGCTGCCCCGATCAGCCCGGTGCGGGCCACGTATCGCGGCAACACTGCAAAATGGCCGGCGCCGAGCGCGCGGCCTTTAGAGTCATCCATCGAACCTTCCCTTCTCCAACGTTGTTCGACACAGTTCCTGGGCTTGCCGACGACTTCTCCACCCCGAATATCCCGCGAGGCATCCCTCGGGGTTTGGAGCCTACCCTACCGCGCCGACGTCGCCTTCGGCACGAATTCCCCCGCAGCCCTTCGAAGTTTGCCTGATCGCGCTCCGATCTGCATGGGCCAGGCAGGACTCGAACCTGCGCGCCACGGGTTATGAGCCCGGTGCTCTAACCAACTGAGCTACTGGCCCGTCGCCTGGATGATCCCAGGCACGGCGGCCGACCGGGCCGAGCCGCCCGCGCGCGCCCCGCAACCCGCCCGAGCGGGCCGTCCACCGGCCAGCGAAAACCCGTTCAGTGCGCGTGGGGATGGCGCGCGTGAGGCCCGCCCGCGGCCGGCGGGTCCGCCCCCGCGCAGTTACCGCACAGGCCGACCAGCGGGAAATGGGTGAAGCGCACCTCGTAGCCGAAGCTCGTCCGCAGCTGGGCGCGGATCGGGTCGAGCTGCTCGGGCTCGAGCGGCGTGACCGTCGCGCACCGGTCGCAGTACAGGTACTCGTGCTCCCCCCGGCCGACCAGCACGTACAGGCCCGGCCCGTGCCCCAGGTGGACGTGATGGACCAGGCCGTGGCGCTCGAGCATCTCCAGGTTCCGGTAGACCGACGCCACGTCGATCCCCAAGGTCTGCCCGACGTGCTCGGCCGAGACCGGGTCGGTCTCCCGGAAGAGCAGCTCCAGGACCATCCGCCGGGCGATCGACAGCCGCAGCCCCCGCGCCCGGAGCGCGTCGACGGCGTCGTCGATGTTCTCGAACGCGAGCGCGGCTACCTGAGGCGCAGTCGTCACGGCCGTCGATTCTACGAGCTCCCGACGATGACCCCGATTGCCAGGACGATCACCCCGCCGAGCGTCACGACGACCAACGACGACCGCATGCTCACGTGGAGGAACCTGTGCCGGACCCACGCGATCGCGAACAGCTCGATCGCGACGACGATTCCCGCGACGGCGAGCGCCTTGTTGACGTCGGAGATCACGAACGGCAGCGAGTGGAAGATCCCCCCGAGCGCCGTCGACCCACCCGTGATCACGCCCCGCGCCAGGGCCGGCCCCCGGCCGGTCTGCTCCCCCGTGTCCGAGAGCGCCTCCGACATGCCCATGCTCACGCCCGCCCCGAGCGCCGTCGCGATACCGACGAGGAGCGCCGTGTGCGAGCTCGCCGAGACCGCCGCCGCGAAGATCGGCGCCAGCGTCGAAACGGTCCCGTCGATCAGACCGACCAGCGACGGCTGGACGATCTGCAGGACGAAGTCCGCCTCGTCGGTCCGCGTCAGCCGCTTCAGCAGACGCCCGAGCAGCGAGCCCGATCCCGTCGGCCGGCGGGTCTTCGACCCCGGCCCGGCCGCCTCCTTCGCGCTGCCGGCCTCGTCTGTGTCGTCGACCACGCACGAAGTTATAGCATCTGATTTCAAATAAGGGCCGCCTAACAACAACTACCGGCAGGGATCAGTTAGGATCCGTCAATGCAGACACACCAGGCCGACCGGCTGCTGGCCGACAAGCTGAGGGCCAGCGGCCACCGCGTGACCTCCCAGCGGCTCGTCATCTACCGCGAGCTCCACGCCCGCAAACAGCACGTCACCGCCGACCAGCTGCTCGACGCCGTCCTTCCCGCGCTTCCGGGGATCGCCATCCCGACCGTATACGCGACGCTCGTCCTGCTCGAGGACCTCGGACTCGTCCGGCGCGTCAGCACCGGCACCGGGGCCGTCATGTTCGACTCGCACGTCGTCCCCCACGCCCACACCGTCTGCCGCGGCTGCGGCGCCCTCGACGATCTCGACGGGCCCGGCGCCCCACCCGAGGTGCTCGAGTCCGCGACCGCCGCCGGCTTCTCGCCCGATCACGCCCAACTCCTGATCTGGGGTCTGTGCGCCGCCTGCCAGCGATCGGCCGGCAACTGAGCCCGGCCGCCGCCCGCGCCGCCCCGGGCCCGGCCCGCTGATGGCCCAGTACGAGTTCCTCTCAACCTGGTGCCTCGACGCCCCGCTCGAGGCGGTCTGGGACCTGCTCGACGACCCGGCCGGATACTCCCGCTGGTGGAAGGGCGTCAAGAGCGTCGACCTCGTCGCGTCCGGCGGCGAGTCCGGTATCGGACAGGTCAGCCACTTCGCCTGGCGCAGCGTCCTTCCCTACACGCTCAGCTTCGACATGCGCGTCTCCCGCGTCGAGCCGTTCCGCCTGATCGAGGGCCACGCGACCGGCGAGCTCGAGGGAGTCGGCGTCTGGCGCCTGTTCAGCGGTCCGTGCACGGCCGTCGTCTATGACTGGCGCGTCCGCACGACGGCGACCTGGATGAACCGGCTCGGGCCACTCGCCCGGCCAGCTTTCGTCTGGAACCACGACCTCGTGATGCGCCAAGGCGCCCAGGGCATCGCCGACGCGCTCGGCGCCCGGCTGATCGCCTGCAACTGATGGACCTCCGAGGCGCGACCTGCCTCGTCACCGGCGCCAATCGCGGGATCGGACTCGCCCTGTCCCAGCGGTTGGCCCGCGAGCCGCTCAGTCGCCTGCTGCTCGGCATGCGCCGGCCCGAGGACGGGGATCCCGTAGTCGCGAGAGTCGCCCGGGCCGCCGACGCCGCGACCGCCGACGCCGCGACCGGCGACGCCGCGACCGGCGGGGTCGGGGACGGAGCGGGCGGGGCGGGGGAGATCCGTGCGGTCGGCATCGACCTGGGCTCACGCGAGTCGATCGACGAGTCCTGGGCCGGCCTTGCCGACGCCGACCGCGAGATCGACCTCCTGATCAACAACGCCGGCCTGATGACCGGGGGTCTGCTCGAAGACCAGGACCTCGCCGAGGTCTACGCGATGTTCCAGGTCAATCTCGTCGGCGTCGCCCACCTCAGCTCGCTCGTCCTGCCCGGGATGCTCGCCCGCCGGCGCGGGAAGATCGTCAACAACGCGTCGATCTCCGGCTACGCCCACCTCCCCGGAGCGTCGACATACGCCGCGTCGAAGGCCGGCGTCGTCGCCCTCACCGACTCCCTCCGCCGCGAGCTCAGAGGGACCGGGGTCAGCACACTCCACCTGATCACGCCCGGCGTCGCGACCGACATGATGGACGCGACCGAGGCCGTCTACGGCCGCCACATGGACACCTCCGGCTGGGAGAGCCAGCCGACCGACGACTGGGCCGAGCAGGTCGTCGCGGCGATCCTCGCCGACAGGACGACCCTCCAGCCGGGCGGCAAGGTCGCCTGGGCCGTGCGGGCCTCCCGCGGGCCGGCCCTCCTGCTCGATCTCGCAAGCCGGCGGATGTTCAGTCGCCAGGCTCGGTCGTAAGGGGGCGGCCCCGGCGTGTTGGACGCCGGCGATTTCGCTGGTCGTGGGGTCAGGGGGTCAGGCCCCGTTCCGGGTGATGTTCCGCGGCCGCGGCGATGCTCGGCGCGGCGGGAGGGTGGCGAGCGTGCCGTCGAGGATCATTCGGGCCGGGCTCGGGAGGTCAGAGGCGGGCGAGTTTTCTCTGCGGGGGCCGGGTCGTGGAGAAGTGGACTCTCCAAGGAAAGTAGTTGCCTGACTCAGTCAGCTACTTTCGCGACGAAGGTCTCGCGTACACCGCCGTGATCGAGGAAGAGCTTCGACCCACGCGGCAACCCGAGTGATCAAGGGAGAGCCTCGACCCACGCGGCAACCGTCAGGACCTCCGCCTGGCGTGGGAAGACCTTCTCGCACAGGACGCGATGGACTTCCTCGTCGGCGTCGGCGCAGCCGTCGGACAGCACCTTCAGCGAGAAGTCGAGGTCGGCCGCCTGGCGCAGGGTCGAGAGCACGACGCCGCTGGTCGCGATGCCGCTCAGCACCAGTGACTCGATCCCTCCGGCCCGCAGCACGACGTCGAGATCGCTGCCCGCGAACGCGCTCACCCGTCGCTTGGTGACGACGACGTCGCCCGGCTGTGGGGCGACCGCTGGGTGCACGACGCTGGACACGCCCTCGACGAACCCGCCGAGCTCGGCAATCCTCGAGAAGGTCGCGCTTCTTGGGCTGACCTCCGGGCATCCCTCGCGGAATCCGACCTTGACGTAGATCACGCGAACCCCGGCCGCACGCGCCGCCCCCGCGAGTCGGTCGGTCAGCCCCGAGTCGCCGAAGCGCTCGACCAGCTCCGGTTGGACGTCCATGATCAGCAACGCCGTCCGCTCGCAGTCCATCATCCAGGCATCGTAGTCACCACTCGACGCCCTGCTGCCCGACGGACCGTCGACTCCAGGCGCGGCCGCGCGGGATCGCCGCCGGTCGTGGACCCCCGCGGTCGGGTCCCCGTTCCGGGTGATATTTCGCGGCGGCGCGCCGCTCACGCGGCGGGGGCTTGGCGCGCATGCCGTCCAGGATCACTCGGGGCGGGCTCGGCAGGTCAGAGGCGGGCGAGCTCTCTGCGGAGACCGGGTCATGGAGAAGTGGACTCTCCACGGAAATTAGTTGACTGACTCAGTCAGCTACTTTCGCGAAGAAGGTCTCTCATCCACCTCCGGCCGCCCGGGACCAGCCCGCTCGATCACATCCCACACCCCGCGCCCAACCCGCACCCTGCCCGCCGCCCGACCCGCACCCGCCCCCACCCCGGCCCCGCTCCCACCCCGGCGCCGGCCCCGCCCGACCCCGCCCCGGTCGACCGAGCGAAGAGCGCGAAACCCGAGTGACTCAGTCACCTACTCCTGATCTCGATCACCGGCTCGCTCGGCGGCTTGTGATCTGGCGAGAGCGACCTGCGGGCTACCAGGTCCAGCCGTCCGTCGTCGCCGTGCTCGCCGGACCGGTGGGGGGAGCGGGGATGGGCCGGGTGACCGCGGCTCGGGTGTTGGCGAGCGCCAGCAGGCCGCCGACCGCCACCAGGACGCCGCCGCCGAGCGCGACCCACGCGCCAAAGTCGACGTGGAGGAGGCTGCTCAGCGCTGCACCTGTTCCGGGCGGAGACGGGAACTGAAACGGCCCGACCGTGATATCGAGCGTTCTCGGCGGCGACTCGATCCGGTAGCCCACGAGCACGGCTGCGAGCAGACCGCCGGCGGGAACGAGCAGACCCCCATGATCGCTGCCAAGGGTCGGGGACGCGATCGAGCTGAGCAGGGCGGCGAGGCCGACGAGGAGCACGACGAACCTGATCACGTGGACCGCGTTCCAGCCTGACCACGTGAACGTCGGGTCGTCCGCCGCCAGTGGGCCGGGCAGCAGGCCGGCGAGCTGCGCGGGCAGCTGGGTCTCAACGCTGCGCAGGACGTCGGCGAGGCTCAACGTGTACCACGCGAGCCACGGCGAGACCAGCAGTGCCAGGCCGCCGGCACACGTGACGAGCCGTGCGACCAGGCCGTTGCCGTTCCGCATCGAGAGAGGCATCGGCTCGCGGCGCGATCGGGATTAGCGGGCAGGTCGTGCGAGGCCGGGACCCGGCGGGCGACCACGAGCACTCGTCAGCACGGCGACACGAACGTTGTTCGAGAACGAACGTTGTTCGAGAACGAACGTTGTTCGTTGCGCGCGGAGACATGTCTCGATCGCAGCGATCGAGTGTCGGGCACGCTGTGGAGCTGCGCCGCGGCGTGGGGCCTGGCCGGCGGCGTTCCCGAAGAACCTTCGACCTGGCAGGCGGTTAGGCTGGTGGCATGCTCACCGACGATCGATGACCGGCGCGTGAGCGCTGACGCGCGAGTGCCGACGCTGACCAGGTCAGAGCTCACGGCGGCGCTCGCGGCCCGCCAGATGCTGCTGGATCGGCAGTCGGTCAGTCCGAACGAGGCGATTCGGCGGCTGACGCCGTTGCAGGCGCAGGACCCGCCCGCGCCGTACGTCGCCCTGGCTGCCCGTCTCGAGGGGCTGGCCCGCGAAGATCTGGAGGCGGCGATCAGGCGGGGGAGCGTGGTCAAGACGACGATCATGCGCCTCACGCTCCACCTCGCGGCCGGCGGGGACTACCCGGCGTACGCGCAGCTGGCGCGGGAGACGCGGATGCGAGCTTGGCGAAAGACGTACGCCCACCTCGACGAGGATGCGGTGGCGGCCGAGCTGGGGAGGTGGCTTGGCGAGCCACGGACGAACGAGGAGATCCGCGAGCGGGTCGGCCGCTACGAGGGCGTCGTCGCGGATCAGTGGAGTCCGGTGATCTTCGCGCGTGTCCTGCTCCCGCTCGTGCAGGTCCCGCCGGCCGGGTTCTGGGGTGATCGGCGGCGTCCGCGCTTCGTCGTGGACGCCCGCCCCCGCCCGACGGCGGCCGCGGCCTCGAGGCTGGTTCTGTCCCGGTACCTCGCCGCGTTCGGCCCGGCCAGTCGCCGCGACGCCGCGGCGTGGGCGGGCGTTGCCCAGCGCGATTTCGCCGAGGCGTGGGCCAGCGTGTCGATCGTCCGCTACCGGGACGAGCGCGGCACCGAGCTCTACGACCTGCCCAACCAGCCGCTGCCGCCGGCTTCGACCCGCCTGCCGGTGCGCCTGCTCGCCCGGTGGGACCAGGCCCTGCTCGCGTACGCCGACCGTGAGCGAATCATCCCGGCGGAGCTCCAGTCGCTGAGGCTCACGCTCAGCGGGGATGCGACGGTGACGGTCGACGGCCGGGTCGCCGCCAGCTGGCGGCTGAAACGAGCCGGGGCGGCCGTCAGGCTGACGGTCACGCCGCACGTCGAGATCAGCCGGGCGGCGCGCGAGGAGATTCGCGCCGAGGCCAGGCGGACGGCGGTCTTCTGCGCTCCGGACGCGGCGAGCGTCGACGTCGCCGGGGTGTGAGCCGGGTCAGGTCGAGATCGCGTCGTCGGCGCCGCGGAAAATGGGCGCCTTTGCGAGCGCAGGCCGGCCGTGATCAGCCGGTGAGCTCGTCGAGCGTCCGGTCGGTGAGCACCGAGCGCGGCGACTCGGCGACGACATCAGAGCCTGGGCGGGCGTCGTCGTCGCGGCGTTTGATCAAGAGCCACTGGGGCTTGGGGCCGGGCCGGGTGCGCTGGAGGGCGAAGCCGCCGTGGAGCTTGTGCCCGTGGAGGACGAAGACGGCGTGGCCGCGGTCGATCGCCGCCGGCCAGGGGACCCGGCCGCCCTGCTCGTAGGTTCCGCGATCCCAGACGATCACGCGGCTCGAGTCGAGCAGGCCCTCGAAGGTGTTGTGGGCGAGCGAGTGGTCGCCGACCTCGACGGCGAGCCGCTTGACGGCGGGGTCCATCGACGGGCCCTTGGGAACCGCCCAGGAGCGCATCACGTCGCCTACCTCGAGGCGGAGGTCGAAATGGTGGGCGGTCGCGTGGTGCTCCTGAACGACGAAGACGCCGGCGGTGACGCCGCGGACGGCGAACTGCTCGTGTCCTTCGACGCCGACCGGGTCGACGTCGACGCGGGTGACCCGGGCGAGCGGGGGTCCGTCCTCGAGGAAGGCGACGAGCTCGTCGAGCGCGGGCGGCGGGCCCTCGGCGTGGACCAGGAGGCTGGCGTCGTCCTGGTTGCGGACCCAGCCCTTCAGGTCGAGATCGGCCGCGCGGCGGAGGGTCGCGTCGCGGAAGCCGACGTCGTGGACGTCGCCGCGGACGACTGCGCGGATCGCGGCGGCCGCCGTCATCTGGTGGGTTTGCGTGTCGTGACGCGCAGACCGTGGAGGATGTCAGGCGAGCTCGGTCGCGCCGGCGGTGAGCAGCATGGGGACCGGCGCGGGGGCCGGCGCGACGAATCTGGGCTTGGCGAGCACGAGCTGGAGCGTGGCGATCCGGCGGGCGTCGAAGCCGCCCTCGCAGTAGGCGAGATAGAGCTCCCAGAGACGCTGGAAGCGGCCGTCGTAGCCGAGCGCGCGGACGCGGTCGAGCTGGGCGAGGAAGTTCTCCCGCCAGCAGCGGAGCGTGCGGACGTAGTGGGTCGTGATGTCCTCGAGGTCGACGGCGCGGAGGTCGCCGGTCCGGGCGAGCGACCGGGTGATCACGCGGAGGGAGGGGAGGCAGCCGCCGGGGAAGATGTGGGTGTTGGCGAAGCTGCGGGTCGCCTTCTCGACCTCGTAGGCGGCGTCGTCGATCGTGATCGCCTGGAGGAGCATCGCCCCGTCGGGGTGGAGGAGGGATCCGCAGCGCTCGAAGAACGTGTCGAAGTACTGCCAGCCGACGGCCTCGATCATCTCGATCGAGACGAGCTTGTCGTAGCTGCCGCGGAGGTTGCGGTAGTCCTCGAGGAGGAGCGTGATCCGATCCTCGAGCCCGGCTTCGCGAACCCGCTGCGTGGCCATCGCGAGCTGCTCGGCGGAGATCGTCGTGGTCGTCACGCGGCAGCCGTAGTTTGCGGCGGCGTGGATCGCGAAGCCACCCCAGCCGGTGCCGATCTCGAGCACGTGGTCGTCGGGTCCGAGGTCGAGCTTCTGGCAGATCCGGTCGAGCTTGGCGATCTGGGCGTCGTGGAGGCTGGATTCGTCGGACTCGAAGATCCCGCAGGAGTACATCATCGTCGGGTCGAGCATCAGGCCGAAGAGGTCGTTGCCGAGGTCGTAGTGGGCGGAGATCTGCTTGCGTGCGCGGGCCGGCGTATTGCGAGCGCCCCACCGGGCGAGGCCCTGGGGGAGCGCGACGAGCGGGCGGATGCCGCGGCGCCAGCGGTCGAGCTGGGGCATGTTGAGGGCGGCGAGGCGGGCGAGCTCGGGGAGGTTGCGGCAGTCGAACATCCGGTCCATGTAGGCCTCGCTGAGGCCGATCGATCCCTTCAGGAGGGCCGGGTAGAAGCCGATGTCGTGGATCCGCACGGTGACCATCGGGCCGCCGGGCTCGCGGTCGCCGAAGCGGCGGGTCCGGGCGCCCTCGACCAGCGTGAGCGAGCCGTGCCGGGTGCGGCCGAGCAGGGCGAGGACGAGCCGGCGGGCCGCGCGATCCTTCACGCGAGCGTCTCCCGCGAGCGGCGCGCCGATTCCCGCCTGGCCCGGCCGAGCAGGGGCGCGCGGGTGGGGTTCGGGAAGTACTTGGCATGCTTGAGACGGAGGCGGAGTGCGTGGATGTAGATCTGGGCCACGACGCGGAGGGTCATCGCGGGATGGCGCAGCAGGAGGCCGGCGGTGATCGGGCGGCGCTCGAGTGAGAGGGTCGCGTCGAAGGCGACGGCCCCGTCGCGCTCGGAGTCGATCTGGACGATCAGCCGGTCGGCGGGGTCGGTCAGGCGCCAGTCGTAGGTGTGGTCCATGCCCATGAACGGAGACACGTGGAAGTCCTTGTCCATGCGGCCGTGGAGGACGCCGCCGGCCGGCCGGTCGGGGTCGGCCTCCATCACGTAGGCGTGGCGCTCGCCCCACGGGGTGTTCGTGACCTCGGCGACGACGGCGTCGACGCGGAGGCCGTCGGGTGCGAAGCAGTAGTAGAAGCTGACCGGGTTGAAGCAGTGGCCGAGGTACCGGAGGTTCGTCAGGAGGCGGATCGGCCCGCCCGGGCGTGATCCGGTCCGCTGGGCGACGAGGGCCCGGACGGACTCGTCGAGCGGCAGCGACGGGTGACCGAGGTGGTCGGAGCGGCGGAAGCGGGCGAGCGCGGGTCGGGTGGTCGACCAGAGTGGCATCCGCGCGAACACGGTGTCGAGCTCGGCGAGGTCGAGGTAGACCATGAACACCGGGTAGCGGAGCTCGTGGTCGGGGGTCGCGTAGCGGCGGTGGCGGACCCAGCCCTCGTAGGCGCAGCTGGCCGACGGGGCCGGTGGGGGGCAGGGCGCGGACGGAGAGCTCATCTGGGAGCCCGGAATCCGAAGGCCTCGCAGACCCGCTGGGCCGAGACGACGCCGTCCTCGTGGAAGCCCCAGCCCCAGTAGGCGCCGCAGTAGTGGGTGCGCCGGACGCCGGAGATCTCCGTCCAGCGGGCCTGGGCGCCGACGCCGGCCTGCGTGTAGACCGGGTGGGCGTAGGGGATCACCTCGATGATCTGGGCCGGGTCGATTCGGTCGGTCATGTTGAGTGTTACGCAGAACTCGACCGGAGCGGTCAATTTCTGGAGATGATTCATGTGGTAGGTGACCGTGGTCATCGGCCGGGGCTCGGCGAACAGGTGATAGTTCCAGGCCTGCCAGACGGCCCGGCGGCGGGGGAGGACCGAGCGATCGGTGTGGAGGACGGCCTCGTTGGCCTGATACGGGAACGCGCCGAGCAGGTCGTGCTCGGCTTGCGAGGGGTCGTCGAGCATGGCGAGGGCCTGGTCTGCGTGGCAGGCGAGGACGATCTCGTCGAAGCGGTCGGTCGACCCGCCGGCGTGGACGTCGACGCCGTGCTCGTCGCGGTGGATCCGGGTGACGGGCGTCGAGAGGCGGATCCGGTCGGCGAAGGCGGCGCTCAGCGTTCTCACGTAGGTCTGCGAGCCGCCGACGATCGTCTGCCACTGGGGCCGGTCGCGGAAGCCGAGCATCCCGTGGTTTGAGAAGAACTCGGCGAGGAAGCGCGCGGGGAAGCTCCACATCGAGGCGGGGTCGGCCGACCAGACGGCCGAGGCCTGGGGGACGATCAGGCGGTCGACGAAGGCCTTCGAGTAGCCGTGCTCGTCGACCCAGTCGCCGAGCGACGGGCCGGCGTCGGTGGAGTCGAGGAGGGTGGGGAGCTCGCGGTTGAAGCGGACGAGGTCTGAGAGCATCCGCCAGAAGGCCGGGTCGAAGAGGTTGCGCGGCTGGGCGAAGACGCCTGTGGGTGTGCCGGCGTACTCGAAGTCGGCGTCCTCGGCCTTGACCGAGAAGCCCATGTGGGTCGACTGGATCGGGACGCCGGCGTCGGCGAGGATCCGGTTGAAGTTGGGGTAGTTGCGGTCGTTGAGGACGATGAAGCCGGTGTCGACGTCCCAGGTGCCGTCGTCGCGGTCGACGTGGATCGTGTTCGTGTGGCCGCCGAGGTAGTCGGCGGCCTCGAAGATCGTGACCTCGTGCTGGCGGTGGAGCAGATGGGCGGCGATCAGGCCGGAGACCCCGCCGCCGACGATCGCGATCCTCACGGGGCTGACGTGGGCCGGTGGGCCTGGGAGTACCCTACGGCCGACCGGTTCTGGGTGGGACCGGGGGCTGGGCGGTGAAGGCGCAGCATCTTGTCGGACCTACTTGCGCGCGGGTCGGATTCACGGATCACCCGGCCGGCATGGAGGAAGACCGGCCGGTGCCGTCGAAACAACCGCTCGCTGATGAAACGAACAGGATCCACTCCAGCCCCACCTCAGCGAAGCGGCGGGGGCACCCCGCCGCAGACGCTGTCAACCTACATCCAGTCGCGGTTCGACGAGTGCTCACGGTCGCAGAAGGACGTCGCCCAGTACATCATCGATCACCTCGACGAGGCGGCCTTCCAGACGGCGGAGGAGCTCGCCCGGCGGGCGAACACGTCGAGCTCGACGGTCGTCCGCTTCTCGCAGGCGCTCGGATTCGACGGGTTTCCCGAGCTCCAGCACGCCGCCCGGGAGGAGTACCGGCGGGCGAACGCGCCGGGGGCGCGGGCCGACGGGGAGCAGTCGACGCCGCTCTTCTCACTCGACCAGACCGACTTCGAGACGGCGCTGGCGGCCGACCACGTGAACGTCGAGGAGACCGCGCGGAAGGTCTCGCGGGCGAACATCGAGCGGGCGATCGAGTCGATCGCGACGGCCAACCGGATCCTGATCGCCGGGACCGACCAGATGGCCTTCTTCGCGAGCTACCTCCGGCACCTGCTGATGCTGCTGGACCTGCGGGCCGAGCTCGTCGCCAGTCCGTCGCAGGAGGCGCTCAGCCGGCTGGGCCGGATCGACTCGGACACGCTGGTGATCGGCCTGTCGGCCGGCCGTCCGCACGCGCTCGTCCTGCGGGCGATGAAGCTCGCCCGCCACCGGAAGGCGCCGACGATCGCGATCACCGACGCGACCCTCTCAGAGGTGGCGAAGCTGGCGCGGATCAAGCTCTACTACTCGTCCAACAGCCCGGCCTTCGTACGGTCGCACACGGCCCTCCTGGGAATGATCCAGGCGATCGCGTACGGGGTGTATTCCCGGGACGAAGAGCAGTACGCCGACCGGATCAAGGCCTTTCGGTTGAAGTAGTTGGGTGGGGCGGGGGGCGCGTTAAACCCGGCCGACTTCGATCTCGTCTGTGTGGGAACCGTTGTGGCGGGTGCGGCGTTGGCCGTCGGGGAGCTTGGTTGGCGGCGGGACTCGGTTAGTTGATGCTCGGTCGGGTGGGTTGGGCTTGGCCGTGCGGGGGGTTCGGGTGGCGGCAGGTA
>DATCEH010000003.1:0-21569 GCA_036510225.1 Solirubrobacteraceae bacterium | reverse complement strand
TCGAGAGCCTCGCTCACCCGGGCGAGCCGGTCGAACGCGAGTGGCTCACCTGCCAGGCCGACATCGATGTCGCTGTACCGGCGGGACGTTCCGTCCGCACGCGAGCCGAATACGACCGGCCGGTGACGGGCGAAGTCGACGCCGGCGGCCTTCAGGATGGCTTCGAGCTCATGTCGATGAGCCGGCGTGAGCGCGAGCCCAGGCGCCTGGCGGGAATCGCCGATGTTCGACTTCTCGGTGGACATGGTTACCCGATTGAGTCTGCCACGACCCCCACGGCGTTGACGTGCAGGTGTGGGAGCAGCGGGAGCAGGTTGGTCCCTGCGTTACCCTTCGGCCATGTCAACGCTGGTGCTCGGCAGTCCTCCACCGGAGCTCGCAGCCCTGGTCGCGCGCCGCCGCCGGGCGGGCGTGGACCGCCTCGACGAGGTGTGGCAGGGTGTCCACCACATGGTTCCGGGCCCCAGCTTCGAGCACGCCCGGATCAGCCAGCAGCTCGCCGTGCTGCTCGACAGTCCGGCGCGGGCCGCCGGGCTCATACCGGCGATGAGCGAGTTCAACGTCGGTGAGTCCGAGCACGACTTCCGGGTGCCAGACGGAGGCCTCCACAGGCGGGGAGCCGCCGGCGTCTGGCTCCCGACGGCGGCCCTCGTCGTCGAGATCGTCTCCCAGGGCGACGAGACCTGGCAGAAGCTCCCCTTCTACGCCGCCCATCACGTCGACGAGGCCCTGATCGTCGACCCGACCGAACGGACTGTCGCCTGGCTCGAGTTGCGCGACGGCGAGTATCGCCCGCTCGAGCGAAGCCGGCTCGTCGAACTCGGCCCAGCCGAACTCGCCGGACGGCTCGACTGGCCGTAAGCCCGGCCCCCGCCGTTCGAGGGGGGGCAAGCTCGTAGAATCGGTCCCCAGGATGGAGTCCGATGCCAGCGACCGGTAGCCAGACAGCCCAGCTGAAAATCGAGCCGTCGCTGGACGAGGTTCGCGAGCTGGCGGCCGACTACAACCTGATCCCCCTGCGCCACAGCTTCATCGCCGACTGCGAGACGCCGGTCTCGGCGTTCCTGAAGCTCCGCGGCGGCGAGCCGGCCTTCCTGCTGGAGTCGGCCGAGCAGGGCCAGCGGTTCGGCCGCTACTCGTTCATCGGCCACCACCCCCGCGAGATCGTCCGCTGGTCGCTCGCCGACGGCGGCGATCCGTACGCGGTGGCGGCCGACGCCGTCGGGCGCTACCGCCAGGCCCCGTCGGATGACCTCGCCCCGTTCGCCGGGGGAGCGGTCGGTTTCTTCGGCTACGACCTCGTCCGCACGGTCGAGCCGCTCGGCCCGCCGAACCCCGACACCCTCGGCCTCCCGGACATGGCCCTGATGCTCAGCGACTCACTCGTCGTCTTCGACCACCTCAAGCACACCGTGACGATCCTCGCGAACGTCTACGCCGGCGAGGACGACGACCTCGACGAGCGCTATGGCGCGGCGGTCGCCGCGATCACCGACGTTCGGGCCGCGCTGGCCGGACCGGTCCCGCTCCCGGCGACCCCCCGTCCGGTGCGCCCGCTGCCGAGCTTCGAGTCGAACATGACACGTCAGCAGTTCGAGGCCAACGTCACCCGGATCATCGAGTACGTATATGCCGGCGACGCCTTCCAGGTCGTCCCTTCACAGCGGTGGTCGGCTCACGTCGAGGTCGATGCCTTCTCGATCTATCGAGGGCTTCGGGCGATCAATCCCAGCCCGTACATGTACTTCCTCGACTTCGGCGACTTCCAGTTCGCCGGGGCCAGCCCCGAGTCGCTGATCACGGTCGCCGGTCGGACGGTCTCCACCCGGCCGATCGCCGGGACCAAGCCGCGCGGGGCGACCGCGGCCGAGGACGAGCACAACGCGGCCGACCTGCTCGCCGACGAGAAGGAGCGAGCCGAGCACCTGATGCTCGTAGATCTCGGCCGCAACGACCTCGGTCGGGTGTGTGACTACGGGACCGTCACGGTCGACGCGATGATGGAGGTCGAGCTCTACAGCCACGTGATGCACATCTGCTCGACCGTCTCCGGCCGGCTGCGCGATGGCGTGGGGGCGATGGATGCCCTTCGCTCGGTGCTCCCGGCCGGGACGCTCTCAGGTGCGCCGAAGGTCCGGGCGATGCAGATCATCGACGAGCTCGAGCCCGTCAAGCGGGGCGGCTACGGCGGCGCCGTCGGCTACCTCTCCTACGCCGGTGAGCTCGACACGGCGATCCACATCCGGACGGTGATCGTCAAGGACGGCGTCGCCCACGTCCAGGCCGGCGGTGGGACGGTCGCCGACGCGAAGCCGGCCTACGAGTTCGCCGAGTCCGAGGCCAAGGCCCGCGCCGTGCTCCGCGCGGTCGAGCTCGCCGGGGAGCAGCCCGACTGGGAGTAGTGAGCGTGGACGACCCGTCACGCGCCCGCCGGCGCGACCGGGTCGATGACGAGCGCTGAGCAGCCGGCTAGCGTGTCGAAGTCCGGGTCGCTGTGGAGGACTGACGCGCCATGGCGCATCGCGACGACCGCGACCAGACACTCCGGGAGGTGGCGGATCCTGACGCCGGCGTCGCGGCAGCCGCGGTGGAGATCTGCGGCCCGCTCGTAGTCGGCCGGCGCGTCGACCGTAAGGCGGGCGCATCTCGCGAGCAGCCGTCGCAGCCGGTCGCGGTGGGCGTCGTCGCGGGCGCCGGCGAGGACCTTCATCAGGACGAGGTCGGTCACGCCGATCGGCTCGTCCCCCGCAAGCAGCTCCCCGACCCGTGCGTCGACCTGGCTTCCCGTCGCGCGCAGGTACTCGATCCACGCGGTCCCGTCGACGAGGATCACGGGGCTGCCCGGCGACCCTGGTCAGCCGCTCCGGGCCTGACGTCCCAGCCGGACCCCCGCATTCCAAGTGCCTCGTCGACGGTCAGGGGCTCGGCGACCAGTTGACGGAGGGCGAAGTCGACCGCCGCGCTGCGTGATTCGAGCCCGTGGCTGCGCATCACCCGATCGACCAGCTCGTCGTCGATCTCGATCCCGTCGGCGGACACCCGGCGAGCATAGCCCGCGCAACCTCCACCGACGCTGGCCTGCGCGAGCAGCGGCGACCGCCGCTCGCGCGAGCCGCGGGCGAGGTCGTCCTGGAAGCTCACTTGGTCAGCGACAGGTCCGCGATCCCCAGCGTGCCGGTCGTCACGCCCGCGGGGGCCCGCGTGATCCAGACCAGGAGGTGGTCGATCGGGCGCTTCCCGGGCAGTGCCACGGTCGTCGACTCTCCGATCGAACTGCGGTTCGTCACGTGGATCCAGGATCTGCTGGTGATCGTGCTCGGCTCGGGCCCGGTCGCTGCGTACAGCTCGATGTTCATCCCCGGCGAGTCGGTGAGGATCTTGATCGTGCCGACGAGGGTCGCCGGCTTGAGGTTGACCGCGAGCCCGACCTTGGTCCGCCCGGCGCTCGCCGGATCGAGCTGGTAGGTCCACGACGTCAGGAGGTCGCCGTCGACCGCCTTGGCCGGGCTGCCGAAGCTCGTGGCCGGGGCACCGTACGGGTCGTAGGTCGTGACGGCGCCGCTCGCGAGCGCGATCGCGGCCGCCGGAACCGGCGTCGGCTTCGCGGGCGACGTCGTGCCCGTCGGCGTCGTCTTGGGCTCCGCGACGGGCGGTGTCGGCGTCGGGGTCACCGCCGGGAGCTTCGGAGTCGTGGTCACGACCGTGGGATGGGCCGGAACCGCCGTCGTCGTCGTCGTCGTCGTGCCGGCCATACCTGTGGTACCTGTCGTGCCGACCCTGGGTCTCGCGGGGACCACCGCGGGGGCCGTCGTGCCGGTCGCCCCGGCGGTGGGCCGGTCTGGAATCACCTGGGCGTGCGACGTCGCGGCGGACTGGGCGGGCGATGGGCCGGATCCGCCGGCCTTGCCCTGCGGCTTGGAAGACCCACCGTTCGAGGAGAGCGCTGCGTAGGAGAGGACGGCCGCGCCGACGAACAGGGTCACCACGAGCCCGATCGCAAGCGACGGCCGCAGGCCGGCGATCGTTCGGTCCTGCTTTGGCACCGGCGTTCCGCACGCGGGGCAGACGTTGGCCCTGCGACTGAGCGGCCAGGCGCACTTGGAGCACGTTCGCGTCACGGGCGCGCGGAAGGCTCGGGGTGGCTCGGGCGGCGGGGGCACCCGCCGAAGGATGGCATTTTCCTTGCCGTGGCGAGATCGACAGAGCGGAATTGCCTAGGCTCGACCGCGCCTGACTTGGTCGGCTTTCGCGGTGGGCAGGCGGCGGCCCCGGCAGGTTGGACGCCGGCGATTTCGCTGGTCGTGTCGGGTCAGGCGCCCGTTCCGGGTGATATTTCGCGGCGGCGATGCTCACGCGGCGGGCGCTGCTCACGCCGCGGGGGCTTGGCGCGCGTGCCGTCGAGGATCATGTGCCCGGGCTCGGGAGGTCAGAGGCGGGCGAGCTCTCCGGGGGGGACCGGGTCGTGGAGGTGTGGACTCTCCAACGAAAGTAGTTGACTGACTCAGTCAGCTACTTTCGCGATGAAGGTCTCGCATCCACCTCCGCCGCCCGGGAGGACCCGGGTCGATCACACCCCACGCCCACCGCGCCCACCGTGCCCACCGTGCCCACCGCGCCCACCGCGCCCACCGCGCCCACCGCGCCCACCGTGCCCACCGCGCCCACACCCCCGCCCCCGCGCCCGCACCCGCCGTGCGGCCGGCCGAGCGAAAGTGCGAAGGCCGAGTGACTCAGGCAGCTTCTTCCCGTGAAGGACACCTGTTCGGGGCGCGTCGAGCTCGACGCGCCCCAGCTCGTGCTCGATCACCGCCCGCCACCGCGACGATCCACGGATCCAGATCGCCGGGCTTGCGCGGTGCGTCCGGCCGGACAGGGGGACTCGTGATCGCCGACCTCGTGGCCGACGAGGACCCGGCCGTCGCCGGCACGCCGAACCGCCTCGAGCGATCACCAGCTCGGCGAGGTCGCAGCCGCGGGCCAGCGGGCGTCCGTCGTCAGCAGCGGGACCGATCCGAGCGCGTCGGCCAACTCGACGTGGAGGCCGTCGACGAGCCGATGCTCGTCGCGACGGGTCCAGGCGCCCCGCACCACCGTCGCAACCGGGTGACGACGGATCGGGGCGACGGCCAGCTCTTCGAGCAGGTCGGCGGTCACGTCCCGGTGGTGAAGCTCTGGACGGGCCCGGCGGTCGTGCCGCCGGCGTTGGTGGCGACGAGTCGGTAGACGTAGGCCGTCCCCGGCGCGAGGTCGCTGACGGGCAGCGACACCGACTGCGGGCCCGACTTCGGGCTGGCCTGATCGACCTGGCTGAGTGACCCGAAGCTCGTCGTCGGGCCGTACTCGAATACGAACGTCGTCGTCGGCTCGCCCAACCCGTCGACCGTCCCGGACAGGGTCGCGCTGGTCGCGGTCAGGTTGCTCGCCGCGCCTGTGGTGACCACCGGCGGGCCGCCCGGACCCGTCGAGAAGGCCCGCACCGACCCCGACGTCGTCCCGGTCGCGTTCGTCGCGACCAGCCGGAAGAAGTACGTCGTGCTCGGGGTCAGGCCCGTCGCCGTCGCGAAGACCTCCTCCGGGGATCCGGCGCTGTCGGCCGCGATCGGGCTGGTGATCGACCCGAAGCTGGTTGTCGTCCCGTACTCGAACGTGAAGACCGTCGCCTGGGCCTCGGGGTCGACCTGGCCGACGAACGTGGCCGAGGTGTTGCCGACGCCGTCGGTGCCCTGCGTGATGACCGCCGGAGCCGTCGGGCTGCCGCCCGTAGTGAAGCTCGACACGACTCCGAAGGCCGTCCCGACGGCGTTCGTCGCGACGATCCGATAGTCGTACGTCGTGTTCGGGCTCAGGCCGCTGAGGGATCCGGTCACGGCGACCGCGCTCTGCCCGGACCCGGCGCCGACGGGACTCGTGATCGACCCGAAGCTCGTCGACGGGCCGTACTCGAAGACGTAGGACGTCGCGAGCCCTTCCGGATCGACGGTCCCCGCGAGGCTCGCCCCGGCGGTGGTGACGCTGGACGCGGAGCCGGTGACGACGAACGGTGCGCTCCCCGCGGGACCGAACTCCGCGAAGGAGATCTGCGCGGTCTCCGGGATCGGAATCGGGCCGGGAGCGGCTCCGGCGGGAGCCGGGCCGACCAGCGCCGACGCCAGCCACACCAGTGCGAGCAGGGCCAGTCCGGTCGCTCGCCGGACGTTCATCGCCGCGCTTCTCGTCAACTGCCCCGACCCCCCCTCGATCAAGTGGACGCAGCGCGCTCGCAATCGGTGCCGACGACCGGTGGCGCCCTGTTGGGGCGGCGGCCGGATCACTCCCACCCTCATCACATAGACAGTGCCTACGAGGCCAGAATATACCACCGGGATTCGCCCGCCGTCAACAGACGAGCCGGGGGAGTCGGCCCTCGGCGGGGTCTCGGGCCGCGCCCGAGGTGTCGCACCCCCGGCAGCGGGTGCTACACTCGTCCGTCATGCCGACCACGCGACCGCGGTACACGGTGACGGATACGGGGGACGTGCGGGCGATGCTCGATCTGGCGGAGCGGTGGTGGCCGGAGGAGCACGACCGCAGGCAGCTGCTGCTGCGCCTGGCGAGCGTCGGTAGCGATGCGATCGGTGCGGAGGTCGGGCGCGCGGCCGGCGAGAGCGCGAGGGAAGCCCAACGCGCGGCACTCGTCCGGGCCGTGGAGCTTGTCGATCTGGACGCGCTGCTCGGGGACGCGGCCTGGCGTTGAGTCTGCTGCTGATCGACAAGTCGGCGTATGTCCGCTGGCATGCCGACGCTGAGGCCGGGGTCGATCCGGATGACGAGCTCTGCCTATGCGCGGTCACGCGGCTCGAGCTCTTGTACAGCGCTCGATCGCCGGCCGACTACGAGCGCCTCGAGGCCGATCTCGCCGCATTCCGTGACCTGCGGATGGACGCGGAGACGTTCGCGACGGCGGCGACCGCGCAGCGAGAGCTCGCGGCGACCGGCCACCACCGGGTCGCGATCCCCGACCTGCTGATCGCGGCGTGCGCCCAACAGCACGGGGCCGACGTCGTGCACGTCGATCGCCACTTCGAGACCCTCGCCCGGGTGCTCGCCTTCGGGTCGCGGCGGACTCGCTGAAGTCTGGCAGCCGAGCAGCGGCAGCCCGGTCGTCTCGCCGAGCCCGAGGCGCGCTTGACGCGCCCGCCGCCCGCATGAGATCCTGCACGCCCTGACGGGGGCATCAACCCGCCGCGCCACGTCGCGGGCCAGGACCCGACCGATCCACGTCTCGGCGGTGACGGCCTCGGCGGCGCGAGCGGCGCGGGGGGTCTCGGCGGGGCTGGCAACGCCCCGCCCCGCCGGCCACGACTTCGGGTGGCGGCGGCGGTCGCGGCTTGTTCGGCGGCGGCGGCGGTGGGGGCCGCGGACCGTTCGGCGGCGGGGGAGGGGCCGGGGTGGCGCGGGTGGCGGCAGCGGCTTCGTAACCCCGACTGCGACCGACGGACTCCTGACCCCGGGGGTCAACGCCGGGACGATCAACTCGGGGCAACGGGCAGGTCACGGTCTCGTGGACGCGCGCGCCGGTCGCCTCACCGACGCTCGCGACGGTGGCATCGCCGACCGTGGCGGCCGGCGGGCGGATCTCGGCCTCGGCGACGCTCGCCGGGGGGACGAGCCCGACCGGGACGATCACCTTCGCCGTGTACGGCCCGGGAGACCCGACGTGCTCGACTTGGCGCCGCCAGTCGACGGCGACGGTCACGGGGAACGGGACCTACACGTCGGCGTCGTTCGCTCCGGCGGCCGTCGGCGTTTACACGTGGTCGCGAGCTACGGCGGAGACGCGGGCAACGCGGCCGGGCCGACGTCGTGTACGGACCCGAACGCGTCGGTCAGCGTCGTCGGCAAGCCGGCGTCGACGAGCTTCGGGTCGATCAGCCCGGTCGTTGCGCTCGACACGCCACGGTCGACGAGCCCGTCTCGTCGACCTTGACCGGCCTCCCGCGAACACGACCTACGACTACCGGCTGGTCGCGACGAACGCCGACGGGACGACGATCGGTGCGGTCGAGAGCTTCACGACGGGGCCGGGGGCCTAGCCGGTCAACGCGACGTAGCCGATCAACCCGACGCGAGGGTCGCCAAGCTGCTCGGGAGCATCCAGTTCCGGCTCGTCACCGACACCTCGACGGCGCCCGGGTCGGGCGCGGTCACTGGGAGAGTCAACGGTCTCCGGCTGGGAAGGCGGGTGGCCGGATCGGTCGAGAGGGTGTCCGCGCCCGACCCCGACGTCGTTGCATCTAGGTAATACGGAGAGACGTCAAGTCTGGATCACCTGTCCCACGACAGCACTGGACCGGCGATGCGGGAGCGGAAGATCCACTCGGCGGCCGGCACACGGAGGTAGGCGACCCTGACCAGGTGGGGTCGGTGGAAGTTGTGCGCGAGGATCTCGGCCTCAACCGGCGGGAGCCCGGCTCTCGCTCGACGAGCACGTGCGTACCGAGACCCGGGAAGGTCGTGTGGATGCCCGGGCCAACGGGTGTGGTGCTCTCCACAGACGGACGGTAGCGCCCATCTCGGCAGACTGCATAGATTGAAGCTAGGTAAGTCCTGGAGCACACCCGATCGATCGCGCCCGGCGGCGGACACGGGCCGTAACGGACGGGCGGCGGGCGCGGTTCGGGCGAGCGGATCGGGCCTTCTGTAGCGTGCAGGACGTGCGCGTGCTGGTGATCGACAACTACGACTCGTTCACGTATAACCTCGTCCAGTACCTCGGCGAGCTGGGTGCAGAGGTGACCGTCGTGCGCAACGACCGCGCCACGGTCGACGAGCTGCTGGCCACGCACCCCGACCGGGTCGTCGTCTCGCCGGGGCCGTGCACGCCCAACGAGGCCGGGATCACGCTCGACGTGGTCCGCCGCTTCCCCGAGGCCGGGATCCCCATGCTGGGAGTGTGTCTCGGCCACCAGGCGCTCGCCCAGGCGTTCGGTGGGCGCGTCGTCCGGCACGAGCCCGTACACGGGAAGAGCGCCCAGATCGAGCACGACGGCCGGACGATCTACGCCGGGATCTCCAGCCCGCTGCAGGTCGGCCGCTACCACTCGCTGATCGTCGACGCCGACGTCCCCGACTGCCTCGAGGTCACGGCGACGGGAGCCGGCGTCGTGATGGGGATCCGCCACCGCGAGCTCCCCGCCGAGGGCGTCCAGTTCCATCCCGAGTCCGTGCTCACCGACGAGGGCATGGATCTACTCGCGAACTTCCTCGCGCCGGCGCTGTAGTCCGCGCGACGCGCGATAGCCTTTCGGGCGTGCGTACGCTACTGCCCGAGCCCCCTCCCCCCGAGATCGAGGCGGTGCTCGAGCGCCGTCGCCGGATGGGCGCCGATCGCTTCGACGAGGTGTGGGACGGTGTGCTTCACATGGTTCCAGGCCCTGGCGACCGACACGCGCTGATCGAAGGCCAGCTGCCTCGACTGCTCGGCCCGGCGGCAGACCGGGCCGGTCTCCTGCTCAGCGGTCAGTTCAACATCGGCCGTCCGGAGGACTACCGAGTGCCCGATGGAGGCCTCCATCGGTTCGGCAACTGGGGTACGTATGCGCCAACGGCTGCGCTCGTCGTCGAGATCGTCTCGCCGGGGGACGAGACCTGGGAGAAGCTTCCGTTCTTCGCCGACTGCGGCGTCGATGAGGTCCTGATCGTGGATTCGACGACGCGACAGGTGCATTGGCTCGCGCTGCGCGACGGCTCGTACGAGCCGGTGCAGCGGAGCCGGCTGATCGACGTCGGCCCGACCGAGCTCGCCGAGCGGATCGACTGGCCGGCAGCCGACGCGGGTTAGCCCGGCTTCCGCTCGGCCGGCCGATAGCCTCCACCCGCGATGACGGAGGTCCCTGACCCGACGGTCACCCGCGCGCTCGACCGCGTCGCCTCCGGCCGCGACCTGACGTCTGAAGACGCGGCGGCGGTCCTGGGGCGGATCATGGCGGGCGAGGTCTCGCAGACGCAGATCGCCGGCTTTCTGATCGGCCTGCGGACCAAGGGGGAGACGGTCGACGAGGTCGTCGGCTTCGCGCGGACGATGCGCTCGCTCGCCGCGCCGGTCCACGCCGCAGATCCCGCGACTCTGCTCGACACGGCGGGGACCGGGGGAGGGCGGACGTCGTTCAACGTCTCGACGACCGCAGCCCTGATCGCCGCCGGCGCCGGCTGCCCGGTCGCCAAGCACGGCAACCGCTCGGCTACCAGCCTGTCGGGGTCGGCCGACCTGCTCGAGGCGCTCGGAGCGCGGATCGACCTCCCGCCGCCGGCGGTCGCCCGGTGCATCGACGAGGCCGGCTTCGGCTTCATGTTCGCCCCGTCCCACCACCAGGCGACCCGCTTCGTGATTCCCGTGCGCAAGCAGCTCGGCGTCCGGACGATCTTCAACTTCCTCGGCCCGCTCACCAACCCCGCCGGCGCCGGTCGCCAGCTGATCGGCGTCGCCGATCCCGCGTTCACCGAGGTGATCGCCGGGGCACTCGACGGCCTCGGGGCCACCAGGGCGCTGATCGTCAACTCGCAGGACGGGCTCGACGAGCTGAGCGCGGCCGCCCCGACCAACGTCATCGAGGTTGGCGGCGGCGCCGACACGCGTCGCTACACCGTCACGCCGGCCGAGCTCGGCGTCGAGCCGATCGACGGCGACGGGGTCCCAGGTGGGACGCCGGCCGAGAATGCGCAGACCACGCGCCTGATCCTCGCTGGGCGGACCGGGCCCGCCCGGGAAATGGCACTGATCAACGCAGCTGCGGCGATCTACGCTGCCGGCCGGGCCGAGACGATCGCCCACGGTGTCGAGCTCGCGCGGGCCGCGATCGACGACGGGTCGGCTGCCGCCGTGCTCGACCGCTTCGTCGCCCTCACGATCGGGCTCGCCGGCGCGCTCGCGTGAGCTCGGTCCTGGACGCGATCCTCCCGACCAAGCCCGGGGACGTCGGGCGCCCGGTCCCGCTCCAAGCTCATACGTGACTTCGTGAGCGACGGCCTGCGACGCGCCGACCTGGACGAGGTGGGCGAGTGGATCAGGCCTGGCTACCGCCCACGCGTCTGCGGCGGACATGCCGATCTGCGGTCGGCATGCGGTATGCTGACGCTGTATGTCGGCCACGAGGACGCAGGTCTACTTCACCGAGGTCCAGCGGGAGAGCCTCGATGCGCTGGCCAGGGATCAGGGGAAGACCCTCGCAGCAATCGTGCGGGAAGCCGTGGATGCCTACGTCGCGACGGCGTCGCCGGACGCGGACGCCGTACTCGACGCGTCGTTCGGCTCGATGCCCGACCTCGAGTCGGCCGACCGCGGTGATTGGGATCGTGGCTACGGCTGACGTCCTCGTCGACACTGATGTCCTGATAGGTCACCTCCGCGGCAAGCACCGTCTGTCGGGTCGCGGCCGATCGCTCGGTGTCTCGGTGATCTCGCGGTACGAGCTATTCGCCGGCCGAGACGAGCACGAGCGGCTGAGAGCATTTCTGCGACCGATGACCGAGCTGCCGATCAACCCGGCGATCGCCGAGCTCGCCGGAGTCACCCGACGCGAGTCCGGGATCCAGGTTCCGGATGCCCTGATTGCGGCGACGGCGCTCGCCCACGGGATTCCGGTGATGACCCGCAACCGGCGTCGCTTCGCTCGTGTCGCCGGGTTGCGCGTGATCGCGCCCGACTGAGTCTCCGATACCTCAGCTTCCTCGGGGTGGCTCCGCCGCTTCCGTGGTGAGAAGCGCGAGATCGACGAGGTGGGAGGGTCCTCGCCGGCTCAGCGGACCCACAGCGCTTGGACGGGAACCGCCCAGAGGCGCTCACCGAACGGCAGCGTCTGCTGGCCCGCGTAGAGGATCAGCCCGGCAACGAGCCGCGTCCCGACACGCTCGCGGATGTGTGCAAGGCCACTGAAGTCGCGCGCCCGGACGGTAGCGCTGGCCCTTGACATCGACACCGATGATCTCGCCAGACGGGCGCTCGATGATCACGTCGACCTCGCGCTGCCCATCGCGGTAGTGCCAGAAGCGCAGGGGCTCGACGTGGGGGAAGAGGTCGATCGCTGTGGCCAGCGGATCGCGTCCAGTGCGCGCAGGCCGGGTTCGGAGAAGGCGCCGGCGGCCAGTAGGATGCCGCGGTCGAGCGGCCGCAGGGGGCAACCAACCGCTACTTGACCAAAGCACTTGTGCCGATCATTTCAGCACAATGTGTTGGCTATCAACACTGCGGTGCTCGTTCGATCTCTGGCTGCGACAGGCTCTGATCACAGGCGCTTCGTCAATCGCGCGACCGAGACCGAGCGCCTGGTCGAGCTGGCCACAGCCGACATCGAGCGCGCGGCCGTGGCGCACCTCGACCCCGGGTGAACCTCTGAACGAGCAGACGACCGCCGCTCGCCCGGTCTCCACGGCCGCAGCCCTGCGCACCGAGGGCGAGCGAACGGTCCCAGGCGCGGGTGGGGCGCGCTGCGACATCGCCCAAGGCCGGCGCGATCGGGTTACGGCCAGTCGAGCCGGTCGGCGAGCTCGGCCGATCCGAGCTCGATCAGCTGGCTGCGTCCGGTGGCGTGGTACTCGCCGTTGCTCAAGGCCAGCCAGCTGACTTCGCGCTTGGCTGGGTCGACGATCAGGACCTCGTCGACCGCGTGGCCGGCGTAGAAGGCGAGCTTCGCCGGCGTCTCGTCGTCCGGGGACAGGATCTCGATCACCAGGGCCGCGGTGGCATGCCAGAGCCCGTCGGCGCCTGGCCGATGGAGCGCCCCGTCGGGCACGCGGTAGTCGTGCCTCCCAGCACCGATGTTGACCTCACCCGTGGCCTCGAGACCGGCCGCGGTGGCGAACGGCCCGAGCACGGCGGCGAGTTGCCATTGAAGCCTTCCGTGACCATGGGACGGGGCGGGCGCCATGTGCAGGACACCCTCCCACACCTCGTCGTGCCGATCGGCGCCGGCCTTCCGGCGAAGCTCGATCAGGGCTTCGAGCTCTGCGGGCGGGGGGCCGAGCACAAGCGTCGACATGACTCAGATCCTAGCCGACGGCCCCTCGGCCCTGCGGTACTCGCCACCGGGCAGCACGAGCCGCGTGGCCGTCTACGATTGGTCGGTATGCCTGCGATCCGCGACGACCTGCCGGGACACGAGCTCGTCCGCGACGGGCTGCCGGGCCTGGCTGCGTTCTCCTCCGCGGTGCCCGTGTGCGTGTTTTCCTGATCGACCAGTCCGACGATCCCGCGTGACCGGGACGGTCCTCGACGGAATCCTGGCGACGACGCGGGCGGATGTCGAACGGCGCAGGGTTGACCGGCCGCTGGCGGCGCAGGAGAGCCGCCGTCCGCCGCACCTCTTCCGCGATGCGCTGGCCGCGCCGGGCCTGTCGATCATCGCCGAGCACAAGCGCCGGTCGCCGTCGGCCGGTCCGATCGGCCATGGCGTGGACGTCGCCGAAATCGCCCGCGCCTACGAGCGGGGGGGTGCGGCGGCGATCTCCGTGCTGACCGAGGAGCACAACTTCGCGGGCTCGCTCGATGACCTGCGGGCCGCCCGGGCGGCCGTGAGCATCCCGATCATCCGCAAGGACTTCGTCGTCGACTCGTACCAGCTGGCCGAGGCAGTCGACGCCGGGGCGGATGCCGTCCTGTTGATCGTGGCCGCGCTCGGTCGGCGCAGGCTTCGCGAACTGCATGAGGAGGCGGTGGGGTTCGGGCTGGGTGTTCTGGTGGAGGTCCACGACGCCGACGAGCTCGAGGTCGCCCTGGGGCTCTCGCCGGCCGTGATCGGCGTCAACAACCGCGACCTGCGGGACTTCTCGGTCGACGTCGGGCGGACGCTCGCCCTCGCGCCGCTGATTCCCGACGGGACGATCGTCGTCTCGGAGTCTGGACTCGACTCCCCAGCGAGCCTCCGGCGCCTGGGTGATGCCGGGATCGACGCGGCGCTGGTCGGCGAGGCGCTGATGCGCTCGGCGGACCCGGCCGCCGCCCTGCGCGCGCTGCTCGCCAGACCCTGACCCTCTCCCGGCGCTGGGCCCGCCGTTCCGGTCGTGCCGGCTCCGGGCGTCGAGTCGAGCGACTCGGGCCGGCTCCTGCGCGGCACTCCGACCGGCCTTGCCTAGGCGTAATCGAGCCAATGTTGCGATATAGTCCGGCCGATGATCAACCTCTTCCGCTCCGCGCGGCGTCCGGAGCGGCCCAGCGCGCTCGGCGACCGCCCCGCCTCGTCGCGTCGCCTTCGCGCCGTGCTTCCGCTCGCCGTCCTCTCGATCGCGGCGGCTCTGTTGGTCGGACCGGCGCTCGCCAGTGCCGACTCGTCCTCGACGTTGACGATCGTCGGCACCAGCGACGTCAGCGACTCAGGGCTGATGGCCAACGTCATCCAGCCCGGGTTCCAGGCCGCGTTCCCGCAGTTCACCTTCAAGTACGTCGGCTCGGCCACACAGGCGGCGATCACCAACGCGGAGACGGGCGTCGGCGGCCCAAGCGTGCTGATCGTCCACGCGCCGTCGCTAGAGAATCAGTTCGTCGCCGGCAACTTCTCCTACGAGCCGTACGGTCGCGCGATCTTCACCAACGACTTCATCCTCGCCGGTCCGACGACCAGCCCGGATCCAGCCGGCGTGGCGGCCAACGCCCCCCACGACATCGTCCAGGCCTTCGCCGACGTCGCGACAGCCGGAAACGCCGGCACGGCCGAGTTCGCCTCGCGCCAGGGCGCCCCGGGCACGACCGTGGCCGAGCACGGGATCTGGCAACTCGTGGGACAGATGCCCAACCCGCCGGCGAGCCTGCTCCTGTGCACGGTCAGCGCGGCCAACGGCGGCGGCGAGACGCCGATCGCCCCCGGCGGCAGCGTCACCGCATCCGGGCAGGCCTGCCCCGGGACCGTCACGCCGCCCTCGTGGTACTTCGTGAACAACCTCACGCAGGGGCCGAATGTCGTCTTCGCGAACACCTGCAACGGTGCACCGGGCCTGAGCCCCGGTCACTGCTACGTGTTCACCGATCGTGGGACGTTCGACTACCTCTCGTCGGGCACCGACCTCGCCGGCGGATCGACGCCGGTCACGATCCCGAACCTGCGGATCCTCACGCGCGACAACAGCGCGACGGCCTCCGGCGGCGCCAACGAGCTGACCAACTACTTCCACGCCTACGTCATCAATCCCGCGGCGTTCGTCAGCCAGCCGAACATCTCGATCAACGTGCCGGCCGCTGAGGACTTCGTGAACTACCTGACGTCGCCGGCGCTCCAGTCGCAGCTGAAGAACTACCTCGCCGGGTCCGACACGCCTCCGTTCGTGGCTGACGCCTCTCCGATCCTGACCGAGGGCGGGGTCCCCGGCGTCGACAACGCGGGCGCGCCGATCACCGTGAGCGGGACCCTCACCAACGCTGAGCCCGGCTTTCCCGTGCTCGCCAATCAGCCCGTCACGCTCAACGAGATCGAGGGCGGCCTGCCGGTGCCCGTGGCGAGTGGCACGACTGACGCCAGCGGCCACTACGGCATTGCCTTCACCCCGACGACGTCCGGCGCCTACCAGGTCTCGACCGGCCTGATCACGCAGATCGAGAACTCGACCCTCAGCCCGCCCTTCGGCGACCTCCTGCAGCCCGCGGCCGCGGCCCCGGCCTCGCTGAGCGTCCAGGGCGCCGTCACGATCACCGGGGTCAGCCCGACCACGGGCGGCATCGTCGCCTCCGGAAACGTCGGGCCCGGAGGCCCTCACGGCCACGCGACGGTGACGATCTCGGCCCGTCCGCAGGGCTCGAGCGCCGGCTACACGCAGATCGGGGCGGCGGTCGGGCTCGCCGCGACCCAGCCCTCCTACGCTGTCGCCGCTCCGCTCGCGGCCGGCAAGTGGCAGGTCGTGGCCACCTTCGCGGACCCCGGCGTGGTGCTCCCGGCGACCTCCGGGCCGGCGAACGTCACGGTGGCGGCCACGCCGAGCGCCCCGTCCGCGGCCTCGACGGTGAAGTTCGGGAAGCTGAGCGTCACGAAGGGCGAGCTCACAGCGACCGGGACCGTCAGCCCGGCGCCGACCGCGGCGGGCGCCTACGTCGAGCTGGTCGGCCGGCACACGACGAAGGTCAAGATCACGCCGGCGACCAAGAAGGCCAAGAAGGCCGGTGCGTCGACGGCGGCCGCGAAGAAGGTCGTGCTGTCCAGGCTGGCCAAGCTCACGATCGCCAAGGGCAAGACGAAGTTCACGATCCACGCCAAGCTCAAGCGCGGCTACCACTGGCAGTTGGAGACCGAGTACGTCCGTCCCGGGCACAAGGCGGGCGTCTCGAAGTTGAGCGCGATCAACGTCCACTAGCCCTTTCGTGGCAGCCCGGCCGACTCGCTCCGCCGCGCCGCGCCGTCCGGCCGTGCGCCGCCGGTCGGGGAACCTCCGCGTACGGCGGCTCGGCGTGTCCGTCGGGCTGGCTGCGGCGCTGCTCGGGTCGTCGGTGACCGTCGCGGCTGCCGACCGCCAGGCGGTCGTCGCGACGATCCACGAACCCGGAGGCGTCGTCGCGACTCCGCCGGCCGTCACGATTGAGCGGCTCGAGGCCAGCGCCAACCCGTGCATGACCTACTCCGGGCCGGCCCCGGCCCTCTACGACCAGAGTGGCAGCGTCCAGGCCCAGCCGCCCGGCCCGAATTCGTGGTCGCTGGCCACGGTGCTCGAATGCGGCCTTGTCCCCGGGGTCGCGCTGAACGCGGTGACGGAGGTCGTCGTCAGGCAGCTCAGCGGCGCGGCTGAGACCGGCCGGGCGTCGACGCTGTCGACCGCGGACCTCTCTGCGACGGGCGACTTCGCTGACTCGGCGCAGCCGCTGATCGCCTATGACGGCTCGAACATCCTGTACTACCGGCCCTGGCGCGGCGGATCCGATCAGAACTACCGCGACAAGGTCGAGGAGCCGCCACCGTCGCCGCTGGCGATCGACGTCTACGAGGGGCCCCCGCTGACGGTCGTCGCGCAGGAGTCAAGTGGGACCGTCACGGCTGGAGCGGTCGTCGATTTCAGCGCGACCGTGTCCGATGCCGGCGGCGGCGCCCCGCCGGACCAGTCGACGCTCTCCTACAGCTGGGACTTCGACGGCGGCGCCGCGAGCTCGACTGCTGCGGCACCGAAGGTGACGTTCCCGACCGCCGGTACCTACAGCGTCACGGTCCAGGTGACCGACACGGCCGGTGGCGGCGGCGCCGACACGACGCTGCTCACGGTCAACCCGGCGGCGAACACGCCGACGACCCCGGCCCCGCCGGCGAACGCCCCGCCGACCGGGCCGGCGAACAGCAATGGTGCGACCCCGCACGGGATCGCCGGGAAGCACACCGCCTCGCACGGCGCCACCACCAAGAGCCCCGCGGCCAAGCCCACGCACGGCACGAAGTCCTCGGCCGCGGCCGGGACGAAGGCGCAGTCGAAGACGACGACCCAGCCGGCGCCGAGCCCGCCCTCGACGACGACCGCTACGCCCGGCGCCGGGACCACGGCGCCGCCTGCCTCGCATCACGCCGCCCACTCCTCGACACCGGTCAAGGGGCCGGCGCAGGGCGCGAGCGGCTTGGCCGCGGGGGCCGCGACGATCGACGGGCGTCTGATCAGCGACGTGGCGCCGCTCCCGGTCGAGTCGAGCCCGCTCGTCCGCGTTGTGGTCGCCAGCCCGGCCACCGCGCCGGAGGTCCGCCGGCCGACGGGTTCCTCGATCCTGCCCGCAGTGGCCGCCCTGCTGACGATCCTCGTCCTGCTCAGCCTCGGCGCCCGCCACCAGCTGGGCTGGCGCCGCCGTCCGGGGACCGTCGTTCTCGGCGGCTGAGGTTAGGGTTCGTTGATGATGCCCACGAACATCCCCGTCATGGCGCTCGGCACGCACGACGTCGACAACGCGATCTTCCACGTGTCGAGCGTGCTCCAGGTGCCCGTGCTGGTCTTCGCGCTGCTCGCCCTCGCGGCCGTGATCTTCGAGCTCGGCGCTTTCGGCGTCGAGCTGCGCAGCCGGCGCCGGCGGCACTTCGGTGCGATCTCGGCGGCCGCCGATCGCGCCCGTGCCGCGCTCCTCACCGGTGATCGACCAGGGGCCGCCTCCGCGGTCGGTGGGGTCGCGCGGAGCCCGGCGATGGCTGACACGATCGCCTTCGTCGTCAAGCACGCGCGAACCGACGGCGGCGACCACCAGCTCAACAAGGCGCTCGCCGACTTCGACTTCGACGCCCAGCGCAGGCTCGCGCGAACGCGCCTGCTCGTCCGCATCGGCCCGGCGCTCGGGCTGATGGGAACCCTGATCCCGCTCTCGCCGGCGCTGACCGGTCTCGCGAACGGTGACACCGCGGCGCTCAGCACAGATCTGCGAATCGCGTTCAGCGTCACGGTCGTCGGCCTCCTGATCGGCGCGGTCGCCTTCGGGCTGTCGCTCTCGCGCGATCGGATGTACGGCCAGGACCTCTCGGACCTCGAGTACCTCGCCGCCGTGATCAGCGACCCGCGGCCGGGCGGGGCGGGCGCATGAGTGCGCGGGTCTTCGGAGCCCGGGCGTGACCCTGCCGGTGATCGGAGCGCCGGCGTGATCACCGTCACGCCGCGCGCGCGCAACCGCGAGGATCGGGCGGGCGATCCGCTCGACGGGCTCGTCAACCTGTTCGACCTCGGGATCGTCCTCTCGGTGGCGTTCCTGCTCGCGGCGCTCTCCTCGCTGCACCTCGGTGGGGCGATCACCAAACACGGCCTGCACGCGGCCGCGAGCACGGAGATCGTCGTCAAGCCGGGGCAGACGGTTGCCCCGCTGCCGACACCGGGTGCGCGGACGATCGGCAAGGGCACCCAGGCGGGAGTCGTCTACCGCCTGTCCAACGGCCAGCTCGTCTACGTCCAGCAGGCCGCGGCCAAGAAGACCCCCTGAGGTGAAGTTCCTCTGGGAGGAGCTGCGCAGCGCGTTCCCGCTGATCTACCAGGGAAACCCATACCTCCTGAATGTGCTGTGGGTCACGATCCGCGTCGCCGCGATCTCGACCGTGGCCGCGATCGTGATCGGCCTGCCGATCGGCGTGACGATCGGGCTCGGGCGCTTCAGGGGCCGACGGGCGCTCCAGGTGTTCGCCAACGCGAGCCTCGGGCTGCCACCGGTGATCGCCGGGCTCGTCCTCTTCCTGCTGTTCGTCCCGCAGGGTCCGCTCGGCTCGCTCCAGCTCGTGTTCACCCTGAAGGCGGTGTACATCGCCCAGACGGTGCTCGCCCTCCCGTATATCGTCGCCCTGACGGCCGCCGCGATCCAGGGACTTCCGCCGGGACTGCTCGCCCAGGCGCGCGTGCTCGGGGCCGGCCGGGGTCAGCTCTGCGTGCTCGCGCTGCGCGAGGCCAAGGTCGGCGTGATAGCAGCGGTGATCGCGGCGCTCGGGTCGACCCTCTCCGAGGTCGGAGCCGTCGTGATCGTCGGCGGCAACGTCCAGGGCTATGACCAGACGCTCGCGAGCTCGGTGCTCCAGCAGGTCGATTCGGCGAGCTACGCCGGCGCGATCGCGATCGGCCTCATCCTGATGGCGCTGATCCTCGCCCTGCTGGGTGTGCTGACGGTGCTCCAGCAGCGTCAGGGTGGCATCGGCCTGCGTTTCCGGACCCCGACTTGACCCGGCCGCGGCCTGGGAGCGACGGCCGACTGCTGAGCGCCGACGGGCTCACTGCGCAGCGGGGCGGCCGCGACGTCGTCCGCGACGTCAGCCTGGAGCTGCGGGCCGGCGAGGTCGTCGCCCTGCTCGGGCCGAACGGCGCCGGCAAGAGCACGCTGCTCGACGCGCTCTCGGGCGTCCTCGTGCCGTCGGCCGGGACGGTCGAGCGTCACGGCCGGGTCGCGGTGGCCCTGCAGACGCCCGACCTCGCCCGCCGGAGCGTTCTCACCAACGTCACGCTCGGGCTCTCGTGGTGGGGCGTCCCGCGCGAGGAGCGCGAGCCGCGCGCACGGGCGGCGCTCGGCGTCCTGGGCGCCGATCACCTCGCAGACCGCTCGGCGCTCGCCCTCTCCGGCGGCGAGCGGCGCCGCGTCCACCTGGCGCGTGCGATGGCCGTCCGCGCCGACATCCTGATGCTCGACGAGCCGTTCGCCGGGCTCGATCCGGAGTCGCGCGCGAGCCTGCTCGAGGACGCCGTCTCGGCCCTGCACTCCAAGACCCGGGCGACCCTCGTCGTCGTACACGACCGGGCTGAAGCGTGGGCGCTCGCCGACCGCCTGCTCGTCCTGATCGACGGTCGGCTCGTCGCCTCCGGACCCCCGCGAGACCTCCTGGAGAGTCCGCCGACGGCCCAGGTCGCCCGCTTCCTCGGCTTCGACGGCTCGCTCGAGCAGGGCGGTGAGACCCTGCTGACGCGCCCGCCGCACGTCGCGCTCGACCCGACCGGCCCGCTCGAAGCCCGCGTCACCCGCGCGATCGGGCTCGAGGACGGCGTTCGGCTCGAGCTCGAGCTGGACCGCGGGCGGCTCTACACGGTCGCCGCGCTGCCGGCGCCGCAACCGGGGGACACGGTCCGTGTGCGCGTGCGCGGCGGCGCCCGCTTCGCGTCGGTGGCTCAGGAGTTGTAGGTCGCTCCGGCGGTGCCGCACGAGCGCAGCCCGTAGCGACCGGCCAGTGAGGTCACCGGGCTGGCGCTGAGCGCGGCCTCGGCGCTCGCCACGCCGGGAGCATCCGACTTGGCCGCCGCCGTCTCGAGGGCTCGGTAGTCGGCGGCGACGCCGGTGAACGCCGAGAGGAAGTTCGTCAGCAGCGTCCGATCCGCGGGCGTCCCGCCCTTCGGCCGCGGCAGGTCGCGCAGCTGGGTCGCCTCGGTCTGCACGAGCGGCAACACCTTGGCCACGTATCCCGACAGCGCGGCGAGCTGCTGCCCGCGGGCCTTGGTGAAGCTCGGCGGCGCGATCAGCCGGGTCGAGCGCACGCTGCTCACGCAGATCGCGTCGGCCCGGGCGATGAAGTCCTGCTTCGTGTACGCACCGCAGCCGGCCACGAGCACTCCGACCACAAGTACCACCGGCGTCCCTCTCGAGTAGCTCACCCACGCAGGATAGATCCTCACCCGCCCAGACGACTCGGCGCCAATCGTCCGGCCCGCCGGCCGAGCGACCGGCCCGACGGCATCAGCGGTACGCGGTAAACCAATGCAAAACCTCGATAGCCCTCTTGACACGGAACGATGCGACTACTAGGCTCGGCATGGCGAAGCGAGGAGGGCCCCGTAAGCGGCCCGGCGAGGCTGTCCGACCCCGGGGGAACAAGGTGAGCCGCAGACGGCGTGGCGTTGACCGTCGCGATCACGTCGAGACGGGCGTGGAGCGATGCGCGGGCGCCGCCGGCGGTCAGACCCGGCGGCCGCCGCCGCCGTCGTCGATCGACGGCGCTGCGCACCGCGATCGCCGCGCGCGTTGAGCCGCGCGGCATGCAGGACCAACTTGGCATCGATCTCAATGGAGGTGGGTAGGTCGTGGTTTTGTCTTCGGTTGTGTCTGCGCGGGGTGTTCGCGTGGGGTTGAGTGGGAGGGTTGTCGTGGCTTGTGCTGCGGTGGCGGTGTCGGGGTTGGGTTGGGCTGGTGCGGCGCAGGCTGCGGG
>DATCEH010000002.1:0-10355 GCA_036510225.1 Solirubrobacteraceae bacterium | reverse complement strand
CCAAGCCAAAACCCGCCGCGTGATCATCGCCGCGCAATATCAACCACAACGCCCCCAGACCCCCACAACCCAAGAAATCAACGACGTCCAACACGCCTGGGCCGCCGCCGGCCTCTAAACCGCGAAAGTCGAGTGAGTCAGGCAGCGATTTCGCGATGAAGGTCTCGGCATGTTCGTCCGCCGCCGGGGACGAGCCCGGTCGATCGCATCCCACACTCCCGTGGGCGACCCGCGCCCGCACCCGCACCCCCGCGGGCGACTCGCACCCCCGCGGGCGACCCGCACCCCCCGCGGGCGACCCGCACCCGCACCCGCACCCCGCACCCGCCCGGACGTGCAGCCGGCCGAGCGAACAGCGCGAAGCCGTGGGTCTGACCGAGCAAGAACTTCGACGCGCTCCTAGAGCCGGTTGTCCTCGGCCCCGAGGGCCACGGTCGCGACGGCCGTCGTCAGGTGGTAGAGAATCAGGAGCTGGACCAGTCCGAGCGATTCCGAGCGGTGGGTCTCCCCGCCGATCGTGAACTCCCCGAGCCGTTCGGACCGGAGGTGGCTGGCGAAGTGCATCGCGTCCCAGATCGCCTCCTCGATCTCCGCTGCGCGGGCCCGGCCGAGGGACCCGGGGATGCGCAGCAGGCGCTCGCCCTCGCGAACCTCGGTCAACCTGATCCCCGAGTCCGCGTGGTCTGTGAAGACCCCGAGATCCGGATGCGGCAGCCCGTCGCGGAGCGTCAGCTCGGCATCGAGCTGGTCGGGATCCCCGGTCTCCGGGGAGACGAACCGCCGGACGACGAGGTCGGCCCACCGCTCCTGCGGACGGATGAACGACGCCGAGTCCGGCTCCCGCCGGTCGAGCTCGGACAGCACGTCCTGCTCGGCGTAGCCCCGCTTCGAGCAGTCCCGCTGGACCTTCCACTCCCGCCGGAGATCCTCCGGCGGGTCGAGGTAGACCCGGACGTCGTAGGCCGAGCGCATCTCCTCGGTGTGGTAGCCGAGCAGGCCCTCGATCACCATGAAGCGCCCAGGCACGATGTACTCCGGCGCTCCGAATGTCCCCCCGGAGTGGCCGTAGACCGGCTTGAGGATCGGTGCGCCCTCCCGCAGCAGGCCGAGGTGCTGAGCCATGATGTCGATGTAGTTGCACTCCGGGTTGAGCGGCGTGATCCCCAGCTCAGCCCGCTGGCCCCGGTCGTACCGGTGGTAGTCGTCGGTGCAGACGTGGGTGACCGTGTCGGCTCCGAGCAGCTCGACCAGCCCTCGGCTGAGCGTCGTCTTCCCGGACGCCGAGTCGCCGACCACTCCCAGGATGACCGGACGTTCCTCTGCGCTCATGCGTCCTCCGATCGCTCTGCGGACGGCACGTCACAGCCCCGTCTGACCCAGACGGTTCCCGAACGTGCCCACTCTCTCGCCAACGTTCTATCACGCGGAGCGTTACTTCAATCTATGAAGCTCGCCCGAGCCAGCCGGTCAACCGGCGGACCCGTCCCCGCGAACCGGCCACGGGCACATCCGCCGCAGGACGCAATCACCGCACTCGGGCCTGCGTGCATGGCACGTATGCCGGCCGTGGCGCAGGAGGTTGACGTGGAGCTCGAGCTCCTCGCCGGCCCCCGTCAGATCGAGCATCGCGTCGTGGAGCTCCTCGAACGGTGCGCCCGGCCGCAACAGGCCGAGTCGGGTCGCGACCCGCGAGACGTGCGTGTCGACGGGGATGTCCGGCAGGCCGAACGAGAACAGCAGCACGCAGGCCGCCGTCTTGCGGCCGACCCCCGGCAGCTCGCACAGGCTCGCGCGGCTCTCGGCGATCGGAGCGTCGCGCATCCAGTCGAGGCTCACCGGGTCACCGATCGCCTCGAGGATCGCCTGGATGCGAACGGATTTGACCTTCGAGATCCCGCCCGGCCGGATCGCCTCCTCGACCTCGTCGACCGGCGCGTCACGGACGGCCTCCCAGGTCTCGAAGCGCTCGCGCAGGCGCAGGAACGCGACATCCCGGTTGCGGTCGTTCGTGCTCTGGCTGAGGACCGTCAGGATCAACTCGTCGACCGGCCGCCCGTGGGGTGGCGCGCACGGCACCCCGTAGCGCTCGCGCAGGCGATCGCGGATCCGCCGCACCCGAGCCCGGGTCGGTCGCCTCCAGGTCTCCGCCGTCTGCGTCACCCCCGGTATCCTCGCGGCTTTGATGCCCGCGGTCGAGGAACACCACGCCGGCCCGTCGCTCTGATGCCGGCGGTCGAGGAACACCACGCCGGGTCGTCGCTCTGATGCCGGCGGTCGAGGAACACCACGCCGAGCTCGACGGGACTCGGGTCTTCTGGCGGAGCGCTCCCCAGACGGGCACGCCGACGCTCTACGTCCACGGGACACCGACCAACGCCGACGACTGGACGGCCTTCCTCGCGCTCGGCGGCGGCATCGCCCCCGACCTGCCGGGCTTCGGCCGGTCGGGCAAGGCGAACACCTTCGACTACACGATCGCCGGCTACGGTCGATTCGTCGAGGCCTTCCTCGACCTGCTCGAGGTCGACCGCCTCAACCTCGTCGTCCACGACTGGGGCGCCGTCGCCCTGACCTTCGCCGAGCGCTTCCCCGAACGGGTGGCCCGGCTCGTCGTGATCGACGCCGTGCCCCTCCTCCCCGGCTACACGTGGCATCGCCTGGCCCGCGCCTGGCGGCGGTTCGGGGTCGGCGAGGTCGTCATGGGATCGATGGTCGAGCGGGTCGTCCGCCGGATCTCCCAGGGTGTCAACGCAACCCCCGGCGAGCTTCCCGACGAGTACCTCCGGTCGTGGATCGATCACTTCGACGAGGGCACCCAGCGGGCGATCCTCAAGCTCCACCGCGACGGGTCGCCCGACCGGCTGGCCGCCGCCGGCGAGCAGCTCGGCCGGATCGTGGCGCCGGCGCTCGTCGTCTGGGGCGCGCAGGATCCATATATCGGGCCGAGCTTCGCCGACCGGTACGCCGAGGCGCTCGGCGGCCCGGCGGAGGTCGTCCTGCTCGAGGACGCCGGCCACGTCCCCTGGCTCGACCGGCCCGACCTCGTCGAACGGGTGGTCGAGTTCCTGGAAGCCTCCGAGTAGGCCTGCAGGCGTTGGCCGGGCCCGCCCGCACCGACGGGTCCGCCCGCACCGACGGGCCCGCCCGCCTCGGCCCGCCGGTCGTCGTCGGCGCGGTCGCCCTGGTCGCGGGGATCGCCGCCGTCTACCTGATCTGGGGCCCGTCGAGCGGGGATCTCGCGGCCGCGACCTATCGCGTCGGCTTCTTCGCCCGCAACGGGTTCGCCCCGTACGACGGCCAGTGGTATTCGGGCTACGACACGCTCGGCTACAGCGTCCTGCTCGGACCCCTCGGAGTCCTCTTCGGCGTCCGCCTGCTCGCCGCTCTCGGCGCCGTCCTCGCGACCGCCTGCTTTGCCCGCCTCGTCGACCGGCCGCTCTCGGCGGCATGGTTCGCGATCGGCGTCGGCGTGTCGCTCGGATCCGCCCGGATCGCCTACACGCTCGGCCTCGGCCTCGGCCTCGCCGCCGTCCTCGCGGCCGCCCGCCGCCACCACGCGGCGGCCTGCGGCCTCGCGGTCGCGACCGCCCTGGCGAGCCCCCTTGCCGGCGCCTTCCTCGGCCTCGCGGCGATCGCCGGCTGGCCCGGCCGACCGACCACGCGCCAGCGCGCCGGCCTCGCCGCGGCCGCCCTGGTCCCGGTCGGTGTGCTCACCCTGGCCTTCCCCGCGGGAGGTTTCGAGCCGTTTGCCGCCTCCAGTTTCTGGCCGGTGCTCGGCGTCACCTGCGTTCTGGCGGTGCTCGCACCCCGTCTGCGACTCGGGCTTGCCCTCTACGCCGTCGCCTGCGTCGCCGCATTCGCGATCCAGACGCCGGTCGGCGGCAACGCCGCCCGCCTGGCGGCCCTCTTCGCCGGTCCGCTCGCGGCCGCCGTGCTCTGGCCGGAGCGCCGCGTCCTGCTCGGCGTGCTCGTCCTCCCGCTCGCCTACCTCCAGATCCAGGCGCCGATCCGGGACGTCGTCTCCGCCGCCGGAGATCCGTCGATCCAAGCCGCCTACTACGCGCCGCTCGAGCACTTCCTCGCCGACCAGCCGGGCCCGCCCTTCCGCATCGAGGTTCCATTCACCCGCGACCATTGGGAGGCCGCCCGACTCGCCCCGCGCTTTGCGCTCGCCCGGGGCTGGGAGCGCCAGCTCGACATCGCCGAGAACCCACTCTTCTACGCGCCCCACCTCACCCCCGGCGCCTACCGGGCGTGGCTGGATGCCGACGGCGTCCGCTTCGTCGCGCTGCCCGACGCCCGACTCGACTACTCAGCCCGCCAGGAGGCCGCACTGATCGAGGCCGGCCAGAATTACCTTCGTCTGGTTGCCCGGCTCCCGCACTGGCGGGTCTTCGCGGTTGCCGGCGCCCGCCCGCTGGCCAGCCCGCCGGCGAGCGTCACCCGGCTTGGGGCCGACGAGTTCCAGCTGCGCTTCGCCCGGCCCGGCCAGACCGAGGTTCGCCTGCACTACACGACCTACTGGAGTGCCCCCGGCGCCTGCGTTTCCCGGGCGCCGGACGGGTTCACCGATGTTCGCGTCCGTCGCCCCGGACTCGTCACCGTGACCGCCCGCCTGCGCGTCGGCGGCTCGGCCTGCCCGGCGCGGTAGGATCGGTCTCCGATGCTGGTCCGTCTCCGACTGATGCGGGCGCGCCTCCTGCCGCACGGCTGGCCGGACATCGTCCGCCAGTTCCTGCTGTTCGGCGCCGCCTACATGCTCTACCGCGTCGTCCGCGGTCTGGCCGACGCGCGGACGACCGCCGCCTTCAAGCACGCCCGCGAGCTGATCAACGTCGAGCGAACCCTCCACTTCTTCGTCGAGCCGAGCATCCAGGTCTGGGCTTCGGGGAGCCACCTCCTGATGGAGGTCACGACCTGGCTCTACCTCAACGCCCAGTCGACCGTCCTGATCGGCGTCCTCCTCTACCTCTACATCGTCCACAACCGGAGCTTCTACTTCGTCCGCAACATGCTGATGGTCGCGATGGCGATCGCCCTCGTCGGGTACATCCTCTTCCCGACCGCCCCGCCCCGCTTCCTCCCGGAGTTCGGCTTCTTCGACTCGGTCGCCGACCTGACCGGCGTCCCGGCGACCAGCGCCCCGGTCAACGCCCTGTTCAACCCGTATGCCGCGATCCCGTCGATGCACGTCGGCTTCGCCCTGATGCTCGGCTGGCCCCTCGCCCGGCTCGCCCGCTGGCGCATCGTCGCCGCGTTCTGGTACCTCTACCCGTTCGTGATCGCCTTCGTCACCGTCGCCACGGCCAACCACTTCCTCTCCGACGCGATCCTCGGCGCCCTGACGGCCGGCATCTCCGCCCTCGTCGCCCGCCGGCTCGGACGCCTCCGGCCGCAGGCCTGGTGCTTCGTCCCCCGGACGGCGGCCGCTCCGGCGATCGCCCCGGCCGGGATCGGCGGCTGCCCCACGTGAGCCGCGTCGCGACCCTCCGAACCGCCCGGTGACCCCGCTCGAGACCCCCGAGCGCCAGTCCCGGGCCCGCCAGCGGCCGTCTCGCGCGCCGGGCGAGACCCGCGAGATCGTCCGTAGCCGGCTGATCGAGTCCCGGCTGACGCCGAATGCGATATCCCTGACCGGGCTCTTCCTCAACGTCGTCGCCGCCGTCCTCGTCTGGGAGCGGCTCTTCTTCCTCGGCGGGGTCGCCTTCATCGTCGGCTCGATCATGGACACCCTCGACGGCCGGTACTCGCGGATGTCCGGCAAGGGCACGCCGTTCGGCGCCTTCCTCGACTCGACGCTCGATCGCTGCGAGGAGGGCATCGTCCTCACGGCGGTCGCCGCCTACTTCGCCCGTCAGGGCAACGTCGACGCCGTCGCTGCCGTCGTGGTCGCCGTGCTCGGCTCGCTGATGGTCTCCTACACGCGCGCCCGGGCCGAGGCCCTCGGCGTCGAGTGCAAGGTCGGGATCGCGACCCGCGCCGTCCGCGTCGTGATCCTCTCGGCCGGCCTCGTCTTCGCCAAGGGCGCCAGCCTCGGCTCGTTCTCGCTGCTCGCTCCGGCTGTCTACGTGCTCGCCGGGCTGAGCGCCTTCACGGTCCTCCAGCGGATCATCCACGTCAAGAAGGCCCTCGAGGCCCTTCCGAGTCCGGCGGCGTGACCCAGTTGCCGCGCTCCGAGCGCCCGCGGTGTAACCGAGAATCAGACTTGGGTAGCTGTGGCTACCGCTTTCTAGAAGGGATCATCCACCCGTGAGCAACACCAACGGCAAGTCGTCGGCCACCAACGGGGCCGCCCGCTACCAATCCGACAAGGTCCGCGTCGCGATCGTCGGCGTCGGCAACTGCGCCAACAGCTTCGTCCAGGGCGTCCACCACTACCGCGACGCCGACCCCAAGGTCCAGGTCCCCGGCCTGATGCACGTCGACCTCGGCGGGTACCACGTCTCCGACATCGAGTTCACCGCGGCCTTCGACATCGACTCCAAGAAGGTCGGCCTCGACCTGGGCGAGGCAATCTGGGCGGGGGAGAACAACACGATCAAGTTCGCCGAGGTGCCGACCCGGCTCGGCGTCCCGGTCCACCGCGGGATGACCCACGACGGGCTCGGCAAGTACCTCAAGCAGAAGATCGAGAAGGCCCCGGGCGAGACCGCCGACATCGTCGAGATCCTCAAGTCGACCCATACCGACGTCGTCGTCTCCTACCTCCCGGTCGGCTCCGAGCAGGCGACCAAGTGGTACGTCGAGCAGGTCCTCGAGGCCGGCTGCGGCTTCGTCAACTGCATCCCGGTCTTCATCGCCCGCGAGGACTACTGGGACAAGCGCTTCCAGAAGGCCGGTCTCCCGATCATCGGCGACGACATCAAGTCGCAGGTCGGCGCGACGATCGTCCACCGGACGCTCGCCCGCCTGTTCGCCGACCGCGGCGTCAAGATGCTCCGGACGTCGCAGCTGAACGTCGGCGGGAACATGGACTTCTTCAACATGCTCGAGCGCGAGCGGCTCGAGTCCAAGAAGATCTCAAAGACCAACGCCGTGACCTCGATCATGGACCACAAGCTCCCGGCCGGCGATGTCCACGTCGGCCCGTCGGACTACGTGCCGTGGCTGACCGACCGCAAGTGGGCCCACATCCGCGTCGAGGGCCAGGCCTTCGGCGACGTCCCGCTCAACCTCGAGCTCAAGCTCGAGGTCTGGGACTCGCCGAACTCGGCCGGCATCGTCACGGACGCCGTCCGCTGCTGCAAGCTCGCCCTCAACCACGGCCTGTCCGGCCAGATCGACGGGCCGAGCTCGTACCTGATGAAGTCGCCCCACAACCAGCGGCCGGACGATCAGGCGCGCAAGGCGACCGAGGACTTCATCGCGAACTACGGCGGCAAGCCCGGCGCCGCTCCCCAGGTCGCGATCGGCCAGGCGGAGACCGCCCCCGCGGCCGACTGACGTCGCGACACCCGGCGGCTGGGGCCGTCCGGCGATGACCCCCGGGCGCCTCAGTCGCGCCGCGGCCGGGCGAGGTGAGCCTCGACGACCGCGGACGCCTCCCGGCCGGCGTCCTCGTGCTGGGTGACGGCCGAGATGAAGACCGGCCGGCCGAGCGAGCGGACCCGGACGGCCGTCTGCGCCCGTACCGTCGCCGTCCGCGGGATGTCGCGCAGCAGAGCGATCTCCCCGAAACCCTCGCCCGGACCCATCTGCCGGGCGTACTCGACGACGTCGACGACGCCGTCCTCGATCACGAAGAAGTCGTCTCCGTGGTCGCCGATCCTGATGATCGTCTCGCCCGCACCGAAGCCGACCGGCCGCGCCTGGCGGACGAGCCGCTCCAGTCGCGGGAGTGGCAGCCGACCGAGGAACGGCAGCCCCCGAAGCAGCTCGCGGACGATTCCCGCGTCCTCCTGGCCGGCGTCCAGCCGGGCCGCCACGCGCCAGCTGAGCACGCCCGCCGCGGCGAACGCCCCGCCGACCAGGCCGAGGCTTCCCGTCAACCCGACCGCGTCGATCAACGGCGCGGCGACGATCGCTCCGATCCCGGCCACGCCCGTGTAGAGGAGCTCCGAGACGGCGTAGACGCGGCCGATCACGGCGTCGTCGGCCAGCCGGGCGACCAGCGCCATGACGGCCGTCTCGACCAACGAGAAACCGATCCCGACGGGGATCATCGCCACCACCGCCAGGCCCGTCCCGTCGGCCCCTGCGAGGCCCAGGGCCCCGCCGAAGGCGACGACCCCGACGATCAGCGCCAGGCCGTAGCCGCGCCGGCGGACCAGGCGCAGCATCACGCCGCTGCCGATCAGCCCCCCGACTCCCCAGATCGCGTAGAGCTCTCCCGGCCCGCCGCTGCCCATCCGAAGCGGGCCGATCGCCAGGCCGACCAGTTGGACGTCGCTCATTCCCTGGAGCAGGAGGAGGACCGCGAACAGCCCGAACGGGACGCGCAGGTCCCGGGCGTCGACCAGCGCCCGCATGCCGGCGAGTGCCGCCCGCAGGGGTCCCTCGCTCAGGCCGGGTTCGTCGGCCGCGGTCGGCACGACGGTTGGCAGGCCGACCGCGAAGACCGCCGCCAGGCCGACCGCGACGACCCCGACCACGACGATCGCGACGATTCCGGTCGCGGCGATCGCCAATCCCCCGACACCGCTGCCGAGCAGGAAGGCGGCACTGTCGGTCGCCGACCACAGCGCCGTCGCCCGGGTCAGCTCAGCCGGCGAACGCGCGAGCGCCGGCATCAGCGCCTGAAGGGCCGGACGCGCCGCCGTCCCGGCGATCCCGCTGATCGCCGCGAGCCCGAGAACCGTCCCCAGCGGCGCGTCCGACTCGATCAGGATCGCCGCCCCGGCGAAGCTTGCCGCCTGCAGGACGCAGGCCGCCGTCACGACACGGGCGCGGTTGCCCCGGTCGACGAGCGTCCCCGCGAGCGGAGCGGCGAGCATCGCCGGGACCAGCCGGGCCGCCGTGACCGCGGCCAGCGAACCCACGCCCGAGCGGTCGAACGCGTAGACCGCGAGCGCGATCATGAACGCCCATCCCCCCGTCCCGATCAGCAGCCACGCCGCGAGCAGTCGGGTGAGCGGGCCGCTCGGGAGAGCGCGAGTCACGTCGCGGGCCCGGTGTGGATCCCCATCCCGCGGCATACCCTAAGACCCCGGCAGCCTCCGTGCCACCGCAGCCCCACCAACACCGCGCCAGGTAGGTTACGGACCGCAAAAAGATCGGTCGACGGAAGGAGTGGGCATGACGGGTCACCGGCGCACAGGTCGCGTTTCCCGCGGCCTGCTCGGCGCCGCCCTGGCCGCCGGCGTGCTGCTCGGTGGCGCGTCGACCGCGACGGCCGACGTCGTCCTGCACGTCGTCCCAAACCTCCCTGCCGACCTCGTCGTCGGGCAGACCGGCGCTGCGTCGACGATCACGATCACCAACGCGTCTGACGGCCCCGAGACCTGGGCCGACGTGGCCGTCGAGACGATCACCCTCGTTGCCAGCTGTGGAACGAGGCAGATCAACGGCGCCGACTGCCCGGGCGCCGCGGTCGACCCGGGTATTCTCAAGCCCAGCGCGACCGCGACCGGCCAGGCGGGGACCGCCTGCAGCGGGATCGCCTTCACGACCAGCCTGATCGACCCCACAGAAGGCGTGTACGCGTTCGCACCCGCGGCGCCGGTCGTCCTCGGCCCGGGCGGGAGCCAGACGCAGACCTGCGTGCTCGATTTCACCGTGACCGTGCCCAAGGCCCCGGTCATCGACGCCGCCCCGACGCTCGCCGGCCTGCAGACCGATCAGGTCGCCTTCGCCCGGGCCCGGGCCGGCCTCCTCGTGGCCGGCTCGGCCGACGCCACCAGCGAGGTCACGGTCACCCCGGCAGCCGTCAGCCTCGCGACCCAGGTCGCCCCCGCGTCGATCACGGCCGGGCAGGCCTTCGAGGACACCGCGACCCTGACCGCTCCGCCCGCCGGGGTCGCCCCGACCGGGACGATCGGCTTCGCCGTCTACGGGCCGGCCGACCCGACCTGCGCCGATCAGCCGGTCTTCACCAGCACGAACCAGCTCGCGGGTTCCTCGACCGTCTCCGACCCGTTCACGCCGACGAGCCCCGGGACCTACCGCGTGATCGCCGGCTACAGTGGCGATGCCGACTACGCCGCCGCGGCGTCGGCCTGCGGGGATCCGACCGAGGCGGTCACCGTCACCGGGCTGCCGGCGGTCTCCGGGCTGGGTCCGGCCGGGGGTCCCGAGTCCGGGGGGACGCAGGTGACGATCTCCGGGACGAACCTCTCCGGTGCGACGGCGGTTCATTTCGGTGGGGCCACGGTCACCCCGTCAACGGTCAGTGCGACGGACGTCTCGGCGGCGGCTCC
>DATCEH010000001.1:0-16613 GCA_036510225.1 Solirubrobacteraceae bacterium | reverse complement strand
CGCCCGCCCGCCCCGCCCCGCCCCGCCCCGCCCCGACGCGCAGAAGGCCGAACGACAAGCACGGAAACCCAGATGACTCCCGCAACCGCTTTCCGCGGAGTCCTCCTCCCCCGGTCAGTACGGCACACGCCGGTTGTCCTCCGGCCTGAGCCTTCCACGCCCGACAAGAACAGGACGACGGGCGCGTCGCGGCGGCCCGCGACAGCCCCGTCGGGACCCCCGCAAGCGCTCAGCCCGGCGATTGCCGCCCTGGCCGGGCGTACAATCGTCGCGGTGGCCAGCAAGACCTGGATATTGACCGGCTCGCCGGCGAACTACGCCGTCACGAAGGAGCTCGGCTTCTCGGTGATCGGCTTCAAGGAGCGCCGCCGCCGCCAGGCCCTCGAGATGGCGGCCGGCGACCGGATCGTCTTCTACCTGACCCAGGTTTCGGCCTTTGCGGCCAGCGCCCTGATCGTCGGCGAGCTCTTCGAGGACCGCGAGCCGATCTGGCCGGGCAAGCCCGGCAGCCCCGACCAGTATCCATGGCGCATCCCGATCGCACCCGAGCTCGTCCTCGACGAAGCCGACTGGATCCCGGCCGAGACGCTGGTCGACGAGCTCGACCACATCGGCAAGTGGCCGCGCGAGCACTGGAAGCTCGCCTTCCAGGGGCAGCTCCGCACGGTGACGCCGGCCGATTCCGCCCTACTCGTCGAGCGCCTCGCGCTCGCCGGAACCGTGAGGGCCTGAGCCGATCCGAGGCGCTGGTGCCAACGCCTGAAGGCGCCCCGCCCGCCCGGCTGCGCACGCCGGCGCGTGGCCCGGCGCGTGGCCCGGCGCGTCTGCTCCAGGCGGTCCATGCCCTCGAGCCCGAGCAGCGGATCGCCGGCCTGGCGGCGCTTGCCCTGTGGATCTCGATGTTCCTCCCCTGGTACAGCAAGACCGTCCTCGAACTGGTCAAGAGCTCTCTCCAGCAGGGCGGCTACGACCTCAGCGCGTTCGGCGCGTTCTCCTTCGTCGAGGCAGCCGTCCTGCTCGTCGCGAGCGCCACGCTCGCCCTGCTCTTCGCCCGCGGCGAGCGTCGGGCCTTCCACCTGCCCGGCGGCGACGGGCTGGTGATCCTGGCCGGCGGGATCTGGGTCAGCCTGCTGATCTTCTACCGGATGCTTGACAAGCCGGTCCTCACCGGAACCGACAAGGTGGCCGCGACCGTCGGCCTCCAGTGGGGAATCTTCTTCGCCCTGGCCGCCTCGATCAGCCTCGCCTACGCCGGCGCCCGCGTCCGCGCCGCCCACCGCCCCGAGCCCGCCCTGCGCGACGACCCGACCGTCGCCCGCGACGTCGCCGGCCGCCCGGCCGGCCGCCGCCCGCCCAACCCACCGCGGCGCGCCCGGACCCCCCAGCCGCAGACCACCGGCCCGCGCGACGGCCCTCGGGCACCGCAACGCCCGCCGGCCTCCCCCGCGCCCGCCCCCGGGCGACCCCCCGCAGCACCCCCTGCACGCCCGCAGGCGCGACCGACCGCCCCGCCGTTCGACGCCGATGCGGATGCCCGCGGCCCGGCCGGGTCCGGCTTCGATCCGCCGGACACCCCGAGTGCTGACGAGGACCTCCACGACGGCGTCCATGACGACCCGACAGTCGACCGCCGGGACGTGCCCGGCGGCCCGGCGGCCGAGGACCCGCCGACCCGGGTGATCCGCCGACGGTTACCCCGGTTCGACGACCTCGACGCCGAGTGGATCTCCGCCGACGAGCTCTCGCTCGAGGCCGACCCACCGGCGACGGACGGCGAGCGCTGATGGTCGACGGCCTGCCCGAGTCCGCCCAGGAGGTCACCGACGGGCTGCGGGAGGTCGGCTACCTCCCCGGGGAATCGACCGCCCTCGTGACGTTCCTCGCGACCCGGCTCGGCAAGCCGATCCTCGTCGAGGGCCCGGCCGGCGTCGGCAAGACCGAGCTCGCCAAGTCGCTGGCCCGGTACCTCGGCCGGGAGCTGGTCCGGCTGCAGTGTTACGAGGGCCTCGACGAGGCCAAGGCCATGTATGAGTGGAACTACCGCAAGCAGCTCCTCCGGATCCAGGCCGACGACGCCGGCTGGTCGGAGGTCCACGACGACATCTTCGGCGCCGAGTTCCTCCTCGCCCGCCCGCTCCTCACGGCGATCACATCCGAGCGGCCGGTTGTCCTCCTGATCGACGAGATCGACAAGACCGACCAGGAGTTCGAGGCCATGCTGCTCGAGCTGCTCTCCGACTTCCAGATCACGATTCCCGAGCTCGGACGGATCGAGGCGAAGTCCCAGCCGGTCGTCCTCCTGACATCGAACAACTCCCGCGAGCTGACCGAGGCCCTCAAGCGCCGGTGCCTCTACCTCTGGCTCGACTACCCGGCCGTCGAGCACGAGCTCGCGATCGTCGCGCTCCACGCGCCCGACCTCCCGGCGACCGTCGCCCGCAAGCTCGTCGAGCTGATCGGTGTCGTCCGCGAGCTCGACCTCAAGAAGCCGCCGTCGATCGCCGAGTCGATCGACTGGGCCCGCTGCCTCGTCCTGCTCGGCGCCCAGGACATCGACGCGACGACCTTCCGCGAGACGATCTCCGTGATCGTCAAGCACCGGACCGACCTCGAGGTCGTCGCCGACCGGGTCGGCGTCAAGCTGACCGCCCGCGCCGGTACTCCGGGTGCCTGACCCGCCTGCCGGCGGACCACCCCCGGCCGGACCGTCCCCGGACTCACCCGGGACCGCCCGGCACCCCCCGGACTCACCAGGGACCGCCCGGCACCCCCCGGACTCACCCGGGATCGCCCGGCACGTGCTCGAATTCGCCGACCAGCTCAGGGCGGAGGGCATCGCACTCGGCACGTCCGAACTGCTCGACGCGTTCGCCGTCCTCGGGGAGATCGACTGGCACGACCCACGTGAGTTCCGTGAGGCGCTGGCCGCGACGCTGGCCAAGTCCCAGGAGGACCGGCACGTCTTCGGACTCGCCTTCGACCGCTTCTTCTTCCGGGCGACCGAGGCGGCGGCCCTCGCCGAAGGCGTCCGTGAGGCAGCGGACCCCCGGTGCTCGGACGGCGCCGGCGGAGAGCTCGACCTCGACGGCCTGAGGGCCGAGATCGCCGCGGCGCTGGCCGACGGCGAGGCCGGCGACGCGCGTCTGCGGGATCTCGCCCGGCTGGCGATCGCAGCCTTCGGCCGAGCCCGCGACGGCGCGGGCGTGCTCGGCGTGGACGTCCAGCGGATCCGCCGGGCGCTCGGCCTCCGAGCAGATCCCCAGCCCGACCTCCAGCCGGGTGATCCCCGGCGGGACGGTCTCCCGCGGGACGAGCTCCGCCGGTTCGACGCGATCCTCCGGCGGGAGCTCGAAAGGGCCCAGATCGAGCGCACGCAGACGCTTCCGCCGGCCCGCCCGCTCCAGGATCTCGATCGGGCGCTGCCGACCGGTCCGCTCCAGGATCTCGCGTCCGTCCACCGGGTGGTCGCCCAGCTCAAGCGGCGCCTCGCCAGCCACGGGACGCTCGCCAGAGGCCAGCATCGCGGCCGGCACGTCGACGTCCGGCGGACGATGCGCGCGTCCCTGGAGACCGGCGGCGTCCCGGTCGTCATCAAGTACCGGCCGAGGCGTCCCCGCCGGCCGGAGATCTACGTCCTCTGCGACGTCTCGACCAGCGTCACGGCGGCCTCGGTCTTCTTCCTCTCGGTCCTCCACGCCCTCCACGACTCGTTTCGCAAGATGCGGTCGTTCGTCTTCATCGAGCGGATCTCCGAGGTGACCGACCTGTTCGGCTCGCAGCGAAGCTTCAAGGCCGTCAGCGAGGCGATCGGCCGGGATGCCGGCGTCGCCGACGTCTCGGGTTACACCGACTACGGCCGGGTCTGGCGGGAGTTCTCAGACCTCGTCGACGACGACCTCCACCCCCGGGCGACGGTGATCGTGCTCGGCGACGCCCGCACCAACGGGCGGGACCCGTGCGTCGAGGCGTTCGCCGCGATCGCCGACCGGGCCGGGCGAACCTTCTGGCTGAACCCCGAGCCCCGCCTCTACTGGGGCTACGGCGACTCGGTGATGTCGGCGTACGCCGCCCACTGCACGGCGTTCGAGTGCTGGACGACCCGCCAGCTCGAGGACTTCGTGCGCGCGCTGACCCAGCCCCGCCAGGTCTGACGCCCGCCTCGCGAGGCCTGACTCGCCAGGCGTGACTCGGTATCGCGCACGCCCGACGTCCGCCGGGGATCGCCGACTACGATGCGCCGATGGTGACGCAACTCGACCCCCGTGCGTCCGGGGCGCTCGGCCCGCCACCCGACGCCGACCGGCCGGCCGTGACCCTGCGGGGGGTCACCCGCCGGTTTCCGCGGGCGCGGGCCGCGCCGGTGACCGCGCTCGAGGACGTCAGCCTGACGATCGGCCGGCGCGAGATCGTCGCGATCGTCGGCCCGAGCGGCGCCGGCAAGACGACTCTGCTCGAGCTCGTCTGCGGCCTCCAGCAGCCGGATCTCGGCGAGCTGGCAGCCGACCCGGCAGCCCTGATGCCCCAACGGGACCTTCTCCTCCCGTGGCTCGACGCGCTCGACAACGCCGGCCTCGCCGTCCGCCTCGCCGGAGCCACGCGTCCGGCCGCCCGCCGGGAGGCGGCCGCCCTGCTCGACGTCCTCGGGCTGGCCGGCTTCGAGCACGCCCGCCCGGATCAGCTGTCGGGCGGCATGCGCCAGCGGGTCGCGTTCGCCCGGACCCTGCTCTCCGGCCGGCCCGTGCTCTGCCTGGACGAGCCGTTCGGCGCGCTCGACGCGATCACGCGGATCGAGCTGCAGAGCTGGCTGGCCGACGCGCTGACCCGCGAGCCGCGGACCGTCCTCCTGGTCACCCACGATGTCGAGGAGGCGATCGTCCTCGCCGACCGCGTGCTCGTCCTCAGTCGCCGGCCCGGCCGCGTCGTCGCCGAGTTCCCGGTCGACTTGACCCGGCCCCGCTCGCGAACCGGCCCGGCGCTCGTCGGCCTTCGGGTGGCCGTCCTCGAGGCACTTCGGTGACGACCCCCGCCCCGGCGGTCGTCGAGCCCTCCGACGAGGAGCCCGGCCGCGTCGACGCTCGCGGCCCTTCGACGAGGAGCCCCGCCCCGGTGGTCCTCGCCCGCGTGCGCCGGGTCCTGACAGGCGGCCGGACTCGTCGCCCGGCCCGGATCGCCGTGGCCGGCAGCCACCTGACGGCCGCGCTCGCCCCGGCCGGGCTCGTCGTCGTCCTGCTCGCCTGCTGGGAGGTCTACGTCCGGCTTGGGTCGGTCAACCCCCTGATCCTCCCGCCGCCGAGTGCGATCGCCAGGTCGGTGTACGACGACCGGGGCCTGCTCTGGTCGAACTTCACGGTCACCGCCGGGGAGGCGCTCGGCGGAATCGGCCTCGCCCTGATCGCCGCGCTCGGACTCGCCGGGGCGATCCACTTCTCGCGCAGCCTCCGACGGGCCGTCTACCCCCTGCTGATCGGGTCCCAGGCGATCCCGCTCGTCCTGGTCGCCCCGCTGCTGAGCGCCTGGCTCGGCTTCGGCCTGGCCCCGAAGCTGGCGATCGTCGTGCTCGTGTCGTTCTTCCCGATTCTCGTCGCCACGCTCGACGGGCTGGCCGCGACCGACCCGGATCTGGTCAAGCTCGTCAGGACGCTCGGCGCGACCCGGTGGCAGGCGTTCGCCCGGGTCGAGGCGCCGAACGCCCTGCCGGGCGTGTTCACCGGCGCCCGCGTCGCGGTCGTGTTCGCCCTGATCGGAGCCTTCCTCGGCGAGTGGTCGGGCGCCAGCCGGGGACTCGGCCTGCTCGTCGAGCAGGCGATCCCCCAGCTCCAGACGGCCAGGGCGGCGGCGGCGGTGACGCTCCTGGCCGGCTTCGCCCTGCTCCTCTTCGGCGGCCTCGGCCTCGCCGAGCGGAGGCTGCTCCCGTGGACGCTGGCGGCCGCGAGATGAAGCTCCGTCGATCCGTCGGGCTGGCCGCCGTCGGGCTGGCCACAGGCCTCTTGACCGGGTGCGGCGCAAAGCACGAGGTGCTCACGCTCCCGGCGACGCCGACCCGCCTGATCGTCGCACTCGACAGTCCGCCGGGCGCCGTCGTCGCCCCGCTGTACGCGGCCGGCGCCCTCGGTGACTTCGCCCGAGCCGGGCTGGCCGTGACCCTCGACCCGACCGCCGACGGCAGCCGGTCGCTGGCCGCGCTCGACTCGGGGGCGGTCGAGATCGCCGTCGCGACCGAGCCGGACGTCCTCGTCGCACGCGCCCGCGGGGAGCAGCTCGTGTCGATCGGCGCGCTCGAGCACGGGCCCCTCGAGTCGCTGATCTCGATCCCTCCCCACCCGATCGCCAAGGTCGCCGGCCTGGCCGGGAAGACGGTCGCCACGAACGGGAGCCGGCTGGCCGGGGCCGAGCTGGACACGATGCTCCGCAACGCGGGGGTCGACGCGAGCAGCGTGCGGAGGATCCACGCGCCGGGCGACCTCAGCGCCCCGCTGAAGTCCCATACGGCCGACGCCAGCCTCGGTGGCCAGTGGAACTCCGACGCGGTCGAGCTCAAGCGCCAGCACCACCCGCCGAGCGTCGTGAGGGTCGAGGATGCCGGCGTTCCGACCTACGACCAGGACGTCCTCGTCGTCCGCCTGGGCGAGGCCCGCGATCACGGCGAGATCCTGCGGACCTTCCTCCAGGCTCTGACGCTCGCCGTCCACGCCGAGCAGGCCGACCCGGCCAGCGCCGTCGCCGACCTGGTCGCCGGCGCGCCCGGGCTCGACCGGGGCTTCGAGCTGGCCTCGCTGGAGGCGACGCTCCCCGCGCTCGACCCACCGGGGTCGGGCAACCCGTTCGGCTACCAGAACCCGGTCGCCTGGCGGACCTTCGAGACCTGGATGCTCGCCAACGACCTGGTCAGCGTCCACTCGGACGCCGCCCTCGCCGTCGACAACGAGTTCCTCCCCGGGCAGGGCGAGTAGGCCTGATCGCGTCCGTCCCGGCTGCCTGGTCGGGTTCTTCGGAGCACTGGTCGCGGGACCGACCGCCGCGCGCGATCCCCGCCGACCGGGGCTCGGCCGGGCCGACCGACACCGGGCCGGCGAGCCACAGCGCGCTGGCGAGCGACAACCGAGCCGACCTGATTACACGCGTACGGCGGCTGCCGGCCGGCAGCCGGATCCGGTCAGCGGCGCTCGAGCAGGCGGACGTCGACGAGGTAGGTCCGGTGGGACACCGCCCGGAGCGGCTCGCCCGCACTGGTCGGCCCGGGCGCCGCCAGGCGGCGCTGACGACGCCGTCCGAGGACCGCGGCGGTCGCCACGCCGGCGACGAAACCCGTGGCCGCGACGGCCGCCGTCTGGACGAGGGCCGGCCCGTGGGGCGCGGACCGGACGACCGGCGCTCGGGCCCTCGCGAGAACGAGCGGCCCGTCGATCACCTCGACTTCGGCAACCAGCTCGAGCTCGTCCGGCCCGAACGGCGGCGCCGGCTCCGTCCCGTCGTCGGTCACGGCGCGAGATCCCGGCGGCCGGGCGGGCGGGTCGGCGGCGTGGTTTCACGCATGACGCCAGTCTAGTACCGCCGCCGGCCTCCAGATCCAGCCGCGGCCTCGCGGCCGGGGCCTGGCCCCAGCCCGGGGATCTACTCCCCGAAGACGCGCTCGTACAGGCGAAAGCGCCTGACGATCTCGCCGCCCATTCCCTCCATCGCCCGGTTCATCGGCTTGTTGACCTCGAGGATCCAGCCCATCTCACCCTGCTTCTGCGGCGTCCTCGTCGCCGACTCGAAGTGCATCTGGTAGAACCGGGCGGCCACGCCGGTGTGCTGGTACTCGGGCTTGACCCCGAGCGCGAAGACCCTGACCGAGTCGATCTTCCGCTTCCAGTAGAGGGCCTTCGCCCAGCCGAATGGGAACAGGCGTCCGTCGAGGTGTGAGAGGACCTGGTTGAAGTCCGGCAGCGTCAGCGCCGCGCCGACGACCTCGCCGGTGTCCTTGCGCTCGGCGATCATCGCCCAGTTCTCGTCGAGCACCGGTCGGAGGTCCTGCGCGTAATGGTGGGCCTCCTCGGCCGTCAGCGGAACCGCTCCCCAGTTCTTCTCCCAGGCGGCGTTGTAGACCTCCAGGAAGGCGGTCACCTCCGCATCGAGGTCGCGTTTGCGCATCGGCCGGCAGACGATCCCGTGCTCTGACTCGACCTTCCCCGCAGCCTCCCAGATCGCCGGGTGGACCCGCTCGCGGTCGGATATGTGGAGGCTCCACATCAGCAGGTCCATCGCCTTGACGAACCCGGCCGCCTCGATCAACTCCTGGTAGTAGGGGTGCTGCCAGGTCGCGAGGATGATCGCCGGCCGGTCGTGGCCCTCGATCAGCAGGCCGCACTCGTCGTTGGTCGTGAAGTCCATCGGCCCGACCATCCGGTCGCGCCCCCGCTCCCGCAGCCAGGCCTCCGCAGCCGCGAGCAGAGCCTGTGCGGTCTGGGGATCGTCCTCGGACTCGAAGAACCCCCACAGGCCCCACTCGTTCTGCTGGTGCTCGTTGAAATTCCGATCGACCTGCGCGCTGATCCGTCCGACCGGTCGGCCGTCGCGCCACGCCAGGAAGTACTCGGCCTCGGCGTGCCTGAAGAACGGATTGCTCCTCCGGTCAAGACGCTTACGCACATCGGTCAGGAGCGGAGCGACCCACCGCGGCTCGTTACGATAGACCTCGAACGGGAGGCGGACGAAGCGCTCGAGGTCGCGTTTTCCTGCGACCGGACGGACCTCGACACTCATCGGGAGGAGCCTATATGGGGGACACGATCACCGACGTCTTTGCGAAGGTCCGCGACCACGAGCGGGTCGTCCAAGCGCGGGCCGCCCGCGACGCCGGTCTGCTGCCGTTCTTCCGGGAGGTCTCCTCCCCGGCGATGCCGATCGTCGAGATGGAGGGCCATCCGCGGATCATGCTCGGCTCGAACAACTATCTCGGCCTGACGGCCGACGAGCGCGTCATCAAGGGTGCGCAGGACGCCCTCCACCGGTACGGGACCGGCCTGACCGGGTCGCGGCTGCTCAACGGGACGACCCGGCTGCATCTCGAGCTCGAGCAGGAGCTCGCCTACTGGATGGGCACCGACGACGCGATCGTCTTCACGACCGGCCAACAGGCGAACCTCGGCACGCTCGGCACGTTGCTCGGGCCGGGCGACACCGTGATCGTCGACTCCGGCGACCACGCCTCCCTGCTCGACGGGGCGACCCTCTCGCGGGCGAAGCTCCGCGCCTTCCGCCACAACCGCATGGACAAGCTCGAACGGACGCTCGAGCGGGCGGCCCGCGACGGCGGCGGCGTGATGATCGTCGTCGACGGCGTCTTCTCGATGGAGGGCGACATCGCACCGCTCCGCGAGATCGCCGACCTCGCCGGGCGCTTCGGCGCCCGACTGATGGTCGACGAGGCCCACGCGGTCGGCGTGCTCGGCGCCCGCGGCGCCGGCGCATCCGAGCTGCTCGGCGTCGAGGACCGCGTCGACCTGCGGATGGGCACCTTCTCCAAGTCGCTCGCATCCTGCGGAGGTTTCCTCGCCGGTCCGGCCGACGTGCTCGAATACCTCCGGATCCAGAGCCGCTCGTTCCTCTTCACCGCGTCCGGCGTCCCCGCCGCCGTCGGCGCAGCCCTGGCCGCCCTCCGGGTGATCCGCTCCGAAGACGGCCCCCCGCTCCTGGCACGAGTGCTCCAAAATGCCCGCCATCTCAATCGGGGACTTCACGATCTCGGCTTCAGCGTGATCGAGCCGTCGCCGGTCAGCACCGCCCGCGGTGTCGAGTCGATCCTCACGCCCGTCGTGCCGATCAGGGTCGGCGACGACTGGAAGGCCGTGCTCCTCTGGCGGGCGCTCTACGACGAGGGCGTCTTCACGAACGTCGCCGTCCATCCCGCCGTCCCTCCCGGCGGGGCGCTCCTGCGGACGAGCGTGATGGCCACGCACGACGCCGACGTCCTCGACCGGGCGCTCGACTGCTTCGCCCGCGTGAAGCGGAACTTCGAGGCTGATCACGGTCCGCTGCCGGCGCCCGGCTCCCAGCCGGCGGCCGACGCCTAAATAAGAAAAAGCCGCTCGGAGCGGGTCGTCGGATTGACCTGCCCGGGTCCCTGACGTTAGCTTCAGCGAGCGCTCGGCGCACGGGGTTACGAAGTGGGGCTAACCGAGGTATCGGCGGAAATGACTCCGCCGCTGCCGCCCGGTCGGCTTGCCATTTTCACCTCGCGGTCGATGCTCGGTCAAATTCACCGGAACGATCGCCCACCCGACGGGGGGCGCCTTGGAGGATCACATGCACGCGACAGCGACCGCCGTTGGCGGCCCGCAACAGCACCTGCGCGCTCTCGAACGGGCCAACGAGGTCCGGCTCGCCAGGGCGGACCTGAAGCGACGGATCGCAGACGGACGACTACGCGCCGCTGACGTGATCCTCACCTCGCCGTGGGAGGCCGAGAGCATGGCCGTGGCCGACCTCCTGATGAGCCAGCGGCGCTGGGGTCGTACCCGGGCGCGGAGGCTGCTCGCCGGGATTCCCCTGTCCGAGACGAAGACGCTCGGTTCGATGACCGAGCGCCAGCGTCTGGCCGTCGCCTTCGCGATGCGCACCGACACGGCCGATCGCTCGGGCCACGAGGCCGCCGAGCTCGAGCTGACCCGGGCCTGACCGGCGGCCGCGGCCGGCATCCGGTTCGAGTGAGCGTCTTCCACTTCGAGCTGCGCTCCGGGATCCACGTCGCCCACGCGTTCAACCTCAGCCGGGCCGACCTCGAACGGGTGGTCCTCGGCGACTGGTGCCGCGGCGTGGAGGTCGTCTTCGGCGATCGGCGGTGGAATCCGGAGCGGGCCCAGCTGAAGGTCTACGAGGGCCGGCCCCTCCACGGGCCGGACCTGTCCTTCGGGCGGGGCTGGACGAACGCCGTCAAGCGCGGCGAGGATGTCACCGACCGGCTGCTCGGCTCGGGGACGCCAGCCCCGGGGACGGCGCTCTCCCCGGCGCTCGATGCGCTCCGACGCGAGATCCTCGCCCAGTGCCGGACTGCTCCGATCGCCGTCCACGAGGTTCTCCGGCTGACCAACCGCTGGTACCCCGACCGCCGGGCCAGCGAGCGTCTCGCGCTCGCCGAGGCAGCCGTCTGGGGGCTCCTCCACGAGGCGCTCGTCGGCCTGCGACAGATCGTGCCCCAGCGGCCTGACGCGCCGGTTCCGCGGGCCGACTGGGAGGCCATCCTGCTCGACTGGCGGACCTGGTCCGATCCCGAGGCACCAGCCGTCCTGATCGAGGCGCCGCCGAGCACGACGGACTGATCAGGCCGGCTCCGGCCGTGCCGGTGGACTCGCCTCGGAGCACCCTCGCTAGCGGGGCAGACGCGGAAGAATGATCCGGTAGGCCTTCATCCCGAGCCCGAGCCGCTCGCGGTCCTCCGAGACGAGCGGGTCGAGCTCGGTCAGCTCGCGGACCCGATCCAGCCGGTAGGCGACCGTGTGGCGGTGGGCGTAGATCGCCGCGGCCGTCGCATTCATGTTGCAGTTGTTGACCAGGTACGCCTCGAGCGTCGCCAGCAGCTCGGTCCGGTACTGCTCGTCGTAGCGGACGATCGGGGCGACCGTGTCCTCGTAGAAGGCACGGACCTCCTCCGGGTGGGACGCCAGCACCCGGAACAGCAGGCGGTAGGTCCCCGACCCGATGTCCTGGGCGATCGGAACATCCGAGGTCCGCAGGACGTCGAGCACGAGCTCGGCCTCCTGGATCGCCCGATGGAGGTCTGCCGGGTCGGCGTAGAACGACGACAGGCCGACCGTGCCGAGACGCTGGAGTCGCCCGGCCAGGCGCCGGGCGGCCGAGATCGTCGCCTCCGGGGCGTCGTCGGCCCCGGCTGCCGGAAGCAGCGCGTAGACCCGCCCGCCGCCGGCCGACCCGTCGTGCTGGGCAAGGGCGCCCGGCCAGTCCCCGCAGATCGTCGCGACGACGTGCGCCGGCCGGTCGGTGTGCAGCTCGGCGCACAGCACGACCGCTCCCCGGACCAGGTCGCAGCCCAGGCGTGCCGCCCGGCGCATGACCTCCGGGCCGTCGAGCTCGTTGCGCATCCGCAGCTCCTCGAGGAACGACCCCCGGAGGTTCTGGGCGACCTCCTCCTTCGCCTCGGTCACGGCCACCTCGGTGAGCGAGGCGACGGCCGCCAGGTGGAGGTACTCGGCCGCGTCCGCCCGGACCGGCGTGTCCCCACGCAGGAGGGCGACGATCCCGATCAGGTCCTCGCCGGCCGCGATCGGCTCCTCTGCGGCGACCAGGCGGGGCGCCCGCGCCGGGCGACCGGCGACACGGTCGCTGACGTAGTGCTCGAGCTCGCCGACATCGATCAGCGTCGGCGCGACGCAGGCCACGCTCAGGCGGGGGACGATGATCGCGACCGGCGCGCCCACGGCATCAGCCGCGATCCGCGCGACCCGCACCAGACCCTCGCCGCCGAGCACGGCGTCGACCATCTCGAGATGAACAGCCCGCAGACGTGTCAACGGCGTCGCAGCCTCTCGCTCCACAGATGCCACCTCAGGACCGGCGCAGGGACATTTGAGACGCGCCGTGGCGCAGGGGATCGGCGACGATCTTCATGACGAGCGGCCTCTTTCAATCGGGGCGATCGGGGCGGTCGGACCCGCGGCCGGTGGGGATGCCGGCGGCGCGTGTGGGCGGGGACGTTCCCAGGGAGCATCGAAGATCTGCGGCCGGGGGTCATTGGCCGCCTGTCGAAAGATCGTCCCCCCGATTTGGACAGACGACATTCCAGCGGTCGTCCGCCGGCCGGATCCCGGCGTGGCCGGCGGGTCGCGGCCGGTCAATCCGGCCTGGGCGGACAGGCTCGGCCGCGCGGCGGGTCAGCCTCGCGCCGGCTCCGGGCGACGACGCCAGGCCACGCGAGGGCGACGCCAGGCCACGCGAGGGCGACGCCAGGCCGCGCGAGGGCGACGCCAGGGCGAATCCCGACATCCCTGCTTTGGCCCTGCGTACAAAGCCAACCCCCCTCGGGAGCGCGTAGGGTTTCCGAGTCCGCGCGTTCGCTCTACGATCTCGCGCCTAGGCCCCGCTGCGACCGATCGACCACCTTCCCCAGGAGGACCGCACCGCCATGTCGACACGCCTCAAGAATGTCACCTCCGCACAATGGAGCGCAGACGGCGCCGGTCTCGGCTCGCCCGACCTGACAGTCGCCGGCAACCAGATCTTCGGGGCCAACGTCTTCAGCACCGAAGTCCAGCGCCAGCGCCTGCCCAAGCCAGCGTTCAAGAAGCTCCAGTCCGTGCTCTCCAAGGGCCTCCCGCTCGACGGCGAGCTGGCGGACGAGGTCGCCCAGGGCATGAAGGAGTGGGCGCTGGAGAACGGCGCCTCCCACTACACCCACTGGTTCCAGCCGCTGACCGGGATCACCGCCGAGAAGCACGATTCGTTCTACTCGCCGGTCGGCGACGGCACGGCGATCGCCGAGTTCTCCGGCAAGGAGCTGATCCGCCAGGAGCCGGACGCCTCGTCCTTCCCGAGCGGCGGTCTCCGGTCGACCTTCGAGGCCCGCGGCTACAGCGCGTGGGACCCGACGTCTCCGGCCTTCATCCTCGAGAACCCGAACGGCGCCCTGCTCTGCATCCCCGGGGCGTTCGTCTCGTTCACGGGCGAGGCCCTCGACCACAAGACGCCGCTGCTGCGCTCGATGGACGCAGTGTCCGACGCCGCGGTCAAGGCGCTCCGCCTGCTCGGCGACGACGCGGTCACCCACGTCTTCTCGAGCGTCGGCCCCGAGCAGGAGTACTTCCTGATCGACGAGCACTACTTCTACGCCCGGCCCGACCTCGTCCTGACCGGGCGGACGCTGTTCGGCGCGGCGCCGCCGAAGGGCCAGGAGCTCGACGAGCACTACTTCGGGTCGATCCCCGAACGCGTCCTCGCGTGCATGATGGACAGCGAGATGTACCTCGAGAAGCTCGGCGTACCGGTCAAGACCCGCCACAACGAGGTCGCCCCCAGCCAGTACGAGCTGGCGCCGCTGTACGAGGGCACGAACGTCGGCTCCGACCACCAGCAGCTGACGATGCAGATCATGCAGAACGTCGCCCGCAAGTACGGCCTCGTCTGCCTCCTCCACGAGAAGCCGTTCGCCGGCGTGAACGGATCCGGCAAGCACAACAACTGGTCGATCGGGACCGACACCGGATCCAACCTGATGGATCCGGGCGACACCCCGCACGAGAACCTGAACTTCCTGTTCTTCTGCGCGGCCGCCGTCGCCGCCGTCAACAAGCACCAGGCCCTGCTCCGGGCGACCGCCGCAAACGTCGGACAGGACCATCGGCTCGGCGCCAACGAGGCCCCGCCGGCGATCATCTCGATCTTCCTGGGCACCGATCTCCAAGCCGTGTTCGACGCGATCGCCGACGGCGAGACCCTCTCCTCGGCGGAGGCCGCCTTCCTCAGCCTGGGAACCCCGGTCCTGCCGACCCTGCCACTCCACGGCGGCGACCGCAACCGGACGTCGCCGTTCGCGTTCACCGGCAACAAGTTCGAGTTCCGCATGCTCGGGTCGAGCCAGTCGATCGGCCTGACCAACACCGTCCTCAACACGATCGTCGCCGAGGCGATCGACCAGCTCGCCGTCGCGCTCGAGGCCCAGCTGGCCGACGGCCTGGCCGTCGACAAGGCCGTGCTCGCGGTCGTCAAGGACAGCTACGGCGCCAACCGGCGGATCGTCTTCGGCGGGGACAACTACTCGGCCGAGTGGCACGCCGAAGCCGAGCAGCGTGGGCTCGCCAATCTGCCGAGCACGCCCGACGCCCTCCCGGCGCTGATCGCCGACCAGACGATCGCGATGTTCGAGAACTACGGCGTCCTCTCCGCCCGGGAGCTCCACTCCCGCTATGAGGTCTTCGTCGAGCAGTACAACAAGAAGCTCAACATCGAGGCCGAGACCGCCGCGTCGATCGCCCGATCGATGATCCTCCCGGCCGCCGTCCGCCACCTGACCGAGGTCTCCGCGATCGGACTCGACGCCCTGACCGAGGAGGTCAAGCCGCTGGTCGAGGAGCTCCACTGGGCGATCCTCGAGCTCGAGAAGGCCAACCTCGGGCCCGACGAGGAGCTCTCCGAGACCGACCTCGCGCTGTACATGCGCGACACCGTGATCACCGCGATGACCGACGTCCGCGGCGTCGCCGACCGCCTCGAGCGGATCGTCGCCGACGACCTCTGGCCGCTTCCGAAGTACCAGGAGATCCTGTTCATCAAGTAGACCGAGCCCCGCTCTCCTCGCGCGTCCCTCGCGGCGCGCGGGCGGAGCCTGCCCGCCGCCGCCGCCGGACGGCGGCGAGCCCGCGGCCCCCCGGACGGCGGGTCGCGCCGCTGCAGTGGGTCGCGCCGCCGCGGTGGGTCGCGCCGCCGCGGTGGGTCGTCGGGCGATCGGCCCGCCGACCGGTCCCACTCGGGTGCGGGGGCCTGCGGGGATGATCATGGTCGGACAGGAGGCCCGCCTGGCCGAGCCCCTCGACCGCCGGCACAAGCGGCTGATGGCCGTGACCGTCGTGTGCATCCTCGTCGCCGTCGTCGCCGTCGTCGTCTACGGCAGCCGCCAGACCAACTCCTACGCGAGCTCGGCGAACGGCTGCGTGACGGTCAGCTTCGCCAGCGAGATGGGATCGGCCGCGCTCCACCGCTGCGGCCCGGCCGCGAAGGCGTGGTGCGCCTTCGAGGACTCGCGCAACGACACCGAAGCCAATCTGGTCGGCACCCAGTGCCGGCTGGCCGGCTTCCCGAGGGCCCCCGCCAAGCCCGCCGCCGCCGTTCCGGCCAGCGGCTGACCGATCCTTGCGGGTCGGCTTCGGTCGGCCGCGGCTTCATCACGTCGACGTAGCGTCGCAGCCGACCGGCTGACCTCGGCCGGGGACGCGCCCCGGCCCGCCGCGCCCGTCCGGGCCAGCAGCCGACCGCCCGCCGAAGGCCGCTCGGGACGGCGGCTTGCGCCGGCGGATGACCCCCCGCCCGCGGCCTCCGCGCCGACTGTCCCATCGGACAAGGCGATCCGCGGATTGTTGGCCACAGGGCCATTTTGGAAAGCGTCGCACCCGGTTTTGATTGCGGCGCGGGCAAATTTGCCGTGTCGTCACGCGCTGTGGCCTGGGCAGGGACGCGCGATCGAGAACTACCGCCATAAGGAGGCGCATGTATTCCCCCTATCCATCCTGGTTGATCCCGGGCGACAATGCGTGGCAGCTGACCGCTGCGACGCTTGTCGGCCTGATGAGCGTGCCGGGCCTCGTCGTGCTCTACGGCGGGGTGATGCAGAAGCGCTGGTCTGTCAACAGCATGATGATGGCGTTCAGCGCCTTCGCACTGGTCCTGATCGCCTGGGTCCTCTGGTCTTTCAAGATGGGCTTCGGAACTCCGATCCATCTGGGAGGAAGCAGCCACGGCTTCTTCAACAACTTCCTCGGTCACCCGGGGTCGGAGCTCGGCAGCAAGGCAGAGGAGGAGCGGGCGAACATCCCCCTGGTCGACAACCTTCCCGGGCCCGCGCTGCGCTTCCCGCAGTCCTCGCTCGTCTACTTCCAGTTCGTCTTCGCGGGGATCACGCCACTCCT